>NZ_JBKGXS010000004.1:0-362147 GCF_046546475.1 Pseudonocardia phyllosphaerae
CGTCTGCGCTCGGTCCTGTCCAACACGATGGTGCTGCGCGAGGGGACCCCGTGGCTCGCGCTCGGGTCGCCGGGCAACGTGTACTGCACCGTGCCGCAGGTGCTGTCCAACATCCTCGACTTCGGGATGGATCCCTACGACGCCGACGACGCGCCGCGCTGCCTGCCCTACGCCGACGATCACACGATCTCGATCGAGAGCCGGGTGCGCCCCGGGGTGGCCGACGGCCTCGCCCGGCTGGGGGTGCTGCTCAATCCGTTGCCCGCCTACGACTACCACATGGGCACCTACCAGATGAGCTGGCGCTCCGATGACGGTGTCCTGCACGGCTGTACCGGACCGCGCCGCGAGGGCGTGGCGGCCGGGTTCTGAGACCCGGGAGGAGACCTCGGACGAACCGGCACGATGATCGTGCCGACGTGGACGGGAGGATCGCGCCGATGACGGACGACGGTCTGCAGGAGATCGTCGACGAGCTCGCCCAGCGGCTCCAGCGCTCGGTCGCGATCGACGATCCGGCAATCCGCCTGCTGGCCGCGAGCCGACATTTCGGGGACGAGGACCCGGTACGGGTGACCTCGGTCCTCAACAGGTCGGTGAGCCCCGACCTCACCGAGGAGGTGCTCGGGCACGGCATCGCGACCTGGACGCGGCCGGGACACGTGGTCATCCCGGCCGAGAACTCACTGCCCAGGCTGTGCGCTCCGGTGCGCTGCAACGGTCTTCTGCTGGGCTACCTGTGGCTGATCGACACCGCTGCCACGCTCGCCCCGGACCAGATCGCCTCGACCGAGGACGCCGCCGCGAGGGCCGGGGTCGTGCTCTACCGGCGGCTGATCCTGCACGAGCGTTCCCAGGCGCGCCACGAGGCGATCCTGCGGGAGCTGGTCTCCTCCGACCGTGCGGCCCGCGTCCAGGCTGCCGAGGACCTGCGTGCGGAGAACCTGTTTCCCGAGCGCCGGACGTCGTTCCGCGTCATGGGCGTCCAGGTCGAGGGTGGCGACGACGCGTCGGCCGTCGCGCTCGAGTCCGCCGTCGAGGAGGGTGTGCGCGCCGGCGACGACGTCGCCCTCACCGTGGCGAATCGGTCGAGAGCGTGGATCCTCCACTCCGTACGGCCGGGCGAGGTGCCGGTCGACCCCATCAGCGACCGGATCCTCGCCCGGTTCCGGTCGCTGGCCGGGGACGGGGCGCAGGTGGTGATCGGCGTCGGCTCCGCCGTCGAGGAGCTCGAGTCCGTGGTGGACTCCCACCGGCACGCGTTCCTGGCCGCCCGTGCCGCCCTGCTCGTCCCCGCGATCGGCCCGGTGGCCCGGTGGGGCGAGCTGGGCCCGTACGAGGTGCTGCTCAAGCTCCCCGTCGACGACCTCCTGCTCGCGTCGCAGGTGCCCGCGCTGGCCGCACTGGAGCGGCACGATCCGCACGGCGTGCTGATCGAGACGCTCGAGGCGTACTTCGACCACGCGGGCGACGTCCGGAGCACCGCCGAGCTGCTGTGCGTCCACCGAGCGACGCTCTACCACCGGCTCAAGCGCATCGAGACGCACACCGGCTACCGGCTGAGCCGCGGGGACGACTGCCTGACGCTGCACCTGGGGCTCAAGCTGCGTGCTCTCGCCATGGCCTACCGGCACCGATCCTGAGCTGTGTGCTCTCGCCGTTCAGTCGCATCTCCCCAGCCCATCACGTCTCTAGCCCATCACGGTGCCCGACGTCCCGGTGTCGACCTTGCGGCGTCGGGAGAACGCGCCGAGATCGATCGTCTGGCCGGTGTGCCCGCACCGGAACTGCACCGGATCGGCGTCGTGGTCGCGTCCACCCTCGACCTGTTCGACGATGGCGGCCAGGAACCCGCCGGCCAGCGGGGCGTTCTTGAACTGGTTGCCGCTCGTGCCGATCGCGACGTAGTAGCCGTCCAGCTCGGTGCGGTCGTAGATCGGGGTCCAGTCGTCGGCGACGTCGTAGACGCCCACCACGCCGCGGGGCCGGCTCGGGACGGCCAGCTCGGTCAGGCGCCGCGCCGCCCGGGTCACCTGCGCGTCGAACACGGCCGCGGTGGGGTAGGGGTGTGTTTCGTCGGGATCCTCGAGCCAGTCCAAGGTGTCGCACTCGGGTTCGGTACCCCCGACCAGCAGACCGCCTCCGACCTCGCCGCGCATGTAGGTACCGAGGTCCATGTCGGCGATGCTGATGCCGGGTGAGCCGGCCGGGGCGTAGCCGTCCGGCGCGGTGGCGTGTGCGACCTCCTGACGCAACGGGCGCACGCCGACCGTGAAGTCCGAGCCGACACCGGCCAGCCGGTTGAGTGCTCCGGACCAGGGCCCGGTCGCGTTGACGACGGTACGACAGCCGACGGTGCTGCCGTCGTCGAGCCGGACACCGGTGACGCGCCCGTCGGCGGTGTCGATCCCGACCACGGCGGTGCGCAGGCGGAACCGCGCGCCGTGGTGGGCCGCGGCCGCGGCCAGGTTCTCCGCGGCGAGCTGCGGGTCGCCGACGTATCCGGCGTCCGGTGTGTACACCGCACCCAGCTCACCCGTCGGCCCGTCCCAGAACCGGTCGTCGTCGATGCACCGGGGCGGCCAGTACCGGCCGGCGTCGATGCCCGGGATCCGGCGGCGCAGGGTGGCGCTGTCCCACTCCTCGTAGGGCACGCCGACCTCGTCGAACAGGTTCACGTACGCCGCGCGGGGAGCGAGCTCCACGTCGAGCATGGCGAGCCCGCAGCGCTCGTAACGGACCAGTTCGCCGACGTCGCAACCGAGGTGCTCGCCCCAGTGCTGCCAGCAGTGCTGCGACTCCCAGGCCGTCGCGACGCCGGCTCGGGTGGAGAAGTTGAACCGCACGACTGCGCTCGACGAGCTCGTCGAGCCGTACCCCACGGCCCCCGCCTTGTCGACGACGAGCACCTGCCGACCGGACCGGGCGAGCTCGAGCGCGATCGACGCCCCGATCACGCCGGCTCCCACGACAACGTCCAGGTTCATGCGTCCAGTCTGGGCGGCGCATCCGGCGTGGACATCCATCGGACGCCGAACACTGCGGCCGTCCGGTGCGACAGAGGTCGTCTCATCCGGCATCGCGCAGGTGGAGCGCAGACTGGTTTTGTCATAACGTGCATTATCGGCTCAACGGATAACGCCGAGCCGGACGGCGGGAGGGGTCTTCCCGAGGCCTCGTCCCGCCGTCCTTCGTTCCGCCGTCCTTCGTTCACTGCCCGCGGCCGGTCGCGTCCTGCAGCTCGTCGATGCGCCGCGACGCCTCGGCCTTGCTCATCGCGTCCAGGTTCTCCGGCGCGTCCTGTCCGGCCTGCTGCAGCAGCGTCTCCAGATACGAGCGCTGCGGACCTGTCATGGGCTCGTCGCCGGTGGTCCAGTTCGCCGGATCCTTCTCGGCGCCGGCGGTCGGGTCGGCGCTGTCCGTGTTGTGGTTCTCCGCGCTGTGATCATTGGTCATGGTTCGAACATATCTTCGGTTCCCCGCGCCCGCACGTCGAGCCGGGCCGGACACGTCCGTACTGTCATAACGGGAGCCCGGTCGTTGTCGGTCCCCTTCACTAGGCTCGGCGCGTGCCCCTCGACGAGTACCGCCGCAAGCGCGACCGTCGGCGCACGCCCGAGCCCGTCCCGGAGGACGACGCCGCGGCGGGCAGGACCGGCGACCGCTTCGTGATCCAGGAGCACCATGCGACGGCGCTGCACTGGGACCTGCGCCTGGAACGTGACGGCGTCCTGGCGTCCTGGGCGGTGCCCAAGGGACTGCCGACCGATCCGGAGACCGTGCGGATGGCGGTGCGCACCGAGGACCATCCGCTGGAGTATCTCGACTTCCACGGCACCATCCCCCGCGGCGAGTACGGCGGCGGCACGATGTCGATCTGGGATGCCGGTCGTTATGACACCGAGAAGTGGTCGGACCGGGAGGTCGCCGTCGTGCTGCACGGCGACCGGGCCCGCGGCCGCTTCGTCCTGCTGCACCGTCCCGCGGAACGCGCCGACCGCTGGCTGCTGCGCCGCACCCGCGAACAGCCGGACCTCGGCACTCCGGACGAGGCGCACACACCGCTCCCCCGTGACCCGCGCCTGACCGTCCCGGTCCGTGCCGGCGCCCTCCCTTCCGATGACGGCTGGCGGGTCCGCCCCCGCTTCGGCGGCCGCCGCGTGCTGGTCCGCTCCGACGGCGGTCGCGCCACGCTGCACCCCGTCGACGCCGGTGGCGCACCCGGGGACCCGCTGGAGCTGCCGTCCGGGCTGCGTGGGCTCGGCCCCGCCCTGGGCGCCGGCGGGCACCTGCTCGACGCCGAGCTGACCGTCCGCGGCGAGCTGTGGGTCGCCGACGTGCTGCACACCGGCGGGCGCGACGTCCGGGACCTGGGCCTCGGCGAGCGCCGCGCGCTGCTGGAAGCGCTGCCGGTCGAGGGCCCGCACCGCCGGATCGCGCCGCTGTACCCGAACGCCGGGGCGACGCTGCTCGACGCCGTCCGTGCCCAGGGGCTGCCCGGTGTCGTCGCGGTCCGGGACGGCTCGCCCTACCGCGGCGGCCCCGACGACGACTGGCAGGAGATCGACGTGCGCGGCGCCGGCACGACCGTCCCGCCGCGCCGCGACGGCCTCGGCCGAGCGACGCTCAGCAACCCGGACAAGGTGCTCTACCCGGCGACGGGGACGACGAAGGCGCAGGTCCTGGGCTACTACCTGGCCGTCGCCGAGGCGATGCTCCCGCACCTCGACGGCCGCCCGGTCACCCTCAAACGCTGGCCGGACGGGGTCGACGGGCCGTCGTTCTTCGAGAAGAACGTGTCCCGGCACGCGCCGACCTGGTTGCGCACCGCCCGCGTCGGCACCCCCGGCGGGCGCTCGGAGTCAGCGGACTTCCCGGTCATCTCCGACGACGAGGGCCTGGCCTGGGCGGCCAACCTCGCCGCCCTGGAGCTGCACGTGCCGCAGTGGCGCCTCGGTCCGCGCGACGGCCGCCACCCGCCGGACCGGGTGGTGTTCGACCTCGACCCGGGCGAGGGCACCGACGTGCTCGACTGCGCCCGCGTCGCGGTGCAGGTGCGCGACCTGCTCGCCGGGCACGGCCTGCCGGTGTACCCCTCGACGTCGGGCGGGAAGGGCATGCAGCTCTACCTGCCGGTGCGGGTGACCGAGCCGGAGCGGACCGCGGAGTTCGCCCGGGAGGTCGCCGAACGGCTCGCCGCCGAGCACCCGAAGCAGGTCATCGCCGTGATGACCCGGGCCCGGCGCCGCGGGAAGGTCTTCGTCGACTGGAGCCAGAACAACCCGGCCAAGACCACGATCGCGTCGTACTCGCTGCGCGGGCGGGAGCGCCCGACCGTCGCGACCCCGCTGACCTGGGACGAGGTCGAGGGCGCCCGCGAGCCCGGGGACCTGGTGTTCACCCTCGACGACCTGCCCGCGCGCCTGGAGGCCCACGGCGACCTGATGCGTCCCCTGCTGGACACCGAGGGTTTCCGCCTGCCCCGTGGTGGCGTCATCGGCGAGGTGCCAGGCTGACCGGCGTGCCGCACCCCTATCTCGACGGCCCGTACCCGCGCGCCTACGCCCACCGCGGCTGGCACCTCGGCGAGCTCACCGGCTGCGAGAACACCGTCGCCGCGTTCGTCGCGGCCGCCGACCACGGCCTCGGCTACGTCGAGATGGACGTGCACACCAGCGCCGACGGTGTCCCGTTCGTGCACCACGACCCCACGCTGGACCGCACCACCGACGCGACGGGCGCGATCGCCGACCGCACCGCGGCCGAGCTGGACACCGTCCTGGTCACCGGCACCGCCCGCAACGAGCCGCTGCCGCGCCTGGCCGACGCTCTCGCCGCGATCCCCGGGATCCGGGTGACGATCGAGCTCAAGTCCGACTCCGCCGTGCTGCCCACCCTCGGCGTGCTCGACGAGGGCGGCGACTTCGACCGGGTGTGCCTGGGCTCGTTCTCCGGGCGGCGGCTGCAGCGCGCCCGCGACGCGGCAGGCGAGAAGCTCTGCACCTCGATGGGCGCGCTCGCGATCACCGCGCTGCGCGCCAGGGCCTGGGGTGTGCCGTCGGCACTGCTGCCTGCCCCGTCCGGGGTGTTCGCGCAGGTCCCGCCCACGCACGGGCCGATCCCGGTCGCGGCGGATCCGCGGTTCGTCGCCGCCGCCCACGGCCTCGGCCGCGAGGTGCACGTGTGGACCGTCGACGCCGTCGCGGACATGCACCGCCTGCTCGACGACGGCGTCGACGGCCTGCTCTCCGACCGCCCGGACCTGCTGCTGGAGGTCGTCTCCGCGCGCCCCGGCACGCCCTGGGCGCGGTAGGGCCCGCGGTAGAGCTACGGAGGTCCGGTGCCGGAGCGTGGCGATACGCTCGCCCGGTGACCGACGCCGTGACCGCGCCGCCCCGTTCCCGCGTGTGGGCGTGGGGCCTGTGGGACTGGGGCTCGTCCGGGTTCCAGCACATCGCTCTGACGTTCGTGTTCTCGGTGTACCTGACCGGCTCGGTCGGCAAGGACCTGCCCGGCCCGGTGAGCGCGAACAGCTGGCTCGCCTGGTCGACCGCCGCGGCCGGGCTGCTGATCGCGGTGCTGGCCCCGGTGATCGGGCAGAGTGCGGACCGCCGCGGCCGGCGGCTGCGCGCCACCGGGGTGTGGACGGCGCTGGTCGTCGTCTGCATGGTCGGCATGTTCTGGGTGCGCGACGACTGGTCCTACCTGTGGCTGGGTCTGCTGCTGCTGGGCCTGGCGTCGATCTTCGTCGAGCTGGCCTACGTCTCCTACTACGCCCTGATGGCGCAGGTGTCGACGCCGCGCACGGTCGGCTGGGTGTCCGGCTTCGGCTGGGCACTGGGCTACGTCGGCGGGATCGTGCTGCTGCTGGCGGTGTACCTGCTGTTCCTCTCCGGCGACGGCGGCCTGCTCGGCGTCCCGAGCGCCGGCGGGCTGGACGTGCGGATCTCGGTGCTGGTCGCGGCGGTGTGGTTCGCGGTGTTCGCGGTGCCGATGTTCCTGGTCGTGCCGGAGACCCCGCCCGCGGTGCCCGGTGCGCCGAAGCTGGGTGTCGCCGGGGCGTACCGGGCGCTGTTCGCGCAGCTGCGCGAGCTGTACCGCTCCGACCGGCACACGCTGTACTTCCTGGGTGCCAGCGCGCTCTACCGGGACGCGGTGAACGCGATCTTCTCCTTCGGCGGGGTCCTCGCCGTCACCGTCTACGGGCTCGCGCCCGGGCAGGTGCTGGTGTTCGGGGTCGCGGTGAACGTCGTCGCCGCGATCGGAGCGCTCGCGGGGGGCAGGCTCGACGACCGGCTGGGCTCGAAGACGGTCGTCGTCGCCTCGCTGGTCGGGCTGATCGTCGTCGCCGTGGTGCTGCTGGTCGTCTCCGGGCCGACGCTGTTCTGGGTGTTCGGCCTGGGGCTGGGGCTGTTCGTGGGGCCGGTGCAGGCGTCGTCGCGGTCGTTCCTGCTGCGGGCGTGCCCGGACGGCCAGGAGGGCCAACTGTTCGGTCTCTACGCCACGACCGGCCGCGCGGTCTCGTTCGTCGCGCCCGCGTTGATCGGGTTGTTCACCTGGTTGTTCGCCTCGGACCGGGCCGGGACGGTCGGGATCGTGCTCGTGCTCGTCGCGGGGCTGGTGGCGCTGCTGCCGGTCCGCTCCCCCGCACAGCCCGCCGCGGAGAGACCCGCATCCCCGGTCTCACCTGCATGAACGGTGTCGCGGGTGCCGGGACACGAACCCCGGCGTGAACAGTGCGCTAACGCCCCGTGATCAGCGTCACAGACGGCTGACACGTCACATTGGCGTGTGTAAAGGGGCCGGATAGGGCACTCTGGCACATCGGGCACACGCTGGGTTACCCCCGGGTACTACCGGGAGTTCACGTGTGCCCTGCCATCGGGAATGAGCGTAGCTCCACGAACGTTACACCCGGTGGCGGCGACGTAACTGTCGAGGTGCCGCCGCCTCGACACTGAGCAAGGAGGGTGACGACGCATGGCCGACCGCGTTCTGCGTGGCAGCCGGCTCGGGGCTGTCAGCTACGAGACCGACCGCAACCACGACCTGGCGCCGCGGCAGATGGTCCGTTATGTGTCCGAGTCCGGCCACGAGTTCGAGGTGCCGTTCGCCAACGACGCCGAGCCGCCGGCCACCTGGGAGTCCCCCCAGGGTGGTGTCGGCCGCCGCGTCGACGGGGTGGAGCCGGAGGGCAAGAAGGCCAAGCCGCCGCGCACGCACTGGGACATGCTCCTGGAGCGCCGCTCCGTCGCCGAGCTGGAGGAGCTGCTCAACGAGCGGCTCGAGCTGCTGCGGGAGCGTCGCGCCGAGATCGCCTGACCCGGGCACACGCACGTCACGGAAGCCGGGATCCCCTCGCGGGGGTCCCGGCTTCCGTTCTGTTCGGGGCCGGTGGGTCGGAACGGGCCGGGGGTCAGCGGTGCGCGGGACCCGGGGCCGGGTCGGCCGGATCGGCCGTCGGCCGGGCCGCGGGCGGCTCGCCGTACGGCGGCCCGGCGCGGCGCAGCCGGTAGCCCAGCCCCCACAGCGTCACCCGCCACAGCGCCTCGGCGACGATCGCGCCGTTCATCTTCGACGAGCCGTGCTCGCGCTCGGTGAAGGTGATCGGCACCTCGCGCACCCGGAACCCGGCGCGTACCGCCCGCCACGCCATGTCGACCTGGAAGCAGTAGCCCTGCGAGGCGACGCTGTCCAGGTGCAGGGCCTCCAGGACCTCGCGGCGGAACATCCGGAACCCGCCGGTGACGTCGCGCATCGGGACCCCGAGCGCGAGCCGGGAGTACACGTTGCCGCCGCGGGACAGCGCCGCGCGGTGCCACGGCCAGTTCACGACCCGGCCGCCTGGCACGTACCGGGACCCGAGGACGACGTCGGTGTGCGCGAGCGCGTCGAGCATCCCGGGCAGCTCCTCGGGGGCGTGCGAGCCGTCGGCGTCCATCTCGACGACCACGCCGTAGCGCTCGCGCAGTGCGAACCGGAACCCGTCCAGGTAGGCCGCGCCGAGGCCCTCCTTCCCGGGCCGGTGCAGCACGTGCACCCGGTCGTCGGCGGCGGCGCAGGCGTCGGCCAGCTCCCCGGTGCCGTCCGGGCTCGCGTCGTCGACGACGAGGACGTCGGCGCCGGGCAGCGCGTCGTGGATCCGCGCGAGCAGGGGGCCGAGGTTGTCCCGCTCGTCGTAGGTGGGGACGACGATCAGGACGGATCCCGCGGGGTGCGCCATGGTCGTCCTTCCGTGCCGCCGACCGTGCTGCCGACCGAGCCGATGAAGCTTCTCAGCCTAGCCCGCCCGGCCTGAACGCCCCCTGAACGCCGACACCTGCGCTGTATCCGCATGTGCGCCGTCGGTGACGCGATGAACGTCGCAATCACGCGTAAGAATTGGATTTGGAGACCGCAGCTGCGGCAACATGGGCGGACGTGAAGCTCCTCGCACGTCGTTCATTGCCGGCCATCGCGACCCTTGCCGTCCTCACCGTGGGCCTGACCGCCTGCGGCTCCTCCGCCCCGCCCGCCGGGCCGACCCGCCCGGTCACCGACACCGCGGGCACCACGGTGCAGGTGCCGGAGCGCCCGGCGCGGATCGCGGACGCCTGGCCGGCGCACAACGAGGTCGTGACGATGCTCGGCGCCGGCGACCGGATCGTGGCCACGGTGCTCAAGCCGACCACGACCCCGTGGCAGTACGTCGTGAACCCGCACATGCACGACGCACCGACGGTGTTCACCAACAGCTCCGCCGACGTCGAGGGGCTGCTGGCCCAGCACCCCGACCTGGTGTTCACCCCGGACAACGCGCAGCTGTCCTCGTCGCTGGGCGACATCGGCGTCCCCACGATGCAGATGAACTTCAAGGACTACCCGGGCCTGAAGAAGATGGTGACCACCACCGGGGAGGCCCTCGGCGGGGACGCCCCGCAGCGTGCGACGGACTTCAACGCCTACCTCGACCGGAGCCTGGCGAAGGTCCAGGGCAGGACGAAGTCCCTGCCCGACGCGAAGCGCCCGAGCGTCCTGCACATCACCTCGCTCAACCCGCTGATCGTCGACGGCACCGACACGATCATCGACCAGTGGATCCGGGCCGCCGGTGGGCGCAACGCGGCGACGGTGAAGGGCAACAACAAGACCGTCGGGATCGAGCAGGTGCTCGCCTGGAACCCGGATCTGATCATCCTGGGCTCCAACACCCTGGTCGACCCGAAGGACCCGAACCGCGCGGTGCGCGACATGCTCGCCGACCCGGCCTACGCCCGGCTCAAGGCCGTGCAGAACAAGAAGCTCGTGCTGAACCCGGTCGGCGCGTTCTTCTGGGACCGCTACTCCGCCGAGGGTGCGCTGCAGGTCCAGTGGGCCGCGAAGACGCTGCACCCGGAGCTGTTCCGCGACATCGACATGAACGCCACCACGCGCGAGTTCTACCAGCGGTTCCTGAACTACCCGCTCTCCCCCGAGCAGGCCGACAAGATCCTGCAGGCCCGGCAGCCGTGAGCCGCTCCGCCCCGACCGGCGCGTCCGGCGCGGTGGACGCCGCGACGGACGCGACCGCCGCCGGATCCGCGGCACCGGACACCCGCCACCGGCGGGCGGTACTGGTGTCCGCGGTGCTGGTCGTCCTGCTCGTCGTCGGCGCGATCCTGTCGGCCACGCTGGGCCGCTACCCGCTCGGCGTCCCGGCGATCCTGCAGACGATCGTCGCGCCCGGTGCGCACCCGGCCGACGCCCAGGTGTTCTACGACGTCCGCCTCGTCCGGATCGGCGCCGCGCTGCTCGTCGGCGCGGTGCTGGCGCTGGCCGGGTCGGCGTTCCAGGCGGTGTTCCGCAACCCGATGGTCTCCCCCGACGTCCTCGGCGCGTCCGGCGGCGCCGGGATGGGCGCGTCGCTGGCACTGCTGTTCGGGCTCGGCGTCGCAGGCACCCAGGCGTTCGCCTTCCTCGGCGGGCTGCTCGCGGTGCTCGCCGCGCTGGTCGTGGACCGGATGATCGACCGCCGTGGCTCGATCCTCACGCTGATCCTGACCGGCATGGTCGTCGCGAGCCTGTGCTCGGCGGTGATCTCGCTGGTCAAGTACGTCGGCGACCCGGAGGACAAGCTCCCGCAGATCACGTTCTGGCTGCTCGGCGGGTTGTCCGCGGTCCGGCCGCACGACGTCGCGTGGCTGGCCGCGGTGTTCGTCGTCGGCGGGGTGGCGCTGATGGCACTGCGCTGGCGGCTCACGGCACTGGCGTTCGGCGACGAGCAGGCCGCCACGATGGGCGTCGACGTCCGCACGGTGCGGCTGGTGACGATCGCCGCGGCGACGCTGCTGACCGCGGTCGCGGTGTCGGTCGCCGGCATCGTCGGCTGGGTGGGGCTGCTCGTGCCGCACCTGGCGCGGATCCTGGTCGGCGCGGACAACCGCGTCGCGCTGCCGGTGTCGGCGCTGCTGGGGGCGCTGTTCCTGCTGGTGGTGGACACAGTGAGTCGGTCGGCGTCCGGGGTGGAGATCCCGCTCGGGGTGCTGACGGCGCTGCTGGGCGCGCCCGGGTTCCTGTACCTGCTGGCCCTGGGACGACGGCAGGGGTGGATCTGATGGCCCCGGCACCGCCTGCGCTGGCTGCGAGGGACCTCGCGTGCGGGTACGGCTCGCGCACCGTGCTGTCCGGGATCACCGTCGGCGTCGCGCCGGGTGAGGTCGTGGCGCTGCTCGGCCGCAACGGCGTCGGGAAGACGACGCTGTTCAAGACCCTGCTCGGGCTGCTCCCGGCCCGGAACGGCACCGTCGAGGTCGGCGGGGAGCCCCTCGCCGCGCTGTCCCGGCGGGAACGCGCACGGCGGCTGGCCTACGTCCCGCAGGGCGGCGACGACCCGTTCGCCCACCGGGTGCTCGACGTCGTGCTGCTCGGGCGGACCGCGTCGCTGGGCTGGCGGCCCGTACCCGGCGCCCGCGACGCCGAGATCGCCCGGTCCTGCCTGGACCGGCTGGGTATCGCCCACCTCGCCGACCGCTCGGTGTCCGAGCTGTCCGGCGGGCAGCGCCAGATGGTGCTCATCGCCCGCGCCCTGGCCCAGGAGCCCGGTGTGCTGATGATGGACGAGCCCACCGCCGACCTGGACCTGGGCAACGAGGTGCGGGTGCTCACCTGCATCCGGGACCTCGCCGCGGAGGGGGTGTCGGTGGTGTTCACCTCGCACCGGCCCGAGCACGCGTTCCGGGTGGCGTCGCGCGCGGTGCTGCTGCAGCCCGACGGGTCCTACGCCGCCGGCCCGGTCGCCGAGGTGCTGACCGGGGAGGCGATGAGCAGTGCCTACGGCGCGCAGGTCGTGGTCACCGCCCCGGAGGGCGGCCTCGTGTCCTGCACGGCTCTGTTGCCCGACCAGGTCCCGCTGCCCGACCAGTTCCCGGTGCGCGACTAGTTTCCGGTGTGCGCGACCGGCCCGGTGAGCAGGTGCGCGTTGCCGAGCCGGTCCAGCACACCCGGGCCGGTCGGGGCGTGCGAGCCGCGCAGGAACCACTCGTAGCCGTAGGCGTCGGCGAACCCGGCCTCCGGGACGGCGTCCGGGGCGATCTGGCTGGCGTGTGCGAGCATCGCCGCCCGCTTCACGGCCAGGTCCGTCGCCGAGCCGGTGACCGCGACCGGGATCTCCGCGGTGACCCGCCCGAACCCGACGCCGGCGGCGCGGGCGGCGCCGTGGATCAGGTGCCGGTCGCGCGCGGCGAGCGCCAAGTGCTCCCGGTCCACGGTCATCCGGTAGCCGGTGGCCCCGGTCAGCGACGTCGCGATGGCGCCCGCGGCGTGCGAGGCGCGGTGGTCGGGGTGGCCGTAGATGCCGGCGTCGTCGTCGTGGATGACAGTGCCTGCGCCCTCGGCGTCGACGAGCTCGGCCAGGGTGCGGCCCAGCACGACCGGGTCGGCGCCGGCGAGCGCGTCGGGGTGGGTGGTGCCGGGGCCGCCGGGCAGTCCGGAGTCGCGGTGCCCGAGCAGCACCAGCCGGGACACCCCGAGCAGCTCGGCGGCGGACTCCAGCTCGTGGCGGCGGCGGTCGACAACGGTCTCGCCGGAGGCCAGCGGCAGGCGGGATCCGCCCAGGTCACCGCCGGTGGCGAGGACCAGGACGACGCGGGCGCCTGCGTCGGCGAGGCGGCGCAGGGTCAGCCCGGTGAAGATCGACTCGTCGTCGGGGTGGGCGTGCAGGGCGAGAACGGTCTCGCCGGTGAGGTCGGTGGTAGCCACGTGATCGCTTCCGCGAGGAGGGACGGGGACCGTGCGGGTCCGGTGCCTGACGACGCGGGAGGCGAGAGAAGAAGCGTGCTCAGCCGCGCGGGCACGGACCCGGACGACAGCAGCGACACGCGCGCACGGCGAGGTGCGCGGTGGCGGTCGTCGGGTCGATCACGCGGGACATCATGCCAGGGCGGCCGCCCCGCGGGGGCACCGGGCCCCCGCGACGACGGTCACACCCGGGTGGGCGTGCTCGGGAGCGGGATCAGAACTGCGCCTTCGGCATGATCAGCCACATCACGAGGTAGATCACGAACTGTGGCCCCGGGAGCAGGCACGACAGCAGGAACAGGATCCGCACGGTGTTGCGGCCCATGCCGAAGCGGTCGGCCAGACCGGCGCACACCCCGGCGATCACCGTCCCGTTGCGGGGGCGGACGAGTGCACCGGGCGGTTGCTGCTGGACGGTCATGGTGTTCCTCCTCGGGCGGGGTGGTGCTCCTACGCCGTCCACCCTGGCAGCGGGTGGACGGCGTCGCCTCCGGGGAACGCCCGGGACCCCCCTCCGGGTTCCCCGGAGGGGGGTCTCCAGCAGGACGGGTCCCCTTACAGGACGACCAGGTCGTGAGGGTTGTTGTTCAGCCGCTCCGCGCCGTCCGCGGTCACCACGACGATGTCCTCGATCCGCGCGCCCCACTTGCCGGCCTGGTAGATGCCCGGCTCGACGGAGAACGCCATGCCCTCGTGCAGGACGAGGTCGTTGCCGTCGACGATGTAGGGCTCCTCGTGCACGTCGAGCCCGATGCCGTGCCCGGTGCGGTGGATGAAGTGCTCGCCGTGCCCGGCGGCGGCGATGTGCTCGCGGGCGGCGCGGTCGATGTCGGCGGCGGTCGCGCCGGGGCGCACCGCGGCGACGGCGGCCTCCTGCGCCTGCTGCAGCACCGCGTAGGTCTCCTTCACCTCCGGGCCGGGCTCGCCGATCACGTAGGTGCGGGTGCAGTCGGAGTTGTAGCCGTCCGGCAGCGGGCCACCGATGTCGATCACGACGACGTCGCCCTCCTGGATCACGCGGTCGGACACGTCGTGGTGCGGGCTGGCGCCGTTCGGGCCGGACCCGACGATCACGAACGCGGCCTCGGCGTGGCCCTCGGCCAGGATCGCCTCGGTGATGTCCGCGCCGACCTCGGCCTCGGTGCGCCCGGCGCGCAGGAACTCGCCCATCCGGGCGTGCACGCGGTCGATGGCCTGCCCGGCGGCGCGCAGCCGGGCGATCTCGCCGGGGTCCTTGCGCATCCGCAGCTCGCGCAGGATCGGCCCGCCGAGGGTCTGCGGGACGTCCGGGAACGCCGCGCGCAGGCCGAGGACGTGGCGGGCCTGCATGTCGTCGTCGACGGCCATCCGGGTCGGGCCGCCGGCCAGGTCGCTGACCAGCAGGTACGGGTCCTCGCCGTCGACCCAGGTGACGAGCTCGATGCCCAGGTCGTCGAGCGGGACGTCGGCGAAGCCGGGCGCCTCCAGCGCGGGGACGACGAGCGCGGGCGGGGCGCGGTGCCCGGCGGCGGGGACGACGAGGCAGGTGAGGCGCTCGTGCGAGGACCCGTCGAACCCGGTGAGGTAGCGCAGGTCGGTGCCCGGGGTCAGGAAGAGCACGTCCGTGCCCTGCTCGGCGGCCTGCTCGCCCGCCCGGCGGAGCCGGTCGGCGAGCAGCTCGGTGGCGACGCGGTCGGTCATGGGTCGCAGCGTATTCCGGCGGCGCCCGCGGGCGAACCCCGCCCGGCGATGTGGCGTCAGTCGGTGCGGTCGAGCGCGGTCGGGTTCGCGCTGAGCGTCCCGGCCAGCTCGACGAGCTTCACGTTGAGGTCCTGGGAGGTGCGGCGCAGCACGTCGAACGCCTCGTCCGCGGTGAGCCCGCGGCGGGCCATGAGGATGCCCTTGGCCTGGCCGATGACGTCGCGGGAGGCGACGGCGCGGCGCAGCTGGGTCTCCTGCAGCTCCGCGGCGGACACGGCGCCGCAGGCCCGCAGCGCCAGCGACGCGTGCGTGGCCAGCAGCAGCAGCCGGTCCCGGTCGGCTGCGGTGAACGCGTCGGTGCCTGCGGCATAGACGTTCAGCGCGCCGGGGCGCCGCGACGGCAGGTCCTCCTGCACCAGCGACGCGGCCAGCACCGACAGGTAGCCGTGCCGGGCCGCCTCGGCGGCGAACTCGGGCCAGCGGCCGTCGGTGCGCAGGTCCTCGGACACCGCGATCGCCGGCCCGTCGGCGCGGGCGGCGTCGACGCACGGTCCGCGGCCGCTGGCGTACTGCGCCTCGTCGATCGTCGACGCGGCCGGGCCCGTCTCGATCGGGGTGTGGAAGCGGCCGTCGTCGTCGCACAGGGTGATGCTGACGAGGTCGGTGGCCGGGACGACGCGCCGCGCCGCGTCGGCGATGCGCTCCAGCGCCTCGGCGACGGAGTCGGTCCCGAGCAGCGCGGCGGTGAGGTCGGCGAACTCGTGGGCCAGCGGGCCCGCCTCGTCGACCCCGGCGGCGGCGAAGCGCGCGCGGTCGGCCGCCCACTCGTCCTCGGTGGCGTCCGTACCCGGGTGGCCTACCGGTTCCGGGCGTGCCTGCCCGGTGTGATGCATCTGGTCCACCCCGCCATCATGCCGAACCGGGTACGGACACGCGTGCCCGCCCGGCCTGCGAGACTCCCGGCCATGACCGACCGCCCGCTGCTGCTGCTCGACGCGGCCAGCATGTACTTCCGCGCCTACTTCGGTGTCCCTGAGTCCATCACGGCACCGGACGGGACGCCGGTGAACGCCGTCCGCGGGTTCACCGACATGATCTCCCGGCTGGTCACCGAGCACCGCCCGGCGCGGCTGGTGGCCTGCCTGGACCTGGACTGGCGACCGGAGTTCCGGGTGGCGGCGCTGCCGTCGTACAAGGCGCACCGGGTGGTCGAGGCCCAGCAGGCCGACGAGGTCGCCGCCGGTGTCCCCGAGGAGGTGCCCGACACACTCGCCCCGCAGGTGCCGATCATCGGCGACGTGCTGGCCGCGGCCGGGATCGCCACCGGCGGCGCGGCCGGGCACGAGGCCGACGACGTCATCGGCACCCTGGCCCACCGCGAGGACACCGACCCGGTGCTGGGGGTGTCCGGGGACCGCGACCTCATGCAGATCGTCCGCGACGGCGGCCCGGGCGTCGCGCCGGTGCGGCTGCTCTACATCGGACGCGGGCTGAACAAGGCCGAGAACTGCGGTCCCGACGAGGTCGCCGCCAAGTACGGGCTGCCCCGTGACCGCGCCGGAGTCGCCTACGCCGACATGGCGATGCTGCGTGGCGACCCCTCCGACGGCCTGCCCGGTGTCGCCGGGGTGGGCGAGAAGACCGCCGCCACCCTGGTCGGGCGCTACGACGACTGGACCGCGCTGCTCGCCGGGGTGGACGACCCTTCGGACCGCCGGATGGCGGCCGGGGTGCGGGCGAAGCTCGCCGCCGCCCGGGGCTATCTCGACGCGGCGCCGCGGGTGGTGCGGGTGGTGACCGACGCGCCCGTCGAGCTCGACCGCGACACCACGCTGCCGGCCGCACCGGCCGACCCGGAGCGTCTCGACGAGCTGGCCCGGCGGTGGGGGCTGGAGTCCTCGGTGGCGCGGCTGCGGAAGGCGTTCGACGCGGCGTCCGGCTGAGCCGCCGCTGCGCGGTGGCAGGATCGGGGCGTGACGTGCCCCGACCACCACCACGCCCAGCAGCGCGACCCCGAACGGCCCAGCACCGCCCACGACGAGGCGGTCGCCGCGCGGACCGCGGCCCGCGCCGCGGCCGCCGAGCCGATCACCTCGCCGTACGCGGGCGCCCCGGCTGCGATACGCGACGCGCTGACCACCGCGGTCGCCGACCTCGGCCCGCAGCTGCTGGAGCTCTCGCATGCGCTGCACGCCGACCCGGAGACCGCGTTCGAGGAACGGCACTCCGTCGCCCGGGTGGCTGCGCTGCTGGAGCGGCACGGGATCGCCTCCGAGATCGGCGGCTACGGGCTGGAGACCTCGCTGCGGGCGGGTGTCGGCTCCGGCGGCCCGACGGTCGCGGTGCTCGCCGAGTACGACGCGCTGCCCGGCATCGGGCACGCCTGCGGGCACAACGTCATCTGCTCGACGGCGGTCGGCGCGTTCCTGGCGCTGGCGCAGGTGCTCGGCACGTCGGGCGTGAGCGGCACCGTGGTGCTGCTCGGCACACCCGCCGAGGAGGGCGGCGGCGGGAAGGAGACGATGGCCCGCGCCGGCGCGTTCGACGACGTCGACGCCGCGGTCATGCTGCACCCCTTCGCTCACGACATCGCCGACCACCCGTTCCTGGGGCGGCGCCAGCTCGAGGTCGTCTACCACGGTGTCGCCGCGCACGCGGCCGCCCAGCCGCACATGGGGCGCAACGCCCTCGACGCCGCGGTGCTCGCCTACCAGGGTGTCGCGATGCTGCGCCAGCACCTGCCCGACGCCGACCGGCTGCACGGCATCGTCACCGACGGCGGCCAGGTGCCCAACGTCGTCCCGGAACGGGCCGGGTCCCGCTACTACCTGCGCTCCCAGGACCCGGAGACGCTGCGTGACCTCACCGCGCGGGTCGAGGGCATCGCCGTCGGCGCCGCGCTGATGACCGGCTGCGGCTACACGCTGACCTGGGATCCGCGCCCGCCGTACCTGCCGATCCGGCACAACACCACCCTCGCCGCCCGCTGGGCGGTGCACCAGGCCGACCGCGGCCGGACGGTGTTCCCGCGCGGTGTCGTCCCGGAGTCAGAGACCGGCTCGACCGACCTGGGCAACATCTCGATGCGGATCCCCTCGATCCACCCGATGCTCGGCATCGCCGAGCCGGGCACGGCGCTGCACACCACCGGCTTCGCCGAGGCCGCCGGCAGCGCGTCCGGGGACCGCGGGGTGCTCGACGGCGCCACCGGGCTCGCGCAGACCGTCGCGGACCTGTTGTGCGACACCGAGCTGCGCGCCGCGGTGGAAGCGGAGTTCGCCGCGCAGGGCGGTCCGGTGGACGTGCCGCACTACTTCGACTGAGCGCACAGCTGCTCCCCCGGGATGCGTGGGGCCGGGACGGGCCGAACAGGTGCAGCGTGCCGTTCAGCGCACGGTCGGAGCGTCGAGGACCTGCCGGATCACCCAGCGGGCGTTGCCGGAGATCACGGCGTTGGTGTGCCGGTAGTACGGCAGCTGGATCACCGCCATCGACAGCGCCCATCCCCGCCCGCGGGTCCACGCCGCGTCGTCGGTCCCGAGTTGTCCGAGAGCCTCCCGGAACGACGGACGGGCTTGCGCGGGCAGCAGGTTCCACGCCGGGATCAGGTCCACGGCGGGGTCGCCCAGCCCGGCCGTCCCGAAGTCGATGACAGCGGTGAGCCCGCCGTCCCGGCTGAGCAGGTTGCTCGGCATGAGGTCGGAATGGATCCAGTGCGCGGAGTCGCCGGGCCCGGGCGCGGCCAGGCACTCGTCCCAGGCGGCGAGCAGCGCGTCCGCATCGAACGGCTCGTCGGTCCGCCGGAGCTGCTCGATCCCGTCGCGGGTCTCGTCGTCGGCGTCGGCGAGCGGCCCGCCCCGGTGCGCAGGAGGCGCGCCCGCGGTGCTCACCCGGCCCAGCGCCCGGATGAATGCGGCCAGCTGGACCGCCGCTCGGGTCGCAGCCGTGCCCTCCACCAGCGGGTCACCCTCGATCCACCGGTGCAGCGCCCAGTCGAAGGGGTATCCCTCTGCCGGCTCGCCGAGCGCGACGACCTCGGGGACCGCGACCGGGGACGCATCGGCGAGCACCGGCAGCCAGCGCGCCTCATGGTGCACCGCGCCGGTGCCGTCGGCGGTCAGCGGCAGCCGTGCGCTCAGCTCCCGCCCGACACGGAAGATCGCGTTGGTGGTCCCGCCGGAGTCGAGCCGCCGGACGGGCAGACCGGCCAGAGCCGGAAAGCAGCGGCGGAGCAGGCGGCGCACCAGCTCGTCGTCGACCGGGGTCTCGTCGTCGTGCATCCGTGCCACGCGCTCACCGCCCCACCGGCGCCGCCCGGGTGTGCATCTTCTCCCCCTGCGGCCCGAACAGGCTCAGCACCTCCACCGCCCGCCCCGGATCGGCGGCGCCGAACCAGTGCGGCACGTGCGTGTCGAACTCCGCGGCCTCCCCCGCGCCCAGCACGACGTCGTGCTCACCGAGCACGAGCCGCAGCCGGCCGTCGAGGACGTAGAACCACTCGTATCCCTCGTGCACCCGCAGGTCCGGGGTGTCACCGCGGTACGGGATGAGCATCTTGAACGCCTGCAGCCCACCGGGGCGCTGGGTCAGCGGGACGACGGTCATGCCGTTGTGGCGGCGTGGGCGCAGCCGGACCCGCGGGTCCCCCACCGGCGGTGCACCGACCAGCTCGTCGATCGGGACCTGGTGGGCGGCGGCGATCGGCAGCAGCAGCTCGAGCGTCGGGCGGCGCCCGCCGGACTCGAGCCGGGACAGCGTGCTCACCGAGATCCCGGTCGCCGCGGACAGCTCGGCCAGCGTCGTCCCGCGCTCGCTGCGCAGCCCGGCCAGCCGTGGGCCGACCCCGGCCAGCGTGCTCGCGATCGCTTCGGCCGAGGAGGTGGCGGGCTCGGTCATGCCGCCAGTTTGCCGTTCCGGCAAGAGACTTTGCCAGTCCGGATGGTGCGGGGGCAGTGTCGTCACCATGAGCTCCTACGACGTCATCGTCGCCGGTGGCGGCGCCGCAGGCCTGTCCGCCGCCCTCGTCCTGTCCCGGGCCCGCTGGCGCGTCCTGGTCATCGACGACGGCACCCCGCGCAACGCCCCCGCCGGCGGCGTGCACAACTGGCTCACCCGCGACGGCCTCCCGCCCGCCGAGATCGGCCGGATCGGCCGCGCCGAGGTCACCGGCTACGGCGGCGAGATCCTCGACGGCCGGGTCACCGCCGTCCGCGACCCCGGCACCGATCCCGGAACGCCCGGGTTCGCGGTGTCCACCGCCGACGGCGCCGAGCACACCGGACGGACCCTGCTGGTCACCACCGGCCTCACCGACGAGCTCCCGCCGATCGACGGCCTCGCGCAGCGCTGGGGCGCCGAAGTGTTCGGCTGCCCGTTCTGCCACGCCTGGGAGCACCGCGACACCCGCATCGGCGTCCTGGTCACCGGCCCGCACGACCTGGTCAAGGCGCACATCGTGACGCGCTGGACCGACCGGGTCACCCTGTTCCTGCACACCGGCCCGCAGCCCGACGACGAGCAGTGGGCCGGGTTCGCGGCCTGCGGCATCGAGGTGGTCGACGGCGAGGTCACCGCCTACGACGACGACGGCGTCCACCTCGCGTCGGGCACCGTCCGGCCGGTCGACGCGCTGACGATCTCGCCGCGGGCCGTGCCGCGCGCCGGGTTCCTCGACGACCTCGGCGTCGCCCCGGCCGAGGCGCCGTTCGGGATGGGACTCGCCGTCCCGGCCGGTCCGCAGGGGCAGACCGACGTGCCCGGGCTGTACCTGGCGGGCAACGTCGTCGACCCGATGGCGACGGTCCCCGCCGCGATCGCCGCCGGAGCCGCGGCGGCCGCCGGGATCACCCGCGAGCTGCTGATGGCCGACGTCGCCGCCGCGACCGCTGCGGCCGCCGCCTGACGCGGCGGCCGCACGAGCCGGACACTGTGGGGAGGCACGGCGGGAAGCCGGGATCGGCCGGAACCGGGATCGGCCGGAACCGGGATCGGCTAGAACATGGTGCCGCACCACGGCACCGGGCCGGGCACGCCGAACAGGGCGTCCGCGCACCGCGCGGCCCCGTCGGTGTGCTCGGCCCACCGCCCGGCTGCGACCAGCTCCGACGGCGTCCGGTCGCCCAGGTAGGCCATCGCCAGCGCGGCCACGCCGGTCTCCAGGTCCGGGACCGCCCCGGCCGCCGGGGACGGGCCGTCCGGCCCGAGGCGCCAGGTGCCGGAGCGGTCGTCGAACAGCGGATCGTGGACCCGCAGCACGATCTCCCCGTCCGGGGCCCAGGTGCGGGCGGCCAGGGCGGCGGGGACGTCGAGGATGCGCAGCCACAGTTCGTCCCGGCCGCCGGAGGTGACGGTCACGGCGCGCGGGTCGGCGAGCACCAGGTCGAGATTCTCGTCGCGGGGCCGGTGCCGGGCCACGACGCCCTCGATGAGGTCGATGCCGGTGACGAACCGCCACAGCGCGGTCACCACCGACGGGGTCGCGCCCCACAGGTCGTGCACGAGCAGGGTGTCGCGCCGGCCGGGCCGGTGGGCCTCGGTCAGCCCCCAGGCGACCAGGCCGTCGGCGTCGTCGAGGCAGCCGTCGTCGATGCGCTCGCTTCCGGTGGGCAGGTGCACCGCCGCGCCGCGGTAGGCGTCGGCGCCCTCGGCCGGGGTGGCCACCCGCCGCCACCAGCGCCGGGTCCGGGTGATCGCGCCGGGCCGCTGTCCGGCCAGGCGCTCGTGCAGTGCGGCGACCGGGCCCAGCTCGTCATCGGCGCCGACCATCCGCACGGTCCCGCCGCCGGGCGCCTCTGGCCGCCACTGCGGATGCGCGCGCACCGCGACCTCGTCGCTGCGGCTGGCGATGCCGTAGCCGTAGCGCTCGTAGATGGCGGTCTCGCTGGCCCGCAGCATCGCCGCGGCGTCGCCACGCCCGGCGGCCGCGGACAGCTGTGCCCACATCAGGGCCCCGAGCCGTCCCTCCCGGGTGCGGTCGGCGCGGACGCCGACGCCGGACACCGCGGCCGCCGGGATCCGCGCTCCCCCGGGCACGGTGAGCCGGGACGGGAACGAGTACGCGGTCCCGGCGAGCTCGCCGCCGGTGGTGAACACACCGAGCGTGTGCTCGTCGTCGGCGGGACCGTGCCGCTCCCAGGCCGCGTCGGGCATCGGCCCGACGTGCAGGGTGTGCCGGAACAGCTCGGCCGCCGCACGCAGCTCGGCGGGGTCGGTCAGGGTGCGTACGTCGTGATCCTCGGCCACACCGTGAGCCTCTCCGACGCGGGCGCGGCCCGCCACCGGATTCGGCGGCGGCGCACGGTAATCCCCGTCAGACCCGCTTGATCTGGTAGTCGCCCTTGTCGGTGGTGACGACGCCGGGGACCTCCAGCTGCTCGCCGTCGACGACGGCCTGGCAGGAGAACTCGGTGCCGGGCTCGGCCGCGACGTCGCCCGGGCACTGGATGGCACCGACACCGAGCTTGTAGTCCTCGCGCAGCACCTTGGTGACGCCGTTCTGCAGCGCGGTGCGGTCCAGCTTCGGCTTGAGCGCCCAGCCCGGCGCGACGAACGCCGTGATCAGCACGACCGCCAGGATCACCGCGGCCGCGGCGATCGCCGCCCACACCGCCATGCCGAGCCCGAACGGCCCCTTCTTCGGCGTGCGGACGTTGTCCTGCGGCGCCCACGGCTCGTCGGTGCCCGGCCCGTCCTGGCGGTACCCGTGCCCCCCGGCGGGGCCGTCGCCGTCACCGGCGGCCGGTGCCGCACCCCAGCCCGACGACGGCGACGACTCCGGGATCGCGTCCGTCGGCGGCTCGAACGCCCCGGTCTGCTGCTGCGCTCCCCGGTGCCCGCCGACCGGGACGCCCCAGCCACCGGTGTCCGAGCCGTCGCCCCAGACCGAGTCCTGCCGCCCGGTCGCCGCCGGGTCGTCGTGCCGGCCCCAGGTGTCCTGCTCGCCCCAGGAGCTCTGCTCCTCCCACGAGCCGTGCCCGCCGCCGGCGCGCTCCCAGTCCCGCTGGTCCTCCTGGGTCCATCCGGCGTCGGGGTCGGTGCCGTGCTGCCCGGGCGGGGCCCAGCCGGAGTCGCGGGCCGGGTCGTGGCGTGCGGTGTCCGGGTCCCAGCCCGCGTCACGCGCACCCTGCCCGGCCCAGCCGCGCGGCGCGTCGTCGTGGTCGGGGTGCCGGTCGGTCATCGCAGTTCCGTTCCGTCCAGGAGTCGCAGCTCGTCAGTCATTCCATGCCGGCCGCGACGACGCCGCGGCGCACCGCACCGGACGCCCGGTGCGCGGCCCTGCCGACCTCGCTCGACCGGCCCGCCACCCCGGCGATCTGGTCGAGCAGGTCGAGCACCTGCCGGGTCCAGCGTACGAAGTCGCCCGCGGAGAGCTCGTGCCCGTTGCGCGCCGCGGCCTCCAGCACCTCGGCCAGGGACTCGCCGCGCGCCCAGCGGTGCATCGGCCAGGCGAACGCCAGGTCCGGGGCGCGGGTGCGCTCGGCCTTGTGCCGCTTCTGGTCGGCGTCGAGATCCTCCCAGATCCGCACGGTCCGCTCGGCGGCGTCGGACACCGGGCCCGCGGGCAGCCGCGGCATCGGTGCGTCGTCGCGGCGGGACTCGTAGACCAGCGACGACACCACTGCGGCCAGCTCCTCGGGCTCGAGGCCCTCCCAGGCACCCTGGCGGAGGCACTCGGCGGCGAGCAGGTCCGACTCGCCCCACAGCCGGGCCAGGATCCGCCCGTCGGAGGTGACCTCGTCGGTGGTGGGCCCGGCGACCTCGTCGAGCGGCAGCAGGTAGCCGCGCTCGGCGAGCAGCGCCCGGATCCGGTCGAACGCCCGGGCCAGCGAGTGCGTGGTCGCCCGCACCTTCTGGCGCAGCGACTCGGTCTCGCGCTCCAGGCGCGCGTAGCGCTCACCCCAGCGGGCGTGCGCCTCGCGGTCGTCGCAGCCGTGGCAGGGGTGCGCGCGCAGCGCCCGGCGCAGCGTGGCGAGCTCCGGGTCGTCGGTGGCGTCCCCGCGGCGGCGCCGGCCGCGGTGCGGGGCCTCGATGCGCGAGTTCCGCAGCGACGACGCCAGGTCCCGCCGGACCTGCGGCGACCGGTGCTCCACGTGCTTGGGGAGCTTGATCCGCCCCAGCACCTCGACGGCCTCGGGGAAGTCCCCGGCCGACAGGCGCCCGGCCCACCGGTCCTCGGTGCACACCAGCGGCCGGGGCTCGGCGTCGCGGCCGTGCGCGGCGAACGCCCCGATACCCGGGTCGAGCACGACGGCGATCCCGGCGCGCTTGCCGGACGGGATCGCGATGACGTCGCCGGGCCGCAGCTCGCGCAGCGACTCCTCCGCCTCGTCGCGGGCGGCGGCGGTGTTCTGCCTGCGCAGCGACTTCTCCCGCTCGGAGATGCGCCGCCGCAGATCGGCGTACTCGGTGAAGTCGCCGAGGTGGCACGCCATGGCCTCGCGGTAGCCCTCGAGCGCCTCGTCGTTGCGGTCGATCTTGCGGGACAGCCCGACGACCGACCGGTCGGCCTGGAACTGGCCGAACGAGCGCTCCAGCAGGTGCCGGGCGTCGACGGTGCCGAGCCGCCCGACCAGGTTGACGGCCATGTTGTAGACCGGCCGGAACGAGCTGCGCAGCGGGTAGGTCCGGGTCGACGCGAGCCCGGCGACCTGCTCGGGGTTCATCCCCGGCGTCCAGAGCACCACCGCGTGGCCCTCGACGTCGATGCCGCGCCGACCGGCACGCCCGGTGAGCTGGGTGTACTCCCCCGGCGTCAGGTCCACGTGGGACTCGCCGTTGTACTTGACCAGCTTCTCCAGCACGACGGTGCGGGCCGGCATGTTGATGCCCAGGGCGAGCGTCTCGGTGGCGAACACGCAGCGCACGAGACCGGCGAGGAACAGCTCCTCGACGGTCTCCTTGAACGCCGGGAGCATGCCCGCGTGGTGCGCGGCGATCCCGCGCTCCAGCGCGTCGCGCCACTCCCAGTAGCGCAGCACCTCCAGGTCGGCCTGCGGCAGGTCCCCGGTGTGCTTCTCGACGATCCGGCGGATCTCGTCGACGTCCTCGGGGCTGGTCAGGCGCAACCCGGCGCGCACGCACTGCCCGACGGCGGCGTCGCATCCCGCGCGGGAGAACACGAACGTGATCGCAGGCAGCAGCCCCTCGCGGTCGAGGCGCTCGATCACCTGCGGGCGCGACGGCGGCCGGAACCCGCCCCGCTGCGGCCCGGACGGCCCCCGCCCGACGACGGCGGTGGAGTCGTTGCCGCGGTGACGGTCGTTGCCGCCCCGGTCCTGCCCGCCCCGGCCCTTCCCGCCGCGGGTGCGCTGCCGGTCGCGCTGCTGCGGCGGCCCGCCGTGCCTGCCCCGCCCGCGCGGCCCGCGGTCCCCGCCGCGGTCGCGCCCGATCGAGTCGCGGCGCTGCATCTCCCGGGTGTGGCGCACCAGCTCCGGGTCCACGACGAGCGCACCCTCGGACTCGCCGAACAGGTCGAACAGCCGGTTGCCGACCATCATGTGCTGCCACAGCGGCACCGGCCGGTGCTCGTCCACGACGACCGTGGTGTCGCCGCGGACCTCCTTGAGCCAGTCGCCGAACTCCTCGGCGTTGCTCACCGTCGCCGACAGCCCGACCAGTGCGACGTGCTCGGGCAGCTGGAGGATGACCTCCTCCCACACCGCCCCGCGGAACCGGTCGGCGAGGTAGTGGATCTCGTCCATCACGACGTAGCCGAGGTGGTCGAGGCGCCGGTTCGCCGCCTCGTCGGAGTCGGCGTAGATCATGTTCCGCAGTACCTCGGTGGTCATGACGACCACCTGGGCGTCGCCGTTCACCGCGGTGTCCCCGGTCAGCAGGCCCACGGTGTCGGCGCCGTAGCGCTCGACGAAGTCGGCGTACTTCTGGTTGGACAGCGCCTTGATCGGCGTCGTGTAGAAGCACTTGCGGCCCTCGGAGAGCGCCAGGTGCACGGCGAACTCGCCGAGCACCGTCTTGCCGGCACCGGTGGGCGCGCAGAGCAGCACGCCGTGGCCGTCCTCGAGGGCCTCGCAGGCCTGGCGCTGGAAGCGGTCGAGCTCGAACGGCAGCAGGCCGGCGAACTCCGCGAGCTGCGGGTGCGCGGACCGGGACTTGGCCGCCGCGTAGGCCGCGGCCGGATCAGGACTCACACCCCAAGGCTGTCATACGCCACCGACAACCGTGGCGAGCCTCAGGACTCGGGCGCGAACTCCGCCTCGGTGACCTCGGGGCTGATCTCGGTGCCGTGGTGCTCGCCCTGGCAGATGGCCGCCATCAGGCCGTCGCGCTCGATGTCGAACACGTGCAGCGGCAGGCCGTGGTCGCGGGCCAGGATGAACGCGGTCTGGTCCATCACCGCGAGCCTGCGCTCCAGCACCTCGTCGTAGGGCAGGCGCTCGTAGCGGCGGGCGTCGGGGTTCTTGCGCGGATCGGTGTCGTAGACGCCGTCGACGCCGTGCTTGGCGACCAGCAGCGCGTCGGCGCCGATCTCCAGCGCCCGCTGCACGCTCGGGTAGTCGGTGGTGATGAACGGCTGCCCGTTGCCACCGGAGAAGATCAGGATCGAGTCCTTGTCCAGGTGGCGCTTGGCCCGCAGTCGCAGGAACGGCTCGGCGACGGCGTTGATCGGGATCGCGGTCATGACGCGGACGTTGTCCTCGCCGCCCGCGGAGAGCTTGCCCCGCAGCAGCAGACCGTTGATGACGGTGCCGAGCATGCCGATGTTGTCGGCCTCGACGCGGTCGATACCCCAGTCGTCGGACCGGTTGCCGCGGAACACGTTCCCGCCCCCGACGACGACGGCGATCTGCACGCCCAGCGCACGGACCTGCTTGATCTGGTCGGCGAGGTGGGCCAGTGCCTGGGCGGAGAAGCCGAACCCGTCGTCACCGGACATCGCCTGACCGCTCAGCTTGATGACCACCCGGTTGTACTTCAACGCCCGTCTCCCCTCGCCGTGCACTGCCGCGGCGGATCGTACGGAGGGGGCGCCGCCCGGGGTCCGGTGGGTACCCGGGAATCAGGTGATGTCGTCAGGTGATGTCGTCGTAGCCGGTCTCGCGCGGCCGCTCCACCGGTGCCGGCGGCGGGACCGGGCGGGGCGCCTCGATCTCCGACGGCGCGACGTCCGACGGGCCACCGATCTCCGACGTGCCCCCGATCTCCGAGGGCCCGCCGACCGCGGACGGCGCCGGGATCGACGACGGCGTGGTGTCCACCGGCGACGGCGCGTCCGGGTCCCAGCTGTCCCAGCCCTCGGCGGCACGGCGCTTCGCCTTGCGCCGGTCCTGGATCCGGGCGACCTGGATGGCACCCTCGAACAGCAGGGTCAGCGCGAACGCCAGCACCAGCATCGAGATCGGGTCCTGGCCGGGCGTGGCGACGGCGGCGAAGCAGAACAGCGCGAAGATCAGCCCGCGGCGGGACTTGCGCAGCAGCTCGTAGGAGATGACCCCGGCGCCGTTGAGCGCGACGACCAGCAGCGGGATCAGGAAGCTGACCCCGAAGATGACGATCAGGTTCACGACCAGGCTGAAATACGACTGGCCGGTCAGCGCCGTCGTCTGGATCTCCGAGCCGATCGTGAGCAGGAACTTCAGCGCCTGCGGGATGATCAGGTACGCGAGCACGGCGCCGGCGACGAACAGGACCGCGGCGACCGAGACGAACGCCATCGCGTAGCGGCGTTCCTTCTTGTGCAGGCCCGGGGTGATGAAGCCCCACAGCTGGTAGAGCCAGACCGGGCAGGCCAGGATGACCCCGGCCGTCGCGCCGACCTTGAGGCGCAGCATGAACTGGTCGAACGGTGTGGTGCCGAGCAGCGTGCACGCCTTCGGGTCCGCGCTGAGCTGGGCACGCGCCGACGGCGGGAGGTCGCAGTAGGGCTGTTTGAGCAGCGCACCGAGGCTCGGGAACCCGAAGAACGCGACCTCGAACCAGATGTAGCCGACGACCGTGGTGAGCGCGATCGCGATCAGCGAGATGCCGAGCCGGGTGCGCAGCTCGTAGAGGTGCTCGACGAGCGTCATCGTCCCGTCGGGGTTCGCCCGGCGCTTGCTGCGGATCACGGGCGTGCTCAGCGGGTGGTGCCGGCGGTACCGGTGGTGCCGTCGTGCTGCGGCGCGGCCTGCGCCTGGTCCTGCTGGGCCGGCTGTGCGGGCCGGGTCGGCTGGGCGGGCTGCTCGGGCTCGGCGGCGCGGATCTCCTGCGCGGGGGCGGCCGGCTGGTCCTTGGCCTGCGCGCCGTCCTCCTTGAGGCCCTTCATCTCACCCTTGAACACGCGGGCCGACTGGCCGACCGACCGGGCCATGTCCGGCAGCTTCTTCGCACCGAACAGCAGGAGCAGGACGGCAATGATGATCAGCCACTCGTAGCCACCGGGCATGGCGCGAACCTCCGTCGACGTCGGTGACCCGCGCGGGGCGCCCGCGGGGACCGTCTGCCCCGAGGATACGCACGCCCCGCAGTGGCCCGGATCTCCCCCGGCGAACCGGACACCCCGGACACCGGATGATCACCTGCGGTTCACCGGCGGCGGCTCACCCGGCCGGGTCGTCCGCGGCGGCGAGAGCGGCGCGGGCCCGGTCGCGCACGGCGTCGGCGAGCTCGGCGGGCTCGACGATCCGGGCGGCCCCGCCGAGCCCCAGCACCAGCCGGACCAGCCAGTCCGGGTCGGCGTAGCGCAGCAGGGCCCGGATCGGCCGGCCGGGATCGGTCTCCTCCGGCGTCCCGGGACGCACCTCGTCGACCGGGTAGTACTCGGCCACCCAGTGCGCGGCCGGCTGCAGCTCCAGCACCGCGCTGCGGTGCCCCTGCTCGGGCCGGAACAACCCCGCGGAGACGTCGGTGCGCTCGGCCTCCGGGTGCGGGTCGGCGGGCTCGTCGAGCTCCTCGGCCTGCTCCACCCGGTCCAGGCGGAACAGCCGCACGCCCTCGGCGCGGCGGCACCAGGCCTCCAGGTAGCCGCGGCCGTCCGCGACGACCAGCCGCATCGGGTCGACCACGCGGCGGGACACCGCGTCCCGCCCGGCGGTGAAGTAGACGATCCGCAGCGCCCGGTGCCGGGCCAGCGCGCCGCGCAGCACCGCCGTCGTCGCCCGCTCACCGGGCCCGTTGTCGGCGGCGACGACCCCGGCCGGGCCGCTCCCCTCCCCCGCGGCGCCGTCTCCGACGGCCGCCTCGACCTTGCCGATGGCGCGGGCGACGGCGTCGGAGTCGACGACGCCGGGGATCTCGTGCAGCGTCCGCAGCGCGACGAGCAGCGCCGTCGCCTCCGCGGTGGTCAGGCGGAGCGGGCGGGTGAGCCCGGCGTCGAACACGACGTCGACGGTGTCCCCGGCGAACGACAGGTCGACCAGGTCACCGGGCCCGTAACCGGGCAGCCCGCACATCCACAGCAGCTCCAGGTCGGTGCGCAGCTGCTTCTCGCTCACCCCGAAGTCGGCGGCCATCTCCGCGACCGGGACGCCCGGGTGGGCCCGCAGGTAGGGCACCAGGCTGAGCAGCCGCGGGACGCGCTCGCCGACCCCGATGCGGCTCACGAGCGCGTCTCCACGGGCAGCGTCTCCACCGGCACGCCCGCCGCGGCGGCCCACAGCGCCCGGACGGCGTCACGCAGGGACTCCGGCTCCAGGACGGCGACGTCCGGACCGTGCCCGGCCAGCCAGCGCGCCAGCACACCGCGGTCGCGGACGTCGAACTCGACCTCGACGCCGGCGCGCCCGCCGTGCTCACGCGGCCCCTGCTCACGGCCGATGCGGCGCAGCCCGGCGGCCCGGTCCTGCGCCACCCACACCCGGGCGGTGCCGGTGACCGGCGGCGGCCCGGCGGACTCGCGGACCAGGGCCCGCAGGTCGACGTCGTCGGGCACGGTCACCGCGCCGGGCCTGCCGGTGGTGCGGACCGCACCGCGGATGCGGGACAGCCGGAAGCAGCGGACGTCGTCGCGGTCGCGGTCGTGGCCGACCAGGTACCAGCGGCCCCGGAACGACACCACGCCCCACGGCTCGACGGTCCGCTGCGCCGGCGGGTCGGCCGGGCCGCGACGGTGCTCGAAGGTCACGACCTTCCCGTCGCGGCAGGCCGACAGCAGCGGCGCCAGCGCAGGCTCCCCCGCCTGCGCGCCGGGCCGGACGGCGGCCGCCGGGGAGTCCGCGACCTCCACCCCGGCCGCGCGCAGTTTCACCAGCGCGCCGTGCGCGGCCCCGGCCAGCTCCGGGGAGTCCCACAGGTTCCCGGCCAGGGCGACGGCGGTGGCCTCGTCGGGGTCCAGCGCGATCTCGCCGAGCTCGTAGTCGGCGCGGGCGATCCGGTAGCCGTCGGCGGCGTCGAACACCGAGGTCCGGCCGGTCTCGAGCGGGACGCCCAGCTCCCGCAGCTCGGACTTGTCCCGCTCGAACATCCGGAAGAACGCGTCGTCGTTCGGGGCCTCGGCGTATCCGGGCACGGTCGCGCGGATCCGTTCGGCGGGCAGGAACTGCCGCGTGGACATCAGGCAGAGCACCAGGTTGACCAGGCGCTCCGCACGCGCGGTGGACACGCACGGCATCGTAGCCACGCCCGATCCGTCCGATCACGCGACGCCCGGGCGTCTCATCCTGCGACAGGGTCGTTGACGCAGGCCGGGACGAGGGAAACCCTCGACGGATGACGGCCGGAGCGGGCACCGAGCAGGAGACCTTCAACCCGTGGACGGTGGTGAACATCGTGTTCCACCACCTCGCCGACGCCGGGCTGCACCCGGTGCTGGGCGGTCAGGGCGACCCCGCGGCCGCCGCGACCGACCTGCTGGCGGCCATGGGCATCGCCGCCGCGCACGACAAGGCAGGCCCCGCGGACCCGGAGATCCGCGACGAGCTGACCGAGCTGCGCAGGACCCTGATGCCCGGGATCGAGTGAATTCCCTCCCGGACTCGAATCCCCTCGCCCTTCTGATCTAGGTTCCGCCCCGCGGGCGGCACCCGACCCGGGTGCCGCCGGACGGGGCGGAAGGGGGCGACGGCGGTGGTCGCACGGGCCGAACGGGAGATCGTGCAGCGCCAGCTCGAGGAGCTGCACAGCACCGTCGGCAGGCCGGGCGGGGCACCCGACGGCCGGGTCGTCGCGTACTACCCGCCGTCGATGGCCGCCCACGCCAACCTGTTCGGGCTGGCCGCCACCAACGTCGACGGCACCCAGTGGGAGGTCGGTGACGCCGACGTCCGGTTCCCGCTGCACTCGATCTCGAAGGTCTTCACCTACGGCCTGGCGCTGGAGGACAACGGCCGCGACGAGGTCCTGGCCCGGATCGGCGTCGAGCCCTCCGGCGACCCGTTCAACTCGATCCGCTTCGACGAGGTCAACAACCGGCCGTTCAACGCGCTGGTCAACGCGGGCGCGCTGGTCGCGTCGAACCTGGTGCAGGGTGCGACGAAGGAGGAGAAGGTCGAGCGGCTGCTGGTGCGGCTGCGGATCTACACCGGCAACCCCGACCTCGCCGTCGACGAGGACATCCTGGCCGAGCAGCTCACCGTCAACGACCGCAACCTCGCCCTGAGCTACCTGATGCGCAGCCTCGGGATGCTGCACGGCCCGATCGAGGACAACCTCTACGTCTACCTGGCCGCCTGCTCTGTGACCGTCACCGCTCCGGAGCTGTCGGTGATGGCCGCGACGCTGGCGCACGGCGGCGCGAACCCGTTCACCGGTGTCCCGGCGCTGCCGCGCACCTACACCCGCGACGTGCTCAGCGTGATGAGCATGTGCGGCATGTACGACGCCGCGGGCCAGTGGGCCTACGACGTCGGGATCCCCGCCAAGAGCAGCGTCTCCGGCGGGATCCTGGCGGTCATCCCGGACGCCGTCGGGGTCGGCGTCTACTCCCCCGGCCTGGACCGGCACGGCAACTCCGTACGCGGGGTCGCCGTGTGCCGGGCACTGTCGGACCGCTTCGGGCTGCACGTGTTCGCCGATCCGTCCGAGTCCTCGCTGGGGCGCATCGTGCGGCCCGCGCGGCACGGGCGTCCCGCGGAGGTGTACCCGGATCCCGAGGTCTACCCGTCCGGCGACGGGTGGCTGCCCGACAACCTGTGACCCGCCGGGCTCCGGCGGTCCCGCGACCCCCTACAGCGAGGCGATGAGCCGGTCCACCCGCTCGTCGACCGAGCGGAACGGGTCCTTGCACAGCACGGTCCGCTGCGCCTGGTCGTTCAGCTTCAGGTGCACCCAGTCCACGGTGAAGTCCCGCCCGGCGGCCTGGGCGGCGGCGATGAAGTCGCCGCGCAGCTTGGCCCGGGTCGACTGCGGCGGGGTGTCCTTGGCCGCCTCGATCTCGCCGTCGTCGGTCACGCGGTCGACGAGGTCCTTGCGCTGCAGCATGTCGAACAGCCCGCGGCCGCGCCGGACGTCGTGGTAGGCCAGGTCGAGCTGGGCGATGCGGGCGCTGGACAGGTCCAGGTCGTGCTTGTCGCGGTACCGCTCGACGAGCCGGTGCTTGATCGCCCAGTCGATCTCGCGGTCGATCATCGACAGGTTCTGCGACTCGACGGCGTCGAGCGTGCGGCCCCACAGCTCCACGACCCGCTCCATCACCGGGTCCTCGTGCCGATCGCGCAGGAACTCCACGGCGCGGGCGTGGTACTCGCGCTGGATGTCCAGGGCGCTGGCCTCGCGGCCACCGGCCATCCGCACCGGACGGCGCCCGGTGAGGTCGTGGCTGATCTCGCGGATCGCGCGGATCGGGTTGTCCAGGGTGAAGTCCCGGAACTGGATCCCGGCCTCGATCATCTCCAGGACCAGCGTCACCGTGCCCACCTTGAGCAGCGTGGTGACCTCGGACATGTTCGAGTCGCCGACGATCACGTGCAGCCGGCGGTAGCGCTCGGCGTCGGCGTGCGGCTCGTCGCGGGTGTTGATGATCGGCCGCGAGCGGGTGGTCGCCGAGGAGACGCCCTCCCAGATGTGCTCGGCCCGCTGCGAGAGACAGAACACCGCGCCGCGCGGGGTCTGCAGCACCTTGCCCGCCCCGCAGATCAGCTGGCGGGTGACCAGGAACGGGAGCAGCACGTCGGCGATCCGGGAGAACTCGCCCTGCCGCGCCACCAGGTAGTTCTCGTGGCAGCCGTAGGAGTTCCCGGCCGAGTCGGTGTTGTTCTTGAACAGGTAGATGTCGCCGCCGATGCCCTCGTCGATCAGCCGCCGCTCGGCGTCGACGAGCAGGTCCTCGAGGATCCGCTCACCGGCCTTGTCGTGCGCGACGAGCTGGGTCAGCGAGTCGCACTCGGCGGTCGCGTACTCGGGGTGGGACCCGACGTCGAGGTAGAGACGGGCACCGTTGCGGAGGAAGACGTTCGACGACCGGCCCCACGACACGACCCTCCGGAAGAGGTAGCGCGCCACCTCGTCCGGGGACAGGCGGCGCTGCCCGTGGAAGGTGCACGTGACACCGAACTCCGTCTCGACCCCGAAGATCCGACGCTGCATGCCGTTCAGGGTAAGTGTCCGACCCCCTCTAGTGTCACGGTTGTGAGCGGATGGTTCGAGCGCGTCGCACGCCGGTCCCGGCGAGTGGACGGGGGGTTGCGCACGGTCTCCCGCACCGACGAGGTCATCACCGACTTCATCGCGTCCCGTCCGCCGAGCCGGGTGGACGGCGTGTTGCGCAGGCTGACCGCCACCGCCGACCACGGGCTGCTGTGGTTCACCATCGCCGCGCTGCTGGCGGGGAAACGGGGCACGACGCGCCAGGCCGCGTTCCGCGGGGTGGTCTCGATCGGGCTGACGAGTTTCACCGCGAACGCCGTGCTGAAGGAGCTGCTGCCGCGCCGGCGCCCGGCCGCGGCGGAGCTGCCGCCGTACCGGACGATCGCCGACCCGCCGTCCTCGTCGTCGTTCCCGTCCGGGCACGCGGCCTCGGCGGCGGCGTTCGCGACCGCGGTGATGATGGAGAACCGCCGCGCAGGGTCGGTCGTCGTGCCGCTGGCCGCGGTCGTCGGCTGGTCGCGGGTGCACGTGGGCGTGCACTGGACCTCCGACGTGCTCGCCGGGGCCGCGCTGGGCACCGCCGTCGCCGAGACGACGCGGCGCTGGTGGCCGGTCCGCCCCACCGACGAGGCCCGGGCCCGCCCGGTCGACACCGTCCCCACCCTCCCCGACGGGGAGGGCCTGGTGATCGTGTCCAACCCGTACTCCGGGCCGCCGGACCAGGACGTGTCCGAGGAGGTCGCGCGGTACCTGCCCGCTGCGCACCAGGTCGTCGTCGGGGACGGGACGTCGGTGGAGACCCTGCTGACCGACGCGATCGACGAGCTCGGCGAGTGGGTGCAGGCCGTCGGGGTCGCCGGCGGGGACGGGACGGTCGCGACCGCCGCCGCCGTCGCCGACGCGCGCGGGCTGCCGCTGGTCGTCGTGCCGGGCGGGACGCTGAACCACTTCGCCCGCGACGTCGGCGTCTACGACATCCAGGAGGTCGTCGACGCGACGAAGGCCGGTGAGGCCGTCGCCGTGGACCTCGCGCTGGTCGAGGCGCACCCCGGACGGCTCGACGACCCGGCCGACCGGTCGGTCACCCGCACCCGGTTCTTCATCAACACCGCCTCGATCGGCTCCTACCCGGAGCTGGTGCGGCTGCGCGAGCAGTGGCAGCCGCGCTACGGCAAGTGGCCCGCGTTCGCCGCCGCTCTGGTCACCGTGCTGCAGCGGTCCGAGCGGATCAGCGTGCAGATCGACGGGAAGTGGCGGAAGGTCTGGTTCCTGTTCGTCGGCAACGGGCCCTACTTCCCGCGCGGCGCCGTCCCCGCGTGGCGGCCCACGCTGGACTCCGGCCTGCTCGACGTCCGCTACCTGCGCGCGGACATCGCGTTCTCCCGGCTGCGGGCGGTCGTCGCGCTGATCCTCGGCGCGCTCGGGCACAGCCGCGTCTACCACCAGCGCGAGGTGGAGCAGCTCGACGTCGAGCTGCTGGAGCCGAGCATGCTCGCCACCGACGGCGAGGTCGTCGAGGAGGCCGGGCGCTACACCTTCCGGGTGGCACGGCGGCCGATCCCGGTCTACCGCCGCGACGAGTCCCGCTGGACCGGCCGCGTCCGGCCGTTCCTCGGATGAGCCCCGCCGACCTCCGGGCCGGCCCGGTGCTGCTGCGCGACGTCCGCCCGCTGCTGCCCGGCCACTCCGCGCTCGGCGGCCCTGTCGACGTCCTGCTCGACGACGGCCGGATCGCCGCCGTCGGCCCCGCACTGCCCGCGGGCGGCGCCGAGGTCGTCGACGCCGGCGGCCGCGCGCTGCTGCCCGGGCTGTGGGACCACCACGTCCACATGGAGCAGTGGTCGCTGGCCCGCCGCCGCCTCGACGTGTCCGGTGCCCGCTCGGCCCGTGAGGCCGCCGCGCTGGTCGCAGCACGGGTCGCCACCGCCCCGCCGGAGCCCGGCGAGGTGCTGGTCGGGTTCGGGTTCCGTGACGCGTTGTGGCCGGACGAGGCGCACCGCGACCTGCTCGACCCGGTCACCGGTGACGTCCCGGTCGTGCTCGTGTCCGGGGACCTGCACCAGGGTTGGCTGAACGGCGCCGCCTGTTCCCGCTTCGGCCACCGCGGCCACCCGACCGGCCGGATCCGCGAGTCGGAGTTCTTCGCCGTCACCGTCGCGCTGCAGGACGTCCCGGCCACGACGCTGGACGGGTTCGTCGCCGATGCCGTCGCCGCCGCGTCGGCCCGCGGCGTGGTCGGGATCGTCGACTTCGAGGCGTCCTGGTCGCTGCCGCACTGGCGGCGCCGGATCGACGCGGGCACCACCGGCCTGCGCGTCGAGGCCTCGGTGTGGCCGGACCGGCTCGACGACCACGTCGCGACCGGGCTGGGCACCGGCGACGAGGTCCCGGGTACCGGCGGGCTGCTCACCGCCGGCCCGCTGAAGGTCATCACCGACGGGTCGCTGAACACCCGCACCGCCTACTGCTACGACCCCTACCCGGCCCCGCCCGGCGCGGTGCTCGACCACCCGTGCGGGCTGCTGCTCGTCCCGCCGGAGGACCTGGTCCCGTTGCTGCACAAGGCGCACGGCGCCGGGCTGCAGGCGGCGTTGCACGCCATCGGCGACCACGCGAACACCCTGGTCCTCGACGCGTTCGCCGCGACCGGGGCGCGCGGGCGGATCGAGCACGCCCAGCTGCTGACCGACGACGACGTCCCCCGCTTCGCCGATCTCGGTCTCGTCGCGTCGGTGCAGCCCGAGCACGCCCTCGACGACCGCGACGTCGCCGACCGGCTGTGGGCCGGGCGCACGCAGCGCTCGTTCGCCTACCGCTCGCTGCACGACGCCGGGGCCCGGCTCGCGCTCGGCTCCGACGCCCCGGTCGCGCCGCTGGACCCGTGGGTGGCGCTCGCGGCCGCGGTGCACCGCACCGCCGACGACCGGGACCGCTGGCATCCCGAGCAGGAGCTGGGCCGGGCCGTCGCGCTCGGCGCCTCCTACGGTGTCGTCCCCGGATCCGCGGCGATCGCCCCCGGCGCCCGCGCCGACCTGGTGCTCACCGACGCCGACCCCACCGGCTGCGATCCGGTCACGCTGCGGACCATGCCGGTCGCGGCCACGCTCGTGGGTGGCCGGTTCACCCACCGTGCGGGAGTCTGACCGGCGTGCGCACCGTCGACGGGCCCACCGGGCCGGGGGTGCTCGAGGACGTGCCGCTGCCGTCCGGGCCGCTGACCGTGCTGCGCCCCGCCGACCCGGACGCGATGGCGCCCGAGCCGGTGGCCGGTTCCGGGCACGAGGAGATGCACCCGCCGCACTGGGCGCACCTGTGGCCGTCCGGGCGGGCGCTGGCCACCGCGGTCGACCACGCAGGCCCGGCCCGGCTCGGCGGGCGCCGGGTACTGGAGCTGGGCTGCGGGCTCGGGCTGCCGTCGCTGGTCGCGGCCCGGCACGGGGCCGTACCGGTGCTGGCCACCGATCGCTCCCCCGCGGCCGTCGCCTGGGTGGCGGCCAACGCCCGCCGCAACGCGTTGAAGGTCGACACCGCCGTCGCACCGTTCGACACCGCGGACCCGATCGGCGACGACCGTCGCTGGGACCTCGTCCTGGCCGCCGACGTGCTCTACGGCGCCGCCGCGGCCGACGCGCTCACCGCGCTGCTCCCCCGGCTGACCAGCCGTCGCGCCGCGGTGTGGCTGGCCGACCCGGGGCGGCCGGAGACCCCGCGCTGGCTCGACGACGCCCGTGAACGCTGGACGGTCCGGACCCGCCCACTGCCGCACGGCGTCGACCTGCACGTACTGCGCCGCCGTCCCTGACCGGGCAGCATGATCGTTGCATCCTGCACCGGAGGAGGAGTCATCGCTCGCCTGTCACCGGCCGTGGCCGCCTCCGGGCTGGCCGCGACGTTCGCCGTCGTCATGCTCGGGGCCACGCTGCCCACCCCGATGTACGTGCTCTACCAGCAGGAGCTGCAGTTCTCCCCGGTCACCCAGACCGTGATCTTCGCCGTCTACGCGGTCGGCGTGCTGGGCGCGCTGCTGCTCGCCGGTCGCTGGTCCGACCAGCTCGGCCGGCGCCCGCTGCTGCTCGCCGGCATCGTGTTCTCGCTGGTCAGCAGCCTGGTGTTCCTGCCGGCCGGGCCCGTGTGGGTGCTGCTGGTCGGCCGGTTGCTGTCCGGGGTCTCGGCAGGGATCTTCGCCGGCGCGGCGACGGCGGCGATCATCGAGGCCGCCCCGGAGTCCTGGCACGGGCGCGGCCCGGCGGTCGCCACCGCGGCCAACATGGGCGGGCTGGGCCTCGGACCGGTGCTGGCCGGGCTGGCGGTGGAGTACCTGCCGGCGCCGCTGCAGCTGTCCTACGCGGTGCACGCGGTGCTGGTCGGGCTGTGCGCGCTGCTGGTGTACCTGGCCCCGGAGACGGTGACGCCGGTCGAGCGCCCGTCGCTGCGCCCGCAGGCCGTCGAGGTCCCCGCCGACGTGCGCACCGTGTTCGCGCTCGCCGCCACCGCGGGGTTCGCCGGGTTCGCCGTGCTGGGGCTGTTCACCGCGGTGTCGCCGCGGATCGTGTCCGAGCTGGTCGGGAGCCCGAGCCACGTGCTGGCCGGGGTGCCCTCGCTGCTGCTGCTCGGCGCGTCGGTGGTCACCCAGATCGCGGTGCGCCGGTTCGGCACCGACCGCACCCTCGACGTCGGCTGTGTGCTGCTCGTCGCCGGGGTGCTGCTGATCGCGCTGTCGGTGGCGCAGGGGTCGTTGGCCGAGCTGCTGGCCGGTGCGGTGGTCGCCGGGGCCGGGCAGGGCATGGCGTTCTCGAAGGGGCTGGCCGCGGTGAACGCGCGGGTCGAGGCGCACCGGAGGGCCGGGACGACGTCGTCGTACTTCGTGGTCTGCTACGTCGCGATCTCGCTGCCGGTCGTCGGCGTCGGGGCGGCGAGCCAGGCCTGGGGGCTGCGGACGGCCGGGGTGGTGTTCTGCCTGCTGGTGGCGGTCCTGGCGGCCGTGGCGCTCGCGGCGCTGCTGGTGCTGCAGCGCCGGGAACACCGCGCCCCCGCGCGCTGAGCAACACCGCGCTGAGCGACGCCGGAACCCCACCACCCGACATGCCCCGAGGGGCACCCTCGCTCCCGCGGGCGGTGACGAGGGTGCCCCTCGGGGCAGCGGGCCGGTGTCGGGTGGCCGGGGCGGTGCCCGGTAGCGGGTCAGACCTCCGGCAGGTTCTGCACGTGCCGGAACCCGAATCGGCCCTTGATGCACAGGTGTCCGTGGGTCACCGAGTGGTCCGCCGGGCTGGTGACGTTGACGATCTCGTTGTCCTGCACGTGCAGCTCCAGGTTGCAGCCGACCCCGCAGAACGAGCAGACCGTCGTCGTGACCGTCTCCTCCTCCGGCTTCCACTCGCCGGCCTCGCGCCGGTCGTACTCGGCGACCGACTTGAGCGCCCCGGTCGGGCAGACGCCGATGCAGTTGCCGCAGTAGACGCACGCCGAGTCGGGCAGCTCGACGTTGTTCTCGGTGGCGATCCGGGCGTCGAACCCGCGCCCGGCCGCGGCGATGGCGAACGTGAACTGGGCATCCGAGCCGCAGGCGTGCGTGCACTTGTAGCACATGATGCAGCGCGCGTAGTCCCGCACGTAGAGGTCGTTGTCGACCTTCACCGGCTGGTCGACGGTGGCCCGGGTGGCACCGTCCGGCGGGTGGTGGTGCCCGGCGTGCAGCCGGTCCCGCTCCCCCGCCGCGGCGGGCGGCGCCGGTGGCCCGTAGCGCTCCGGGTCGACGCCGTACTCGCTCATCCAGCGCTGTACGTCGGCGCTGGTCTCGCCCATGTCCACCGACGACGCGAGCAGCTCCAGCACCATCCTGCGGTTGTGCCGCACCCGCTCGGTGTCGGTCTGCACCTCCATGCCGTCCTCGCACTTGCGGGCGCACGACGGCGCCAGCGTCCGGCCACCGACGTCGACGACGCACACCCGGCAGGCGTTGATCGGATCCATGTTCGGCGCCCAGCACAACGTCGGCGTGTCGGCCTGTTCGGGCGTGCCCTCGCTGTGCAGGGCGTCCAGGACCGTGGAGCCCTCCGGGACGCGGACCTCGGTGCCGTCCAGGGAGACCTTCACGGTGCGCCGGATCTGCCCGAGCATCACCGGGCCGCCGACCTCCAGGCGTTCGGCCGGGCCGGGCGCGGCGCCCGCCGGGTCCGCGACGGTCACGCCGACGGGGCCCGCCCCGTTCTCCCGGCGCAGCGTCTCCACACCTTCCCCGGCCCCCGGGCCGGCACCGGGGGTCTCGGCACCTGCGTGCCCGTTGCCCGCGTCGGCCTCCGCGGCGCCGTCGACGCCGGGTACCGGGGCGCTCGACCCCGCACCGGGCCCGACGGCGGGTCCCTTGCCGCTGCTGGTCGTGGTCATCGGTCACCTCCGTGGCCGTTGGTCTCCGGAGCGCCCCGCCGCGGCGCGGCGATCAGCCCGAGGTCGATCGCGGACATCACCGCCGACGGCGCGGTCTGCCCGAGCCCGCAGATCGAGGAGTCCCGCATGACGCGGGCGAGGTCGTCGAGCAGGGCCAGCTCGGTCTCCCGGGACCCGATCGGTGCGTTGCGTTCCAGCCGGGCCAGAGCCTCCTCCTGCCGGACCGTGCCGACCCGGCAGGGCACGCACTGCCCGCACGACTCGTCGCGGAAGAACGCCGCGATCCGGCGCAGCGTCCCGGTCAGGTCGGCGCCGGAGTCGAACACCAGCACGACGCCCGAGCCCAGCGTGGCCCCGATGTCGCGGGTGCCCTCCATGGTGAGCGGCACGTCGAGGTCCGCCGGCATCACGAACCCGCCGGCCGCCCCGCCCAGCAGGATGGTGCGCAGCTCCCCGCGGGTGCCGCCCGCCAGGTCGAGCAGCTCGCGCAGCGTGGTGCCGAAGTCGACCTCGTAGACCCCCGGGGTCCCGACGGCGCCGGCCACGCAGAACAGCTTCGACCCGGTGGAGCGACCACCCCCGACCTCGGCGAACGCCTGCCCGCCGATGGAGAGGACCTCCAGCACGTTGTAGAGGGTCTCGACATTGTTGATCGCCGTCGGCTTGCCGAACAGGCCCACTTGGGCCGGGAACGGCGGCTTGTTCCGCGGCTCCCCGCGGTAGCCCTCCAGCGACTGCAGCAGCGCCGTCTCCTCCCCGCAGATGTAGGCGCCCGCGCCGCGGCGCAGCTCGATGTCGAAGGCGAACCCCTCGCCCATGACGTCGTCGCCGAGGTAGCCGCGCGAGCGCGCGGCCGCGATGGCGTCCTGCAGCCGCCGGGTGGCGAGCGGGTACTCGCCGCGGATGTAGATGTGCCCCGTGGTCGCGCCGGTGACGTAGCCGCCGATCGTCATGGCCTCGATCAGGCCGAACGGGTCGCCCTCCATCAGCACCCGGTCCTTGAAGGTGCCGGGCTCGGACTCGTCGGCGTTGCACACCATGTGGTGCGGGCGTTCCGGCGCCTGCGCCACGCCCTCCCACTTGACGCCGGTGGGGAACGCGGCGCCGCCGCGGCCCATCAGCGACGAGTCCTTCAGCTCGGTGATCACCCGGGACGGGCCCAGGTCGATCGCCCGGCGCAGCGCCGCATAGCCGCCCTGGGCGCGGTAGTCGTCCAGCGAGGACGGGTCGACCACCCCGACCCGGCGCAGCAGCCGCAGGTGCTGCCCGGTCCCGGCCTGCGGCGCGCTGACCGTGGCGTCGGCGAACACCCGGTCGGCGGCCTCGGCCTGCTCACCGGTGCCGTCGTACGGGGCGGTCGCCGCGCCCAGCACGTCGTCCGGGGTGGCCGGGGCCTGCGAGAGGTCCGGTTCCCCGGCGCGCTGCTGCAGCACCGCCGGTGCCCGTTCGCACAGCCCCAGACACGGGCTGCGCACCACGCAGGCCCGCTCGGGGTCGAGCCGGCCCTCCAGCTCGGAGATGATCTCCTCACCGCCGTACGGGCCGCAGGCGACGTCGTCGCACACGTGGACCACGCGCGGTGCCCGTGGCTCGACGGAGAACATCGCGTAGAACGTCGCGACGCCGTACACCTCCGCCGGCGGGACCCCGAGGACCCGTGCGACGTGGTTGAGCGCCCCCTCCGAGAGCCAGCCCTCGGCGTCGTGCACGGCGTGCAGCAGCGGCAGCAGCAGGTGCCGCTCCGACCGCAGTGCGTGGCCCGCGTGCTTGGAACGGGTCGGGCGGTCGTCCGCGGTACGGACGGCCGCGGACGGTGCGAGCAGCGCGAACTCGGTGTCGATCGCCTCCCGCTCGCCGGCGCTCGGCTCGGCCGAGGACAGGTGCAGGTCCATCCGCTACTCCCCCGCCACCGGCAGCCTGCCGGCAGCTGTGTCGTGTCCGGCCGCCGACACGTGCCCGTTCGCGGAGCCGTGCCCGTTCGCGGAGCCGGCCCGGTCCGGGTCGGTGACCTTCTCGATCCGCACGGCCGTGGCCTTGAACTCCGAGGTCCCCGACTTGGGGTCCCAGGCGTCGTTGGTCAGGACGTTGACGTCGACCTCCTCGCTGAAGTGCGGGGTGAACGAGGCCAGCCCGGGCCGCAGCGACGGGTCGACCCAGATCGGCGCCTGCACCGAGCCGCGGCGGCTGGACACCGTGACCAGGTCGCCGTCGACGATCCCGAGCCGCTCGGCGTCGGCGCGGTCGATGCGCAGCGACTCGCGGCGGCGCAGCGGCGAGGAGTACCCGCCGGTCTGCACGCCGGAGTTGTAGGCGTCGAGCACCCGCACCGTGGTGAGCCGGATCGGGAAGTCCTCGTCGAGCGCGTCGATCGGCGGGACGTGGGTGACCGGCGTGAACGGCGCCGGGGTCCCCAGCTTCTCCGGGTCGGTCTCCCACAGCCGGGCGTGCAGCAGCGGCGTGCCCGGGTGGTCGAGCGTCGGGCACGGCCACTGGATGCCGCCGAGCTCCTCCAGCCGCTCGTAGGTCATGCCGTGGTGCCAGTTCAGCGACACCGACCGCAGCTCGTCCCACACCTGCTCGGCCGTCGGGGTGCCCCAGTCGTGCCCGAGGCGCCGCGCGACGTCGCAGATGATGTGGGTGTCCGGGCGGGCCTGGCCCGGCGGGTCGAGCGCCTTGCGGACGCGCTGCACGCGCCGCTCGGAGTTGGTGACGGTGCCCTCGTACTCGCACCAATCCGACGACGCCGGCAGCACGACGTCGGCCAGCTCCGCGGTCGCGGTCAGGAACACGTCCTGCACGACGAGGTGGTCGAGCGACTCCAGCATGTGCCGGGCGTGGGTGGCGTTGGCCTCGGACTCCGCCGGGTTCTCCCCGATGCAGTACAGCGCGCTCAGCTCGCCGCGCTCCATCGCCTCGAACATCTCCGACAGGTGCATCCCCTTGGTCGAGGGGATCGGTTCGCCCTGGTAGACGGCCTCGAACCGGGCTCGGGCCTCGTCGTCGGACACGTCGTAGCCGCCCGGCAGCTTCGCCGGGATCGAGCCCATGTCGCCGCCGCCCTGCACGTTGTTCTGCCCGCGCAGCGGGACCAGCCCGGAGCCGTAGCGGCCCACGTGCCCGGTCAGCAGCGACAGGTTGATCAGCGCGAAGACGTAGTCGGCGGCGTTGTGGTGCTCGGTGATGCCCAGCGTCCAGCAGATCTGGGCGCGGTCGGCGCGGGCGTAGGCGTGCGCCAGCTCGCGGATCGAGGCCGCCGGGACGCCGGTGACCTCCTCGCCGCGCTCGAGCGTCCACTCCTCCACCGACGCCTTGTAGTCCTCGAAGCCGCTGGTGGCGCGGTCGACGAAGGCGTGGTTCACCAGCCCGGCATGGATGATCTCGCGGCCGATCGTGTTGGCCAGCGCGATGTCGGTGCCGACGTCGAGACCGAGCCAGGAGTCGGCCCACTGCGCGGTCGAGGTGTGCCGCGGGTCCACCGAGTACATGCGGGCGCCGTTGCGGATGCCCTGCAGCACGTGGTGGAAGAAGATCGGGTGCGTTTCACGGGCGTTGCTGCCCCAGAGCACGAGCAGATCCGCGTGCTCGGCCTCCACATAGGAGGAGGTGCCGCCACCGGCACCGAACACTGCCGTCAGACCGACGACCGAGGGGGCGTGTCAAGTGCGGTTGCAGCTGTCGACGTTGTTGCTGCCCATCACCGCCCGCGCGAACTTCTGCGCGGTGTAGTTCATCTCGTTGGTCGCCTTCGAGCAGCTGAACATGCCGAAGCGATCCGGGGTGACGCCGCGGAACCCGCCGGCGGCGCGGTCGAGGGCCTCCTCCCACGTGGCGGGGCGCAGGCGCCCGTTCTCGCGGACCAGCGGCTCGGTGATGCGGGGGTGGCGGGGACGGAACTTGCGGCGGTTCGGGACGGTGCTCGTCATCGTCGGCCTCCCGGCGTGGACGTGCCCCGGACGGGACTGGGATGTGTCCGGGACCACACGACGATACGACCCCGATGAGTCCCGCGTCACACACCCGCGGGGGAGGTCGAGGGGGAGAGCGATCAGGCCGGGACGAGCACGTCCCCGGTGACCAGCGGGAACTCCGGCGGCAGCGGATCCTGCGGCCCCACGGAAGGATCGGCGAGCCGCACCGGGCCCAGCGCGCCCGCGGTGGCGGCGCGGGCCGCGCGGGCGGCCCCGTGCTCCTCGACCGTGACCTCCGGCGGGGGCAGCGCGAGCGCGGCCGCGAACTCCTCCGGGGTGTTGACGTTGGTCAGCGACGCCAGCTGTGGGTCGAGCCGGGAGAGCACCGGGTCGGCGAACAGCTCGTCCTCGGTCAGGTGCCGCACGTCGCAGCGGGCGAACAGCGACGGCGGCCGCCCCTCCCCGGCCGCGGTCAGGTCGGCGATCACCGGGGCGAGCGTGGTCCGGTATGCCGCGGCGAGCGGCTGGCGGTGGCCGAGGGCCTTCGGCAGGACGACGTCGTGCTGCTCGATCCGGTCCAGGACCCGGGCGGCGTAGGCCGGATGCAGCAGCGGCAGGTCGACCGAGGCGACGAACGCGGCCTCGGCCCGGTCGCCGACGGCGCGCAGCCCCACCCCGATCGCCGGGAGCGGGCCCAGGTCGGGGACGGGGTCGTCGCACACCTCGACGCGGCCGGCGAGCCACGCCGGGCACGGCGGCAGCTGCTGCCCGGCCGCCCGGACGACGACCAGCGGGCCGTCCACCGCCCGCCCCAGCACCGCGACCGTGCGGGTCAGCAGCGGGACACCGTGCCAGTCCAGATCCGCCTTGGGCCGTCCCATCCGCGACGACCGGCCACCGGCCAGCACGATCGCGGCGCCGGGGCGGCGTTCGCCGTGAGCACCCACACGATGATCGTAGGCGTACCCTGGAGGACGTCCGCCCTGGTGGCGGGCACTCGCGGGATCCGGGCTCGATCCGAGCCGGATCCGAGACTGTTCCGACGGCCCGATGGGGGAGATTCACGTGACGGGGAGCGCACGATGGGACGGCTGACGGTACGCCGTCCGGTGCTTCGCCTCACTCCGGACGGTGGCACCCGGCAGCGCCCGGACACGCTGGTGTCCGAGGAGCCGCTGGAGATCCGGGTCGGCGGCAAGCCGCTGTCGGTGACGATGCGGACCCCGGGCCACGACGTGGAGCTCGCGCACGGGTTCCTGCTCACCGAGGGCGTCATCGCCACCGAGTCCGACGTGGCGGGCGCCCGCTACTGCAACTCGGTCGACGAGGACGGGCACAACACCTACAACGTGCTCGACGTCGACCTCGCCGCCGGTGTCGCGCCGCCGGACGCGTCGGTGGAGCGGAACTTCTACACCACGTCGTCGTGCGGTGTGTGCGGGAAGGCGTCGCTGGACGCGGTGAAGCTGAAGACCCGGCACTCCCCCGCCGAGGACCCGCTGCGGATCAAGCGCGAGACACTGATCTCGCTGCCGGACCGGCTGCGGGAGAACCAGAAGGTCTTCGGCTCCACCGGTGGCCTGCACGCCGCGGCGCTCTTCGACGCCGACGGCGAGCTGCTGGTCGCGCGCGAGGACGTCGGCCGGCACAACGCCGTCGACAAGGTCCTGGGCCGCATGCTCATGGACGGCCGGATCCCCGCCTCGGAGACCATCCTGCAGGTCTCCGGGCGGGCGTCGTTCGAGCTGGTGCAGAAGGCCGTCATGGCCGGTGTGCCGATGCTCGCCGCGGTGTCCGCGCCGTCGTCGCTGGCGGTCGAGCTGGCCGAGGAGTCCGGGATGACCCTCGTCGGCTTCCTGCGCGGGGAGACCGGGAACGTCTACACCGGCTCCGAGCGCATCGAGCTCTGATCCCGGCTCGCCCGTGCCGCACGGGGCGGGCGAGCCACCCAGGCGACGGTTCCGACGACGACCACGCAGCCCAGCACCTGCCACACGTTCAGCTGCTCGCCGAGCACGATCATGCCGAACACCACCGACAGCACCGGGTGGGCCAGCAGCAGCGCCGAGGCGGTGCCCGAGGGCAGCCCGGCCGAGCCGCGGCCGATCAGGAGCCAGGACACGACCTGCCCGGTCAGCGCCAGCACGATCAGCCAGGCCCAGCTGTGCGCGGGCAGCGACACCTCGATCCCACCGGTCAGCAGGCCCGCGACGCCGCTGACGACGCCTGCGGCGACGGTCGCGAGCATCACCGGGGTCACCATGTGCCGCGGCTGCTGCTGCGCCGCGGTGCGGTTGAGGTAGAGGAACCCGGAGTACGCGACCCCGGCCAGGGTGCCGAGCAGCGCGCCGTGCACCGGGTCCGGTCCGCTGACCCCGGCGCCGAGGGCTCCCCCGGCGAGCGCGATGCCGCCCAGCAGCAGCGGCGCGGCGAGCAGCAGCCGCGGCGCGATCTTCTCCCGGGCCACGGCCCAGGCGATCAGCGGCAGCGCGACGACCTGCACGTTCAGTACGACGTTCGCGATGCCCGCGCCCGACTCCAGGACCGCGCGGGTCCACAGCAGGAAGTCCGCGCCCAGGAACAGCCCCGACAGCAGCGCACGGCCGACGTACCGCAGCGACACCGCACCGTGCCGCCGGTACTCCGCGACCGCCCACGGGACCAGCACGACCAGCGCCAGCGCGCAGCGCCAGAACGACGCCGTCGCGGCGCCGGTGTCGGCCAGCGCGACGAGGATGCCGGTCCAGGACAGGACGGCGGCACCCATCAGGAGCGAGCCTGCGGACTGCAGGTCGAACCCTGCGCGGGCGGTCGACGACGGAGCGTGGTCGGCGGTTGCGGTCGGTGTGGATGCGGACACAGTCGGGTCGAGTCGGGTCGGTGCGGACATGACAACCACGATGCCGTCGCCAACCACAAACTTCCAATGAGTGTTTCTGCGGTGTTCCGCTAAGATTGCCTACGTGATTTCGTGGGAGCGTCTCCGGGTGTTCGACGCCATCGCCGAGCACGGCTCGGTCGGATCGGCGGCCGAGGCCCTGCACATCACCGGCCCGGCCGTCACCCAGCAGCTGCGCAAGCTCGAACGCGAGACCGGCAGCAAGCTCGTCGAGCCCGACGGGCGCGGCATCCGCCTCACCGCGGCCGGTTACGTCCTGGCCCGGCACGCCCGCGAGGTCGCGGGGTCGGTCGCCGACGCCCAGCGCGAGCTGGCGGGATTGCAGGACGAGGTCGCCGGGCCGCTGCGGATCGGGTCGCTCGCCAGCGCACTGCGCGCGCTCATGCCCGAGGTGCTCAACGTGCTCACCGCCGCGCACCCGCGGCTGGTCCCGAGCCTGCGCGACGGCGAGGTGTTCGACCTGCTGCCCGCGCTGCGCTCCCGCGACCTCGACGCGGTGCTGCTGGAGAGCTGGACCAACCGGCCCGAGCGGATCCCGGCCGGGGTCCGGACGACGACGCTGGTCACCGAGCCGGTCATGCTCGCCGTCCCCGAGGACCATGCGATCGCCGACCGCTACCCCGCCCCGCTCGCCGAGCTGGCCGGCGAGGTGTGGACCTCGTGCCCGGTCGGGACCGGGGCCTACGGGGCGCTGGTGCAGCTGATGCGCACCCACCACGTCGAGCCGGACATCCGGTACCTGGTCACCGACTTCACCACCCAGCTCAGCCTGGTACGGGCCGGCCTGGCCATCGCGACGGTGCCGGGCATCGCCGCGGTCCCGCCGCCGCCCGGGGTGCGGTTCCTGTCGTGCGTGCCCGCGATCGGGCGGTCACTGGTCGTCGCGACCCGGGAGCAGGACACCGAGCTGCCCGCACTGCAGGCGCTGATCGGGGCACTGCGCGACGCGGCGCGGACAGCAGTGGAGGCGGCCCCGGAGCCGAGCTGAGGGCTCCCGGGCCGGTGCCGAGCCCGCGGCTCAGCGCTGCCGTGCGTGCAGGTGGCGCAGCAGGTTCGCGGCGAAGCGGTCCCCGGTCGCGTCCATCGTCGCGCGCATCGTGCGCTCCACGACCGGGGCCGCGAGCCGGGACAGCGGCATGTCGACGGTCAGCGTCAGCGCGATCTGCAGATGGGTCGCCGGTGTCCCGTCGGCCTCGGGCTCGGCGTCGGTGAGCGTGTAGTGCCCCTCGGCGCCGGCCCACTCGGTCACCCCTGGCGGCGGGTCGTGGGTGAAGTCGATCGACTTCCCCTCGGTGAAGACCATCCGCTCGGTGAACACCGGCTTGATCCCGACCCCGAGCACGGCGAGGCGCACCATGTGCCAGCGCCAGCGGTCGCCGTCGGCCTCGATCCGGTTGAGCAGCGGGGTCAGCTTCGGGAGCACGACCGGGTCGGTGAGGACCTTCCAGATCGCCATCCGGTCCGCGAGGACGACCGCCTCGGACTCGGTCGTGGCCGAGAACCCGGTCAGGACGACCCGCCCTCGTCGAGCGCGCCCCCCGCGGCCGGGGAGTCGTCGCCACCGGCGATGTCGGCCTCGCCGTCGGCGGTGCCGCGGTTCGCGGCCGGGAGCAGCTCGGTCAGCGCGTCGCCCTCGATCCGGCGGAACGTGCGGCGCGGCCGGGAGCGGTCGAGGATCGCGACCTCGAGCGCGTCCGCGCCCAGCAGCCGCGGCTCGGAGCTGCCGTTCCCCGACGACGCCGGGTCCGCCCCGGGCACCTGCAGCCCGCCGAGCGCGACGCCGATCGCGCCGGGCAGGTCCAGGTCGTGGTCGTAGGTCTCCCCCAGCTTGGTGGAGATCGGCTCGGTCTGGCCGCCCATCACGATGTAGCGCGGCTCGTCGGTGATCGAGCCGTCGTAGGTGATGCGGTAGAGGTGGTCGTCGGCCTGCCGGGCGCCGACGTCGGCGACGCACAGCTCCACCTCGAACGGCTTCTGCTGCTCGACGAAGCTGGTGCCCAGCACCTGCGCGTAGGCGTTGGCCAGCATCCGGCCGGTGACGTCGCGGCGGTCGTAGGTGAAGCCGCGGAAGTCCGCCATCCGGATCCCGGCGGTCCGCAGGTTCTCGAACTCGTTGTACCGGCCGACGGCGGCGAAGCCGATCCGGTCGTAGATCTCCGAGACCTTGCGCAGCGAGGTGCCGCGGTTCTCGGCGACGAACAACACGCCGCCGGAGTAGGTCAGCGCCACGACGCTGCGGCCGCGGCTGATGCCCTTGCGGGCCAGCTCGGACCGGTCGCGCAGCAGCTGGTCGACGGAGGAGTAGAACGGCATCGTCATGGGAAGCGCTCCAGTGGCTCGTGCTCGGCGGGGCTCCGCGGAACCGCCGCGGGGTGCGGGGGTCGGGGCCTAGCGGGGTCCGCCGGGACGCTCGCGGCGCCCGGCGATCACCTCGTCGACCACGGCGGCGATCTCCGGCTCCTCGCGCCGGTGGGCGCCCTCGGCGGTGATCGCGACGACCACCGGGTAGATCTTCCGGACGGTGTCCGGGCCGCCGGTGGCGGTGTCGTCGTCGGCGGCGTCGTAGAGCGCCTCGACGGCCGTGCGCACCGCACCGGACAGGTCGGCGCCGGCGTCGTAGAGCTTCTTGAGCGAGGACTTCGCGAACACCGAGCCGGAGCCGACGGCGTGGAAGCCGAGGTGCTCGTCGTAGCGGCCGCCGGTGGGGTCGAAGGTGACGATCCGGCCGGCCTGCGCGGGCTCGGCCTCGGTGTCGTACCCGGCGAACAGCGGGACCACGACGAAGCCCTGCATGGCGGCACCGAGGTTCTGGCGCACCATCCCGGCGAGCTTGTTGGCCTTGCCGTCGAGCGACAGCGGCACGTACTCGGTCTTCTCGTAGTGCTCGAGGTCCACGCTGAACAGCCGGACCATCTCCAGCGCGATGCCCGCGGAGCCGGCGATGCCGACCGCGGAGAACTCGTCGGTGACGAAGACCTTCTCGATGTCGCGCTGGGCGATCACGTTGCCCGAGGTCGCGCGCCGGTCACCGGCGATGACGACGCCGTCGGCGAAGGTCAGCGCGACGATCGTGGTGCCGTGCGGGACGCCGAGACGGTCCGCGGTGCTCGATCCGGACGCGGCGGGCATCGGGGCGGACGCGGTGCCGGCACCGGGAAGCAGGTGCGGCGCGGCGGAGCCGAGGAAGTCGGTGAAGGACTGCGAACCGGTGCGGAAGCCGTCGAGGCCGCCGGAGCGGTGGCCGGACAGCGGGTCGGCGGATCCTGCGGGGTGGGCCGGCGGCCGGAACTCCATGATCGGGGACGAGCCTCTCGTTCTCGGGTCGTACGCCGGCGGTTCCGCCTGAGGCGGCCTGCTCCGGCACGGCCGGGCCCGCACTTCCCGCGGGCCCGGCCGGGACGGTTACTGCTGCTGCCGGACGGGCGGCGTCACTCGCCGCCCTTCTGCACGTAGGACCGGACGAAGTCCTCCGCGTTCTCCTCCAGCACGTCGTCGATCTCGTCGAGGATGGTGTCGACGTCCTCGCCGAGCTTCTCGCGGCGCTCCTGTCCGGCTCCGGACTCGGCCTCGGCCGACTCGTCGTCGCCGTCGCCACCGCCCTGGCGTTTGGTCTGCTCCTGCGACATGACGCCTCCTCATCCCTTGCGAGGTCCCGGCCGAGCTGATCGGCGGGTACGGGTCCCACCTTACCGACCGGGACCGACAAAATCGCCTGTTCCGTGCTCCGGAGGTGGCGTGCGCGTCACCACGTGTGCACGCGCGGTGAACCTCCGCGCCCGTACCGGGGCGGGGTCAGTGCGCGGTCAGCTTGTCCACCAGCTCCTCGGCGCTGGACACCGCGTCGAACAGCTCCCCCACGTGCTTACGGGTGCCGCGCAACGGTTCCAGCGTCGGGATCCGGACCAGGGACTCGCGTCCGAGGTCGAAGATGACCGAGTCCCAGGACGCGGCGGCCACCTCCACCGGGTAACGCCGCATGCACGACCCGCGGAAGAACGCCCGGGTGTCCTCCGGGGGCTCGGTCACCGCGGCGGCGACCTCCTCCTCGGTGACCAGCCTGCGCATCGACCCGCGGGTGACGAGCCGGTTGTAGAGGCCCTTGGCCAGCCGCACGTCGGAGTACTGCAGGTCGACCATGCCCAGGCGCCCGGACGCCCAGCTCAGCCCGTCGCGTTCGCGGTAGGCCTCGAGCAGCTTGAGCTTCGCGGTCCAGTCCAGCCGGTCCGCGGTGAGCATCGGGTCGCGCTCGAGGTCGGCGAGCACCGACTCCCACTCCTCGACGACCTCGCGGGTGTCGGAGTCCCACTGGCCGCGGTCGGCCGAGACGGTCTCCTCCAGGTAGGCCACGGCGCGGGCGCAGTACTCCTGCTGCAGCTGCAGCCCGGTCATCTTCCGCCCGTCGGCCAGGTCCACGGTCCGCTGCAGCGACGGGTCGTGGCTGATCCGGGCCACGGACTTGACCGGCTCGGCCAGGCGCAGGTCCTCGAAGCTGCGGCCGTGCTCGATCATGTCCAGCACCAGCGCGGTGGTGCCGACCTTCAGCAGCGTGGCGACCTCGGAGAGGTTCGCGTCGCCGATGATCACGTGCAGCCTGCGGTACTTGTCGGCGTCGGCGTGCGGCTCGTCGCGGGTGTTGATGATGCCGCGCTTGAGCGTGGTCTCCAGGCCGACCTCGACCTCGATGTAGTCCGAGCGCTGCGCGAGCTGGTAGCCGGGCTCGTCGCCCTGCTGGCCCAGGCCGACCCGCCCGGTGCCGCACACGACCTGCCGGGACACGAAGAACGGCGTGAGCCCGCCGACGATCGCCGGGAACGAGGTCGTGCGGGCCATCAGGTAGTTCTCGTGCGAGCCGTAGCTCGCGCCCTTGCCGTCGACGTTGTTCTTGTACAGCTGCATCCGCGGCGCACCGGGCACGGTGGCGGCCCGGTTCGCGGCCTCCAGCATGATCCGCTCGCCTGCCTTGTCCCACACCACGGCGTCGCGCGGGGTGAGGACCTCCGGCGTCGAGTACTCGGGGTGGGCGTGGTCGACGTAGAGCCGGGCGCCGTTGGTGAGGATGACGTTGGCGGCGCCCAGGTCGTCGAGGTCGGTGTCGAGCTGCGGGGCCAGCGACGGCGCCGAGAGGTCGAAGCCGCGGGCGTCGCGCAGCGGGGACTCCACCTCGTAGTCCCAGCGGGCGCGCCGGTTGCGTGGGATGTCCGCGGCGGCGGCGTAGGCGAGCACGACCTGGGTGGAGGTCACGACGGGGTTGGCCGTCGGGTCCCCCGGCACCGCGATGCCGTACTCGACCTCGGTGCCCATGATCCGGCGGGCGGTCACGACCGGTTCCCTGCACGAGACTGCATCCGCCGAGCCTAACCGCCACGGCTACCCGCACGCCCGAGATCGAGCGGCGCGCCACCCCCGCTCGGTGGGCGGCGATCGGTGGGGGAACCATCTCCGGGATGAGCACCGACCCGCGCCGCGAGCGCATCACCGTCTTCGACGCCGCGGGCTCCCCCGCCGGCGTCGCCGAGCGCGGCGAGGTCTACGACCGCTCGCTGTGGCACGCGACGACCGCGATCGCGCTGCGCAGCACCGACGGCGGCCGGGTCTACGTGCACCGCCGCACCGACACCAAGCTCGTGATGCCCGGGCTGTGGGACTGCTGGGCCGGCGGCGTGCTCGACGAGGGTGAGACCCCGGACGGCTGCGCGGCCCGGGAACTGGCCGAGGAGCTCGGCGTCACCGGGGTGTCGCTGGAGAAACTGTTCACCGTCGCCTTCGACGCCCGCGCGCTGGGCATCGACACCGGGCCCGGCTCCGGCCCGGACGGGCTGCGCGCCCACGTGCACGCCTACCAGGCGTTCTCCGACGGCCCGGTCTCCCACCAGGCCTCCGAGGTGGCCGAGGGGGCCTGGTGGACCCTCGACGAGCTGCGCGGACGCCTCGCCGACCCGGCGTGGCCCTGGGTGCCCGACGGCGCCTGGGTCGCCCGCCGCTGGCTGGCCTCATCCGTCGGTTAGGGTCCGTCGCCCGGTCGTTTACCCCTGGGTAACATGCGTCACCCGCCTGCTGGATCGGTTAACACCACGGGGGGTGGGTGACGACGTCCCGGGAAGGCGCCGACGTGGTCGCCGATGAGGTACCCGAACGCCACGAGAAGTAACCCAGGAGCCCACCATGGTCAGCATCTCGGTCTCGGCCCGCTCCCTCGCCGCCGCCCGGCTGATCGACCCGGAGGTGTCGACGGCCGCGGTCCGCGCCGCCGTCGAGGCCGCCGTCGCCGCCGACCGCCGCGAGTCCGCGTCGCCGCGTGACCTGTCCGCTACGACCCGCCGCGAGCACAGCGCCCGCCGCGAGCCGAGCCGCGCCACCCCGGCCGTCGACGCGGCCGCCGCCGAGCGGGCCGCGGACGTCTGAGCCTCCGCACTCCCCCGGGCCGCCCCTGCGCGGACGCGCCCCCGGACGCATCGGAGCCCCGGCACCCGCTACGGGTGCCGGGGCTCCGGTCGTGCGCGGGTGCCTCAGAGGTTGATCATGTGGCCGGCGAGGCCGTGGATGGCCTCCTGCAGGCCCTCCGACAGCGTCGGGTGCGCGTGCACGTTGCGCGCCATCTCGTGCACGGTCAGGTCCCACTTCTGGGCCAGGGTCAGCTCCGGCAGCAGCTCGGTGGCCTCGGCGCCGATGATGTGCCCGCCGAGCAGCTCGCCGTGGGTGTCGTCGGAGATCAGCTTGATGAAGCCGTTCGGCTCCGCCATGCCCTGCGCCTTGCCGTTCGCGGTGTACGGGAAGGTGGCGACGTTGACCTTCCAGCCCTTCTCGTCGGCGAGCTCCCGGGCCTCGGCCTCGGTGTAGCCGAAGCTCGCGACCTGCGGATTGCAGAACGTCGCGCGCGGCATCATCTTGTAGTCGAGTTCCTGGGTCTCTGCGTCGGCCAGGGTCTCGGCCGCGACGACGCCCTGGGCCTCGGCCACGTGGGCGAGCATCAGCTTCGCGGTGACGTCGCCGATCGCGTACACGTGGTCGACGTTGGTGCGCATCCGGTCGTCGATCGCGATGGCGCCACGCTCGGTGAGCTCCACGCCCAGCTTGTCCAGGCCGTAGCCGTCGACCCGCGGGGCGAACCCGATGGCCTGCACGACCTTGTCGGCGCGCAGCTCCTCGGTGCCCTTGTCCGAGGACACGGTGACGGTGACGCCCGAGCCGTCGTCGGTGATCTTCTCGACCTTGGTCGAGGTCCGGACGGTGACGCCGAGCTTCTTGTAGCGCTTGAGCAGCTCCTTGGAGACGTCGGCGTCCTCCAGCGGCAGGAGCCGGTCCAGGAACTCGACGATCGTGACGTCGACGCCGTAGTTGGCCAGGACGTAGGCGAACTCGACGCCGATCGCGCCGGCGCCTGCGATGATGACGCTCTCCGGCAGCTCGCGGGTGAGGATCTGCTCCTCGTAGGTCACGACGCGCTCGGACAGCGAGGTGCCCGGCAGCAGCTTGACCGTGGAGCCCGCGGCGATGATGACGTCGTCGTAGGTGACGGTCTCGGTGCCGCCCTTGGACAGCTCGACCTGGATCTCACCGGGCCCGGTGAACCGGCCGTAGCCGTCGAACTCGGTGATCTTGTTCTTCTTCATGAGGAAGTGGACGCCCTTGACGCGGCCGTCCGCGACCGTGCGGCTGCGGTCCCACGCGACGCCGAAGTCGGCGGTCACCTCACCGGAGAAGCCGAAGGTCTTCTGCTCCTTCTGCACGATGTGGGCCAGCTCGGCGTTGCGCAGCAGCGCCTTCGACGGGATGCAGCCGACGTTCAGGCAGACCCCGCCCCAGTACTTCTCCTCGATCACCGCCACGCTCCGGCCGAGCTGGGCGGCGCGGATGGCCGCCACATATCCACCGGGTCCGGCACCGAGTACGACGACGTCGAAATGAGGCATGTGCCCAGCCTAGGACGCGCGTACGGCATCCGGCCCGTCCGGGCCCGCGTCCTCGCTCACCGGCCACTCCGCGCCGTCGGACAGATGGGCGACGACGGTCTCGCAGGCGTCGCGCAGCGCGGCCTGCTGGGCGGGGCTCAGTGCGTCGAACACGGCCTCGCGGACGCTCTCGACGTGGTCGGGTGCCGCGTCGGCCAGCACCCGGAACCCCTCGTCGGTCAGTACGGCGAGCTGCCCCCGCCTGTCCGACGGGCATGCCCGCCGTTCGATCCAGCCGGTCTGCTCCATCCGGGCCACCGCGTGTGAGACGCGGCTGCGCGAGGACATCGCGGAGTCGGCCAGCACGCTCATCCGCAGGGTGCGGTCCGGCGCCTCGGAGAGCCGGACGAGGATCTCGTAGTACGCCTGGGGCATGCCCGCGCCGGCCTGCAGGCGCCGCTCGACCTTCTCCGAGACCAGCCGCTGCGCGGCCAGGAAGGCCCGCCAGGTCTGCTGTTCGGTGTCATCGAGCCAGCGCGTGTGTTCCACGTCACCCTCCGGAATCATTGAGCACTCACATTGTTGTTCATAGTATTGCTCTCAACAAGTGAGAGTTCAACCAGTTTAACGGAGGATGTCGACATGACCACAGCCACGAAGATCCCCGGCTACGTCGCGGGCACCTGGGACATCGACCCGGTCCACTCCGACGTCTCCTTCGTCGTCCGTCACATGATGGTCAGCAAGGTCCGCGGCGGGTTCGAGAAGGTCTCCGGCGAGATCATCACCGGTGAGGCCATCGAGGACTCGACGGTCATCGCCACCATCGACGCCACCACCCTGACCACCGGCAACGACCAGCGTGACGAGCACGTCCGGTCCAACGACTTCTTCGACACCGCGACCTACCCCGAGTGGACGTTCGCCTCCACCGGGCTCGCCGCCAAGGGTGACGACTACGTCCTCACCGGCGACCTCACGATCAAGGGTGTCACGAAGTCCGTGCAGCTCGACCTCGAGCTGGGCGGCTTCGGCCCCGACGCGTGGGGCGGCACCCGGGCCGGCTTCACCGCCACCGGCTCGATCAACCGTTCCGACTTCGGTGTGGACATCTCCCTGCCGATGGACGGCGGCGGCGTCGTCGTCAGCGAGAAGGTCGGCGTGGAGCTCGAGATCCAGGCCGTGCTGCGCACCTCCTGAGCACTCCCCCGCACGTCCGCCGAGCCCCGGCCCGCATTTCGCGGGACCGGGGCTCGCGTGTGTGTGCTGCCCGAACTGTGCCAAACACCGCATATCGGATGTTCCGGTACGTTCGGGACCGGGGAGACCGTCCCCCGGACAAGGGGGTCCGCAGCATGTCCACGACCGAGTCCACCGACGACGCCCGAACCACCGACGACTCCGCGCCACCGGGCCGGGCCGGCCCGGGCGGCCCGCCGGCGGGGTCCGGGGGAAATACCTCGGCCGACGGCCGTTCCCCGCGCACCACCTGGGCGCTGCGCGCGCTCGGGCTCGGTCTCGCCGGGCTGACCTGGCTGCTGCTCGGCGCCGCGGACACCCTGGCGCCGGAGGCCCGGATGGTGGCCGCGGTCGGCGTCCTCATGGCCGCTTGGTGGGTGACCGAGGCGATCCCGCTCTCGGCCACTGCGCTGCTGCCGATCGTGGCGTTCCCGCTGTTCGGCGTGGTGGGGGTCGGGGACACGACCGCGAACTACGGCGACCCGATCGTCTTCCTGTTCATGGGCGGGTTCCTCATCGCGATCGCGATGCAGAAGTGGCAGCTGCACCGGCGGATCGCGCTGCTCACGCTGCTCACGGTCGGGACGACACCCACCCGGATCGTGCTCGGCATCATGATCGCGACCGGGTTCCTGTCGATGTGGGTGTCCAACACCGCGACCACCCTGATGATGCTGCCGATCGCGCTGTCGGTCCTGGCACTGGTCGCCGAGCGCGCGGGTGGCGCAGGCGACGCCGTACGGCGGGGCGCCCCGATCAGCGAGACGGTGCGCGACCCGGCGGTGCGGACGTTCGGCGTCGGCCTGGTGCTCTCGGTCGCGTGGGCGTCGTCGATCGGCGGCCTCGGCACCCTGCTGGGCAGCCCGCCGAACGCGATCGTCGCCGCCTACGTCTCCGACGAACTCGGCCGCGAGATCGGCTTCCTCGGCTGGATGCAGCTGGGCGTGCCGATCGCCGTGGTGTTCATCGGCGTCGCGTGGTTCCTCATCACCCGGTTCCTGTTCCGCACGACGCTCACCGAGATCCCCGGCGGCCGCGAGATGATCACCGGGCAGCTGGCGGAGATGGGCCCGGTCAGCCCCGCGGAGAAACGGGTGCTCGCGGTGTTCGCCGGTGCCGCGTTCCTCTGGATCGTGCCGGGCATCCTGTCCGAGTTCGCCGCCGTCGAGGCCGTGCTGCCGTGGATCGGCGACCTGAACGACACCGCGATCGCCATCGCCGCAGGCGTGGCGCTGTTCCTGATCCCGGCCGGCTCGGTGCCGCCCGGTGAGGCCCGGTCCGGGGAGGCACCGAACACCGGGCGGCCGTTCCGGATGCTGCTGGTCTGGGAGGATGCGCAGAAGGGCCTGCCCTGGGGCGTGCTGGTGCTCTTCGGCGGTGGCCTCGCCCTCGCCGGTGCGGTCGCCTCCAGCGGGCTCGACGAGTTCATCGGCGCCAGCGTCGCCGGTCTCGGCGTGCTGCCGATCCTCCTGCTGGTCGCCGCGGTCGTGACGATCGTGCTGTTCCTGACCGAGGTCACCAGCAACACCGCGACCGCCGCGACGTTCATCCCGGTCCTCGGCGGGGTCGCCCTCGGCATCGGCGCCGACTCGATGACCCTGCTGATCCCGGCCGCACTGGCTGCGACGTGCGCGTTCATGCTCCCGGTCGGGACGCCGCCGAACGCGATCGTCTTCGGCTCCGGGGTGGTCACCATCGGTCAGATGGCCCGCGGCGGGATGGCGCTGAACGTCGTCGGCGTCATCGTGATCACGCTGTTCGCGTGGCTGCTCGGCGGCTGGGCACTGGGCCTGCAGTTCTGATGCCGGCCCGGCACGCGACCGGCCCCGCCGCGACTGCGACGGGGCCGGTGCGGTGCTGCCGGTGCTACAGGTACTGGCCGGTGTTCGACGCGGTGTCGATGGCCCGCCCCGCGGCGTCGTTCTTCCCGGTGACCAGCGTGCGGATGTAGACGATCCGCTCGCCCTTCTTGCCCGAGATCCGGGCCCAGTCGTCCGGGTTGGTGGTGTTCGGGAGGTCCTCGTTCTCGGCGAACTCGTCGACGATCGCGTCGAGCAGGTGCTGGACCCGCAGGCCCGGCTGCCCGGACTCGAGCACCGACTTGATCGCGGACTTCTTCGCCCGGTCGACGATGTTCTGGATCATCGCGCCGGAGTTGAAGTCCTTGAAGTAGAGGGTCTCCTTGTCACCGTTGGCGTAGGTGACCTCCAGGAACCGGTTCTCCTCCGACTCGTCGTACATCCGCTCGACGATGCGCTGGATCATGCCGTCGACGCAGGCCTTGCGGCTGCCGCCGAACTCGGCGATGTCCTCGTCGTGGATGGGCAGCGACTCGGTGATGTACTTGGAGAAGATGTCCTGCGCGCCCTCGGCGTCCGGACGCTCGATCTTGATCTTCACGTCGAGCCGGCCGGGCCGCAGGATCGCCGGGTCGATCATGTCCTCGCGGTTCGAGGCGCCGATGACGATGACGTTCTCCAGTCCCTCGACGCCGTCGATCTCGGCGAGGAGCTGGGGCACGATCGTCGTCTCGACGTCGGAGGACACACCCGAGCCACGGGTGCGGAAGATCGAGTCCATCTCGTCGAAGAACACGATCACCGGGGTGCCGGCCGAGGCCTTCTCCCTGGCCCGCTGGAAGATCAGCCGGATGTGCCGCTCGGTCTCGCCGACGAACTTGTTGAGCAGCTCCGGGCCCTTGATGTTGAGGAAGAACGCGCGACCCTCGTCCGGGTCGTCGCCCCGCTGCTTGGCGATCTTCTTCGCCAGCGAGTTCGCAACCGCCTTCGCGATCAGCGTCTTCCCGCAGCCGGGCGGCCCGTAGAGCAGGACGCCCTTGGGAGGCGCCAGCTCGTAGGTGGTGAACAGCTCGGTGTGCAGGAACGGCAGCTCGACCGCGTCCTGGATCTGCTCGATCTGCCGGGACAGACCACCGATGTCGCCGTAGGAGATGTCCGGGACCTCCTCCAGCACGAGGTCCTCGACCTCGGCCTTGGCGACCCGCTCGTAGGCGTAGCCCGCCCGCGAGTCGACCATGAGGGAGTCACCGGACTTGAGGGCACTGGTGCCCTCCTCCGCGCCGAGCTCGAACAGCGGCGCGGCCAGCCAGACCACGCGCTCCTCGTCCGAGTGGCCGACCACCAGGCCGCGGCCGGCGGTGCCGTCCTCGCCCGGGCGGTCGATGATCTCGCGCAGCGAGTAGAGGTCGCCCACCTGTTCGAAGCCCATGGCCTCGACGACGGTGAGTGCCTCGTTGAGCCGCACGGACTGGCCGCTCTGCAGCTGCTCGCCCTCCACCGCAGGCGACACCGGGACACGCATCCGGCGGCCGGAGGTGAACACGTCGACGGTGTCGTCGTCGTAGCGGCCGAGGAACACCCCGTACCCCGACGGCGGCTGGGCCAGCCGGTCGACCTCCTCGCGGAGCGCGACCAGCTGTCCCCGAGCCTCCTTGAGGGTCTCGGTGAGCTTCTCGTTGCGGGCGTTCAGGGCGGAGAGCCTGCTCGTGGTCTCGGCCAGGCGCTGTTCCAGCACACGGGCGTGCCGGGGGGTCTCGCTCAACCGCGCGCGCAGCGACGCGATCTCGCTCTCGAGGTGACGGATGTGCTCAGCGGCCTCAGCGTCGCTGAGATCGCGATCAGATTGGACGTCCTGCCTGCCGGGACCGTCGTCGTAGGGGTGGTTCACGGCAGCCTCCCTCCGTGTTCCGTCTCACCACGGTACCCGTAGGGGGTGACCGCGAAAGTGCGTCGAACCGGTGATCCGGGCCTCAGCCGGTCGGCACCATGTGGTCACTCTGCGGCTTCGTGGCCGTCACCGCCACGTCCACACGGATGGGAGTTTGTGAACTTCTTGTTTTCCGGCCCGGGCGCGTCGCGGCCCGGTGCCGTTCACCCGGTGATCACTTGGACTGCGGCCTGCGCTGCGGCCGGGGCGGGGTCACGCCGTCGGCCAGACGCCGTGTGGTCAGCAGGAACGCGGTGTGCGCGATCATCCGGTGCTCCGGCCGGACGGCCAGCCCGACGACGTGCCACGGCCGGATCATCGACTCCCACGCCTGCGGCTCGGTCCAGCACTGCATCTCGCGCAGCTTCTCGGTGAGCGCCGAGAGCTGGGTCGTCGTCGCGACGTAGCCGACGAGCACTCCCCCGGGCACCAGTGCGTCCCGCACGGTGTCCAGGACGTCCCACGGGGACAGCATGTCCAGCACGACGCGGTCGACCTCGCCGCGGAAGTCCCGGACGTCGCCGACGGTCAGGTCCCAGTGCGGCGGGCGGTGCCCGAAGAACGTCTCGACGTTGGAGAGCGCGTGCGGGGCGTGGTCGTCGCGGATCTCGTAGGACGTCACCGACCCGGTCGGCCCGACGGCCTGCAGCAGCGAGCAGGTCAGCGCACCCGAGCCCGCGCCGGCCTCGAGGACGCGGGCGCCCGGGAAGACGTCGCCCCACATCAGGATCTGCGCGGCGTCCTTGGGATAGATGACCTGCGCGCCCCGGGGCATGGACAGGACGTAGTCGGCGAGCATCGGGCGCAGCGCCAGGTACGGCGTGTTCGACGCCGACCGCACGATGCTGCCCTCGGGCTCACCGATGAGGTCGTCGTGCGCGATCTGGCCGCGGTGGGTGTGGTACGCGCCGCCGGTCTCCAGGACCAGCGTGTAGTGCCGCCGCTTGGCGTCGGTGAGCTGGACCCGGTCGCCGGGACGGAACGGGCCACCGCGGCGGGGTGGCTCCCAGACGGCCGCGCCGGGGGTGTCCGCGGTGTCGCCGGAGGCAGCGGCCTCGCCGGGAGCTGCGGTCTCGCCCGGGACTGCAGCCTCGCCGGGGACTGCGGCCTCACCGGGGACTGCGGCCTCGCCGGGGACTGCGGCCTCACCGTGAGCTGCGGTCTCGCCGGGCGCAGCCATCGGGTCGGCACCGTTCGCGGCCGGGGACGCGTCGGCGGGGGCTGTCGCGGGGGCTGTGGGGACGTCCCCGGGAGCGACGTCGGCGGAGGTCTCGGCGGAGCCGGGCTGGTCGTGCACGGACGACGACGCTAACGGCGCGTCCCGGCTCCCGGTCGGGCGGGGCTCCCCGTCGTCGCAGCCGTCGTCGCAGCACAGCGTTTCCGGCCGCAGCACATGCCGCAGCGTGTGCCACGTACGGAATCGGTCTGCCACGCCGGTTCCCGCGGGCGGGGGCACACCCCGTGGCGGGTCGCCACACCGGAAATATCGGGTGTGCCGACCGGGCCCGGGGTGTGTGGTGCGGCGCCGGGGTGTGGGAACGCCGGGGCACCGGGCGGTGCAGGCCCGCCGCGGCGGCGTCACTGTCGGACCCCTCGCCTAGCCTCGTCGTCGTGACCGCACCACCCGAGCAGCAGGCCGCCGAGCGGCGCGCACCGGCCCTGTCGCCGTCGCGCGCCGCGGACTTCCGGCGCTGCCCGCTGCTCTACCGGTTCCGGGCGGTCGACCGGCTGCCCGAGCCGCTGTCGCGGGCGCAGGTGCGGGGCACGCTGGTGCACGCCGTCCTGGAGCGGCTGTTCGCGCTCGACCCGGCCGCCCGCACCCCGGACGCCGCGCGGGCACTGCTCGGCCCGTGCTGGGACGAGCTGGCCGAGGCCGAGCCGGCGGCCACGGAGCTGTTCGCCACCCCCGACGAGCTCGCGGTGTGGCTGGACTCGGCTTCGGCACTGCTCGACACCTACTTCGCGCTGGAGGACCCGGCTCAGGTCACGGCGTCGTCGGTCGAGGAGCGGGTGGAGACCGAGCTGACCGGCGAGCAGGGCCCGGTGCCCTTGCGCGGCATCATCGACCGGCTCGACGAGGGCCCGGACGGCACCCTTCGCGTGATCGACTACAAGACCGGTGCGACGCCCGGTGAGGGCTTCGAGGGTTCGGCACTGTTCCAGCTGAAGTTCTACGCGCTGGCCGTGCTGCTGGCCCGCGGCCGTGTCCCCGACGAGCTGCGCCTGCTCTACCTGTCCGACGGCACCGCACTCACCTACCGCCCCGACGAGGCCGAGCTGCACCGCTTCGCCCGCCTGCTCGACGCCGTCTGGTCGGCCATCCGCCGCGCCGCACCGACCGGCGACTTCCGGCCGAACCGCGGCTCCGCCTGCCGGTTCTGCGACCACCGCGACCGCTGCCCCGCCTGGGAGGGAACGCCGCCGCCGTACCCGGGGTGGCCGGGCGCCACGACCGAGGCATGATCGACGGCGTGGAGACCACGACCGAGCCCGGCCCGTTCTACCTGCCCGACACCGCGAGCAGCGCTCCGGGCGGCACCGAGCACTTCACCGCCACCCATTGGACGACCGGCCCCTGGTTCGCCGAGGCCCAGCACATGGGGCCGCCGTCGGCGCTGCTCGCCCGCGCGCTGGAACGCGTACCCGGCGGGGAGGGCAAACGGATCGCGCGGATCACCGTCGAGGTGCTCGGTGCGGTCCCGTCCGGAGCGATCACCGTGTCCGCCGGCGTCGAGCGCCCGGGCCGCACCATCGAACTGCTGCACGCCACGATGAGCGCCGGCGGCCGCGACGTGCTGCGTGCCCGCGCCTGGCGGCTCGCCGCGAGCGACACCGCGGCCGTCGCGAGCGGCGCGGCCGATCCGCTGCCCGGCCGCGAGCACGCGACGATCCGCGACGAGCACCCCGACGGCTGGCTACCCGGCTTCCTCGACGCCATGGAGTGGGGCTGGCTCGACGGCGCCCTCGACGAGCCCGGCCCGGGCCGCGCCTGGATCCGGATGCGGGTCCCGCTGGTCGAGGGCGAGCCGACGACGCCGCTGGAGCGGGTCATGGTCGCTGCTGACTGCGCGAACGGTCTCGCCGCGCCGCTGGACGTGCGCGGCTGGCTGTTCCTCAACACCGAGCTGACCGTGCACCTGCTGCGCGCCCCGGCCGGCGACGGGGCGGTGGGGGTGTCCGCGCAGACCGTCGTCGGGCCGGAGGGGCTGGGCACCTGCACCGCCACCCTCTTCGACGACGACGGCCAGGTCGGCCGCATCACCCAGGCCCTCACCGTCCGCGCCCGCTGAGCCCGGCACCGCCGAGCCTCCGATCCACCCGGGTCACGGGGCTGCCGGCCCCGGACACCGCGACGGCCCGGCCCCGAGGGTGTCGGGACCGGGCCGGCCGGCGCTGGGGAGAGGTTCGGCGGGACGCCCGAGACGGTGCCCCGGAGGCTCGCTCAGCCCTCGTCGGTCCGCGGCGCCATCATCGCGCGGCAGGACCGGATCTCCGAGGTCAGGATGGCCGTCGCGCCGATCGTCGCGAGCTGGTCCATGACCCGGTTGGTGTCCTTGGTCGGCACCATCGTGCGGACCGCGACCCAGCCCTGCTTGCGCAGCGGCGACACCGTCGGCGCCTGCAGGCCCGGGGCCACCTTCTCCACCTGGGGCAGCAGGTCCTCGTGGCAGTCGAAGTCCATCATCAGGTACTCGCGGGCGAGCACGACGCCGCGCAGCCGCTCCGCGAAGACCTTCTTGACGCCGTCGATCTCGGGGTCCTCGGTGCGGTCCGGGCGCTTCTCGCGCTCGATCAGCGTCGCCTGCGAGGTGGCGATCGGCTCGCCGATGACCTCCAGGCCGTGCTGGCGCAGCGTCCGGCCCGAGGACACGACGTCGGCGATCGCGTCGGCCAGCCCGAGCTGGATGGAGATCTCCACGGCACCGTCGAGCTTCACGATCTCGGCGCCGATCCGCTTGCCCGACAGGTAGGACCGGACCAGCCGCGGGTACGACGTGGCGATCTTGCGGCCGTCGAGGTCCTCGAGCTTCCAGTCGTTGTCCACCGGGGCGGCGAACTGGAAGCGCGACTTGCCGAAGCCCAGCGCGATGAGCTCCTGGGTCTGGCTGCCGGACTCCTCCATGAGGTCGAAGCCGGTCACGCCCAGGTGCAGGTCGCCCTTGCCGACGTAGGTCGCGATGTCCTTGGGCCGCAGGTAGAAGAACTCGATGCCGTTGCCCTCGTCGACGATGCTGAGGTCACGCGAGTCGGTCCGCTGGCGGTATCCGGCCTCGCGCATCATCGTCGCGGCGGGCTCGGCCAGGGTGCCCTTGTTCGGCAGTGCCACGCGGAGCATGACGCTCTCCTGAATCGTTCGGTGCGGTCGTCGGTCGGGTCGTGACGGGTGCGGCGCGCTACAGGTGCTTGTAGACGTCCTCGAGGCCCAGGCCACGCTGGAGCATGATCACCTGCAGCCGGTAGAGGAGCTGTGAGATCTCCTCGGCGAGGGACTCGTCGCTCTCGTACTCGGCGGCGATCCACACCTCGCCGGCCTCCTCGAGCACCTTCTTGCCCTGGGCGTGCACCCCGGCGTCCAGTGCGGCGACGGTTCCCGACCCGGCCGGGCGCTCCTGCGCCTTGGCCGAGAGCTCGGCGAACAAGCCGTCGAATGTCTTCACGTGCATCGACCCCTTTCACCACCAGTGTGAAGGGTCCCCGGAACGCGGCGCGCAGCCACCCGGGGCCGTGGAGCCGTGCGGGCGGGCGACGTCGGCGGGTGGTTCACCCGCAGTGGCTGCCTGGTGACCCGCAGGACAGCCGGCGGCCGTTCGTCGCGGTGATCCGGCCGCTCGTGTGGGTGACGCCCGGTCAGGCCCGGGCGGTCACCTCGGCCAGGATCGCGGCCAGCTCGGCCGGCCCGACGCCGTCGAGGGTGTCGCGCTGCACGCGTCGCGGGCCCGCGGGCACGTCCAGCTCGCACGGCACGACGAGCACGGCGCAGCCGGCCCGCTCGGCCGCCAGCGCCCCGGTCGGCGAGTCCTCGACCGCGACGCACTCGGCCGGGTCGAGCCCGAGCAGCTCGGCCCCGCGCCGGTACGGCTCGGCGCCGGGCTTGGGATCGGACACCTCGTCCCCGCAGACGACGGCGGCGAAGTTCTCGTGCCCCATCGTCACCAGCGCGCGGTCGGCCAGCACCCGGATGGTGTTGGTGACCAGTGCGGCCGGGATGCCCTCGGCGCGCAGCGCGGTGAGCAGCTCCAACGCGCCAGGCCGCCAGTCGACGCCCTGGCCGAACAGCTCACCGGCACGGTCGTAGAGCCACTCCCCCGCCTGGCGGTACTCCCCGGCGGGCACCGCGGCCGGGTCGCGCCCGGCCTCGCGGAAGCAGATCCGCAGCGAGGAGTCCAGCGATCCGCCGACGGACTCCCGGCGGGCCTCGGTGGACAGCGGCGGCGCCCCGAGGTGCTTCATGAGGTCGTTGAGCGCGACCTCCCACACCTTCTCCGAGTCGACGAGCGTGCCGTCCATGTCGAGCAGGACGCCCCGCAGGGCCACGGGAGCCCCGGTCACGGCGTGTACCCCAGGTTCGGGCGCAGCCACTTCTCCACGTACTCCACGTCCTGGTCGAGGCGGCCTGCGTAGTCGCCGACCTGGTCCTTGCCGATGCGCCCGACGGTGAAGTACCTGGACTCGGGGTTCTGGAACATCATGCCGCTGACCGCGGCGGCCGGAGTCATCGCGTAGGACTCGGTGAGCGCGATACCCAGGTCGTCCGCGCCGAGCAGGTCGAACAGCGGCCGCTTGAGCGTGTGGTCCGGGCAGGCCGGGTAGCCGAACGCCGGGCGGATACCGCGGAACTTCTCCGCGAGCAGCTCCTCGAGCGGCTGGTCGGCGTCGGGCTCGAACCACTCGCGGCGGGCCTGCAGGTGCGCGTACTCGGCGAAGGCCTCGGCCAGCCGGTCGGCCAGCGCCTTCACCATGATCGCCCGGTAGTCGTCGAGGGCGTCCTCGTACTCCTTGGCCATCTCCTCGGCGCCGTGGATCGACACCGCGAACGCGCCCAGGTGGTCCCCGGAGGGCGCCACGTAGTCGGCCAGGCTGCGGTTGGCGCGGCCCTCGGGCTTCTTGGTCTGCTGGCGCAGCATCGGCAGCCGCACGTCATCGGTGTCCGGCGAGATCACGATGTCCTCGCCCTCGGCGTGGGCGGGCCAGAAGCCGTAGACGCCCTTCGCGGTGAAGCGGTCCCCGGCGATGATCTCGTCCATCATCGCGTTGGCGTCGTCGTAGAGCTCCTTGGCGACCGGGGAGTTCAGGATCTGCGGGAACTTGCCCTTCAGCTCCCAGGCCAGGAACAGGAACTGCCAGTCGATCAGCTCGCGGAGCTCGGCGATGCTCGGCGCGAGCTCCCGGGTACCGGTGAACTCCGGCACGGGCAGGTCGTCGAAGGAGACCTGCTCGCGGTTGGCGACGGCGTCCTCGAACGCCAGCAGCGGCTTGGACTCGCGGTTGGCGTGCTGCTCGCGCAGCCGTTCCTGGTCCTCGTCGTTGCGCTTGCGCAGCGCGTCGGCGCGGTCGTCGTCGAGCAAGTCGGAGACCACCCCGACGACGCGGGAGGCGTCGAGCACGTGCAGCACGTTGGCGTCGTACTCGGGGGCGATCTTGACCGCGGTGTGCTGGCGCGAGGTCGTCGCACCGCCGATGAGCAGCGGCAGCTTGAGCCCGCGCCGCTCCATCTCCGCGGCCACGCCGACCATCTCGTCCAGCGACGGGGTGATCAGCCCGGAGAGCCCGACGACGTCGGCGCCCTCGGCCACGGCGGTGTCGAGGATCGTCTGCGCCGGGACCATCACGCCGAGGTCGATGACCTCGTAGCTGTTGCAGCCCAGCACGACGCCGACGATGTTCTTGCCGATGTCGTGCACGTCGCCCTTGACCGTGGCCATGACGACCTTGCCGTTGCCGCGGGAGTCGATCTCCCCGCGGGCCTTGGCCTCCTCCTTCTCCTTCTCCATGAAGGGCTCGAGGTAGGCCACGGCGCGCTTCATCACGCGGGCGGACTTCACGACCTGCGGCAGGAACATCTTGCCGTCGCCGAACAGGTCGCCGACGACCTTCATGCCGTCCATCAGCGGGCCCTCGATGACGTGCAGCGGCTTGTCGGCCTGCTGCCGCGCCTCCTCGGTGTCCTCCTCGACGAAGTCCACGATGCCGTGCACCAGCGCGTGCTCGAGGCGCGCGGAGACGTCGTTCTCCCGCCAGGACAGGTCCTGCTTGCGCTGGGTGCCCTCGCCCTTGAACCGGTCCGCGGCCTCGACCAGGCGGTCGGTGGCGTCCTCGCGCCGGTTGAACAGCACGTCCTCGACCATCTCGAGCAGCTCGGGCTCGATGTCCTGGTAGACGACCAGCTGGCCGGCGTTGACGATGCCCATGTCCAGGCCGGCCTTGATCGCGTGGTAGAGGAACGCCGAGTCCATCGCCTCGCGCACCACGTTGTTGCCGCGGAAGGAGAACGACAGGTTCGACACACCGCCGGAGATGTGCGTGCCCGGGCAGCGCTCCTTGATCTGCGGGCAGGCCTCGATGAAGTCCTTGGCGTAGTCGGCGTGCTCGGACATGCCGGTCGCGATGGCCAGGACGTTCGGGTCGAACACGATGTCCTCGGGCGGGAACCCGATCTCGTCGACCAGCAGCTTGTACGCGCGCTCGCAGATCTCGACCTTGCGCTGCGCGGTGTCGGCCTGGCCGCTCTCGTCGAAGGCCATGACCACGACGCCCGCGCCGAACGAGCGCACGATGCGGGCCCGCTCGAGGAACTCCTCCTCACCCTCCTTGAGGCTGATGGAGTTGACGATCCCCTTGCCCTGCACGCACCGCAGCCCGGCCTCGACGACCGACCAGCGCGAGCTGTCGATCATGATCGGCCACTTGGCGACCTCCGGCTCGGTGGCCAGCAGGTTCAGGAACGTCGTCATCTCCTCGGCGGACTCGAGCAGGTCGGCGTCCATGTTGACGTCGAGCATGTTCGCGCCGCCGCGGACCATGTCCAGGGCGACGTCGAGCGCCCCGTTGTAGTCCTTGGACTCGATGAGCCTGCGGAACCGCTTGGAGCCGGTGACGTTGGTCCGCTCACCGATCATCACGAAGCCGGTGTCCGGGCCGATCTCGAAGCGCTCCAGGCCGGAGAACCGGGTCCGGTGGCTCGGCTCGACCGGGGTGCGCGGCGGCAGGCCCTTGACCTTGTCCGCGATGTGCCGGATGTGCTCCGGGCCGGTGCCGCAGCAGCCGCCGACGATGTTGACCAGGCCGGAGTCGGCGAACTCGCGCAGGTACTCCGCGGTCTGCTCGGGGCGCTCGTCGTAGCCGCCGAACGCGTTCGGCAGGCCGGCGTTGGGGTAGGTCGCGACGTAGGTGTCGCTGATCTCCGACATCGCGACGGCGTGCGGGCGCATCTCGTCGGCGCCCAGCGCGCAGTTCAGGCCGACGACCAGCGGCTCGGCGTGCGCGATCGAGGTCCAGAACGCGTCGACGGTCTGCCCGGACAGCGTGCGGCCCGACCGGTCGACGATCGTGACCGAGATCCAGACCGGCAGGTGCGGCGCGACGTCGTGCGCGGCGTGCAGCGCGGCCTTCGAGTTCAGCGTGTCGAAGATCGTCTCGATCAGCAGGATGTCGACGCCACCCTGGTCGAGCGCGGCGATCTGCTCGGCGTAGGAGTCGTAGACGTCCTGGTAGGTGACGGCGCGGTACGCGGGATCCTCGACCTTCGGCGACAGCGACAGCGTCACGTTCAGCGGCCCGATGGAGCCGGCGACCCACTTGGGCTCGCCGGTGGCCTCCTCGGCCTCGTCGGCGGCGGTCCGGGCGAGCTTCGCGGCCTCGACGTTCATCTCGACGACCTTGGACTCCAGGCCGTAGTCGGCCTGGCCGATCGTCGTCGCGGTGAAGGTGTTGGTCGTGGTCAGGTCGGCACCGGCGTCGAAGTAGTCACGGTGCGCCTGCAGGATCAGGTCCGGACGGGTGAGGTTCAGCAGGTCCGGGTCACCGTTGGTGTCCTTGTGATGACCCTCCAGCCAGTCCGCCTGGTAGTCCTCGGCCGACAGACCCAGCCCCTGGATGACCGTCCCCCACGCGCCGTCGATGACGCCGATGCGCGTGTCCAGCAGCTCTCGGAGCTGCTGAGTCTTCTTCTGTGCGTGCGCGACCCGCTCGTGGTCGGCCTGCCCCCGGGGGATGTCGCCTTCCGAAGAGGTGCTCACCGCGTGATCCGCTCCCGTCGTAGATGACACGCTGCGCCACGTTACCTGCTCATGTGTGAAGCCTCGGGTCCGAAGTGCCTCCGGCTGCCGTGTACGGCGGGGTTCGGCGGGACCGAAGTCGTAGGCTGGGGCGATGACCGACCGAGAGCCGAGCACCACGGGCAGCGGTGAGCCCCCCGCCCTGGTCGATCCGGTCCTCATCGCATCGTTCGAGGGCTGGAACGACGCAGGCGAGGCCGCGAGCACCGCACTGGAGCACCTGGAGCTCAGCTGGGACGCCGAGCCTCTGACCTCGATCGATCCCGAGGAGTACTACGACTTCCAGGTCACCCGGCCGCACGTGAAACTCGCCGGCGGGGTGACCCGCAACATCGAGTGGCAGACCACCCGGCTGTCCTGGGCGACCCTGCCCGGCACCGACCGGCACGTCGTGCTCGTGAACGGGATCGAGCCGAACCTGCGGTGGCGCTCGTTCTGCGCCGAGCTGGTCGGCCACGCGGAGCGCCTGGGAGTGACGAAGGTCATCACATTGGGGGCGCTGCTGACCGAGGTGCCGCACACCCGGCCGACCCCGGTGAACGGCACGGCATGGGACGCCGAGTCGCTCAAGGAGATGGGCATCGAACCCTCGAACTACGAGGGCCCCACCGGGATCGTCGCGGTGTTCCAGCAGGCCTGCGTGCAGGCCGGGATCCCGGCGCTGTCCTACTGGGCCGAGGTGCCGCACTACGTCTCGCAGGCGCAGGTGCCCAAGGCCGCCGTCGCGCTGCTGCACCGGATCGAGGAGGCCCTCGACGTCGAGGTGCCGCTGGGGTCGCTGCCGGAGAAGGCCGAGGAGTGGGAGCGGACCGTCTCGGAGATGGCCGACGCCGACGACGAGGTCCGCGAGTACGTCCGCCAGCTGGAGGAGCAGGCGTCGGAGACCGAGGCCGAGGAGACCGCGGCCGAGCTGCGCGACACCTCCGGCGACACGATCGCCGCGGACTTCGAGCGGTACCTGCGCCGCCGCGGCGGCCCCGATTCCTGATTCCGTGACGTCCTGACACCGTGAGCCGGTCGCACGCCGGCCCGTGCCTCAGCGCGGGACGGCGTGCGCCTTCAGGTCCTCGAGGTCGACCCACTCCAGGGTGCGCGCGTGCGTGGCCTCCAGGACCACCGGCGGCGCGGCGCCCTCGCGCAGCGCCTCGGCCCAGCGGCTCGCGCACAGGCACCACCGGTCGCCGGGCACCAGTCCGGCGAACCCGAACTGCGGGCGCGGGGTCGACAGGTCGTTGCCCTGCTCGCGGGAGAAGTCCAGGAACTCCGCGGTGACGCGGGCGCACACCGTGTGCACGCCCGCGTCCTCTCCGCCGGTGTCGCAGCACCCGTTGCGGTAGAAGCCGGTCATCGGGTCGGTCGAGCAGGACTCCAGCTCGCCGCCCAGCACGTTCTGCGCCATGCGCTACAGCCTCTCAGAGGCTGCACGGTCAGAGCCGCACGCCCAGCAGCGCGTCGAGCGCGGCCCGCACCTGTCCCGGCGCCGCGGGGTCGGTGCCGCGGCGGGTGAGCGCCTCGTCGACCCACGCGTCGACGGCGGCCAGCGCGCCCGGGGTGTCCAGGTCGTCGGCGATGTGGGTGCGCAGCTTCGTGACCAGCTCGGCGCCGTCCGGGCCGGTGTCGAGGTCGACGGCCTCGCGCCAGCGCGCGACCCGCTTCTCCCCCGTGGCGTGCACGTCGTCGTCCCAGGAGCGGTCGGTGCGGTAGTGCCCGTCGAGCAGGGCGACCCGGATGATGTTCGGGTCGACGCCGGCGTTGCGCAGCTTGGACACGAACACCAGGTTGCCCTTGGACTTGGACATCTTCTCGCCGTCGAGCCCGATCATGCCGGTGTGCACGTAGTGCCGGGCGAACGGGTGCTCGCCGGTCAGCGACTCGGCGTGCAGCGCACCGCACTCGTGGTGCGGGAAGATCAGGTCCGAGCCGCCGCCGTTGAGGTCGACCTGCGGGCCGAGCCGGTTCAGCCCGATCGCCGCGCACTCGACGTGCCAGCCCGGGCGGCCTGCTCCGAGGCCCGACTCCCAGGACGGCTCGCCCGGGCGCGCCAGACGCCACAGCAGCGGATCGAGCGGGTGGCGCTTGCCCGGGCGGTCCGGGTCGCCACCGCGCTCACGGGAGAACTGCAGCATCGTGTCCAGGTCGTAGTTCGACTCGTAGCCGAAGTGCCCGGTGGCCTCGATGTCCTGGTAGACGTCCGGGTACTCCGGGTCGTCGAGCCGGTAGGCCGCGCCGGAGGCCACGAGCTTCTCGACGAGCTCGGCGATCTCCGGGATCGCCTCGACCGCGCCGACGAACTGGCGCGGGGGCAGCACCCGCAGCGCCTCCATGTCCTCGCGGAACAGCGCCGTCTCGCGCAGCCCGAGCACGACCCAGTCGTCCTGGTCGCGCTCGGCACGCTCGAGCAGCGGCTCGTCGATGTCGGTCACGTTCTGGACGTAGTGCACGTCGTGGCCGAGGTCGCGCCAGTACCGGTTGACCAGGTCGAACGCCAGGTAGGTGGCCGCGTGGCCCAGGTGCGTCGCGTCGTAGGGGGTGATCCCGCAGACGTACATCGTCGCGGTCTCACCCGGTGCGGTCGGGCGGACCCGGGCCGTGGCGGTGTCGTAGAGGCGCAGCGGAGGTCCGCTGCCCTCCAGTGCCGGGACGTCGGTCGGGGCCCAGGTCTCCATGCGGTCAAACCTACCTGCGGTGTCGGAAGCTACTCACGATGCCGAACGTCCGCGGGTGCCTGGGGATTCCTGACCGGCGCCGGGCCGCGTCACATCCGGCGGTGCATGGTGAGTTCAGCTCACCAAGATCCACCGACTGGGTGCCGGGACCGTCACGCGCGAGCTGATTCAGGCATGCTGTCGGTAATGGTCCGCCACGACCTGCTGCGGGTGAACCCGACCGGGCGGGCACCGGCGGAGCCGCTTATGAGGTCATCGGCGGCGGCGCTGCGGGAGGCAGTGGTCATCGCCTGGTGGGAGGCCGTGTCGCTCCACTCGGCCACGTTGAGCACCCGGGATCCGGACACGCTGAGGTAGAAGGTCGCCGAAAGCATTCCCGGGGCAGATTCCCGCCGTCGGCCAAGCGCGAGCATGGCGTCCATCCACCGGTGGGCCGAGGCAGAGTCGTCGGAATCGATATCGACCAGAACCAGACAACCGGTCGTGGTGTCGGCCACTTGGACGCCATCGTAGACGCGATAGACCTCTACCCCGAGGCGCTGGACACCGGGTGCAACCTCGTCGACCGCAGCGGCCCACTGATTCTTGGCCGTTGCGGTGAACCCGCGGGCTGCGCGGTCGTTGCGCCAGTGCGACAGGTGCAGCACCCTCGTCCCGTCCTCGGCGGCGATGGCGGTGTAGGACTCCAAGCCGGGCGGCCATCCCACGGTGTTCCAGGCCGCAACTGCGGCGTCGATTGCGTCGGCTTGCTGCTCGGGTGCTCCGACCCGCCAGCGCCCCAGCACCAGAACGGCATCGCTCATCGGGAGTCCTACCTCCTGCTACTGGCGACCTCGAGGACCCGGCGCACCTCGCATGGACCGTCGCGGGATTCGCAGTCCCGAACATATGTTCCGCGATCTGTCTACGGCCGCTGACCTGTGGTCACCCGCCGGCGTCTGGGGATTGGTACAGCGCGGCGACGGCACCGAGGATCTGAGCGCGGGCGCTGTCTGCGGTGATGACACCGATGAGGACATAGTAGGCCAGGCCTTCGGCCAGCGCAGCCAGGCTGGTTGCCGCGGTCTCGGGAGCGATATCCGGATCGATAGCGCCGGCGCGCTGGTCGCGGCAGACCAACTCGGAGAGATCGTGCTGATGTAGGCGGCGATACTGTTCGCGTAGTCGGGCGGCGATGTCGTCGTGATGTAGCGCCAGCGCGGTGAACGACTGCCGAAACTGCACGTGCGCCCGGCTCGCTTCGTCGTGTGGGATCAGGTCGGTGAGTACCACGCTCAGGACGTCTCGCGGCTCGGCAGCGTGTTGGTCACCTCCGAGGTTCTCGGTGATCCGGGCGGTGCTGGCGGCGTTGACACGCTCGAACGCGGCGCCCAGCAGGTCGGTCATGGTCGGGAAGTAGTGCTGCACTCGCCCGGGAGAGACTCCCGCCGCGGCGGCCACGCTGGCTTGCGACACCGCCGACACCCCGCGCGCCGCGGCCACGGACAGAACCGCATCGATCACCTCGCTGCGACGCTGCTCGTGTGCCGCACCAGTACCGCGCGTCCGGGCCACCCCTGCACCTCCTCGATGTGAGCCCATCGTTTTGACCAGTACAGCAGATTCTTCTATCGTCGACGCGACGGTACTCCGATGCGGCCACATCGATTTGTTGTCGGTTGTGGATCGCGGCTCTGCGCCGGACGGAAGGCGAGCAACTGTGGATGAATCGGGGACCGACAACGCGGACATCTCTCGGGCCAACAGCGCCCCCGGCCGGGCGGCAGGGGTGTGGCTTGTGCTGGTGGTGTCGTGCGCTGCTGAGTTCATGGTCGTCCTCGACGCCTCGGTCGTGAACGTGGCACTGCCTGCGATCCAGGCCGGGCTGGGATTCGATCCGACCGGTCTGCAGTGGGTGGTCACGAGCTACGCGCTGGTGTTCGCTGGGTTTCTACTGCTCGGTGGGCGCCTAGCCGACCTGTACGGGCGGCGTCGCGTGTTTCTCGCCGGCTTGCTGGTGTTCACCGCGGCCAGCGTGGCCGGTGGCCTGGCCGTCTCTCCGGCGATGCTGGTGATCTCGCGCGGAGTGCAGGCCCTCGGTGCCGCGGTGCTGGCCCCGGCCAGCCTGACGATCCTGACCACGACTTTCACCGAGGGGCCACGACGGGTGCGGGCACTGGCGATCTGGACCGCGCTGGCTTCTGCCGGGGGCGCCGCAGGCAGCCTGCTCGGCGGGGTCCTGACCGAGTACCTGACCTGGCGGGCCACCCTGCTGATCAATCTTCCGATCGGCGCAATCGCGCTGCTGCTCGCCGCCCGCGCGCTGACCGGCGACCGGAGCGAGTCCCGCAGGACCCCCGGCTATGGCGCCGACGGCGGTGAGCCGACGCGGCGTCTCGACATGCCCGGTGCCGTGGCCGCTACCGTCGGCCTGGTCGCGCTGACCTTCGCCGTCTCCGGCGCACACGCACGCGGCTGGAGTTCGTCGACAACCCTGGCCGCGCTCGCAGTGGCCGTCGTCGGACTCGCTGTGTTCGTCGCCGACGAGGGCTGGTGGTCGCCTACCCCACTGGTGCCGCTACGACTGTTCCGCCTGCGCGCGATCATCGTCGGTAACGTAGCGATGCTGCTGGCCGGGGTGACCCTGATGCCGATGTGGTACTTCCTCTCGCTCTACATGCAACTGAGCTTGCACCTGTCCGCGCTGGATACCGGGCTCGGGTTCCTGCCCCATACCCTGGTCACCGTCCTGGTCGGCGCCTGGCTCGCCCCACGGCTCATGGCCCGCATACCCGCCCGCACGCTACTCGCGGCCGGCTCGCTGCTGGCCGCGGCCGGGTTCTGGTGGCAGAGCCGTATCGCCCCCACCGACACCTACCTGTCCGGGGTCCTCGGACCCGCGGTGGTCATGTCGGTTGGCTGCGGGTTGCTCAACACCCCGCTGACCACCCTGGTCACCTCCGGAGTCGCCGGCGACGACGCCGGTGCCGCCTCCGGTCTGATGAACAGCACCAAGCAGGTGGGCGGAGCGCTCGGCCTCGCCGCCCTGCTCACCGTCGGCGCCGCGGCTACCAGCACTGGGCACCTCGAGCAGGGCGACCCGGCCGAGCTCATCGCCGCGTTCTCCACCGCCTTCGCGGTGATGGCCCTGCTCATGACCGCAGTTGCGGTACTCGCCGCCGTGCTGCCCGCGCCCCGACACCAACGATGCGACTCCGGCACCAGATAGAGGACCCCTCACCGGACGCTTCCGCGACATCTCTCGGCCTGACGACCGGCAGACCGAGATCAGCCTGCATATGGGACGACGGCAGCGCGCGCCGCTGCATCGTCCAGCGGCACCTCTCGTCCGCGAACTGGGTCGCCCCCCATCACCTCGACCAGGCCCTGCACTGGTTCGCGGGCTTCATGCCCGGCCCCCGCGTCACACCTGCCGGTAGCCCGGGTGCACGCCGGGAGTGAGGCCCTGGTCGTCGGCGATGCGGGTGAGCAGCCGGTGCAGGGTGGCGCGCTCGGTGTCGTCGAGGGCGGCGAGCAGGGCGTCGTCGTGGGCGTGCGCGACCCGGCCGATCCGGCTCAGCATCGCCTCCCCCGCGTCGGTGAGGTGCAGCGCGTGCAGCCGCCGGTCGTCGGGGTTGCGGCGACGCTCCAGCAGGTCCCGGTCGGCGAGCCCGTCGACGAGTGCGACGAGCCGGCTGGCCGGCATACCCAGGTGCGTGGCGAGGGCCTGCTGCGAGCGGCCCGGCTCGACGGCGACCGCGCGCAGCAGCCCGGTCTGCGGCGGCGTGAGGTCCAGCGCGGCGACCCGCTCGGCGTAGCGGGCGGCGGCGTGCGCCCCGATCTGGGCGAGCAGGAACGCGGAACCGGCGCGCGGGATCGTCGTCACCGCTCGACCGTATCAGTTGACAAACGGTGTACACAGATAATCGTTCAGTACTGTAACGACTATCGAGGTGAACGATCATGGCGACCATCGCGTCCGACCGCCCCGTCCCGCTCGCCACCGGCGGCCCTCCGCTGCTCGTCCCCGCCGCCGCGCTCACGGTGCTCACCGTCGCCGGTGCGGTGCTCGGGGGAGCCGGGCCGCGCCCGGACACGGCTCCGGCGGAGGTCCTGGCCTACGACCTCGCCCACCCCGGCACTCTCGGCCTGGGCGCGGCGCTGCTGTTCGGTTCGGCGTTCCCGCTGGTCGTCTACGCCGCGACCGCGCTGCGCCGGATGGAGCGCCTCGGTGCCGCCGTCCCCGGCCCGCTGATCGGCTACGCGGGTGCGGTGCTCGCCGCGGCGTCGCTGTCGGTGAGCGCACTGGCCTCGTTCGTCGCGGCGCGGACCGTCTCGCTCGGCGATGTCACGCTCGCCCGGACGCTGGCCTGGGTCTGGTTCGGTGCCGGCGGGCCCGGGTTCGCCGCGCCGATGGGGCTGCTCGTGCTCGGCCTGGCCGTACCGGCGCTGCTGTTGCGGCTGATCCCCCGCCCGCTCGCCGTCGCCGGGATCGTGATCGGCGTGCTCGCGCTGCTGAGCGTGTTCTCCCTGGCCGCCGACGTTCTGTACCCGCTCGTCCCGGTCGGCCGGTTCGGCGGTCTGCTGATGCTGCTCGGGTTCGCGCTCACCCTGCCCACGCGCCCGGCCGGTGCCCGGTGAGCGCCCCGTTCCGGTTCGGCGTGATCGCGGCCGCGCACGGTTCCGGCGACGCGTGGACCGCACGGGCCCGCCGGGTCGCCGAGCTCGGCTACTCCACCCTGCTCACCCCGGACAACCTCCCGGCGCACGAACCGCTGCTCGCTCTGGCCACGGCGGCGGCCGCGGCGCCGACGCTGCGGGTGTGCCCGTTCGTGCTGGCTGCGCCGCTGCGGACCCCGGCGTCGGTCGCCTGGCAGGCCACGTCGCTGACCGCGCTCACCGGTGGACGGTTCGAGCTGGGCCTGGGCACCGGCCGTCCGGACGCCCGCGACGAGGCGGCGGCGCTCGGCATGTCCTGGGGCACGGGGGCGGAGCGTCTGGCCGCGGTGCGCGCCGCCGTCGACGCGACGCGCGAACGGTCACCGGCGACCCCGGTGGTGCTGGCCGCGTCCGGCCCGAAGGCGCTCGCGACGGCTGCGGAGATCGCCGACACCGTGTTCCTCGCGGCCCGGCCCACCACCTCGCGGGACGAGGTCGTCGCGATGGCGGCGGTGGTGCGCGCGGCCGGGCGCGAGCCGGAGATCGGGATGAACCTGTTCGCCGTCGGCGACGACGTGCCTGAAGAAATGCTGCGCTGGGCCGGACCGGGTGCGGCCGAGGCGCTCGCCGACCCGGACAGCCTGGTGCGGCTACGCGGGACCCCGACGGCGATGGCCGACGAGCTGCGCCGCCGCCGCGACACGCTCGGGGCCGGCTACTTCGCGGTGTCCGAGGGCGGGGCGGAGGCGCTGGCGCCGGTGGTGGAACTGCTGAGCGGCACCTGAGACGCCGCACCGTGCTCTGCTCACCACCACTCGACGTCGAGCTTGGACTCGATGTCGCGCACGTGCTGCCGGGCGCAGGCCGGGCACAGCCACGACGTGCGGCCCCGCTCGTCGCGGTCGGAGACCCAGCCCAGCACGCTCGCACCGGCGGCGTCGCCGGGACGGGCGGAGCCGCAGAGCCTGCAGGCCGTGGGCGCGGTGGTGGTCACCGCCGTGATGCTGCCGCAGCCGTGGCCGCCGCCCGGGGTCGGCTCCTCATCGAGGTGTGCGCGGCGGCGGCCGAGCCGGTTCGCGATCGTCGCGCAGGCCATGAGCTGGATCTGGTGGAACAGCATCACCGGCAGCACGACCATCGCCGCGGCCGGGCCGCCGAACAGGACACCGGCGATCGGCAGGCCGCTGGCCAGCGACTTCTTCGACCCGCAGAACACGATCGCGATCCGGTCCGCGGCGTCGAAGCCGAGGGCGCGGGAACCGAGCGCGGTGATCACGAGTGCCAGCACCAGCAGCAGCACACAGACGGCCAGCAGCGTCACCAGCGACACCGGGGTCAGCGCCCGCCAGGTCCCGGCGACCACACCCGCGCTGAACGCCGAGTACACGACCAGCAGGATCGAGCCTCGGTCGACGAGGTTGAGCCGCTTGCGGTGCCGCGCCACCCAGCCCCCCACCAGTGGCCGGGCCAACTGTCCCGCGAGGAACGGGACGAGCAGCCGCAGCGCGATGTCGCCGATGCTCGACAGGTCGATGCCGCCGCTGGTGGCCAGCAGCAGCGCCGCGAGCAGCGGGGTCACGACGACACCGAGCACGTTCGACACCGACGCGGCCACGATCGCCGCCGGCACGTTGCCGCGGGCGATCCCGGTGAACGCGATCGAGGACTGCACCGTCGAGGGCAGGCAGCACAGGAACACCACGCCGGTGGCCAGCGACGTCGGCAGCAACCATTGGGGCAGCGCAAGTGCGGCCAGACCGAGCAGGGGGAAGACGACGAACGTCGCAGCGAGCACCGTCGAATGGAGCCGCCAGTTCCGCAGCCCGCCGAGCGCCTCGGCGGCGGAGAGCCGGGCTCCGTAGAGGAAGAACAGCAGCGCGATCGCGACCGTCACGGCCACGTCGACGCCGTCGGCCACCGCGCCGCGGGCCGGCAGCAGCGCCGCCACCCCGACGGTGGCCAGCAGCAGGACGAGGAACGGATCGGGACGGACGCGCATGGCACCGATTCTCGACGCACCGCTGCCATCCGGAAACCGGCTCACCACGATGAGTGTCAGCGTAGAACGTGATGACCGGTCTACGCTGGTGAGGTGCTGGATCCGGTACTGCTGCGCTCGTTCACCGCGGTCGCGCGGCTGCGCAGCTTCACCGCCGCCGCCCGGGCCCTCGGACTGGGCCAGTCGACGGTCAGCCAGCACGTCCGGAAGCTGGAGGCGGTGGTGGACCGTCCGCTGCTGGACCGGGACACCCACACCGTCGTCCTCACCGCGGACGGCGAGGCCATGCGCGCGTTCGCGGCCACCATCCTCGACGCCGGCGACCGCGCGCTCGCGCACTTCCGGGCATCACGGGTGCACGGCCGCGTCCGGTTCGGTGTCTCGGAGGACCTGGTGCTCGCCAGCCTGCCCGCGGTGCTGGCCGAGTTCCGGCACCGCCACCCCGACGTCGACGTCGAGCTGACCGTCGGGCTCGCCGCGCAGCTCGAACGCGGCCTCGGCGACGGCGAGCTGGACCTGGTCTACGCCAAGCGCCCACCCGGCCCGGACGACGGCCGCTCGGTCGTCCGGCGGGACCGGTTCGTCTGGGTGGCCGCACCCGGATTCCGGCTCCGGCCCGACGACCCGGTGCCGCTGCTGGCCTATCCCCCGCCGAGCCTGTCGCGCACCGAGGCCGTCGGGGCGCTGGAGACGGCAGGGCGCGCGTGGCGGATGGCCTGCACCAGCGGGTCGCTGTCCGGGCTGCGCGCCGCCGCCCTCGCCGGGCTCGGGGTGCTCGCGCACGCCGGCACGCTCGTCCCGGACGGGCTCGAACCGCTGCCGCCCAGGGCCGGGCTGCCCGAGCTGGGCCCGGTCGACGTCGTGCTGCTGCGGGGGCGGCGGGCCTCGGAGCCTGCCGAGGCGCTGGCCCGCAGCATCGCCGACGCCGAGGTCGACCGGTCCCCGACGCCACCGCTGCCCCGGCGCTGAACGGCACTGAACGGCACTGGGCAGAGCCGCGGACCACCGAGCAGCCCGGACTCCCGGCCGACCGCCTAGAGTCCGGCCGTGCGCCGATGCCCAGCCGTACTCGTGCTCCTGCTGCTGCTCGCTGCGCTGACCGGCTGCGGCGGCGCGGCACCGGACGCCTCCGCCGGGTCACCCACACTGGACCGGATCGCGCGGTCGCACGAGCTGCGGGTCTGCTCCACCGGCGACTACCGCCCCCTCACTCACCTCGACCGCGGAACCTGGCGCGGCATCGACGTCGACATGGCGGCCGACCTCGCGGGGAAGCTCGACGCGAAGGTGACCATGGTGCCGACGACCTGGAAGACCCTCACCGACGACGTCGTCGCCGGGCGCTGCGACATCGCCGTCGGCGGGGTGTCGGTGACCCCCGACCGCGCGGCGAAGGCCGCGTTCACGATCCCCTACCTGCGCGACGGGAAGACCCCGATCGTCCGCTGCCCGGACGTCGCGAGGTACTCCACGGTCGAGCAGATCGACCGCCCCGGCGTGCGGGCCGTGGTCAACCCCGGCGGCACCAACGAGCGGTTCGCCCGCGAGCACCTGACGAAGGCGACGATCGTGCCCTACCCGGACAACAACACGATCTTCGACGCCGTCGCCGACGGCCGCGCCGACCTCATGGTCACCGACGCGATCGAGACCCGCTGGCAGGCCGCCCAGCACAAGGGCGTCCTGTGCTCGGTGCACCCCGACCAGCCGTTCACCGACTCGCAGAAGGCGTACCTGACCCCGCCCGGCGACCCGGCCTTCACCGAGCGCGTCAACGGGTGGCTGCGCACCGCCCTCGACGACGGCACCTGGGAGCGGTTCGCCCGTCCCTGGCTCGGCTGACCGTTCCTGTCAGGGGTCCGTGCCACGGTGCCTGCATGCGGATCGTGGTGACGACACCGACCGGGAACGTCGGCTCGCGGGTGCTCCGGCTCCTGGTGCAGGCCGGGGTGCGACCGGTGGCCCTCGTGCGCGACCCGGCCCGGCTGCCGCCGGACCTGACCGGGTTCGTCGAGGTGGCGCAGGCCGACCAGACCGACGGCGACGCCGTCCTGCGCGCGACGGCGGGGGCGGACCGGCTGTACTGGGTGAACCCTCCGGGGCCGCCCGGTTCGGATCCGATGGAGCAGCACGCCGCCTGCGCGGAGGTGGTGGCCGCGGCCGTCCGGGAGAACGGGATCGGCGGCACCGTGTTCCAGAGCAGTGGCGGCGCGGAGCGGCGGCACTGCACCGGCGACATCGACGGGCTCGGTGCGACCGAGGAGGCGCTCGACGCCACCGGGGCACCGGTCCTGCACCTGCGCTGCGGCTACTTCACGACGAACCTGTTGATGTCGGCGGCGGAGATCGCGGACGGCACGCTGTCCACGCCGTGGCCGCTGGACCATCCGTTGCCCTGGGTGGATCCGCGCGACATCGGCGACGTGGCCGCCGTGCGGCTGCTCGGCCCCGCGTGGACGGGCCGGAGCGTCCAGGGTGTGCACGGCCCCGAGGACCTCTGCTTCGCGCAGGCGGCGGACGTGCTGACCGGCGTGCTCGGGCACCCGGTGCGCCCGGTGCACCTGCCCGACGCCGAGTTCCGCGCGATGCTCGCCGGTGCCGGGATGAGCCCGCCCGAGGTCGACGCCGTCGCCGGCATGGCCGCCGGGCTGACCGACGGCATCGCCCCCGAGCCACCGCGGGACGCGACGACCACCACGCCGACGTCGCTGCGGTCGTGGGCCGCGGAGCACCTGCGCGAGGCCGTCGCGTCCGGCCCTTGACCGGGTCAGCCCGTCCGCTTGCGCAGGTAGTCCGAGACCACCTCCGCGCCGAGGCCGTCGAGGTCGGGGTGCACGACCCGGCCGCCGCAGCGCCGTGCGAGCCGGTCCATGAACGCGGCCAGGCCCGGGTCGTCACCGAGCACGAAGAACGTGAACTGGGCGTCGATGCCGATCAGGCGGTCCAGGCCGTCGACGGTGGCGCGCAACGTGTACGGGCTCGGCGGGTAGTCGAAGTAGGCCTCGCCGTCACGTTCCAGGTGCGCGGTCGGCTCCCCGTCGGTGACGACCAGCACGACCGGGGTCGCGTCCGGCTGACGGGCCAGGCGCTCCCGGGCCAGCAGCAGCGCGTGGTGCAGGTTCGTGCCCTGCATGTACACGCCCTCCATGCCGACGAGCTCACCCAGGTCGACGGTCTGCGCATGCCGCCCGAAGGTGATCAGCGAGAGGTCGTCGCCGCGGAACCGGGTGGAGATCAGCTGGTGCAGCGCCAGGGCGGTGCGCTTCATCGGCACCCAGCGGCCCTCGGCGACCATCGACCACGACGTGTCGACCAGCAGCGCCACCGCGGCGCGGGTCCGTTGCTCGGTCTCGACGATCTCGACGTCGGCCACGTCGAGCGCACGGTCGTCCCCGCCGGCCCGGCGGAGCTGGGCGTTGAGCAGGGTCCGCGGCACCGACCAGGCCTGGGTGTCGCCGAACTCCCACGGCCGGGTCGCACCGTTCGCGTCGCCTGCGGCGCCGGAACGACGGGTCTCCCGCGCACCCTGCCGGGACGCGATCCGGTCCGCGACGTCGCGCAGCACCGACTGCCCGAGCGTCCGCAACGCCTTGGGCGACAACATCAGCGAGCCGTCCGGTGCCCGTCGGAACAGGTCCTGGCGCTGCAGCTCGCGCTCCAGCTCGGCCAGCGTGCGTGCGTCCGCGGCGGCCTCCGGGCCGAGCGCCTCGGTCAGCGCGTCGAGATCGACGTCCTCCATCCGCGCGCCCGGGTAGCTCTGTGCCAGCTGCTCGGCGAGCGCGTCCAGCTGCCCGAGCTCCTCCAGGGCCCGGGTGGCCTCCCCCATGCCCATCGGGTTGCCGCCGCGGAAGTCGCCCTGCCCCGACCAGTCCTCCCCCGGGCGCAGCCCCTGCAGCTGCGCGTCGAGCCGGGACAGCGACTCCGCCAGTCGCGGGTCGCCGAACGCCTGCTGGGACAGCTCGGCGAGTTCGGCCCGCTGTTCGGCCGACATCGAGTTCAGCATCCGCTGCGCGGCCGCGGAGCGGGCGGCGAGCGCGTCGATCAGCTCGTCGGTGTTCTGCGGGTTCTCCGGGAAGTGCTCGCCGTGTTTGCGCATGAACTCGGCGAACCGCTCGGTGGTGTCCTCGCCGCGGGCATGGTGGTCGAGCAGCTCGTTGAGGTCGCCGAGCATCTCGTTGATCTGCTCGACGTCCTCCGGTGTCGCGTTCTGCATGGCCTGTTTCATGCCCTGGAACCGCTGGTCGAGCAGCTCCCGGCCGAGCAGGTCACGGATCTCGGAGTACGCCTCGCGGGCGTCGGAGGAACGCCAGTCGTAGGCACCCAGCTCGCGGACCGCGCCACCGGTGTCGTTCGGGAGCGCGTCGAGCTGCATCTCGCGGAACCGGGCGTCGTCGGAGTTCTCGTTGCCCAGCGCTTCCCGCTCGGCGGCCAGCGCCCGGTCCAGCAGCTCCCGGACCTCCTGCAGCGTGCCGTCGATCCGGTTGTCGCGCTGCAGGTCCCGGCGCCGCTCCCAGACACGGCGGGTCAGGTCGTCGAGCCCGCGACGGCCGTCGAGACCCCGGCGGAGCAGCTCCTGCAGCGCCTGGCGCGGCGAGGAGCCCTCCATGACGTCGCGGCCGATCTCGTCCATCGCGGACCGGATGTCGAAGGGCGGCGCCAGCGGGTCGGGCCCGCCGGCGTAGGGACCGTAGGCGTAGCGCCGCGTGCGGCGCCGCGGATCAGCCATAGGACACCGTGTCGCCGTCGTCGGATTCGTCCTTGGCCAGCTTGCGGGTCAGGAACAGGTACTCCAGCGCCAGCTCCGCGGCCGAGGCCATCGGGCCGGGGTCCTCTGTGCCGGCCGCCCCGAGCCGGGACGCGATCTCGGTCAGCGCCTCCACCTGCGGCAACGCGGCGACGACGTCGCGGGCCGGGACGCGCTCACCGGTACGGACCGGGCGGGTCGAGACCTCCACGGCGAACTCGTCGAGGTCGATGCCGCGCAGCGCGAACCGGGCGGTGTCGGCGGTCGCGCGGCGCAACAGGTGCTCGAGCACCTCGTCCTCGCGTCCCTCCTCCCCCGACGCGAACTCGACCTTGCCGCGGAGCACCGACGGCACCGACTCCAGGTCGACGGGACGGGCGAACGCGCGCTCCTCCCCGACGATCGCGGCCCGGCGCAGCGCGGCCGCGGCGACGGTCTCGGCGGCGGCGACGGAGAACCGCGCGGACACCCCCGAGCCCTGGTCGACCGCGGAGGACTCGCGCAGGTGCCGGGTGAACCGGGCGACGACCTCCAGCAGGTGCCGCGGCACCTCGGCCTCCAGCTCCGCCTCCTGCTCGATGAGGTCGATCTCCGGGGCCAGCTCCAGCGGGTAGTGCGTGCGGACCTCGGCACCGAACCGGTCCTTGAGCGGGGTGATGATCCGCCCGCGGTTGGTGTAGTCCTCCGGGTTCGCGGACGCGACGAGCAGCACGTCCAGCGGCAGCCGCAGCGTGTAGCCGCGGACCTGGATGTCGCGCTCCTCCATCACGTTGAGCAGCGCGACCTGGATGCGTTCGGCCAGGTCGGGCAGCTCGTTGATCGCGACGATGCCGCGGTGCGCCCGCGGGACGAGACCGAAGTGGATGGTCTCCGGGTCGCCCAGCGAGCGGCCCTCGGCGACCTTGACCGGGTCGACGTCGCCGATGAGGTCGGCGACCGCGGTGTCCGGGGTGGCGAGCTTCTCGGTGTAGCGCTGCTCGCGGTGCACCCAGGCGACCGGGAGGTCGTCGCCGAGCTCCTCGGCGCGCCGGAGCGAGGCGGGGGTGATCGGTGCGTAGGGGTGCTCGCCGATCTCGGAGCCCTCGATGACGGGGGTCCACTCGTCGAGCAGGTTCGCCAGGGAGCGCAGCAGGCGGGTTTTACCCTGCCCGCGCTCCCCGAGCAGGACGACGTCGTGGCCGGCGATCAGGGAGCGCTCCAGCTGCGGGACCACGGTGTCCTCGAATCCGAGGATGCCGGGCCAGGGGTCGCGGCCCTCCCGCAGGGCGGCGAGCAGGTTGTCGCGGATCTCGTGCTTCACGGGCCGCAGTTCGTGGCCGGAGGCGCGCAGGGCGCCGAGGGTGCGGGGAAGGTCTGGTGTGACGGGCACGATTTCCACGCTACGCCCGGGGCGGGGACACGGCGCGCGGTCGCACGGTCGCCGCCGTGAACACCACCTTGAAAACTGTCGGTGCGTACAGATAGTTTCCTGTGCGGGCCGTCACACGGCCCGACGACGAGGTGAGGAAGGCGGCCGATGGCGCTCAGCGGGACCGGCAGCGGCACCGACGGACGGCGTCGCCGCGGTGAGGACACCCGGCGCGCGCTCGTCGACGCCGCCGTCGGCGTGGTCACCGCGGGCGGGTTCGACGCGCTGACCCTGCGCGAGGTCGCCGGACGGGCCGGTGTGTCCGCGGCGTCGGCGACCTACCACTTCGGGACGGCGTCGGCGCTGCTCGCCGCGGTCGTCGCCGAGCTGGAGGAGCGGGCCGCCGGGCGGCTCGCGGCGCTGACCCGGCGCAACCGCGCCGGCGAGCTGACCCTGCTCGACGCGTGCACCGCGTACCTGGTGGACCTGCTCGGACCGCAGCGCCCGATGTTCCTCGCCACCCTGGAGCTGCGGATCCGGGTGGCCCGCGACCCCGGCCGCGAGGACGAGGGTGAGCAGGGCGCAGGCGTCGTCGACCTCATCCAGGACCACCTCGGCAACCGCGAGCGCGCCCGCGAGCTCTACAGCGCGGTGTTCGGCGTCGCGGCGCTCGGCGCGCTGGCCGCCGTCCCCCCGTCCGAGGCCGAGCTGCGGGCCCGGATGGCGCGGCTGCTCACCGCCGCCGGTCTGCCTGCCGACGGCTCCCCGACCGACGAGGACCCCGCGTCGTGACCGACCTGGACAGGGCCGACACGGGCCGACCTCACGGCATCCGGACCGGGAAGCCCGCCTCCGACCCGGCCGCACGCGCCCGGCACACCGGCGACCCGCTCGCCGACGCCGTCGTCGCCGCGATGCGCGCCGCGGCCCCGGAGCGGGCCCGGGAGCTGCGCACCGAGCTCGACCGGGGCATCCGGCACGGTCTCGCGTCGCTGGACGACCCGGCACCGGAGAGCGCCGCGCTGCTCCGCTCGGCGGAGTCCCTGCCGCCGGACACCGATCCCGCGCTGCTCGATACGGGTGCGCTGCCGTTGTTCACCTCGCCGCCCGCAGTGCACACGCTGTCCTTGTCGGCCGGGGCGCTGCTGCGCACCTACGGCTCCCCCTCGATCGCGGTGCTGCTCGGCACCACCGGCCGGCTCGTCGACGGCGCGGCCCGGCGGATCACCGAGACCGGCCGCTGGGTGCTCTGCGCGACACTGCCCGGCGGGCTGCGCCCGGGAGCGCCCGGCTACGTCGCGACCCTGCAGGTCCGGATGCTGCACGCGCACATGCGCGCCCTGGCCCGCAGCCGCGGTCACGACGAGGCCCGCCACGGCGTCCCGATCAACCAGATCGACCTCGCCCGGACCTGGCTGGATTTCACGCTGGTGTCGCTGCGTGCCGAGGCCGCCATCGGTTTCGACCTCACCGACGACGAGATCACCCAGGTCTACGCCTACTGGCGGGTCCTCGCCCACCAGCTCGGCATCGACCCGGAGCTGGTCGGCGGGGTCACCGATCACACGAGCGCGGCCCGGCTCGACGCGCTGGTCAGCCGGGCCACCGGCCCGCCCGGCCCGGAGTCCCGGGTGCTCGCCGGGGCACTGGTCGGGGCGGTCGCGGCGCTGCTGCACGGCTCGCTGCGGCTGCCCGAGCCGGTCGGGCGGCGGCTGCTGCAGGTGCTGGCCCGCCGCTTCCACGGCCCGGTCGTCGCCGACGCCCTGGGGATGCGCCGCTGCGTCCCGCTGGACCTGCTCGTCGGGGTGGCGGCCTGGATCGTGCGGGCCCGGCGGGCCCGCATGCGGTGCACCCCGGGTGCGGTCGCGGCGCGGCACGAGCGGTACGTGGCCGTCACCCGCGCGATCGTCGACGGCGACGCGACCGGTCCGGCCCTGTTCCAGAACTTCCGCCCGAGCTGAGCGCCCCGGGTACGGGGATCCCCGGGGTCACCGGTCCGGGGTGCCGTTGTCCCACCACTCGACCCGCATCCCCGCCGCCCGCACGGCGGCGCGGACCCCGTCGCGGTGCCCGGCGCCGGTGACCAGCACCAGCCCGCCGGTGGCGCTGCGTCCACGGGCCAGCGCCGCCGCGACCCGCGGCAGTGGCTGCCGGTGCCGGCCGTCGTCGCCGAGCTGCGGGTAGGTGTCGGCGACGGCGAGCAGCACCCCGCCCGGGCCGTCCTCACGGCCGTAGAGCACCACGAAGTGCCCGGCCTTCCAGTCCGCGCGCGGCAGGCCGCGGTCGTCACCGGTCTCCAGGAACGCCTCCAGCTCCGCCGCCGGGGTGTGCGTGGAGGCGAACCAGCTGGTCACGACGTTGGCGAGCGGCACGACCGGGATGCCGGTGAGGCCGTCGAGCAGCACCCGGAGCCGGTCAGGGGTCCAGGTCCCGGTCGCCGGGACCGCGGCCAGTGCCCCGCCGGAGAGCTCCTCCACCGCGCGGCCCACCCCCGGTGCGGATGTCCCGGCGGCGGCCTCCGAGCCCGCGTGCGGCACCCCGTCCCAGGCGTCGGTGCGTGCTGCGGCGCCGGGCGGCCGGGCCGCGGGGACGTCCTGCGGCCAGATCGCGGTGCCGGCGACCCGGGCGAACGCGGCGACGTCCGGGGCCCGCCCGGTCAGCGCGACGACCGCGAGCCGCGCGGTGAACGGGCCGCACAGCTGGTCCGGCTGGGGCAGGGCCGCGGCGTGCGCGGCCAGCAACGGCTCGACGCCGACGAAGGGCACGAACGCCACGGCTCAGTACCGGAACCGGAACGCGGCCAGGACGTCGTCGACCGAGCGGTCGGCGGCGAACGCGGCGTCGGCCGCCCGCACCGCGGCGAACGCGCCCGCGAGCTCCTCCCCCAGCGCCCCGGTGACCCGCGGGCTGCCGGCCAGCGCGGCGGCCTGCTCGTCGGGGGTGGTGGGCAGGGCGACGATCCCGGCGGCGTCGCGCTCGGCGCCGGACCAGGCGCCCGGGTCGGTGCCGACCGGATCGGGCAGGGTCGCGCCGTCGGCGATCCCGGCCAGCCCGGCGGCGATCACCGCGGCCTGCGCGAGGTACGGGTTGGCCGAGGCGTCGGAGGCCTTGAGCTCGACGTTCGCCGCGTCCGGGCCCAGCAGCGGCGTCGCCGGGACCAGGCGCAGCGCGGCCTCCCGGTTCTGCACACCCCAGAAGGCGTAGGCGGCGGCGAAGAACCCGGGGCGTCGCCGGTGCAGCGACCCGACGCTCGGCGCGGTCACCCCGGCCAGCGCGGGCAGGTCGCGCAGCAGCCCGGCGACCCAGGCGGCGCCGTCGGCGGTGAGCCCGGCCGGGCCGTCGCCGCCGGAGAGCAGGTTGACCCCGTCCCGGGACACCGAGGTGTGCAGGTGCCACCCGTTCCCGGCCGAGGACCGCGACGGCAGCGGCGCGAAGCTCGCCCGCAGCCCGTGCGCGGCCGCGGCGGCGTGCACCGTCTGGCGGGCCAGCAGCTGGCGGTCCGCGGCGGTCACCGGGTCGGTGGCGGCGATCGAGAACTCCAGCTGTGCCGGGCCGAACTCGGCGTGGAACTGCCCGATCGGCACGCCGTTCTCCGCCAGGTCCGACAGCAGCCGGGTGACGAAGCCGTCCAGCCCGACCAGCGCGTTCGGCCCGTAGACGGGGCCGGTGAACGCGGGCACCGGGGGTTCGGCGCCGTCGTCGGTGTAGAGGGCGAACTCGATCTCGTAGCCGGCGCGGACGGCCAGCCCGGCGTCGGCGACCGCGGCGACCTGGCGCTCCAGCACCGCGCGCGGGTCGTAGGGCCAGGTCCCGCCGTCGGCGTCGAGCAGCCTGCCCGGCGCCCAGGCCAGCCCGGGCCGCCCGGCGAGCGCGACGACGCCGTCCGGGCCGGTGCCGGGCAGCAGCCGCACGTCCCCGGACGGCGTGTCCAGACCGGGGGCGTCGAAGGTGATGCCGTCCTGGGAGTCGAACACCGCGAACAGCGTGGTCACGCCGACCCCGCGGGTCGCGACGGCGGGCAGCTCGGTCACCGGGACGGTGCGGGATCGCAGCACGCCGTTGTTGTCGGCCCAGCCGATCTGCACCCCGACGACACCCTGGTCGGCCAGCGCGCGGGCCCGCGCCTCGAATCCCGAGCTGTCGACACCGGAGACGCTCATGCGCCGACCCTAGTGGCCCGCCTCAGGGCACCGCGAGCAACACGACCGGGGCCGCCACGATCGCCGCGGCGAGGGTCCGCACGACCCACCGCGTCGTGACCGGCAGCGGCTCCGGCGGGCTGGTGACCCGGTCGATCCGGGCGTCGAGCGCCTCGGAGAACGACGTCAGCGCCGCCGCCGGGGCGGACCCGCCGACGGCCTTGAGCGCCGTCGCCAGCTCGGTGGGGTCGCAGAGCTTGCGGGCGACGTCGTCGGCCCGCATCTCGATCAGCTGTGCCACCGCGACCTGTGCGCAGATCATGCCGCGCACGAACGGCGCCGTCGCCCCCCACGCCACGAACGGCAGGACCACGAGGTCGTGGCGTTCCCGCAGGTGGGCGCGCTCGTGGGCGAGGACGGCGATCACGCCGGGGGTGTCGAGGGCGTCGAGCACCCCGGCGGAGACGACCAGCCGTGGCCGCCGCCCGGGCAGGCAGTACGCGACCGGCATCGGATGGTCGAGCACCCGGGTCCCGGCGACGTGCGGCCACGGCGTCGCGAGCACGTCGAGCAGGTCGCGGTGGCGCCGCCGGGCCCGCACCGTCCGGAATGTGGTGACCGCCAGCACCGACAGCAGCCGCGACAGCAGCCCGAACGCGGCCAGCAGCGCGACCACGTGCAGCACGTCGAGCTGGACGGGGAACCAGCCCCCGGACACCGAGGACGCGAGCCGGGCGAACGCGACGGGCAGGGTGTCACCGAGCGGCGCGAGCCCGTAGGCGAGTCCGGCGCCGAACAGCGAGATCCCGCCGGCGAACCCGACGGCCTGCCACAGCACCAGCGCGACGACCGGGTCCCGCCCGGGCCACTGCGCGCGGGCCAGCGCACGGCTGACCGGCTCGGCGAGCGCGACGCCGAGCAGCAGCAGACCGAGCGCGGTCAGTTCCATCGCGACTCATCGTGGACGACACGCGGCGACCGCGCCGCACCGGCCCGGGGGAACAGGCGGGTGGGCGGAACGCCGAGGAGGCCGCTCAGCCCAGCAGGTCGCGCAACCGGGCGCGTTCGGCCTCCGACATCGAGCCCAGGAACCGGGCCAGCGCCGCACCCCGGTCGGAGGCGTCGTCGAGGGCGTCGCTCATCAGCTCGGCGATGTGGTCCTCGCGGCTGCCGGCGGGCCGGTAGTGGTGCGCGCGGCCGTCCCGGATCCGCTGGACGAGGTGCTTGCGCTCGAGCCGGCCGAGCACCGTCAGGACGGTGGTGGTGGCGAGCTCGCGGTCGGCGAGCTGGTCCTGCACCTCGCGGGCGGTGACGTCCCGGTCGGTGTTCCACAGGACGTTCATGACCGCTCGTTCGAGCTCCCCCAGCGTCGTCACGCCTCCGATGCTACCGGGCCGTTCTACCCCGGGTAGAACGGGGAATGCGGCCTGCATCACACCGGGGCGGGACTCGGCGGTCCCGGGCTCAGCGGCCCCGGAACTTCAGCGATCCCGGAACTTCAGCGACCCCGGAACTGCGGAGTGCGCTTCTCCGCCCGGGCGGTGCGGCCCTCGGCGATGTCCTCGGCCTGCCAGCAGGCCTCGAACTCCGCCCCCAGGCTCGCGAGCGCCTCCACCCCGGTGGTGCCGTCACGGCCGAACGCGTTCGCGGCGCGCTTGTTGTAGGCCAGGGTCAGCGGCGCCATCGTCGCGACGTCCGCGGCGAGGGCCTCGGCGGCCGCCCGGTCCCCGGAGACGTCGGCGAGCCCGCGGGCCAGGGCGCTGCCGGCGTCGACGGTGCCGCAGGCCAGCAGCAGGTGCCGCGCGGTCGCGCCGCCTGCGATCTGGACGAGCCGCTCGATCGTCCACGGGTCGACGGCCAGACCGAGGCGCGCCGTCGGGAGACCGAACACCGCGTCCGGGCCTGCGACGCGCAGGTCGCAGGCCAGTGCGAGCTGCAGGCCGCCGCCGATCGCGGGCCCGTGCACCGCGGCGATCACCGGCATCGGCAGGTCGGCGATCGCGTGCAGGCCGGCGTAGAGGGCGGTGCGGAAGCCGTCGTCGTAGACCTCGGAGAAGTCCGCGCCCGCGCTGAACGCGGGCCCCCGGCCTGCGACGAGCACGGCGCGGGCGCCGTCGGCACGCACCTGCGCGGCGGCGTCGACGAGCTCGAGGCAGGTGGCGGCGTCGAGGGCGTTGCGCCGGTCGGGGCGGTTCAGCTCGATCAGGCCGACGCCGTCGGCGGTCCTCACGGTGATCACCGGCGGAGCGTATCCCGGGCGGCGACGGCGGCGATCCGCCCGGTCACCGGTTCGTTCCAGTCGCGCCCGCACAGCTCGCGGGCGAGCCCGACGGTGAGCTGGTCGACCCGGCGCAGCATCCCGGCGACGGCGATGAGCTCGTCGCGGGCGGCGCCGTCGGCCCCGGACGCGGCGGTCTCCACCGCGTCGACGACGGTCTCGGCGGTCTCCACCCCGTACGCCGACGGGTCGGTGCCCGGCGGGTGCCTGCGTCGCGCGGGGTCGTCCCAGCCGTCGACGAGGATGCGGCGCAGCCCGTCGAGGTTGGCCCGCACCTGCTCGACGGCCGGGTCGAGCACCGCGGCGGAGCCGGGCAGCGGCGCGGCGGCCGCCTGCGACGCGAGCATCCGCAGGTAGTGGTCCAGCGCCCCCAGCACCCGGGTCGTGTGGTGCACGCCGCGGCGCAGCGGACGCCGGATGACCGGATGCTCCAGCGGCCGCGCCCGCGCCCGCACGACGGCCAGCTCGGCGTCGGCGGCCCGCGCGCACTCCATCGGGTCGGTCCCCGGGCGGCCGAGCAGCCGCTGCGCCGAGCAGGTCAGCGAGGTGCCGAAGGCGCCGAGGACGTCGCTGAGCGCGTCGGCGAACGCGGTGCGCGAGCGGGTCGGCAGGACCAGGAACGCGGCCAGCATCCCCATCGCAGCGCCGGCGGCGGTCTCCTCCACCCGCAGCAGCAGCACGTGCAGGCTGAACTGGCCGATCACGCCGTAGAGCAGGGCGAGCACGGCGGTCAGCCAGAACGCCATCATCGCCTCGGAGATCCGCACCAGGTACAGCGCGAGGAACACGCAGGCGAACAGCAGGACCAGCGACACGATCTCGTCACCGCCCGCGGCGAGCGCGAGCACCATGCCGGCGACGACGCCGCCCGCGGTCCCCACCGCGCGGGCCCAGCCGCGGCTGAGCACGTCGCCGCGGCTGGTGGTCCCGGCGAACACGATGAATGCCGCGATCACCGCCCAGTACCAGCGCGCCGGTGAGATCATCTCGCCGACGACGATCGCCAGGCTGGTCGCGACACCGACCTGCAGCGCCTGGCGGGTGTACTGGCCCAGCCCGGGGCCGGGCGCGGCCGGTTCCGGCTCCGGGACGGGGGCGGCGTGTGTGGGCCCGTCCGGCGACGGCGTCGCGGGCGGGGCGGGGATCTGCGCGTCCGGGTTCCGGGTGGCCGAGTCCGACGCGGCCGGCGTCTGCCCGGCGGGGGTGTGCACCCGGTGCCGGCCGGACCACTCGTGACGGCCCTGCGCCTGCCCGGCGCGCCGCCGCGCCGCGCCCTCCTGCTCGACAGTGCCCTGCGCGGCGTCGGCGAGGCGGGTCACGGCGAGCGCGATCCGCTGCTCGCGGGCGGCCGGGTGGCTGTGCACCGGGCGGCCGGCGATCGGGGCGACGGCGGCCCGCGCGGACTCCAGCAGCGCCGTGACCAGCGGGCGTGCGGTGCCGACGGCGGTGGCCGCGGCCAGCGACCGGACGGCCTCGGCCAGGGCGCTGCGGTCCCCGCGCGGCAGGTCGTCGTGCTGCTCGGCGGAGCGGAGCACGACCAGGGCGAGCTGTTCGGCGGCCAGCTCGGCGTCGACGATCCACTGCCGCAGGCCCGCGGTGCCGCCGGGCACCCCGGCGGTGTCGGACAGCGCGCCGGGCAGAACCCCGGTGCGCCGGTGCGCGGGGTCGCCGCCGGAGTCGTCGAGCCGGTCGGCGACCAGCAGCGAGGTCTCGTTGAGCCGGGTGAGCCGGTGCAGCAGCGCGTCCGGGTCGGGGTCGCGGCCGGACTCCAGCGCCTCCAGCACGGCCAGGGTCAGGGCGTGCAGCCGGGCCTCGAACGCGCGGGTCAGCTCGTCGAGCACCTTCGGGGCGTGCCGGACGAACAGCACGCAGCGCAGCAGATAGGTGCTGCCGATCCCGACGACGACGCCGACCAGCAGCCACGGCAGGTCCGGGAGCCCGAGGTGCAGGAACTGGACGAAGAAGAACGGCACGAACATCGCCATGCCGACCGCGACACCGCGCGGCCCGTACCGGCGGACCGCGACCGCGACCATCATGACCAGCACGAACACGACGTCGGCCAGGTAGCCGCGGTCGGTGAGCAGCGCCGACAGCGTCGCGGCACCAGCGGCCGGGAGCACCAGCAGCGCGGTGGTGACCCGGCGGCGGGCGAGGTCGGGCTCGTCGACGGAGATGTTGACGAACATCGCCAGGATCACTGCGAACATCACGACGCCGACCGACTGCCCGCCGACGATCCGCACGACGGTCATGACGGCCGCGGCGAGGATCATCGCCGCCGTCGCAACCGATGCGAGATGCAACCGGGTGCGGCCCGGATCCGTCCCCGCCACCCAGGAGCGGGCCTCGGCCCATCCACGCCGCAACGCCCTCACCCGGACGAGTCTGGCAGGCGCTGCGGGAGCCCCCGGGAGGGGCTCCCGCAGCGTGTTCAGCCGGTGATCCTGCGCAGCGACAACGGCGCCACGAGCCGGTGACGCAGGCTCGTGGCGTCCCACAGCTCGGGCCGTGGGGCGGCCGGGTCGCGCGCCTCCAGCGCGGCCGCGGCGGCCTCCCCCGGGTCGGCGAGCGGCTCGCGGACCCCGGCGAGGAAGGCCCACTCGTGCTCCTCGCACCCGATGTAGACGCCGCGCCCGCCGGTCGCGCCGAACACCGACGCGAACCGCTGCCACGCCGCCTTCAGGGTCGCGTCGCGCCACACCGCGGGGCTGCCTGCCTGGAACACCAGCACGCCGCCGTCGGTGAGCCGGTCGGCGCAGGCCCGGACGAACTCCTCGTCGTAGAGCCGGTTGATCTGGGCGTCCGGCTCGTCGGGGCGCTCGTCGGGGAGGTCGACGATCACCAGGTCGTAGTGCTCGGTGCTGTCGAGGACGAACTGCCTGCCGTCGCCGTAGGTGAGGCGGACCGGGCCGTCGCCGCGCTCGGCGGCGGTCAGCGACTCCGGGGTGTAGCCGTAGGGCAGGTACTCGGCGCAGATCTTGACGGCCTCGGTGTCGATGTCGACGTGGTCGACCTGCGACGCCCCGGCGGCCACGGCCATCTCCGAGGCGACGCCCTCGGAGGAGCCGACGATCAGCACCCGGTCGAGGCTGCGGGCCAGCAGCGCACCCGGCCAGACCAGCGCCTCGTGGTAGGTGAGCTGGGTGTGCTCGGCGGACTGGCGCTCGTCGTCGCAGAACAGGGTGACGCCCTGCTCGGTGTCGGCGACGACGACGCGCTGGAACCCGGTGTCGGCGACGGTGTGCACGGTGCCGAGCTCCCAGCGCCGGGTCAGCCCGGGCGAGATCGGCTCGGTGATCGCGTGCGGGGCGCCGCCGCGGTCGACGACCTGCAGCGCGGTGTCGGTGGCACCGACGCGCTCGGCGAGCCCGCGGACCGCGGCGACCGGGTCGGCCGACGGGCCGCAGGTGAACACGTCGACGTGCATACCGCCGTGCTCGGGCCAGGTGTGGATCGAGGCGTGCGACTCGGCGAGCACCGCGACGACGGTGGCGCCCTGCGGCTCGAACCGCTCGGTGACGACCTGGCGCACCTGGGCGCCGGCCTCGGTCAGGGCCGTGGCGAGGTCGTCGCGCAGCCGCTCGACGTCGTCGAGGACCGCGGGCGCGATGCCGCCGAGCTCGGCGAGCACGTGCCGGCCGACCGGGGACGCGGAGCTCGGCAGCGCCGGGGCGCCCGGCCCGACCGGATGCAGCTCCCCGGTGGGGCTCTCAGCAAGTGGAACGGTGAGCGGAGTGGAGGATGACACGTCCGTACACGCTAAACGCCGTGCCGCCGGAACGCGCTCCGGCGGACGGTGGTGATCACCTCCCTCAGGTGTCGGTGACCACGACCTCGAGCGGGCCGAACCCGTTGAACCCCACCGAGGCGTAGCTGGAGGTGTAGGCGCCGGTGCGCAACAGGTCGACGACGTCGCCGGCGGCCAGGTCCAGCGGCAGCGCGACCGGGGTGCGGCGGTAGATCACGTCGTCGCCGTCGCAGGTGGGGCCGGCGAGCACGCAGGGTCCGTCCGGCCCGGTGCGGCCGGGGGCCCGCACGGGGTAGCCGATCGCCTCGCCCTCGGTCTCGGCGAGCCCCTGGTAGCGGCCGACGTCGAGGTAGACCCAGCGGCGGTGGTCGATGCCGGGGCGCCGGGACACCCGCAGCACCGTCGCGCGGAGCACCCCGGCGTCGGCGGCCAGCGCGCGCCCGGGCTCGAGCAGCAGGTCCGCGGCGTCGACGAGCCCGTCGGCGACGCAGCCGTCCATCGCGGAGCCGACGGCGGCGGCGAACGCGTCCGGTCCGGTCACCGGGCTGCGGTAGGCCACCGGCCAGCCGCCCCCGAGGTCGATCTCGGGGCGGCGCAGCCCGGCGGCGTGCGCGACCTCGCAGGCGGTCCGGACGGCGGCGGCGTAGGTCTGCGGGCGGGTCTGCTGGGAGCCGGCGTGGAAGGTGAGCCCGGCCGGGACGAGCCCGGCGTCGCGGACCCGGCCCAGCAGCCGGACGGCCTCGGCGGGCAGAGCGCCGAACTTGCCGTGGAACGGCGTCGCGGAGCCGGTGTCGTCGACCGAGAGCCGCACCTGGACCCGGGCGCCGGGCACCTCGGCGGCCAGGGCGTCGACGTCCTCGCCGGAGTCGGTGACGAAGCGGCGCACCCCGAGCGCGGCGGCGGCCGCGGCGGCGCCGGGCCCGCGGACCGGGTTGCCGTGCTGCAGCAGGGCCGGGTCGGCGCCTGCGGCCAGGCACAGCTCGATCTCGGCGTGTGAGGCGACGTCGAACCCGGCGCCCTCCCCGGCCAGGGCGCGCAGCACCGCGGGCTCGGGGCAGGCCTTCACGGCGTAGAGCAGGCGGGCCGAGGGGAACGCGGCGCGCAGTGCCCGGTACCGCTCCCGCACGACGCCCGGGTCCAGGGCCAGGTACGGCGTCGGCCGGTCCCGTTCCCGTTCCAGCAGGGTTTCGAGACCGGGCGCGACGGGCTCCGGGGCGGGCGCTACGGCCGGCGCGACGGGGTCGGCGGAGCGCGGGGAGGTGGGTGCCACGTGCGGACATGCTGCCCGATCCCGATCTCCGTACGTGGTCGCGGGCCGGGGTCCGAAGCCTGGGCTACGGTCCGGGCATGACCGCCCCGAAGCCGCAGCGCCGCGCCCGGAAGATCGCCATGACCCCCGACGAGGTGACCGCGTTCCTCGGCGAGGAGCGCACCTGCCGGGTCGCGACGATCTCCGCGGACGGCCCGCACGTGACCCCGCTCTGGTACCTGTGGGACGGGGCTCAGGGCTCCGAGGGTTCGGGCGGCCCCGAGGGTTCCGGCGGCGGGACGTTGTGGCTGACGTCGTTGTCGCGGTCCCAGCGCTGGACGGACCTGGAGCGCGACCCGCGGGTGGCGGTCGTCGTCGACGCCGGGCACGACTACACCGAGCTGCGCGGCGTGGAGCTGCGCGGGCGGGTCGAGGTCGTCGGCGAGGTGCCGCGTACCGGGGAGCCGGACCCCGAGCTGGAGCGCGTCGAGCAGGCCTTCGCCGACCGCTACACCGGCGGGCACGTCGTGATCGACGGCCGGCACGGCTGGCTGCGGCTGCACCCGGAGAAGATCACCAGCTGGGACTTCCGCAAGCTGGGCTGAGCAGGGACACCCTCGGCGAACACCTCACCTACTGAGACATCGCCTACCGGGACAGCACGTACCGGACGACGCCGGGGAGCGGCAGTCCCCGTCTCGGAAGTACGTCACCCACTGAAGTACGTCACCCACTGAGGTACCTCACCTGCTGAGGCGGTACCTCACCTGCTGAGGCACTTCGCCGGAGTCTCCCCGCCTGCGTTCCCCGAGTGACGGCCCGGAGCGGACCCCGACCCGAGATGCCTCACCTGCTGAAGCACTTCGTCAGGGTGCCCCTCGCCTCGGTGCCCCTGCCCCCGGCACCGGACGCGCCGCGCAGGCCGGCGCGCCCCGGCCGATTCCCCCGCGGCCTGACCCCCGCGGCGCCGACGCCTCCGGTTCCCCTGCGGCGCCGACGGCTCCGGCGCTCAGGGCCGCCCGGTGACCAGCGGCCAGAGCCCGTCGGCGCCGGCGTCCAGAGCTGTCGCGCCGACCCGCTCGGTCCAGTAGGACTCGTTGCCGTCCTCGTCGCGCCAGGCCCAGAGCCGGGTCGTCAGCAGGCGCAGGTCGTGCTCGCGGGTGAACCCGATGGCGCCGTGCACCTGGTGCGCGATCCGGGCCACCGCCGTCGCGGTTTCGCCGCATCGGGCCTTGGCGGCGGCGACGGCGAACGCGGTCGCGGGGTCGGCGAAACCGAGCTGTTCGGCGGTGCGCGCCGCGGTCGCCGACGCCGACGCGGCCGCGGCGACCTCCCCGCCTGCCTCGGCGAGCAGCTGTTGCACGGCCTGGAATCGTCCGATGGTGCGGCCGAACTGCTGCCGCTCCCCCGCGTAGCCGACCGACCGGGCGAGCGCTCCGCGGGCGGCTCCGGCCAGCAGCAGCGACCGCGCCAGCGCGGCCCGCAGCACCAGCTCCTCGGCCACCCCGGCCGCCGTGCTGTTCCGCGCCGCCGTGCTCCCGGACGCCGCCGTGCCCCCGGACAACGCCGTGCCCCCGGACAACACAGCCGTGCCTCCGGACGACACCGTGCCCTCCGCGACTACGGCGTCCGCGGAGACGGTCAACGTGTCCCGCGGCTCCTCGGCCAGGTTCGTGCCCTCCTCGACCGTCACCGCTCCCGGTGCCACGGCGGCCCCTGCGGGCCCGGCGAGCACCGCCACCCGGTCCCCGTCCAGCACGACGACCGACGCCAGCGCCCGCCCCCACGGCACCCGCGGCAGCGTCACCGGCGTCTCCGCCGAGTCCCCCGCCGAGTCCCCCGCGGCCCCCGGCACCGGGCCCAGTACGGCCGTCGACGGCCCGTCCGGCAGCTCGACGCCGGCGGCCCGGGCCAGCCATCCGGCCAGCAGGTCGGTCTCGGCCAGCGGCAGCCGCGCGGCCCACGCGCCCGCGGTCTCCAGCAGCACCGCGGCGTCGGAGATCGTCCCGCCGAGGTCCGGGTCGGTGAGCGTCGTGAGACCGGCCTCGCGGCACGCCTTCCAGGCGGCGGCGTCGAGACCGGACGCGTCCGGGTCGTAGGAGTCCGCGAAGATCGACTCCGCGAGCTCGGCCAGCTCGGCGTTGCGTGCCATCAGCGCAGTCCCATCCCCCGCGCGACGATGCCGCGCAGGACCTCGTTCGTACCGCCGCGCAGCGTGAAGCCCGGGGCGTGCAGCACCGCGTCGGCCAGCAGCCGGGCGAACCCGTCCTCGGCGCCCGGGTCCGGCGGGACGTCGGCGAGCAGCCGGGCGGCGTCGACGACCTCGTTCTCGAACCGGGTGCCGACGTCCTTGACCAGTGCCGCGGCCAGCTCCGGCGCCTCCCCGGACTCCAGCGCCCCGGCCACGGCCAGCGACATCGTCCGCAGCGTCCACACCCGCGACACCAGCGCACCGACCCGCCTGCGAGTGCCGGCGTCGACGTCGTCACGGGCAGCCAGCTCCCCGACCAGCGCCGCCAGCAGCGGGTAGGTCGACAGGAACCGCTCCGGCCCGGACCGTTCGAACGCCAGCTCCCCGGTCACCTGCGCCCAGCCGTTCCCGATCTCGCCGAACACCCGCTCGTCGGGCACGAACACGCGGTCGAAACGCACCTCGTTGAAGTGGTGCGCGCCGGTGAGCAGCGGGATCGGCCGGATCTCCACGCCGGGCCGGTCCAGCTCGACGAGCAGCTGGGACAGCCCCGCGTGCCGGTCGTTCTCGTCGCGGGGCGAGGTCCGGACCAGCGCGAAGAACGCGTGCGCCCGGTGCGCCCCGGACGTCCACACCTTCGTACCGGTCAGCTCCCAGCCGCCGTCGACCTTCTCCGCGCGGGTCCGTACCGACGCCAGGTCCGAGCCCGAGTCCGGCTCGGACATCCCGATCCCGAAGAACACCTCGCCGCGCGCGATGCCCGGCAGGAACGCCTCCCGCTGCTCCTCGGTGCCGTGGCGCAGCAGCGACGGCCCGATCTGCCGGTCGGCGATCCAGTGCGCCGCCACCGGCGCCCCGGCGGCGAGGAGCTCCTCGGTGACGACGTAGCGCTCGAGTGCGGACCGGCCGTGCCCGCCGTAGCGGACCGGGATCGTCATCCCGACCCAGCCGCGCTCGGCCAGGCGCCGGGAGAACCCGGCGTCCCAGCCCGAGAGCCACACGTCGGCGCGGGGCTGCCAGGCTCCGGCGGCGCGCTCGTCGTCGAGGAAGGCCCGGACCTCGGCCCGCAGGTCCGCGAGGTGCGCGGGCAGCTCGATCGGGTCCGGGACGAGCGCGGGAAGCCGGGACGGTGTCGCTGCTGCTCCTGCCACGGCCCCATCATCACCCGTGATCACCACGTCCGCCCGGCCGCCCGCCGGTCGCGACGATCAGGGTGGTGACTGCCCGGCCGCCGCCACGGGTACGTTGCGGCCATGACCACCAATGCTGACGAGCGCAGGGTGCTCGACGCCGCCCGGACCGAGCTGTTCATCGGTGGGCAGTGGCGCGCCGGGGAGAGCGGTGCCACCGCCAAGGTGGAGGACCCGGCGACCGGTGAGGTGCTCACCGAGGTCGCCGACGCCACCCCCGCAGACGGGATGGCCGCCCTCGACGCCGCCACCGCCGCACAGCCGACGATCGCGGCGATGCCGCCGCGGCAGCGCAGCGAGATCCTCTACCGCGCCTACACGCTGCTCCACGAGCGCACCGACGACCTCGCGCTGCTGATGACCCTGGAGATGGGCAAGCCGCTGGCCGAGGCCAAGGGCGAGGTCGGCTACGCCGCGGAGTTCCTCCGCTGGTTCGCCGAGGAGGCCGTCCGGATCGACGGCGGCTACCAGATCGCCCCGAACGGCCAGACCCGGTTCCTCACGCTCCGCCAGCCCGTCGGTGTCTGCGTGTTCGTGACGCCGTGGAACTTCCCGCTCGCCATGGGCACCCGCAAGATCGCCCCCGCGGTCGCCGCCGGCTGCGCGTCGATCATCAAGCCGGCCCCGCAGACGCCGCTGACGATGCTCGCGTTCGCCCAGGTGCTCGCCGACGCGGGCCTGCCCGACGGCGCCCTGAACGTCATCAACGCCACCGACGCGGGCGCCGTGATGGAGCCGATCATCCGGGACGGCCGTGCCCGCAAGATCTCCTTCACCGGCTCCACCCCGGTCGGCAAGAAGCTGCTGGAGCAGGCCGCGGACAAGGTGCTGCGGTCCTCGCTGGAGCTGGGCGGCAACGCGTCGTTCATCGTGCTCGACGACGCCGACGTCGACTCCGCCGTCGAGGGCGCCATGATCGCCAAGATGCGGAACATGGGCGAGGCCTGCACCGCGGCGAACCGGTTCTACGTGCAGAGCGGCGTCGTCGAGGAGTTCACCGCCAAGCTCGCCGAGCGGATGGGAGCGCTCACCGTCGGGCGCGGCACCGAGGACGGCGTGAACGTCGGCCCGCTGATCGACGGCAAGGGCCTGGAGAAGGTCACCGACCTCGTCGCCGACGCGGTCGCCAACGGCGCGAGCGTCGCGCTGGGCGGCGAGGCCGTCGACGGGCCGGGCTACTTCTACCCGCCGACGGTGCTCACCGGCGTCCCCGCGGGCTCCCGGCTCAACCACGAGGAGATCTTCGGGCCAGTCGCGCCGATCACCGTCGTCGAGTCCGAGCAGGAGGCCCTCGACGCGGCCAACTCCACCGAGTTCGGCCTGGTCAACTACGTCTACACCCAGGACCTGGACCGGGCGCTGCGGATCTCGGAGAACCTCGACAGCGGCATGATCGGCCTCAACACCGGCCTCGTGTCCAACCCGGCCGCGCCGTTCGGCGGGGTCAAGGAGTCCGGCCTGGGCCGCGAGGGCGGCATGGTCGGCATCGAGGAGTTCCTCGAGACCAAGTACGTCGCCATCGGCTTCTCCGGCTGACCCGCCCCCGTACGACGAGAGGCCCGGCGGTCCCCGACCGCCGGGCCTCTCGTGTGTGTGCTGTGCCGCAGGTGCTGCGGGTCAGCTCGCGTCCGGGTCCTGGCCCTGCTGGATCTGCTGCTGGCTGGCGCTCTGCTCACCGTTGAGCAGCAGGTCGGCCAGGGTCGTGCCGCCGTTGAACACCATCAGCACCAGCAGCACCGCGATCGCCCCGACGAGACCCGTGGTCAGCGACCGCTGGGTCGAGCCGCCGCTGGTGAGCCGGCCGCGGTTGGTCTCCACGACCCACGCCCGTGCGCCGAACAGGCCCAGGACCACCAGGAACACGATCCAGGTGAAGACGAATCCCACCATCAGTTCCCCCCGGTGTTCTGGTTGTCGTTCTGCGCGTCCGGTGCGGCCGGTGCCGGGTTCTGCTGACCGCCTGCCGGGACGGCGCCCTGCCCGGTGGACACCAGGATCGCGTTGAAACCGTGCGCGTAGGTCTGCTTGTACTGCCCCGACGCGATCAGCTTCTTGCGGATGTCGAGCGTCCAGCCCGGCTTCTCGCCGTTGAGCACGACGCCCTGGTCCTCGATCGAGCCGTAGAACAGCAGCGTCTGCGGCTGGACCTGGTCGATGCAGCGGAACGGGTCCTGGGCCAGCACGTTGCAGCCCTGCCCGCCGACGGCCATGTTGTTGTGCTCGCCGACGCCCTCCAGGGCGTACGGGCCGACCGTGGACAGCGGCTGCACCGTGGCCCCGCGCGGGGCCTGGTCGTAGGCCAGCCGGGTCATCTGGACGTCCTCGGTGGTGACGTCGGTGTAGGCCTCGTTGCCGCCCCGGATCAGGATGAGCAGGCCGAACACCGCCACCATGCCGGCCGCCAGGAGCCGCTCGCGCTTGCGGTCGACGCGGGCGAACGCCCGCAGCGCGTCGGTCGCGAGGATCGACAGGATCGGCAGGCCGTAGAGCAGCACGCGCAGCAGCAGCTCACCGCCGTAGCTCTGCACGACCGCCATCCCCATCGGGACCACGGCCAGCAGGATCGGCACCAGGTCGCGGCGCCGCTTCCAGTAGACCCAGGCCCCCGCGAAGCCGATCAGATAGGTCACCACGGTCATCGCGATCCGCAGGCCCTTGCCGACCAGCTGGCCGGTGTCGCCCTCGAGCCGGTCGGCGACACCCGCGGCGAGCGCGCCGCCGTCGTCGCCGCTGCCGACGATCATGCTGATCTGGGTCAGCCAGAAGTCGCGGGCGCCGATCAGGATGAACACCCCGACCGCGAGCATGGCGACGATCAGCAGCCCGCGGCCGCGGAACCGGCCGACCACCGACAGCACGAACAGCTGGCCGATGATCGCGAACGGCGTCAGCTGGTGGGTGGGCGCGACCGCGATCACGCACAGCGCCGCGCAGAAGTAGATCAGCAGCAGCTGGCGGGCGGGAAGCGTCGGATGGTTCGGCGGGGTCATCGCGCTGATCAGCCAGCGCCGCCAGCGTGGCAGCGGCGGCGCACCGCGGTGCGCCTGCGGCCAGCCGGGGACACCGGCGTTGTCGATGCGGCGGGTCGCCAGCGGGCCGAGCGCGAACGTCAGCACCGTCAGCAGCAGCACGATGCCGGTGGCCTGCGGGGAGAAGTAGTCCTGCTCGATCCAGTTCAGGCCGATGAACAGCCAGGCCGCGACCCACGGCGCCCGGGTGCCGCCCAGCATGGAGCGGGCCAGGGCGTAGACACCGATCGCCCAGACGGCGACGACGGCCGGCGGGTACCAGCGCAGCACCGTGTCGAGCTGGTCGGCGCCGGCGGCGTCGCGGAACCAGGCCCACTCGGCGAAGAACGCCGGCCAGTAGAACCGGGCGTCGATGCCGGTCGGCGGGACACCGGCGCGGCCGACGGCGTCGACGAAACCGGAGATCAGCCAGGCCGTGGTGAACCGGGCCTGCGGCTGCACGACCGAGGGCAGACCGGTCGAGCACAGGATCAGCACCGCCGACGCGGCGCCGAGCATCGGCACCCGCGGGCGGCGCGACCACAGCTCGGTGACGCACGCGCCGATCGCGAACAGCAGGGCGAGCCAGCCGAACGGGCTCAGCACCGCGGCGAAGCCCCAGCCGCCCAGGTCGGACAGGTCGGTGGTCGCCGCGGCCAGCGGGAGCATCAGCACCGCGAGCACGGCGAGCAGCGGGGCTCCCCAGGTCCACAGCGGGGCCCCGGGGGCGGTGCTCAGCAGGCCGGACCGCGACGGGCCCTGCCCGCCGGGCTGCGCGGGCGCGGCGCCGTCGGGCAGCTGCTCCGGCGGCGGGCCGACGGGCTGGATCAGCTGCGTCCGCTCGCTCGGGCCTGCCTCGGCCGTCTGCGTGCCTCCGGCCGGCGAGCCGGGGTCCGGCTCGTCGGACCGGGACGACGGGTCCGGGGAGCCCGGCCGGCGGGTCTCCGACGTCACGACGTCACCTCCGAGGTGGGCCGGCGCTTCCACGCCGGGAGGAACCTGAGTGCGAGGGCGCAGATGATCTGTGCTCCGAGGTATCCGAGGACGAAGGGCAGCATCACCAGCCCGGCCGAGGTGTGCGCGGGGTCGGGCAGCGGCACGACGAACGCGAACCCGACGACCAGGCCGGTGTTCACCAGCTGCAGTTTCGCATACCCCATCCCGTCACCGTCCGCCTGACGACGAGCCAGCTCGAACACCACGATCAGCCGGAACAGCAGGCCGAGCATCAGCACGGCCAGTGCCGGTGCGCCGACGGTGTAGCCGGACCCGAGGACGGCGAGCACGGGGTAGCCGAGCAGGGCGCCCAGCGCCAGGATCGGCACGAACAGCATCAGCATCCGGCGCCGGGTGGCGCGGGCGAGCTCCTCGCTGCGGTGCGGCTCCCGCGCCGTCTGCACGGCCAGGGAGTTGGTGAAGAACGTGGCGGCCAGGTCGACGACCGTGACGGCCTGCCAGATGATGAAGAACGTCGCGCCGATCTCGTTGCCCATGCGCAGGTTCGCCAGCAGCGGCACCTGGTTGTAGAGCGCGGCGTTGCCGGTCTGGGCCAGCGCCGTCGGCAGCAGGAACGCGATCATCGTCGAGCGGGCGGGCAGCACGCCCGGCCCGCCGGATGCGGCGAAGCGCCGCACCATGAACCAGAGCACGACCGTGCCCGCGGCGACCCACACCACGACCGGGACCGCCCAGGACAGGATGAAGCCCTCGGCCTTGAGCGACACTCCGAGCGCGACGAGCAGCGCCAGCCGGACGACCGCGAAGGTCCCGTTGCGCCACACCGCGATCCATGGCCGCCCGACGGCGACCATGGCGAAGTCGTGCACGACGAACACGCCCCAGCCGGCACAGGCCAGGACGAAGAGGACCATCCCCCAGGTCACGTTCCCGCCGCCGGCGGTCTCGATGATGCTGGGGACGAGCGTGCCGTAGATCAGCCCCATCAGGCCGGACAGCGGCATGATCAGCAGCAGCGACCCGAACACCAGCCGGACCGACTTGCGCCCGGCCCCGGGGAGCCAGCGCATCAGGCCGATGCCGAGGTTCAGCTGGGCGGCGCCGCCGATCAGCTGCATCGCCGAGACGAACTCCGAGGCCCGGCCGACGTCGGCCTGCGGCATGATCCGGGTGGAGATCAGGACGACGAGCAGGCCCGCGACGGAGCCGAACGCCGAGCACAGCGACAGCGCGACGCCGTCGCCGATGCCGCCGTTCTTCGGGTGCTCGTCCCCGGGCCCGTCGGTGCCGGTCGTGCCGGGGCCACCGGGGTCCTGCGGGCCGTCGAGGTGGCGGGTCGCCGGGCCGTCCTGCGGCGCGGGCCCGGCGTCGTGCGGCGCGATCCGCGCGGTCGCCTCGGCGCCCTGCTCCGCGGCGGGCGGCGCGGGCTGCTCGCCCGGCCCGACGACGGGCAGGTACTCGGTCGGGTGCTCGCGGTGGTCTCCGAGCTCGCCGGCGTCGTCGGGCCGGTCCCCGGCCGCGTGGGCGGCCGCACGGCGGCGGCGCTCCCCGGCCGCGGGCAGCCACGTCGTCGGCGGCTCGAACGGCTCGCCGTCGTGGGCGGCCGGCTCGCTACGGGGCGCGGAGTGCGTCTCGTGCGGTGCGGGGTCGTGCCGGGCCGGCTCCGGGTGGTTCCACGGCGGTCGTGCCGGGTGCCGGGGGCCGCCCGGCTCGTCCGGCTCGGATGCGGCGTGCCTGCCACCGGAGCGGGCGGAACGCTCGGGTGTGACGGCGGAGTACGGGCCGGACGGCCTCACTGGGCGACCACGGCGTGCCGTACCAGGAACGGGATGCTGACCAGGGTCACGAGGAACAGGGCGACGCTCGGGTACCAGAGGCCGAGCCCGACCATGATCTGGCCGACGATCAGCGTGACCGCCGTCCCGACGCCGAGGGTCAGCAGCCACACGTGCGCGGCGGGCGCGCGGCGCAGGAAGCCCGCGGCGGCCCAGCCGGGCCCCAGCAGCAGGGACGCGATCGTCAGGAGCAGCCGGAACTCCCCGGCGTTGCCGCCGGAGACGTCCATCACGTTCATCACGCACGCGAGGACACCGGCGGCGATCAGCAGGATCGCCACGGCGCGCCGCGCGGTCCTCGCGCGGGTCACCTCTGCTGCGGACGGCACGCTCACCGCGGCACTCCCCTTCTTCCGCTCAGCGGCCGCCGGCCCTCACAGGACCGGCGGCCACGACTGTCGTTGCGGGGACCGTCGCGGCGGCCCCGGGCGTCCTGGTTCAGGACGCCTCCTCACCCCATGCGTACCGCATCCCGCCCTGGTCGGAGCGGTGGGCCCCGCCGGTGGCGGGCTGCGGGTCGCGGGGGGCGGGCGCCGGAACGGGCGAACCGGTCACCGGGCCGTGCGTGGTGCCGTTCACCGCACCGTTGGTGGCGCCGTTCACCGAGCCGTTGGTCGCAGAGGTGCGGCGGTGCGCACCGTTGACCAGGTGGCCGTTGCGGGCGGCCGGAGCCTCCGGCGGGACGACGGCGGCAGCCGGCGCCTCGGGCGCACCGGAGCGGGCGGCGGGGCGCTCCTCACGGGAGGCGCGGCGGCGCTCGGCGGCCAGCGTGCGCAGCACGCGGGTGCCGTCGGCGAAGGTACGCAGGTTCGTGTCGCCGAACATCCGCTCCTTCTCCACCGAGGGGACCTCGGTGATGGCGAGCCCGGCCGAGGCGACGCGGCAGTTCAGCAGCGTCTCGATCTCGAAGCCGTCGCCCCAGTACATGCCCTCGTCGGGGTGCGGGGGCATGTCGACCGCGGGCAGCTCCAGCAGCGGGAGGATGTCGACCCAGAAGGCGTTGTAGCCGTAGCACAGGTCGGTGTAGCGGGTGCCGAACAGCGTGTTGGCGACCAGGTTCAGGCCGGCGTTGCCGCTCTTGCGCAGCAGCGTGATGTCCTCGCTGCCGCCGCCCTTGGCGAACCGGGTGCCCTTGGCGAAGTCGGCGCCGTCGACCAGCGCGTCGACGAACCGCGGGATCTCGGCGGGGTCGGCGGAGCCGTCGGCGTCGAACATGACGGCGATGTCGCCGGTGACCGCGGCGAAGCCGCACGCCATGGCGTTGCCCTTGCCCTTGCGGGTCTGGCGGACGATCTTCACGCCCGGGAGGACCCGCTGCGCGGTCTCGACGGTGCCGTCCTTGGAGTTGCCGTCGACCACGATCACCTCGTGGACGGCGGGACGCACCGCGGCGATGGCCGGAAGGACCACCTCGAGGTTGCGGGCCTCGTTACGGGTCGGCACGACCACCGACACGCGCGGATGGCGTGGGCGGCTCGTGTCGTTCTCTGGGCGCTGGTTCACCGGTCTCTCCCCCGAATCGATCGGTTCGTTGCGCACGCGGATGGTGAGCATTGCGTGGTCGGTGCCCCGGGCGACTCTGCCGGCACCACATTCCGTTGCCCCGGAAGAGGGGCTGTACGGCATATCTCCACCGACCACGCTTGCGTTACGTGACGTCCGCCGCAGCGTGGATCACCCGATCGTGCGTCGAGCGGGCCGACGACGATCACCGGGAGGTGATCGGCCGCCGTGGACACAGTTCGGGACAGTACCGACCCGATCGGGGCCGCTGACCGGCGGGACCGCAGTTCGGGACCGGTCGTCACCGTCGGTCGACGGACCCGCGACACGCGGTGTCCGGCCGTCCCGCGGGGGCGACCGCCCGCCGACGGCGGTCACTCCGTGCAACGGTCAAGCGTGTGCAGTGCGTGACGAGGTAGCCTCGGCTGCCGCTCGTGCTGTTGTTCCGGTCTCCTGCGTTCGCAGGAGCGATTCCTTGAGGTGGTCGATGAGGCCCGGCGGCTTCCTGCCCAGTGTGTCGGTCTGCATTCCCGTGTACAACGGGGAGGCGTTCCTGGCCGAGACCATCCGGAGCGTGCTGGACCAGACCTGGCGGGACTTCGAGCTCGTCATCCTGGAGAACAACAGCTCCGACGCCAGCTGGGAGATCGCGACGTCGTTCCGCGACCCGCGGATCCGCGTCGAGCGCAACCGGGAGACCCTGCCGCAGGGCGAGAACTGGAACCGTGCGGTCCAGCTGTGCCGGGCACCGCTGGTCAAGCTGCTCTGCGCCGACGACCTGCTGCATCCGCGCGCCCTGGAGCTGCAGGTCCCGCCGATGCGTGACGACCCGTCGATCGCACTGGTCGCCTCGCGCCGGCACATGATCGACGAGCAGAGCCGGGTGATCGTCCCCCGCCGCGGCCTGTCCGGCGGCCTGGTCGGCCTGCACTCGGGCAGCGAGGTCGCCCGCCGGGTCATCCGCAACGGCGCCAACCCGATCGGTGAGCCGGGCAACGTGCTGTTCCGCCTGGAGCAGTTCGTGACCTCCGGCGGCTGGCGCCCCGAGCGCCGCTTCATCATGGACCTCGACGCCTGGATGCGGCTGCTGCAGTACGGCGACTTCCTCGGCATCCCCGAGACCCTCGCCGCGTTCCGGATCGCCCGCGGCTCGGTGTCCTCGGAGTACGAGCAGCAGATCTCCGAGCAGCAGCAGGAGCTGTTCGACGAGCTGGGCTCCGACGGCGCGTTCGACGTGCGGCCGGTCGACATCACGATCGGCCGGGTGGCACTGCCGCTGGGCCGGGCGCGGCGCAAGGCGCTGTTCACCGTGTCGAAGATCGTCGCCAAGCGGGACGACAGGACCGCGAAGAAGAGCGCCGACGAGGAGGCCTCGGCCTCGAGCTGAGCCCTGCACCGATCCCGCACGACCGCATACGAGCAGAGGCCCGGTGTCCCTCAGGACGCCGGGCCTCTGCTCGTCGGTGCTCGTCGTGCGGCCGCTGCTCGTGGTGGGCCGGTGCCCGCCGGCCGCGGCTCAGTCCTGCCTGCGCCCGTTCGACTCCGGGGCCGGGACGGCGCCGTCGCCGGGGATCTGCGTGGTGGCGGCCTCGGGAGCCGCCGCGGCGATCCGGGCGGTGCCCGCACCGCGTGGGCTCTGCTCGCCCACCGGCGGCACCTCCGCCTGGGCGGCGGCCGTGGCCTCCGCGACCTGGCGGGCGATCTCCGGGTCGGTGGAGGTGTCGAACCACTCCTTGATCGACTCGTCGTCCTCGGCGGGCCGGGAGACCGCGCCGTCGTCGGCGCTGGGCTGGTAGCGGAAGACGCCGTCCTCCCCCGGGGCGCCGAGCATCCGGGTGAAGCCCTCCAGGGCCTTCCCGAAGTCGGACGGGACGACCCACAGCTTGCTGGCCTCGCCCTCGGCCATCTGCGGCAGCGTCTGCAGGTACTCGTAGGCGAGCAGCTCCGGGGTCGGCTTCCCGGCCTTGATCGCGGCGAACTTCTTCTCGATCGCCTTCGCCTCACCCTGCGCCTCGAGGTACTGGGCGGCCCGGCGGCCCTGCGCCCGCAGGATCTCCGACTGCCGCTCCGCCTCGGCGGAGAGGATCGCGGCCTGCTTGGCGCCCTCCGCGGAGAGGATCTGGGACTGCTTCTGCCCCTCGGCACTGCGGATCGCGGACTCCCGCTGGCCCTCCGCGTTGAGGATCATCGCCCGCTTCTCGCGGTCGGCCTTCATCTGCCGCTCCATCGACTCCTGGATCGACGGCGGCGGGTCGATGGCCTTGATCTCCACCCGGGCGACCCGGATGCCCCAGCGCTCGGTGGCCTCGTCGAGCTCGCCGCGCAGCACCGTGTTGATCCGGTCGCGGCTGGTCAGCGTCTGCTCCAGCGTCATGCCGCCGACGACGTTGCGCAGCGTCGTGGTCGTGATCTGCTCGACGCCGGCGATGTAGTTGGCGATCTCGTAGACCGCGGACTTGGCGTCGTTGACCTTGAAGTAGACGACGGTGTCGATGTTGACCGTCAGGTTGTCCTGGGTGATCACCGGCTGCGGCGGGAAGGAGACGACCTGCTCGCGCAGGTCCACCCGCTCCCGGGTCCGGTCGACGAAGGGCACCAGGATCGCCGGGCCGCCCTCGCGGGTGCTGTGGTAGCGCCCGAGACGTTCGATGATGTAGGCCCACTCCTGCGGCACGATGACGATCGACTTCACGACGACCGCGACGACCAGCACGAGGACCACGATCAAGATGATCAGTCCTGCGTCCATGCGGTTCTCCCCTTCCTAGAGTTCCCCCCGACCGGTGACGAGCACGGCCGCCCCGGTCACCTCCATCACGGTCACCAGGGCGCCCTCCTCGAGCACCTCGTGACCGTCGAGCGACCGGGCCGACCACAGCTCGCGGCCCACGCGCACCTGCCCGGTGGTGCCGTCCACCCGTTGCACGACCTCGGCGGTCGCGCCGACGAAACGGTCCTGGTGGCGGTCGAGCAGGCCGGTGTGCTGCTGCAGCTTGCGTTTCGCCGCCGGCCGCGCCGCGACCAGCAGCAACACCGAGACCAGGGCGAACACCCCCGCACTCCCGAGCGTGCCCAGGCCCAGCGCGGACGCGACGGCCGCCGACAGCGCTCCCCCGCCGAGCATCGCCAGGAACAGCTCACCCGACACGGTCTCGGCCACGACCAGCACGACTCCCGCGATCAGCCAGAGCAGCGCGAGAGGTAACACACCTCCACCCTGCCACGCGTCGAGCACCGAGCGCTGCCGAATGACTCCCTATCGTTATGCCGATTTGCCCGGAATGCCGGATCCGGGCGGTTGGTCAGGCCTCTTCGGCGGCGGTCACGAAGTCGATCAGGCGCTCCACGGCCCCGATCATGGGGGCCTCGAGGTCGCGGTAGCTGCGCACGGCACCGAGGACGCGCCGGGCGCCGTCGGCGGGTTCGCCCCAGCCGAGCCGGTCGCAGATGCCGGTCTTCCAGTCGGTGCCCTTCGGGATCGCCGGCCACTCCCGGATCCCGACGACCTCCGGCTTCACCGCCTGCCACACGTCGACGTAGGGGTGGCCGGTGACGAGCACGTGGTGCTGGGCCTGCGGCGTCGCGCGGTAGGCCTCGCGGGCCTGGCGGGTCTCCTTGGTGCCGTCGACGAGGTGGTCGACCAGGATCCCGAGGCGGCGGTGCGGGCCGGGCGCGAAGTCGCGCACCGCACCGGCGAGGTCGTCGACACCGTGCAGCGGCTCGACGACGACACCCTCCACCCGCAGGTCGTGGCCCCAGACCCGCTCGACCAGCTCGGCGTCGTGCAGGCCCTCGACCCAGATCCGGCAGGCACGCGCGGTGCGCGCCTTCAGATTCGCGACGTGCACCGACCCGGACGCGGACATGGTCCGGCCCTGCGGCGCGGCCGTCGGCCGGACCAGCGTGGCCGGGGCGCCCTCGTGCAGGAACGCGGCCGGGCGCAGCGGGAACACCCGACGCCTGCCGAACCGGTCCTCCAGGGTCACCTCGGCGGAGGTGACCGTGACGACGGCGCCGCAGAACCCGCTCGCGGGGTCCTCCACGACCAGGCCGGGCTCGGCGGGCACCTCGGGCACCTGCTTGCGCTGCACGGTCCGGGTGCCGGCGGCGTCGAACATGCCCCGGTAGTCGTGGGTGCGGCTCATGTCCCCGAGTATCGGACGGGCGCGGGCTCCGGCCCGGGCACGACACGCACCGTGCCACGCGTCCACCGGATGCACGCGATCGCGGTCACAGCGGGCGCTCGGAGCTCTACGCAGCGTCACCCACGTGCCGCATGTGCCGCGCCTCCACGCTCGTTAGCCTGTCGCTCGTGTCCTGTGCCTCCGCGACCCTGGCCGTGTGGGCCTCGGCCTGGCTGGCCGGGGCCGCGGCTCCCGACGACGTCCTCGACGCACTCGCGCCCTGGTCCGACGCGCACGACGTCGTCGCGGCCGATGACGACGCCGCCGAGCTGACCGCGCTCCCCGCCGCCGGCACCCCGCCCACCTCGACCGCCATGCTGCTGATCACGATCCGCAAGCTCGCCCCGCGCGGACAGGCGCGGCTCGTGCTGCCCGCCCCCGGCGACGTCCGTGGGCTGCCCGGGCCGGGCCGGTTCTCCCGGGAGGCCACCGCCACCGGGGAGGGCGTGTTGTTCGCCGACGCCGGGATCGGCGTCGTGCCCGGGCCGATCGCCGACGGCGTGGTGCGCTGGAGCGTGTACGCGGTGCCCGACCCCGGCCCCACGCCGGAGTACGTGGCGCTCAACGAGGCCGAACGGGACCTGCGCGGGCAGGTGCGGGCAGCTGCGGCGGCGCTGTCGGAGATGGACGTGGCCCGGCACCGGCCGGGCGTGCGCGAGGAGATCGCCGCGTCGCTGCGCCGCCGTCCGCAGGCGCTCTGGCCCGGCGGGATGCCGCCGCAGGCACTCCGGGTGCTGCAGCAGGCCGACGAGGTCGACGCGATCCTGTCCGCAGCCGCGGGCGACGAACCGGGCGGTGCGCTGTCCGCGACGGCCGCGATCGCCCGGTCGGATGCGTTGCGCCCCATCGCCACCGCCGTGCGGGTGGCACGCCGGGCCGCGGTCGCGGAGGCCGTACGGGTGCTGGTGTCGGTTCCCCGCTGACCTCGTTCGCGGACAGTCGCTGTCCGCGAACGGTGCCAGGATCGGCGCATGAGCCGCCAGGTGCAGATCACCGTCGACGCCCACGATCCCCGCGCGCTGTCGCTGTTCTGGCGCGACGCGCTCGGCTACGTCGTCCCTGCTCCGCCCGGGGTCACGCTCGCGCCGGGTACCGACGTGCTGGCCGCGTGGGACGACTTCCTCGACGGGATCGGGGTGCCCGCCGACCGGCGCAACACGTCGTCGGCGGTGGAGGACCCGGACGGCGCCGGGCCGCGGCTGTTCTTCCAGCAGGTGCCCGAGGCGAAGACGACGAAGAACCGGCTGCACCTCGACGTCCGGGCCGCCCCCGGGCTCACCGGAGACGACCGGATGGCCGCGCTGGAGACCGAGTGCGCACGCCTGGTCGCGCTGGGCGCGCGGCGGCTGCGCCGCGACGAGCCGGCGCCGCCGCTGAGCCACGGGTTCATCGTGCTGGCCGACCCGGAGGGCAACGAGTTCTGCCTCGACTGACCCCGCTCGACTGATACCCGCTCGACCCGGCCGCTACGGCGTGAGCCGCGCCTGCAGGGCGCGGGCGGCCGGGCCGGCCGGCCCGCCGGTGCGCCACAGCAGGTACATCCGGGTACGGACCTCCGGGTCCAGGGCGACGGCGACCGGCGGCCGGTCGAGCGCCTGCACCGGTCCGGCGCCGAGCGCCGGGGCCGGGACGACCGCGACGCCGGCGCCCCGGGCGGCGAGGCGCAGCAGCAGGTTCATCGCCCCGGCCTCGAACGCGACCCCCGGGGTGAGACCGCGCGCGGCGCAGGCGTCGTCGAAGGCGGCACGCAGGCCGTGCCCGCGGGGCAGGCAGATCAACGGCCGCCCGGCCAGCGCGGCCAGGGGGACCGCACGGCGCCCGGCCAGCTCGTCGTCCGCGGCGACGGCGGCGACCAGCCTGTCCTCGATCAGGACGACGCCGTCGAGCCCGTCCGGCGGGGTCCGCGGGAAGCCGGCGACGACCAGGTCGAGCCGCCCGGCCCGCAGGTCGTCGGCGAGGTCGTCGGCGGTGCCCTCGCGCAGCTCGACGGTGACCCCGGGGTGTGCGGCGGCGAACTCCCCCACCTGGTCGGCGACCACCGTCTCCGGCAGCGAGGACGCCATCCCGACCGCGACGCGGCCGCGCAGGAGCCCGCGCAGCCCCGCGACGGCGTCACGGGCGCCTTCGACGGCGGCGAGGGCGGCGCGGGCGTGTGGCAGGACCGCGCGTCCGGCCTCGGTGAGCTCGACGGCTCGGGGACCACGGACCAGCAGCGTCTCCCCCAGCTCGCGTTCGAGCTGTCGAAGCTGGGAGCTGACCCCGGGCTGGGCGACGTGCAGCTCGTGGGCCGCCGCGGTGATCGTCCCGGTGTCGGCGACGGCGACGAGGTAGCGCAGGTGCCGCAGTTCCATAACTCGTGATTCTAGTGCGAAGACGAACCAGCTCTTGGACTTCTCGCTCCGACGCCGCGACGCTCGGAACATGACTTCCTCACTCGCCACTTCCTCACCCGCCGTCCGCAGCTTCCAGACCGGCCTCCACCACCGTCCCGGCACCGTCGTCGTACCGGGCACGACCGACGAGGTTGCGCGGACACTCGCCGGGGCCGCCCGCAGCGGCGCCCCGGTGACCGTGCACGCCACCGGACACGGACTCACCGATCCCGCCGACGGCGGGATCCTGCTGGTCACGACCGGTATGAACGAGATCGTCGTCGACCCGGAGGCGGGGACCGCCCGGATCGGGGCCGGGGCGACCTGGGCCGACGTCGTCGCCGCGACCGCACCGCACGGCCTGCGGCCACCGAACGGGAGTGCGCCGTCGGTCGGCGTCGCGGGCTACCTGTTCGGTGGCGGGCTGGGCCTCACCGCGCGGTCCGACGGCTGGGCCGCCGATCACGTCCGCGCGTTCGAACTGGTCACCGCCGACGGCATCGTCCGCACCGTCGACGCGGCGACGGACCCCGGCGAGTTCGCCCGCCTGCGCGGCACCGGCCCGTCCGGCGGCGCCGTGGTCACCACGGTGACGCTGGGTCTGCTGCCGGCCGGGCCGCTGACCGGCGGCGGGCTGGTCCGGGTGCTCGGGCCCGCCGACGGGCCCGGCGATGCCGGGCCGCTGCACGCCTGGCACGCGTGGACCCGCAGTCTGCCTGACGACATCACCTCCGGGCTCTCGCTGGTGCCCTACCCGGACCTGCCGTTCCTGCCCGGGCACCTGCGGGGGCGACGGGTGCTGCGGATCGCGGCCGTGGTCACCGGGGACGAGGAGCGCGCCCGCGAGCTGCTGGCACCGCTGCGGGCCGCGATCGACTTCGACGAGGACGCCGTGGCCGCGCTGGATCCGGCCGACTCGGCCCGGGTGTACGCCGAGCCGGACGTCCCGCACGCCTACGTCGGCGACGACCACCTCGTCGCAGATCTGGACCCCGCCGGCCTGGACGCGGTCGCCCGGCGAAGCGGGCCCATGGTGGTCACCGGGATCCGGCACCTGGGCGGCGCCGCAGGCCGGGCGCCCGCGGTCCCCGACACGGTGCGGGGCCGCGACGCGTCGTACCTGGTGAACGCGCTCGCCCCGTTCGACGGCGACCCGTCCGAGGCGCGCGCCGGTGTCCGCGGGGTGCTCGACGGGTTCGCCTCGCGGAGCCTCGGGACGCAGGCGGCGTTCCGGTTCGGGCTGGTCGGCTGAGGGGTCGATCGCTGCTGTCGGAGCAGCACCCGCAGGCGGGGACATCGCCGCCATGTACCTCACCTACTGAGGCATCTCCCGGCTGAGCGACCCGTCGAGTCCGGTCCCCGTCACGATCATGACGAAATGGATCAACAGCAGTGACCCCGACGCCGGCACCCGGCGCACGTCGGCCGGATTCGGCATGCGTGTGACGTGCGGGACCGGATCCGAAACCACGTCGAGCCCCGGTCTGGGCACGAGGAGCAGCTCAGGCGCGCTTGATGCGCTCCAGGATCTCAGCGAGGAGCGCCTGAGTCTGTTCGTTCGAGTGTTCCAGCACGTCGAACCGGGCATCGGTGCGCTGCTCCAGCGCATCGAGCCGGGCGATCTGCGTCCCGAACTGAGCGTTCGTGCTGTCCGTGAGCTGGTCGATCTTGGTGTCGAGGTCGCCGACCTTGGCGTCCACGCCATCGACCTTGCCCTCGATGCGCGCGGAGATCTCGTACAGGGCATCGACGTCGGCGCCCTGCTGACGCAACCGGCGTTCCGCCTCGGGGGACGACATGAGGTTCAGGCTACGACACCGGCCGTCGGCCTGAGGTCGAACGGGCGAGGAGGTTCCAGGGCGCGACCGGTCCGAGTCGGAAACCCGTGACACGACCCGTACGCCTCCGATACCGGACCTCGATCACGTACCTCCGACGCGCACCGCGGACAGCAACGCAGCCAGATCGTCGGGGTGCAGCCGCGCTGCCGCATCCGTCGCGCCACCGGCGCCCCGCAGCTCCGCCAGCTCGGCCCGCGCCGCGTCCCGTTCCCGGCGCAGCCTCTCCTCGTGGTTCCGCAGGTCCTCGTGCGCCGCCCGCAGTTCGACCGCCTCGGTCCGGGCCGCGTCCCGTGCCTCCCGCAGCTCGTCGGCGTCGGCGCGGGCGACCTCGAGCCGGTCGCGCAGGTCCGCGGTGTCGGACCGTGCCGCGTCCAGCCGTCGCCGTAGGTCGGTGACCTCGGCGCGGGCGGTGTCGCGTTCGGTCTCGCGTTCCGCGGATCGCTCCTGCGCCGCATCCCGCTCCCGTTCCAGTCCCGTGGCCCGCTCGCGTGCGGCGTCCCGCTCGTAGGCCACCTGCTGGGACTCCCGCTGCGCGTCCTCCCGGTCCCGCGCCGCCTGCTCGCGGGTGGCCGCCGCGTCCTGACGCGCCGTGTCGGCGTCGGCGACGGCGCGGTCCCGGGCGGCGACGGCGTCCTCGGCCTGCTGCCGGGCCGCGCCGAGCGCCTCGGTCGCCTCCAGTGCGGCGACGGCGGACTCCTCGGCACGGGTGACGGCCTCGGCGCGTTCACGACGCGCGTCGGCCGCGGCCGTCTCGGCCTCGCGGGTGCGGCGCAGGGCGTCGTCGCGGGCGGCCTGGGCGGCCTGGCGGGCCTGGTCGCTCTCCGCGGCCCGGGTGCGGGCCTGCTCGGTCGCGGTGACGGCCTCGGCCTGGACCTCGTCGAGACGGCGCTGCACGACCTCCAGTGCCGCGGCCAGCTCCCCGACCGGACCGGTGACGGCCGTGACCTGCTCGCGCAGCCGGTCGGCGTCGAGGGCGAACGCGCCGGCGCCGCCGTCGAGCCCGAGCGCCCCGAGTGCCTCACGTTCGGCGCGGGCCATCTGCGCGCACGTCCGCCCGCCCTCCCAGCGCGTGTCCTTGCAGAACGAGCGCGGTCGCCCGCCCTGCGGGCCCGGTGGCGGGAGCTCGGCGCGGCAGCGGCTGTATCCGCAGCGTACGACGGTGTCGGTCACGCCGATCATGGTATCAGTTCCGCCGTTTCATACTTGATTACCAGTATTGGGTTCTGAAACCGGGTCTCTGCACCAACGGAACCATCGTTTCGTAGGTGCACGTAGGCGCAGGCCACCGGAAAGCTGGGAAGGCGGCGTCGCCGCTCGCTGGAGCGCAGAAGCCGCGCATCACAGAATCCGCATGCGTCGCCCCGCCCGGCGCGACACGATCACCCCGTGCCCACCTACGTCCGACCCACCGACTTCCAGCCCCTGCGCGAGCTGCCCGACGGCTGGGCTGCATGGCCGACCCGATGACCCCGCGCCGGATCACGCTGCAGGACAAGTCCTTCCCCGCCTCGGCGGTCGGCCGTGACATCACCGGCCTGCGCCTGCCCCTGGCGGAGTTCTCGACGCCGCTGTTCGTCATCGACGGCCCGGCGCTGGCTCACAACCTGGCCACGTTCGCGGCGTGGACGGCGCGGCGCGGCCTGGAACTGATGCCGCACGGCAAGACGACGATGGCGCCGGTGCTGTGGCGACGTCAGCTCGACGCGGGCGCCACCGGCATCACGGTCGCGACCGGCTGGCAGGCCGACGTCGCCCTGCGCGCCGGGGTGCCGACCGTGCAGCTGGCGAACATGTGCACCGACCCGCGCCTGCTGCGCCGGCTCGCCGCGCACCTGGTCGAGCACCCCGAGCAGGAGCTGGTCTGCTGGGCGGACTCGGTCGCCGTCGTCGACCGGATGGAGCAGGCACTACCCGGCGACGCACGGCTCGGGGTGCTCGTCGAGCTCGGCGCCGAGGGCGCCCGGGGTGGCGCCCGCACCGAACACGACGCCGTGGCCGTCGCCGAACGCGTCGCGGCCTCCCCCGTGCTGGCGCTGCACGGCGTCGCCGGCTACGAGGGCCCCCTGGCCCACGACCGTTCCCCGGACGCCGTGGGCGCGGTCCGCGCCTGGTGCGACCGCCTCGCCGCTCTCGTCGAGCGGGTCCGGCCGCTGGTCGGCGGGACGCCGTGGATCAGCGCGGGCGGCAGCGCGTTCTTCGAGATCGTCGCCGAGAGCCTGGCGCAGGTCCCGGACGTGCGCGCGATCCTGCGGTCCGGCGCGTACCTCGTGCACGACAGCGGCTTCTACTCGAGCGTCTCCCCGCTCGACGGATCCCGGCTCGCCCCCGGCGAGGAGCCGCTGCGCCCGGCGATGTTCACCCTCGCCCGGGTCGTGTCCCAGCCGGAGCCGGGCCTGGCGCTGCTCGACGCGGGCAAGCGCGATGTCCCGTTCGACGAGGGACTGCCGGTGCCGCTCACCGTCGCCGACGACCTGGGCGGCGCCGAGCGCCCGATCACGGCCGAGATCACCGCGCTGAACGACCAGCATGCGTACCTGCGCTGGGCCGGACCGGCGCCGGTCGCCGTCGGTGACGTCGTGCGCCTCGGGCTCTCGCATCCCTGCACGGCGTTCGACAAGTGGCGCCTGGTTCCGGTCGTCGACGCCGACGGCGCGGTCACCGAGGCGGTCGAGACGTTCTTCTGACCCAGCACGTGTGACCGGTGCCACTCCGTTGTCGGCTTGAGTGTGCCGCGACGTCCGGGTGTCTCGTCGGTGACACCGCAGGACAGGCGGCGCACCCACGACACAGGAGACACCGATGACCACCGCACCCCAGGACACCCGCCCCGACCTGATCCCGGTCGAGACGTTCTTCGCCGACCCCGACGTCTCCAGCGCCTCGATCTCCCCGGACGGCACCCGCCTCGCCTACATCGCCCCCGCTCCGGGCGGCGGACGGCGCAACGTCTGGGTCCGCGGGATCGACGAGACCCACGACGACGCCGTCCAGGTCACCCACGACACCCGCCGCGGAGTCTCCCGGTACCACTGGACCGACGACCCCCGCTGGCTGCTCTACCTGCAGGACACCGACGGCAACGAGGACTGGCACGTGCACCGCGTCGACCTCGACGCTCCCGGCGAGCCCGCCGTCGATCTCACTCCGATGGAGCGCGGGTCGCGGGTGTTCGGCATCGAGCGGCTGCCCGCCCGTCCCGGCACGGTGCTGGTCACCATGAACCCGGACCCGATGTCGCTGGACGTGTACCGGCTCGACATCGCCACCGGCGAGCTCACCCCGCATCTCGAGCAGACCGAGCCGACGGCGACGACGCTGTTCGACCGGGCCGGGACGCCCGCGTTCCAGAGCGTCTACACCGACGACGGCGCGATCGAGTTCTCCGCGATCGACTCCGGCAGTGGTGAACGCCGCCTGCTGCGCCGGGTCAGCGGTGCCGAGTACCCGGTCGGCGTCTACCCGCAGCTCCTCACCGCCGACGGCGCCGGCCTGCTGGTCGGCACCTATCCCGACGACCCGGCCGACGGCGACGACCTCCGCCTGGTCCGGATCGACCACGCCACCGGCGCCGAGACCGTCGTCGCCGCCGTCGACGGGCACAGCCTGGACACCGTCGGGATGCTGGCTCCGGGCGTGCTGCCGCCGCCCGTGCTCACCGACCAGGCCGGGAACCCGCTGGCGGCCAGGTTCGTCGCCGACCGCCCGCACGTCGAGGTGATCGACCCCGGCTTCGCCCCTGTGTACGAGCGCCTCGCCACCCTCTCCGACGGCGTGCTGGGTACCCTGAGCTGCGACGACGCCGGACGCCGCTGGGTCGCGACCTTCACCCACGACCGGGACCCGGGCGTCACCTGGCTCTACGACCACGAGACCGGCGAGGCCCGCGAGCTGTTCCGGCCCTACCCCGACCGCGACCCCGCCGACATGGCGCCGATGACCCCGGTGTCCTTCCCGGCCCGCGACGGGCTGCCGCTGCACGCCTTCCTGACCCTGCCGGTCGGGGTCGAGCCGCGGAACCTGCCACTGGTGCTGGTCGTGCACGGCGGCCCGTGGGCGCATGACGTCTGGGGGTACTGCCCGGACGCGCAGTTCCTCGCCAACCGCGGCCACGCCGTCCTGCAGGTGAACTTCCGCGGTTCCACCGGCTACGGCCGCCGGCACGTCACCGCCGCGATCGGTGAGCTCGCCGGTGCCATGCACGACGACCTGCTCGACGCCGTCGACTGGGCGGTCGCGCAGGGCTACGCCGACCCGGACCGCGTCGGGATCTTCGGCGGCTCCTACGGCGGCTACGCCGCGCTGGTGGGCGTGACGGTCACCCCGGACCGGTTCGCCGCGGCCGTCGACTACTGCGGCATCTCCGACCTGGCGAACTTCCTGCGCACCCTGCCGCCGTTCACCCGGCCTTACAACGCCGGTGGCTGGTTCAGCTACGCAGGCGACCCGGAGATCCCGGAGCAGGAGGCCGACATGCTCGCCCGCTCGCCGATCACGATGAGCGACCGGATCCGCACCCCGCTGCTCGTCGCGCAGGGCGCCAACGACGTCCGGGTGGTGCAGGCCGAGTCGGACAACATCGTCGCCTCGCTGCGCGAGCGCGGGGTGCCGGTGGAGTACCTCGTCGCCGACGACGAGGGGCACGGTTTCGCCAACCCGGAGAACCAGGTGCGCCTCTACCGCGCCGTCGAGCGGCACTTCGCCACCCATCTCGGCGGCCGTTCCTCCGAACGGGCCTGACCGCTGCCCCGCAGGGGAGACATTCCGGACGAGACACCCTCGGAAACCGCCGCCCGGACGGGGTCGGATGCATCGCTGTGCAGCGGAGTTGCTACCGTCCGAAGCCGTCGACCTGCACGCCGCGCGGCTCCCCGCGCCCCGTGTGAGCCGCTCCCGCACACGCTCGACACGAGCGCGAGGACCGATCAGCGACACCGAGGTGCAAACACATGACCGGAGACGACGCCGAGGCTCGGGACGTTCTCCCGAGGCGGCCCCGCCGGGCCGAGGGCGGGTCGTCCATGTTCACCCCGGCCGGCACGACCTGGGGCGACGACGAGACCCGTCCGATCAGCGACACGCCGTTCGCCGGACGGCGGGCGCTGCGCTCACCGGGCGGGGCCGTCGGCGCTCACCGGGCCGCCGGGGAGGCCGCACCCGCGCCGGGGATGATCACTCACGGTGACGAGTACACGGACACCGTGAACGCCGTCTTCGACGACCCGCGCTTCCGCGAGCTGCGGTCGCGGGTGCGCCGGTTCGCCTTCGTCGGCACCGCGGTGTTCCTCGGCTGGTACGGCGTGTTCGTCGTCCTCGCCGCGTTCTTCCCCGACGTCATGGGCACGCCGGTCTTCGACTCGATCAACGTCGGGATGCTGCTGGGCATCGCCCAGTTCGTCTCGACCCTGCTGATCGTCTGGGCCTACAACCGGTTCAGCACCGCCGAGGTCGACCCGCGCGTCGAGGAGCTGCGCGAGGCGCACGCCGCGCGGCCCGCCGAGCCCGCCCCGGTGCACGACGACATGTGGAGCGTCTGATGAACAGCAGCGTCGGGAACCCGATCGTCAACCTGGTCGTCTTCGGCGTCTTCGTCGCACTCACGCTCGGCCTGGTCTACCGGGTCAGCCACCGCAACCACACCCCCGACGACTACTACGCCGCGGGCGGCGGCTTCTCGGGCGCCCAGAACGGCGTCGCGATGTCCGGCGACTTCCTCTCCGCGGCGTCGTTCCTCGGCATCTCGGGCGCGATCGCGGTCTACGGCTTCGACGGCTTCGTCTACTCGGTGTCCTGGGTGGTGGCCTGGCTGGTCGCGCTGCTGCTCGTCGGCGAGGGCATGCGCAACACCGGCCGCTTCACCATGGGCGACGTCATGGCCTACCGGCTGCGCCAGACCCCGGTCCGCGCCGCCGCGGCCACGTCGACGCTGATGATCTCGCTGGTCTACATGATCGCGCAGATGGCCGGTGCCGGTTCCGTCGTCGCGCTGCTGCTCGGGGTGCGCTCCGCGGGCGGCGAGTCGCTGGTGATCATCGCGGTCGGCGTCGTGATGATGCTGTACGTGCTGCTCGGGGGCATGCGCGGCACCACATGGGTGCAGATCATCAAGGCGATCGCGCTGCTCGCGTCGGTCGCCCTGCTCGCGATCTTCGTACTCGGCCGGTTCGGGCTGAGCCTGGCCGGGCTGCTCGACCATGCCGTCGATCAGAGCCCGCACGGTGCCTCGATCCTGGAACCGGGCCGCTGGTACCGCGGTCCCACCGCCCGCCTGGACTTCCTGTCCCTGGGCCTGGCGCTGGTGCTGGGCATCTCCAGCCTCCCGCACGTGCTCATGCGCTTCTTCACCGTGCCGAACGCGCAGGAGGCCCGCCGCTCGGTGACCTGGTGCTCGTGGCTGATGGTCGGTTTCTACCTGTGCATCCTGGTCGTCGGCTTCGGCGCCGCCGCGGTACTCGGGCCCGAGGAGATCCTCGGTGCCCCCGGTGGCGCCAACGCCGCCGCGCCGCTGCTGGCCTACCGGGTCGGCGGGACGGCTGCGCTGGGCGTCGTCTCGGCCGTCGCGTTCGCGACGATCCTGGCCGTCGTCGCCGGTCTGACGCTGACGGCGTCGGCGTCATTCGCGCACGACGTGTACGCCAACATCATCCGCCGCGGCCACGCCGAGCCGAAGCAGGAGATCAAGGTCGCCCGCGGCACCGCGATGGGCATCGGCGCGCTGGCGATCGCCGGTGGTGTGGTCGCCCGTGACCTCAACGTCGCGTTCCTTGTGTCGCTGGCGCTGGCCATCGCCGCCTCGGCGAACCTGCCGACGATCGTGCTGGCGCTGTTCTGGCGGCGCTTCTCCACCCAGGGCGCGCTGTGGAGCATCTACACCGGCCTGGGGTCCTGCGTCGTGCTGATCGCGTCGTCGACGACGGTCACCGGCGCACCGGACGCGCTCTTCCCCGGCGTCGACATCGCGTGGTTCCCGCTGACGAACCCGGCGATCGTCACGGTCCCGCTGTCGTTCGCGGCCGCGATCGCCGGCACGCTGCTGGACAAGACGCCGGTCGACCCGGTGAAGACCAAGGAGATGGAGGTGCGGGCGCTGACCGGCATCGGCCCCCGCCTCTGACCATCCCGCGAGGCTCTCGCGAACCCGGAAATCCCAGCGCACACCCGGTCGGCCGTGCCCGCGCACGGCCGACCGCAGGATTGACCCGCCGACCCCGGCCGCCCTAGATTCGACGGCCCGGCCCACCGGCGTTCGCGACATCCCGCCAGACGCGGAGCCCCGGGCGCACCGCCCCACGAGGGAGCCACCCTGTCCGCGATCCCGCTGTCGTGCCTGGACCTGTGCCCCGTCGGTCCCGGGGGGACGGCCGCCGACGTCGTCGCGGACAGCGTCACCATGGCCCGGCACGCGGAGTCGCTCGGGCTGCTGCGCTACTGGGTCGCCGAGCACCACCTGACCCCGGGGCTGGGCTCGACCAGCCCGATGCTGCTGCTCGCCCACCTCGCCGGGCGCACCGGCCGGATCCGGCTCGGGGTCGCCGCCACGCTCGTGTCCTACCACCCGCCGCTGCGCCTCGCCGAGGACGCGATGCTGCTGTCCGCGGCCTGCGGCGGACGCGCCGACCTCGGCCTGGGCCGGACGGTCGCCGCCCGGGCTCCCGGGACCGCCACCGGCGACGAGGACCGCCCGCAGGTCGAGGCGGCGCTGCTCGAACGCGGCCTGGGCAGCTACAGCGGCCGCTGCGACCAGCTGCTGCGGCTGCTGGCCGGCAAGGAACCGGGAATCGACGGCGGCCCGGTGCAGCTGCTCGACGGTGTCCCGCCGCAGATCTGGATACACGCGGGCGGGGCCGGGGAGAGCGCGACCTACGCCGCGCGGCACGGCCTGCCGCTGGGCCTGGCCTACTTCGCCCGCCCGACGAGCGTGCTCGAGGCCGTCGACGAGTACCGGGAGCAGTTCGTACCCGGCGTCCGGGACCGGCCGCACGTCGCCGTCGCGGTCTCCGCGCTGGCCGCCCCCACCGCGGCCGAGGCCGACGACCTCGCCGCAGGCTACGACGTCTGGCTGCGCGGCCTGGTCCTCGACCGCGGACCGGCGTACTACCCGTCCGCCGACGAGCGCGCCGCGCTGCCGCAGCTGACCGCGGACGAGCTGCTCCGGCTGGAGGACCGGCTCCGTACCCGGGTGGTGGGCGAGCCGGAGGCGGTCGCGGAACGGCTCGCCGCCGTCGTCGAGGCGCTCGAGGCGGACGAGCTGGTGATCGAGACGATGACACCCGCCCTGGCCGACCGGATGCGGTCGTTCGAGCTGCTCGCCCGGGCGTGGTCACGGCTCTGACCCGTTGCCGGTCTCCTACGATCGGCGGTGATGTCCGGTCCCTCGTCGGCGCGCGCCGTGCTCGCCTCCCTCCCCCGCCCCGACGACGTCGTGCTGCCCGGCCCGGCCGGCGACAGTGCTGACGGCGCCGGCGGGGCCGGCGGGGCCGCGGTCGACTGGCCCGGTGTCGACGACCCGGACGCGCTGCGGGCGCTGGTCGCCCGCTGGCTGGCCGGCTACGGCGGCGCGCAGACCCGCCGCACCTACGCCTACGCCCTCGGGCTGCCCCCGCAGTGGGCCGACGCCGTCACCGGCACCCCGCCGCCCGCCCGCGACCGGCCCCGCACCGCGCCGCCACCGGCCCGGCGCGGGCGGCTGCACCGGCTCGCGTACTTCCGCTGGTGCGCCACGCACGCCCTCGACCCTCGGGCCGCGACCGGCACGCACGTCACGACCTGGCTGCACGCCCTCGACGCCGCCGGAGCCGGCAAGCGCACCCGGGCCCGGATGCTGTCGACGGTGTCGGCGTTCTACGCCCACCTCGTCGAGACCGGGGTCATCGCCGGGAACCCCGCCGCACTGCACCGCGGCCGCCTCGGCCTGACCGGCACGTCGCGGGACCCGTCGCCGACGGTGCGGCTCACCGCCGCCCAGGTCCGGGCCCTGTGGGACGCGGCGGCCACGCTGCCGAACCGGACGGCGGCACGCGAACTCTACGCGCGGCGTGCGGTCGCGTTCGTCGCGCTGCTCACCCTGGGGCTGCGGATCTCCGAGGTCACCGGGCTGGACCGTGACGACCTCGTCGTCACCGGCGGGGAGCAGGTGCTGCGGGTGCGCGGCAAGGGCGGCACGGTGCGCGAGGTGTTCCCCGGCGACGCCGTCACCGGGGCTCTGGGTGCCTACCTCGCGGTCCGCGACGGCAGCACCGCCGAGACCGTCCCCGCGCGGCGCGGGCAGGCCCCGTCGGGCCCGATGCTCGCCACCCGCTCCGGCGGCCGGTGCTCGCGCCAGGACCTCTACGCGCTGCTGCGCCGGATCGCCGGGCACGCGGGCCCCGAGCTCGACGACGTCGCCGACCGGGTGCACCCGCACGCCCTGCGACACGCCTACGTCACCCTCGCCCTCGAGGCGGGCGCACCGATCCAGCACGTGCAGGCCGACGTCGGGCACGCGTCGATCGCCACCACCCGGCACTACGACCGGTCGCTGCGCACCCGCACGTCCAGCGCGGCGGACCTGGTGACCGGCCTGGTCACCGGGCCCGCCGCCGCACCGGACGCCACTGATCCCGGGCAGGCCGGCTAGCGGTCGACCCGCTCGTGCGGCTCGACCTCGGTGATCTCCCCGCTGCGCAGCTTCTCCCGGAACGCCCGCATCTCCCGCTTCACCACCGGCGCCAGCAGGTAGAGGCCGAGGATGTTGAAGATCGCGAGCAGGAACAGCACGGCGTCGGCGAAGTCCAGCACGCTGCCCAGGCTCAGGACCGACCCGACGACCACGAAGAAGCAGAACACCGCCTGGTAGACCCGCTCGGCGAGCACGCTCTTGCCGAACAGGTAGGTCCACGCCTTCTGGCCGTAGTAGCCCCAGGTGATCATCGTGGAGATCGCGAAGAGCGAGACCGCCAGCGCCAGCACGATCGGGAACCACGGCAGCACGGTCGCGAACGCGTCCGAGGTGACGACGACGCCGTCGGCCTGGTCGTCCCCGCCGGTGGCGAACGCGGCCTCCCGGGCCTCGTACCAGAACGGGGTACCGGCGATGACGATCGTCAGCGCGGTCATCGTGCAGATGATCACGGTGTCGACGAACGGCTCCAGCAGCGCGACGTAGCCCTCGGTCACCGGGTTCTTCGTCCGGACCGCGGAGTGCGCGATCGGGGCCGAGCCGAGACCGGCCTCGTTGGAGAACGCGGCCCGCTGGAAGCCGACGACCAGCGCACCCAGCGCACCACCGACGACACCCTCGGCCGAGAACGCCCCGGCCAGGATCATCCCGATCGCGCTCGGGACCTGCGCGATGTTCACCGCGATCACGATCAGGCACGCCACGACGTAGATCAGGCCCATCGCCGGGACGAGCCTGCTGGTGACCCGGCCGACCGACTTCACCCCGCCGAAGATCACCGCACCGACGATCGCCGCCAGGACCAGGCCGAAGATCAGGTGCGCGCCCGCGCCGCCGAGCAGGCCCTCCTCGCCGCCGGTCACGTTCTCCAGCTGGGCCAGGGTCTGGTTGGCCTGGAACATGTTCCCGCCGGCCACGCCGAAGAACAGCAGCATCACCGCCGCGCCGACCGCGAGTACGGTGCCCAGGCCGCGCCCGAACGCGTTCGGGAAGCGCTCGGCGACGCCCTTGCGCAGGTAGTGCATCGGCCCGCCGGAGACGGTGCCGTCGGCATGGACCTCCCGGTAGCGCACGCCGAGGGTGCACTCGACGAACTTCGTGCACATGCCGAGCAGGCCGGCCACGATCATCCAGAAGGTGGCGCCCGGACCGCCGATGGTGACCGCGACGCCGACACCGGCGATGTTGCCGAGCCCGACCGTGCCGGACAGCGCCGAGGTCAGCGCCTGGAAGTGGCTGATCTCGCCGGGCTCGTCGCGCCGGGTGTACTTCCCGGTGACGATCCGCAGGGCCAGTGCGAACGCCCGGAACTGCACGAACCCGAAGTAGATCGTGAAGATCACCCCGGCGAGGACCAGCCACGCCACGATCCACGGAAAGCTCACTCCGAACAGCGAGATCTCGTAGAAGACCACGTCGGACAGGCCCGACGCCAGCGGGTCGAAGACGGCGTCGATGGCGTTCTCGATGCTGCCGAGAAGCCCGGGTTGCGGGGCCTGGGCGAGAGCGTCGGCGGGCGTGGTCGTGGCCGCACCCGGATCCGTGACGGGAGACATACCGGACATACGACCGGATACCAGACGTGAGGGCAATCACTGCCCCATACGGTTACCAAACCGTCAAATTCGGGCCCAACCGGTTCGGCCGAACAGCGGTGTACGGGTCCGTCACCCGGACGCCGACCCCGGCGTCGGAGTTCGGCGCCGGGGATCAGCCCCGGAGGATCAGCCCCGGGGGATCAGCGCTGTCCGGTCGCCGGCCTGCGCTGCGGCACGCAGCAGTCCACCGCGCACGGGGCGCCGTCCCGGGTGCAGCCGGCCGACGGGATCGTCGACAGCCGCGGCTCGGGTGCGCCGTCGGTGTGCTCGGCCATCAGCTCGACGACCATGTCGGCGAACCGCGGGTCCGGCCCGGCCGTCGCGGCGCGGGCGAAGCCCATGCCCAGCTCCTCGCACCGCTCGGCGGCCTCGTTGTCCAGGTCCCACACGACCTCGACGTGGTCGGAGACGAACCCGACCGGCGAGACGACGACCGCGGGAACGCCCTTGGCGTGCAGGTCGTCGATGTGGCCGACGATGTCGGGCTCCAGCCACGGGATCTGCGGCGGGCCGGAGCGGGACTGCCACACGACGTCGAAGTCGTCGATGCCCAGCTCGGCCGCGACCAGCGCGGACGCCTCCTGCACCTGGCGGGAGTAGCGGTGCCCGCCCTCGGCCGGAACGCCTGCGGCGGCGTCGGCGGAGTTCGGGATGGAGTGCGCGGTGAACACCAGTCGCGCCACGTCCTGCTGCTCGGCGGGCAGCGTCGCGAACGCGCGGCGCACCGCGTCGGCGTTGGCGCGCACGAACTGCGGGTGGTCGAAGAAGTGCCGCAGCTTCACCAGGTGCGGCGCCCGCTCCCCCACGGCGGCGCGGGCCCGCTCGATGTCCTCGTCGTACTGGCGGCAGGCGGAGTAGCCGCCGTAGGCGCTGGTGGCGAACACCAGGGCGTTGCGGACGCCGTCGTCGGCCATCTGCCGCACGGTGTCCTCGGCGAACGGGTACCAGTTGCGGTTGCCGAAGTAGACCGGCAGCGCGGTGCGTGCCCCGATCGCCTCGATCAGCTCACGGTTGCGGGCGTTGATCGGCGAGACGCCGCCGAAGTGCTGGTAGTGCACCTCGACGGCGTCGAGACGCTCGGGCGGGACCCCGCGGCCACGGGTCACGTTCTCCAGGAACGGTCGGACCTCGTCGGGGGCCTCGGGACCGCCGAAGCTCAGCAGCAGAAGGGCGTCGTACGTGGTGGGCACCCCTCGATTACACACCCACCGGGCCCATGCGGCCCGTCACACCCCGACGGCGTGCACCCCGCCGTCGGCCATGATCATCGAGCCGGTGGTCGCGGGCATCCACTCCGACAGCGCCACGCAGACGGTCTTCGCCACCGGCACCGGGTCGCCCATGTCCCAGCCCAGCGGGGCCCGCTGGCTCCAGACGTCCTCGAACGCGGCGAAGCCGGGGATGGACTTGGCGGCCATCGTCTTCACCGGTCCGGCGGCGACGAGGTTGACCCGGATGCCGTCCGGGCCGAGGTCGCGGGCCAGGTAGCGGGTGACCGACTCCAGTGCGGACTTGGCGACGCCCATCCAGTCGTAGGCGGGCCAGGCCTGGCGGTTGTCGAAGTCCATCCCGACGACCGACGAGCCCGGGCCGAGCAGCGGCTTGCACGCCATGGCCAGCGACTTCAGCGAGTACGCCGACACCTCGATGGCGGTGGCGACGTCGGACCACTCGGCCTTGAGGAACGCGCCGTCGCCCAGCGCACCGGCCGGGGCGAACCCGATGGAGTGCAGGACACCGTCGAGCCGCGGCTCGTCCCCGAGGTGCTCGGCGACGCGGTCGGCGAGCGAGTCGAGCTGTTCCTGGTTCTGCACGTCCAGCTCGACGACCGGTGCGGGCTTCGGCAGGCGCTGCGCGATCCGCTCGACCAGGCGGAGCCGGCCGAAGCCGGTGAGCACGACCTCCGCGCCCTGCTCCTGAGCGATCTTGGCGGCGTGGAAGGCCAGCGAGGCGTCGGTGATCACACCGGTGATCAGCAGCCGCTTGCCGTCGAGCAGTCCCATGACGTCCTTTCGAGGGTGGTGGTGCGAGAGTCCGGGTGAGCGTGTCGCTCGGTGCGTGAGTGACTCGGTGGGTCGGTGACCGACCGGCTCAGTGGCCCATGCCGAGGCCGCCGTCGACGGGAACGATCGCCCCGGTGACGTAGCCGGCGCCCGGGGAGGCGAGGAAGGCGACCACGGACGCGATGTCGTCGGGGTCGGCGTAGCGGGCCAGCGGGATGGTCCCGAGGATCTCCTCGCGCCGCTTGTCCGACAGCGCCCGCGTCATGTCGGTGTCGACGAAGCCGGGGGCGACGACGTTCGCGGTGATGCCGCGGCTGCCGAGCTCGCGGGCGACGGAGCGGGCGAGGCCGACCAGCCCGGACTTCGAGGCGGCGTAGTTGACCTGCCCGGCCGAACCGGTGAGGCCGACGACCGACGACACGAAGATCATCCGGCCGCCCTTGGCCTTCAGCATCCCGCGCGAGGCGCGCTTGGCGACCCGGTAGGCGGCGGTGAGGTTGGCGTCGACGACCTTGGTGAAGGAGTCCTCGTCCATCCGCATGAGCAGTCCGTCGTCGGTGATCCCGGCGTTGGACACCAGCACCTCGACAGGGCCGTGCGCGGCCTCGACCTCGGTGAAGGCGGCGTCGACCGACTCGGCGTCGGTGACGTCGCAGTGCACCGGCAGCAGGCCGTCGGGCAGACCGTCCTTTCCGGAGCGGTAGGTCACCGCCACCTGATCACCCTCGGCGGCGAACGCGTTCGCGATCGCCAGTCCGATGCCGCGGTTTCCTCCGGTCACGAGCACGCTGCGTCCCACGAGGGCAGAACCTAACGCACTACCCGCCGGTTACGCCGACGCCGACCCGGGACGTGGGTCACGGCACGCGTCTGCCGAGCAGGATCCCGGCGATCAGCCCGGCCACGAGCAGCAGGAACCCGGCGATCATCCAGGGTCTGCTCGCGTCGACCTCGCGTTCCTCGTAGCCGAGTTCCTCGGACAGGTCGGAGTAGACCGCACGCAGCTCGGACTCCGACGCGGCGGTGAAGAAGCGGCCGCCGGAGAGCTGGGCGATCCGCTGCATCGAGGCGTCGTCGACGGCGACGGGCGTGCGGCCGCCGTCGAGGTCGATGGTGCCGTAGGTGGTGCCGAAGGAGATCGTGGAGACCGGGACGCCGCGCTTGGCGGCCTCCTGGGCGGCGGTGAACGAGCCGCGCGGCTCCGTCTCCCCCTCCGGCCCCGGAACGGTCTGGGTGCCGTCGGAGAGCAGCACGATCCGGGCGGGCGGCGGCTGCCCGGACTGGTCGGGGCCCCCGGACAGGGTGCGGGAGAACGAGTCGATCGACTGCATGGCGGTGAAGATCGCCTCACCGGTGGCGGTGGACTCTGCGAGCTGCAGGCCGTCGACCCCGGACTTCACCGCATTGCGGTCGGTGGTCGGCGAGACCAGTACCGCCGCGGTCCCGGCGAACGACACCAGCCCCAGGTTGACCCCGGGGGTGAGCTGGTCGGCGAACTGCTTGGCCGCGGCCTGCGCTGCGGCGAGCCGGGTGGGTGCGACGTCGGTGGCCTTCATCGACAGCGACACGTCGATCACCAGCAGCACCGTGGCCCGGTTGCGCGGGACCTTGGCCATCGCCTGCGGCCCGGCTAGGGCGACGGTGAGCAGCGCCAGCGCGGTCAGCAGCGCGATGACGGGCACGTGCCGCCACCGCCCGGGCCGCTTCGGCATGACGGTCTCGAGGAGCTCGAGGTTGGTGAACCGGAGGACGTCGCTGCGGCGCCGGCGCAGCAGCCAGACGTAGCCGACGGCCAGTGCGGCGACGACGACGAGCGCCAGCAGCCACCAGGGGCTGACGAAGTTCACGCCGGCCTCCCGGGGGTGGCGCCGGTCCCGGAGTGCTTGCGCGCGACCGCGAACCGCACGATGTCGGCGACCCAGTCGCGGTCGGTGCGCAGGGTCAGCTGTGCGGCTCCGCAGCGGCGCAGCGCGGCGGCGACCCGGTCGCGGTGCTCGGAGGCAGCCGCGGCGAACTCGCGGCGCAGCAGCGGCGTCGTCTCGACCTCGCGTCGCCGGCCGGTCTCGGGGTCGGCGAGTACGACGGACCCGACGTCGGGCAGCTCCAGCTCGCGCGGGTCGACGATCTCGATCGCGAGCAGGTCGTGTCGGGCGGTCAGGGCGCGCAGCGACCGCTCCCAGACGGGCTCGCCGAGGAAGTCGGAGATCACCGCGACCAGGCCGCGGCGGCGCGGCGGGCGGCGCAGCTCGTCCAGTGCCGCGACGAGGTCCCCGCGGACGCCCTCCGGTGCCGGCGGCATGGTCGCGACGCGGCGGACCATGCCGCGCGCGTGCGCGAGGCCGCCACGGGCGGGCAGCCGCAGCGTCTGCGCCCCGGTGGCGACGACGGCACCGATCCGGTTCCCGCCTCCGGCGGTCAGCTGGGCGACGGCGGTGAGCCCGGCCAGGGCCAGGTGCCGCTTGTCGGTGTCGGCGGTGCCGAAGTCGAGGCTGCGGGACAGGTCGACGACGGCCCAGGTCTCCAGCTCGCGGTCGGCGACGGTCTCGCGGACGTGCGGGGCGGTGGTGCGGGCGGTGACCGACCAGTCCATCCGGCGGACGTCGTCACCGGGCTGGTAGGCGCGCGCCTCCCCCGGCTCGGTCCCCGGGCCGGGCAGCAGGCCGAGGTGGTTGCCCTGCAACAGGCCGTCGAGCCGGCGGCGGACGGTCAGCTCCAGGGTGCGCAGCGACGCCTCGAGCTTGGTGAGGTCGGCGGTGGCCCTGCCCGATCCCTGCTCACCGGTGGGCCGGTCGCCCGGCCCGGTGCCGGCCGTCACGCCTGGCCACCTGCCGGGGCACCGGGCCCGCCAGGACCTGCGGCGTACGGCGCCGGGCCGCCGGGCTGCGGCGCAGACCCGTTGCCCGGACGGGCGCTGACCTGCGGCAACGGCACGGTCTGCAGCACCCGGGACACGATGTGGTCGACCGGGACCTGGTCGGCGACGGCGTCGTAGGACAGCACGAGGCGGTGCCGCAGCACGTCCGGGGCGACCTCCAGGACGTCCTGGGGCAGCACATAGTCGCGGCCGCGGACCAGGGCGAGTGCGCGTGCGGCGGCGACGATCCCGAGCGAGGCGCGCGGTGAGGCGCCGTAGGCGATCCAGGACGCGACGTCGCCGAGGCCGTGCTCGGCCGGGGTCCGGGTGGCGACGACGAGGCGCACGACGTAGTCGACCAGAGCGTGGTGCACGAACACGTCCGCCGCGGTGCGCTGGAACGCGACCAGCTCCTGGGGCGTGAGCACCTGGGCGGGCTCCGGCGGGACGGACCCCATCCGGTAGATGATCTCCCGCTCCTCCTCGACACCCGGGTACTCGATCAGCAGCTTGAACAGGAAGCGGTCGCGCTGCGCCTCGGGCAGCGGGTAGACGCCCTCGTTCTCGATCGGGTTCTGGGTGGCGAGCACCAGGAACGGGTCTGGCATCGGGTGGTCCTGCCCGCCGAGCGACAGCTTCCGCTCGGCCATGACCTCCAGCATCGCCGACTGCACCTTCGCGGGGGCACGGTTGATCTCGTCGGCCAGCACGAAGTTGGCGACGACCGGGCCCAGCTCGACGTCGAACTCCTCGCGGCCCTGCCGGTAGATCCGGGTGCCGAGGATGTCGGCGGGCACCAGGTCGGGGGTGAACTGCAGCCGGGAGAAGCTGCCGCCGACGACCCGGGCGAAGGTCTCCACGGCCAGGGTCTTCGCGACGCCGGGGACGCCCTCCAGTAGCAGGTGGCCGCGGGCCAGCAGCCCGACGAGCATCCGCTCGACGAGCCGGTCCTGGCCGACGATCACGCGCTTCACCTCGAGGACGGCGCGCTCCAGGCGCTCGGCGTCCCGGGCGGGAGTGGACTGGCCGGACGGCTCGGGCGTTCCCGCGGCAGACGTGCTCACGGTGCCCATACCACCCGGTGGCCCGTGTGACCGAGGTGAAAACGCCACGGCCGGGTGGGGTCGGAGCGGCTCGTCGGTCCAGCGGCTCGTCGGTCTGGCGTAACCGGCGCCGCGAGGGTCAGCCGGCCGGGCCGCTCCCCCGGCCGGCTGGGCCGCTCCCCCGGCCGGCGCCGCTGCGAGGTCGTGGCCGGGGTTGGTCGTCGCTGTTTGGTTGACGATTTGCTGGCGTCAATGTTTCATTGACATTGAAGAGACGGGGTGGGCGACTGTCGGCCGCTGATCGATCGCGCCTGAGACCAGATCCGGGCGTGGATCCTCTCGGGGCCACAGGGCGGCTCAGGTGACGAGCAGGTACACGATCGCGGCGACACCGATGACGACGATCGCGACACGCAGGGCCAGGGGCGAGAGGCGTCGTCCGACGGAGGCGCCGAGCACTCCCCCGACGATCGAGCTCACCGCGAGGATCCCGACGACCGGCCAGCTGACGGGCGCGATGAACGCGTAGATGACGCCGGCGACGAGGTTGACGACGGCGGACAGGACGTTCTTGAAGCCGTTGAGGGTCTGCAGCGGGTCGGCCAGCAGCAGGCCCATGACGCCGACCAGCATGATCCCCTGGGCGGCGGTGAAGTAGCCGCCGTAGATCCCGATGAGGAAGATCAGGAAGTAGAGCAGCGGCCCTGGGGTCCGCTGCGCCGACCGTTCCCTGAGCCGCCGGTTCAGCAGGGGTTGGAGTGCCACGAGCAGCACCGACAGTCCGACCAGGACGGGCACGATGGTGGCGAACGCGTTCGGCGGCAGCGACAGCAGCAGGACGGTGCCGCAGATCGCCCCGAGGAACGAGGCGACGGAGTAGCGGACGAGCCGCGCGCCGTGTCCCTGCAGCTCCTTGCGGTAGCCGACGGCACCGGTGATCGTGCCGCTGATGAGCCCGATCGCGTTCGACGTCGTCGCCGTCACCGGCGGGTAGCCGAGCGCCACGAGGACGGGGAACGTCACGAGCGTGCCGGAGCCGACCACCGTGTTGATCAGGCCGGCCCAGAGCCCGGCCACGGCGATGATCAGGATCTCCCACCACTGCACCGGGCGACCCTACGTACGTTTCGCACCGAGACGCAGTGCTTGATCGGTTCCCATGACCCAGCTCTCCCGCCGTGTGCCAGTCTCGGAACCAGACAGACTCGGGACCCGACTCGGAACCGGCTCCGGAACCGGCCCCGGAACCCGGTCTCAGAACGGGGCCGGGGTGTCGTCCTCGCCGTCGCGCGGTTCCGGGATCGCGGCCTCTGGTTCGCCGGTGAGGCGCGTGATCCTGGTTCGCCGGCTGGACGCCTCGCGGTCGGGGTCGAGCACCCGCCGCTCCGCGACGCCCTCGGTCACCACGGTGTCCTCGGTGAAGACGCGGTAGTCCTTCGGGTACGTCGTCGACTGATACCCGTCGGGGCTGATCCAGGTCAGCCCACCGTCGGGGCGCACCAGTGCGTGCCAGCCGGTGACGTCCTTGAGCTTGTGATGGCGCTGGCACAACCCGAACAGGTTGTCGTCGACGGTATGGCCGTCCTTGCCCCAGTCCAGGTGGTGATCGAGATCGCGGATGCGGCGTTCGCAGTCCGGACCACGGCACGTGCCGTCACGGCCGTGGACGTGGTCGTGCAGATTCGCCGGAGGCCGGTAGGTGTTGCGTCCGTAGTCGAGCAACTGCCCGGTGACCGGGTCGGTGACCAGGCGTTTCCAGTCACCACCGGCGGCCAGGGCACGGGCGGTGGCCGCGGAGATCGGACCGTGGCCGGTGATCTCCCCGGGCCGGCTACCGCCGAGCAGGGTGTCGAGCCCGACCACGACCTGGATCAACGGCTTACGACCGATCGTGGCGTTCGGATCGGGCTTGTGGGCCAGGACCTCGGCGACGGCAGTGGCGATGACCTCGGCGTCCACACCGGTCGGCTCGTCGATCGCTGCGCCGGTCGCTGCGGTGGTCTCCGTGCCGGTTGTTGCCTCGGTGGTCTGCGCGGTGCCGAACCCGGTGTCGCTGCCGGGTATCCCGTTGGATGCGCCCGCAGCCCCTGCGAGGCGCGGCGCCGGCGCTACACCGCTACCGGTGCTCGTCGTGGTGCCGACTCCAGGGCGACTGTTGACCACAGTGCTCACCGCGGACATCACCGAGGTCAGGTCGGTGATCGTCACCGTGCCCTGCAACAACTCATGCGCCAGATCGCAGCGGCGCTGCGCCAACGTCCGCGGATCCTCGGTGCCCAGCGAGCGGGCGAGCCGGTCCAGGGAGTTCCAGGACGCCTCGGTCTGCGCCGCCGAGCCGGACAGCCACAGTGATCCCATGCCGTTGTCGCTGCGGCTGATCGACACCTCGCGGTCGTCGAACGCCCGCTGATGACGCTTGGACGCACCCTCGGGGTCGGCCCGGTGGATCGCGGTCCGCAACCGCGCCCGCAACCGGGTCTGGGTGATCGTCGAAGCGCCGGGCAGGATCGCAGCCTGCACCGCGCGGGCGGCGTCGTCGTCGAGGACCTGGGTGGACTCGGCGATCGCTTCGGCGGCACGTTCCCCGATCCGGCCCGCCTCCCACTCGGCGAGAGTCTCGGGAAGCACCCGATACAAGCGTTCGGCCATGCCGAGCTCGCCGCGGGCCTGGTCCTCGGTCAGACGGGTGGCGATCGCCACCTGCGACGGTAGCCAGCGGGCCACCGGCACCGCAGTCTTCCCGGTGGCATCGGGGACGGGTGCAGTGCTGCCCGGTGGGTGTCGTTCGACCAGGGCGCCGAGCAGGCGGGTGCGGACCGCGCCGGCCCAGCGTTCCAGCTGCACCGCAGCCTCGACGGTCTTCAGGAGTTCGCGGTCGGACAGCTCGCCGGGTGCGGCGGCGGTGGCCTCGCACAACGCGGCGAGGGTCCCGCCGGGCAGCATGTGCCCGGCGAGTGCCTCTTCGACCGTTGTGTCGACCACGTGTTCGATTCTACCGGAGTATGCAGTCAGTTCTCCAGTAACAGTTGCCGTCATTGGGCGCAAGGAGTCGACCGTTGGTCGGCGCACAACACGTGTTCCGGCAGCCGGAGGTCACGTGCACCGAGCCGCTCGTTTCCGGCGCGGACCTCGGCCGGCCCTGCCGCCTCGCAGACCGGTCGGGGGCGACGTCCGAGACTGCCTCGCAGACCGGTCGGGGGGCGACGTCCGAGACTGCCTCGCAGACCGGTCGGGGCGACGTCCGAGTCGTCGGGGGTCGACACCGGGCCGGTACCGGATCGACGGGCCTGCCGTGAACGCGACGCCACCGACCGGCCGCCACTCAGTCATCGGACGGGGGCGGGATCAGGTCCCAGCGGTCCCCGCGACGTCCCGGAACACCGCGACCGTCCCGTACTCCTCCACCTGCGGCCGCTCCTCGAACTCCACCCCGAGGCCGCGCAGACGCGCGTACTCCGCCATCCCACCCACTCGGTCAGGCCACAGCCGGCACCCGCTCCCGCGACCGCACCGGAGCCGACGCCGCCAGCACCCCACCGATCACCACACACCCCGCGACCAGCTCCACCACCGACGGCCGTTCCCCCAGTACCACCATCGCCAGCCCCATTCCGACGACCGGGACGAGCAGCGAGTGCGGCGCGACGACACCGGCCGGGTAGCGACGCATCAGCGCCGTCCAGATCCCCGCGGCCATCACCGTCGCCACCACCGACAGGTAGACGAGCGCGACGAGCCCGGGCAGGCCGTCCCACGAGAACGCCGCGGCGGTCTCCCGCCACCCCGTCCACGGCCCCTCGACCAGCGCCGACGCGCCCAGCAGCGGAACCGGCGGGACCACGGTCATCCAGAGCGTCAGGTGCAGCGGGTTCACCGCGACGCCGTCGCGCTGGGCCAGCCGGCTCGACAGGTTGCCGAACGCCCAGGCCAGCGCCCCGAGCAGCGTCAGCAGTACCGGCAGGAACGCCGCAGCCTGCGCCCGGACCAGTGCGATCACCGCCAGCGCGGCCACCGCGGACCCGATCCCGGCCCACTGCCGCGCACCGACGTGCTCGCGCAGCAGCACCGCGCCCAGCACCAGGGTGAACGGCCCGGACGCCTGCAGCACCAGCGACGCCAGCCCGGTCGGCATGCCCGCGTTCATCCCGAGAAACAGGAACAGGAACTGCAGCGTCCCGAAACCGAGGCCGTAGCCGATCAGCCATCGCACCGGCACCTGCGGGCGCGGGACCAGCAGCACGGTCGGCACCGCGATCACCAGCATCCGCAGCCCGGCGAGGAAGATCGGGTGGAAGTGCTCTAGCCCGACGTGGATGGCGAGGAAGTTCGCGCCCCACAGCACGGCGACGAGTACGGCGAGCATCCGGTCCCGGCTGGTCATGCCCCGAGCCTGCGCGACGACGACCGTGCAGACCAGCGACGAGATCTGAACCGGCGTTGTAGCTTCTCTTCATGGACGTGCGACGGCTCCGCATCCTGCGCGAGCTCGCCGACCGCGGCTCGGTCACCGCCGTCGCCGAGGCGCTGAGCTTCACGCCGTCCGCGGTGTCCCAGCAGCTCAAGACGCTGTCCCGGGAGGCGGGCATCGCGCTGACCGTCCCCGACGGCCGCGGGCTGCGGCTCACCGAGGCCGGCGCCGCCGTCGTCGCGGGGGCCGAGGACGTGCTCACCGCACTCGGCCGGCTCGACGAGACCGTCGCCGGGCTGCGCGGACGCCCGGAGGGCACGGTGCGGGTGGTGCTCTTCCCGTCCGCGGCCCGGTTGCTGCTCCCCGGGCTGCTGCGTCGCGGCGCCGGGCACGACGGCCTGCACCTGGCCTGCCGCGACGACGACCTGCGTCCCGACGAGGTGCCCGCCGCGGCCGCCGACGCGGACGTCGTCGTCACCCATCACGACGAGCGGCTCGACCCGTTCACCGGCGGGCGTCTGCACGTCCGGCCGCTGCTGCGCGAACCCCTGGACGTCGCGCTGCCGCCGGGCCACCCGCTCGCCGCCCGCGCCGACGTGCACCTCACCGACCTGGTCGACGAGGCCTGGATCGGCGTCGGCGTGGGCTGGCCGGTCGACGACGTCCTGCGCTCGCTCGGCCTGGTCACCGGCACGACCCCGCGGATCGCCCAGCGCATCAACGACTTCGCCGTCACCGAGGAGCTGGTCGCGAGCGGCTACGGCGTCGCGCTGCTCCCCCGCTACTCCACCGACCACCGGAACGACGCCCGCATCGCGCTCCGCCCGCTGGCCGGGGTGAAGGCGGCGCGGCTGGTCCGGGCGGTGACCCGTCCGGACGTGGCCGAGCGCCCGGCGGTCCGGCTGGTGCTGGACCTGCTCGCCGACGAGGCCGACGCCGTCCGCACCCGACACGGCGACGGCTGAGCCACGGGCGGCACGACGCGGACAGCCGCGACCGGCCCCCGGGAGCCGGGTAACCGGGCGCCGGGCAGCCGGGAGCCGGGTAACCGGGGTCAGAAGATCCGGGTGACCTTGTTCAGCTGCCCGTAGCGCACCGGGCTGATCCGCACCTTCGCCCCCGAGTAGGGCGCCTCGAGCATCTTGCCGTTCCCCAGGTACAGCGCGATGTGGTACGTCCGGCCGTTCTCGGCCCAGGACAGCATGTCCCCGCGGCGCATGTCCGAGATCGGGACCAGCTCGCCGTAGTTCGCCTGGTTGCCGCTGTAGCGCGGCAGGTGCACCCCGGCGCCGGCGAAGGAGTAGAGCATCAGCCCGGAGCAGTCGAACCCGACGTTGGCGTAGTCGCGGTACTCGTCGGCGACGCCGCCGTCGCGGATGCCCGTCGTCGGGCCGCCGGAGTTGCCGCCACCCCACGAGTAGCGCACGCCCAGCTGCTCGGTCGCCCGGTCGATCACGGTCTCGATCGCCTCGGAGCCGCTGCTCGGCGTGCCCGCGTCCGGCGCGGACTCCTGGGCGACCTGCGGGCCGTCCGACGGACGCTGCGCGTTCTCCCGAGCGCGGCGCTCGCGCTCGGCCGCGTTCCGGGCCCGCTGCGCGGCCCGGGCGGCCTCCCGGGCCTTCGCCTCGGCCTTGGCCTTGCGCTCGGCCTCGGCGGCGAGGCGGGCCTGCTCGGCCTGCCAGGCGACGAAGCGCTGCCGCTGGGCGCGCAGCCCGGCGTCGGAGTTCTCGGCGGCGTCGAGCTTGCGCTGCACCTCGGCCTGCTCGGCACGCACCGCGTCGAGCCGGCCGCGCTGCTCGTCGGCCGCTGTCGACGCCGACGCCAGCGCCTGGTCCGCGGCCTTGCTCGCGTCCTCCGCGGCGGCCCGGCGGCGGTCCGCCTCCGCCTGCGCCGCACGGGCCCGGGAGTCGGCGTTGGCCTGCTCGACCCGGGCGCGCTCGAGACGGTCGAGCATCGCCTCCTGGTCCTCGCTCAGCGCGTCGGTCATCCGGGCGCGGTCCATGAGGTCACGCGGGTCGGTCGCCCGGGACAGCTGCCCGAGCGGGCCGAGGTCGAGGCCGTGGGTGTAGACGTCGCCGACGAACGCGTCGACCTGGGTGCGCGCGTCGTCGACGACCCGGCCGGCCTCCTCGGTCCGGTGCCGGGCGTCGGCCGCGGCCGCCGCGGCCGTCTCGGCCTCGCGGGCCGCGGCGTCCGCGGTGTCGCGGGCCTGGTTGGCCTCCTCGTGCCGGGAGGCCACCTGGATCTGGAGCCGGTCGGCCTCGGCATCGAGCTCGGAGAGGCGCCCGGTGAGCCGGCCGACCTCCGCCGTGCGGTCCGCGACGTCCTGACGGCTGCGGGCCAGGTCGTCGTCGCCGGGGTTCGGCGGCGGGGTCGGTCGCGGCGGCGGCTCGGCCGGCGTGGCCATCGCGGCCGGGACGGGCGCCGGGCTCGCGACACCGGGCGTCGCCACCGACACCGCGGCGACCAGGACCAGCACCCCGGCGGCCACGGGTGCGGCCGGGCGCCTGCGGGCGTCGCGCGTCACGAGTCCTCCGGGGGATCGATCGGGGGCGGATCCCCGCCGGACCGGTGCCGACGAAGATCGAGAAGAGCGACCGCAGACTGCCACTCGCGTTACGTGAGCACCCCGCGACACACCGTGCACACCCGTTCGTGATGCCCCGGCCAGGGGAACTGCCACGTCGGCGCCGTCGGCTCCTCACCGTGGGGACACCGGCCGGACACCTGCGGGCCGTCGGTCACACCGGCCTCGCGCGGCTTGTAGGACAGGCGTACTATTTGCCATGAGGGTCCGCGATGCCGCCTACCCGGCGGTGCGCGAGACTCCGTGTCGTCTCGAACGTCGTGGCGACACGACCTGACGACACCGGTGCCGCCCACCGGCCGCCCCGCGGCCGTCGCCGGCCACCGGTCACCGAAAAGACGCCCACCACCACGGGGAGGACCGCCAAGTGGCCAGTACCGACAGCTTCGGCGCCAGAGGACAGCTCGACGTCGGGGGCACCGGTTACGAGATCTTCCGGCTCTCCGCGGTGGAGGGCGCGCAGCGGCTTCCGTTCAGCCTCAAGGTGCTGCTGGAGAACCTGCTCCGCACCGAGGACGGCGCGAACGTGACCGCCGACCACATCACCGCGCTCGCGAACTGGGACCCGCAGGCGGCCCCGGACACCGAGATCCAGTTCACCCCGGCCCGGGTGATCATGCAGGACTTCACCGGTGTCCCCTGCGTCGTGGACCTGGCGACCATGCGCGAGGCCGTCACCGAGATGGGCGGCGACCCCGCCAAGGTGAACCCGCTCGCACCGGCCGAGCTGGTCATCGACCACTCGGTGATGATCGACTTCTTCGGCACCGAGGACGCGTTCGAGCGCAACATCGAGTTCGAGTACGGCCGCAACAAGGAGCGCTACCAGTTCCTGCGCTGGGGTCAGGGTGCCTTCGACGAGTTCAAGGTCGTCCCGCCCGGCACCGGCATCGTCCACCAGGTCAACATCGAGAACCTGGCGCGCGTGGTCATGGCGCGCAACGGCCAGGCCTACCCGGACACCCTGGTCGGCACCGACTCGCACACCACGATGGTCAACGGCCTCGGCGTGCTGGGCTGGGGCGTCGGCGGCATCGAGGCCGAGGCCGCGATGCTCGGCCAGCCGGTGTCGATGCTCATCCCGAAGGTGCTCGGCTTCAAGCTGACCGGTGACATCCCGACCGGCGTCACCGCCACCGACGTCGTCCTCACGATCACCGAGATGCTGCGGCGCCAGGGCGTCGTCGGCAAGTTCGTCGAGTTCTACGGCGAGGGCGTCGGCGCCGTGCCGCTGGCCAACCGCGCCACCATCGGCAACATGAGCCCGGAGTTCGGCTCCACGGCCGCGATCTTCCCGATCGACGACGAGACCGTCCGCTACCTGAAGCTGACCGGCCGCTCCGCCGAGCAGATCGCGCTGGTCGAGGCCTACGCCAAGGAGCAGGGCCTCTGGCACGACCCGTCGCACGAGCCGGTCTACTCCGAGACTCTCGAGCTCGATCTGTCGACGGTCGTCCCGTCGATCGCCGGCCCGAAGCGCCCGCAGGACCGCATCGAGCTGTCGGACGCGAAGCCGGCCTTCCGCAAGGAGGTCCACAGCTACACCGACGACGAGGTCGCCGCCGACGACCCGCTGGTCGGCCTCGACGAGTCCGAGGCCGAGTCCTTCCCCGCCAGCGACCCGCCTGCGCCCTCGTTCGCCGATGACGACGCGGCCCCGATCGTCATCTCCGCCGCCGACGGCGGCGCGGGCCGGCCGTCGAAGCCGGTCACGGTGAACTCCGACTCGCGCGGCCAGTTCGTGCTCGACCACGGCGCCGTGGTGATCGCCTCGATCACCTCCTGCACCAACACCTCCAACCCGAGCGTGATGCTCGGGGCGGCGCTGCTGGCCAAGAACGCCGTCGACAAGGGCCTGACCACCAAGCCGTGGGTCAAGACCTCGATGGCGCCGGGCTCGCAGGTCGTCACCGACTACTACGAGCGCGCCGGACTCTGGCCCTACCTGGACAAGCTGGGCTACAACCTCGTCGGCTACGGCTGCACCACCTGCATCGGCAACTCCGGCCCGCTGCCGGAGGAGATCTCCCAGGCGGTCAACGACAACGACCTCACCGTCGTGTCCGTGCTGTCGGGCAACCGCAACTTCGAGGGCCGGATCAACCCGGACGTCAAGATGAACTACCTGGCGTCCCCGCCGCTGGTCATCGCCTACGCGCTGGCCGGGACGATGGACTTCGACTTCGAGAACCAGCCGCTCGGGCAGGACCAGGACGGCAACGACGTCTTCCTGCGCGACATCTGGCCCTCCACCGAGGACGTCAACGCCGTCGTCGACTCCTCGATCACCTCGGAGATGTTCACCAGGAGCTACTCCGACGTGTTCCGCGGTGACGACCGCTGGCGCTCGCTGCCCACCCCGGAGGGCCAGACCTTCGAGTGGGACCAGCAGTCGACCTACGTGCGCAAGCCCCCGTACTTCGAGGGCATGGCGGCCGACCCGTCGCCGGTCACCGACATCGACGGTGCCCGCGTGCTGGCGCTGCTGGGCGACTCGGTCACCACCGACCACATCTCCCCCGCCGGCGCGATCAAGCCGGGCACCCCGGCCGCGCAGTACCTCGACGAGCACGGCGTGGAGAAGAAGGACTACAACTCCTTCGGCTCCCGGCGCGGCAACCACGAGGTCATGATCCGCGGGACCTTCGCGAACATCCGGCTGCGCAACCAGCTGCTGGACGCGATCGTCGACGGCGGTGTCTCCGGCGGTTACACCCGCGACTTCACCGCCGAGGGCGCGCCGCAGGCGTTCATCTACGACGCCGCGCAGAACTACGCCGAGCAGGGCACCCCGCTGGTCGTCCTGGGCGGCAAGGAGTACGGCTCCGGCTCGTCGCGTGACTGGGCGGCCAAGGGCACCGCGCTGCTGGGCGTCAAGGCCGTCATCGTGGAGTCGTTCGAGCGGATCCACCGCTCGAACCTGATCGGCATGGGTGTGCTGCCGCTGCAGTTCCCCGAGGGCGAGACCGCCCGCTCGATCGGCCTCGACGGCACCGAGACCTTCGACATCGCAGGGGTCACCGAGCTGAACGACGGCACGACGCCGAGGACGGTGCACGTCACCGCCACCAAGGACTCGGGCGAGAAGGTCGAGTTCGACGCGACCGTCCGCATCGACACCCCTGGAGAGGCCGACTACTACCGCAACGGCGGCATCCTGCAGTACGTGCTGCGGGGGATGCTCGCGAGCTGAGCCGGCCGCGCGCCACGCAGACGGAGCCCGTCGTCCCACTGGGGCGGCGGGCTCCGTCGCGTCCGGGGCACGGCTGCGTCCGGGGCACGGGCCCGCCGCGTGTGCGGCCGCATGATCAGCGTTTCCGAGGGATCCGGTGCCGGATGTGGCACCGGATCCCTCGGAGCCGACGATCTTGACCCGGGGCGGGGCCGCTGGTCAGGAGGTGCCGAGCCGGAACTCGACCAACGGCGGCGGGTCGCCCGGCCCGACCGGACGCCCGAGGGCCCGTTCGACGACCTGCCCGAGCTGCTCCCAGGCCGCCGGATGCCGGGCGATGTAGGCGGCAAGCAGCTCTCCCGCCTCGTCGCGCGGGAGCACCCGTGCGGTGGCGGGCTGCGACCGGCGGCTGCCGACGGAGATCCGCACCCGCGGGTCGGCGACGACGTTGCGGTACCACTGGGCGCGCTCGCCGAACCCGGACACGACGACGAAGCGCCCCGGCCCGGGGTGGCCGACGACCTCGACGACGACCTCCCTCGGCAGCCCGCTGCGCCGTCCGGTGTGTTCGAGCAGCAGCATCCGGTGGCCGAGGACCCGGCCGAGGCCTCGGTGGTAGAGCGTGATCGGGGCGCGGGCGAGCGCGCGGGTACGCAGTGCGCGGTCGAGCACCGCGACTCCGGCGCCGCGGACGAGATCGGCGAGCCCCATCGATCCTCCCCTGCGGCGGGCGGTGATCCGTTCCGCGGCGCCGCGTGCTACTCCGTAGGTGGGCGCCTCCACCCTGGCGCGCACGACCGACCGCGACCACCGGAGGCACCGTTGCTTCTCACCTCGCTCACCCGGCCCCAGGACCTCGACCGCGCGGTCGTCGTCGGCGACGACGTGCTGTCCCGCGCCGGGCTCGTCGACGCGGCGGGCCGGTTCGCGGCGGGGATCCCCGGCGACGGGCCGGTGGCGGTGTGCGCGACGGCGTCGATGGACACGGTCGTCGCGGCCGTCGGCTGCCTGCTCGCGGGGGTGCCGGTGGTGCCGGTGCCGCCGGACTCCGGGCCTGCCGAGCGCGACCACGTGCTGCGCGACTCCGGCGCGGCGGCGTGGGCCGGTGAGCGGCCCGACGAGGTCACGTTGCCGCAGGTCCGCCCGGGTGCGGAGCCGGTCGCACCGGTGGAGACCGACCCGGAGCGCACGGCGATGCTGCTCTACACGTCGGGGACGACCGGAGCGCCGAAGGGCGCGGAGCTGTCCGGGCGCGCGATCGCCGCCGGGCTCGACGGCCTGTTCGACGTGTGGGGCTGGACGCCGGACGACACCGTCGTGCACGGGCTGCCGCTGTTCCACGTGCACGGCCTGATCCTCGGGGTGCTGGGGGCGCTGCGGATCGGGTCGCGCGTCGTGCACACGGTGAAGCCGGAGCCCGCCCGCTACGCCGCCGTCGCCCGGTCCGAGCACCCGGGGACGATGTACTTCGGCGTCCCGACGGTGTGGAACCGGATCGTCGCCGATCCCGATGCGGCACAGGCCCTGGCGAACGCCCGGCTGCTGGTGTCGGGCAGCGCCCCACTGCCGGAGTCGCTGTTCTCCCGGATCGCCGAGCTGACCGGGCAGGCCCCCGTCGAGCGCTACGGCATGACCGAAACGATGATCACGCTCAGCGCGCGGGCCGGCGGCGAGCGCCGCGCCGGTTGGGTCGGGCTGCCGGTCCCCGGGGCCGAGACCCGCCTCGTTCCCGCCTCCGACGAGGACACCACTCCGGTGCCCGACGACGGCGAGACCGTCGGCCGGTTGGAGGTCCGCGGCCCGATGCTGTTCTCCGGCTACCGCAACCGGCCCGACGCGACCGCCGAGTCCGACGCCGGCGACGGCTGGTTCCGCACCGGTGACCTCGCCGTCCGCGACGCGGCGGGTTTCCACCGCATCGTCGGCCGGGAGTCCACCGACCTGATCAAGTCCGGCGGGTACCGGATCGGCTCCGGCGAGATCGAGGCGGTGCTGCTGGACCACCCGGACGTCGCCGAGGTCGCGGTCGTCGGGGAGCCCGACGACGATCTGGGGCAGCGGATCGTCGCCTACGTGGTCGGCGAGGGCGGGACAGAGCAGGAGCTGATCGACCACGTCGCCGCGAAGCTGTCCCGGCACAAGCGGCCGCGGGAGGTGCGGTTCGTCGACGCACTCCCCCGCAACCCGATGGGAAAGGTACAGAAGAAGCGGCTGGGGCGGTAAGCAGGAGCCATGCCCTGTACCTTCAACCACTCCATCCTCGCCGCCCGCGACCGTGAGGTCTCCGCGGCGTTCTTCCGGCACGTCCTCGAAGCGGCCGAGGCGCCGTCGTGGGGGCCGTTCACCAACGTTCTGCTCGACGGCGGCGTCATGATCCAGTTCGCCGATCTGTCCGTCGAGGAGCACCCGGAGATCCAGCCTCAGCACTACGCGTTCCTGGTCGACGACGCCTTGTTCGACCGGGCGCTGGCGAAGCTGGACACCGACGGGACCGCCTACTGGGCGGACCCGCAGCGCACCCGGCCGGGCGAGATCAACCACGAACACGGCGGCCGCGGCGTGTACTTCTGCGATCCGGCTGGGCACTACCTGGAGCTGATCACCCAGCCGTACCTGTGAGACGGTGATCGCCATCGCGGCCGGAGGGGGACCGATGGCGACACCGGTACGGAGGAGGTCCCGGAGCCGGGACACCCGGACCGCCTATCTGCTGCTCGCGCCGAGCCTGGTCGGCGTGGTGCTGTTCCTGGCCGTCCCGGTGCTCATCGTGTTCGGGCTGTCGTTCTTCCGCTGGGACGTCCTCGGACCGGTCACGTTCGCCGGGTTCGACAACATCACCGAGGTCGCCGCCGACGACCGGTTCGCCCGGTCGCTGCTGGTCACGGCGGTGTTCGTGCTGATCGTCATCCCGCTGCAGACGGTGCTCGGGCTCGGCCTCGCGCTGCTGATGCACCGCGGCCTGCCGGGCACCTCGGCGTTCCGGACGATCTTCGTGCTGCCCTGGGTGTGCGCGCCGCTCGCGCTCGGCGTCATGTGGCGGTGGATCCTCGCCCCCACCGACGGCGCCCTGAACGCGCTGCTCGGCACCCGCGTCGCGTGGCTCGCCGACCCGGCGCTCGCGCTGCCCTCGGTGGCCGCGGTGACGGCGTGGACGCAGGTCGGCTACGTCGCGCTGTTCTTCCTCGCGGGCCTGCGCAACGTGCCGGAGTCGGTGATCGAGGCCGCCCGGCTCGACGGCGCGTCGTCGTGGCGGCTGTTCTCCCGGATCGTGCTGCCGCTGCTGCGCCCGACGCTGTTCTTCGTCCTGGTCACCGGCGTGATCTCCAGCTTCCAGACCTTCGACGCCGTCTACGCGCTGACGCCGAAGGGCGGCCCGTCGGGCGTCACCGACGTCGTCGCCGGCCGGATCTACTACGCCGCGTTCACCGACCGCGAGGTCGGGCAGGCCGCGGTGATGGCCGTCGTGCTGTTCCTGGTCCTGGCCGTGGTGACGGTGGCCCAGCAGCGGTGGTTCGCCCGCCGCACGACCTACGAGCTGGACACGTGAGCACGCCCCGCCGGTCCCGCGTCGCCGACGCGGGGATCTACCTGCTCCTGCTCGCGGGCGCCGTGCTGACCGTGGCGCCGTTCCTGCTGAGCGTGCTGACGGCGCTGAAGTCGCCGAACCAGTTCTCCGCGCAGCCGGTGCTCACCCCGCCCGCGCCGCCGACGGGGGCGAACGTCGCGGAGCTGTTCTCCCGCTACGACTTCGTCGTGCCGGTCGCGGTGACCGCCCAGGTCGTCGTCGTGATCCTGGTCGGGCAGATCGTGTTCTCGATCCTGGCCGCCTACGCGTTCGCCCGCCTGGAGTTCCCGGGGCGCGACGCGGTGTTCTGGCTGTACCTGGCGACGCTGATGGTCCCGCAGGCGGTGACCATCGTGCCGCTGTACCTGATGATGGCCGGGGCCGGGCTGCGGAACACGTTCTGGGCGCTGGTGCTGCCCTACGTCCTCGGCTCGCCGTACGCGATCTTCCTGCTGCGCGAGTACTTCCGCGGCATCCCGCAGGACCTGATCGACGCCGCCCGGCTCGACGGCTGCGGCACGCTCGGGACCCTGCGCCACGTCGTCGTGCCGATGAGCCGGCCGATCATCACGACGCTGGCCGTGATCACCGTCGTCACGCACTGGAACAACTTCCTGTGGCCGCTGGTGATCACCGCGGGGCCGCGCTGGCAGGTGCTGACCGTGGCCACCGCCGGGCTGCAGAGCCAGTACAACGGCAACTGGACGCTGGTCATGGCGGCGACGACGCTGGCGACGATCCCGCTGGTGCTGCTGTTCCTGGTGTTCCAGCGCGGCATCGTCCGGTCGATCACCATCACCGGCGGGTTCCGGTGAGCCGCACCGACTCCGTACCTCCTGCCTCCCACTCCGCGGTGTCCCGTCGTGCCGTGCTCGGGGCCGGGGCCGCGGGTCTGCTGGCGGCGGCCGGGTGCTCGCCGTACTCCCCCGACGCCGGGAACCCACCGGGCGTCACGACCGTGACGTTCCGGCTCTGGGACGACTCGGTGCTGCCCGCCTACCGGGCGTCGTTCGACGAGTTCTCCCGGCGCAACCCCGACATCCGGGTGCAGTTCCTGCAGGTGCCGTTCTCCGACTATTTCACCTCGCTGCCGCTCGACGTCGCGGGCGGGAACGCGACCGACGTCTACTGGCTCAACGCCGCGAACGCCGCCGCCTACGTCGACGCCGGGAAGCTGATCGACGTCGGCATCGAGCTCGCCGACCAGCGCAAGCAGTGGGCGGCGTCGGCGGTGCAGGAGTACACCCGTGGCGGACGGCTGTGGGGTGTGCCGGCCATGACCGACGGCCGGATCGCCGTCTACTACAACCGGGCGATGGTCGCCGCGGCCGGCGTCGACGTCGACCGGCTTCGCTGGGACCCGGTGGACCGCAGCGTCGACACCCTGCTGCCGGCCGCCCGGCGGCTGACCCGCGACCGCGCCGGACGCACCGCGGACCAGCCGGGCTTCGACCCGGGATCGGTCGTGCAGTACGGCTACAACGCCGCCCGGGACCTGCAGGCGATCTACTACAACTTCCTCGGCTCCAACGGCGCCCGCTTCCAGACGCCCGACGACACGTTCGATTTCGCGACCCCGGCCGGGGAGCAGGCGTTCGGCTACCTGGTGAACATGATCGACCGGGAGCGGGTGACGCCGTCGGCGGCGGACACCAACACCAACGGCGACTTCAGCCGCGACCAGTTCCTGCAGGGCAAGCTGGCGCTGTTCCAGAGCGGCACCTACAACCTGTCCAACGTCGCGGAGGGCGCGAAGTTCGACTGGGGTGTCGCGCCGCTGCCGGTGGGGCCGCGCGGGCAGGTCAGCGTCGTGAGCAGTGTGATCGCCGCCGGGAACGCCGACAGCCCGCACCACGAGCAGGTCCTGCGGGTGCTGCGCTGGCTCGGTTCGCCCGAGGGTGCAGCGCCGCTCGGGGCGAACGGCACGGCCCTGCCCGCGGTCACCGCCGCCCAGGCCGCGTACTACGCCTACTGGGCGCGCCGCGGCGTCGACACCCGCTGGTTCGGTGAGGCCGGCGGCACCGGCACGATCCCGGCGCCGTCCGGGCCGAAGTTCGAGGCGGCGTCGACGGCGATGGAACCGATCCTCAACGATGTCTTCGCCGCCGCGGTGCCGCTCGACGCCGGGCTGCGGCACGCGCAGGACGTCGGGAACGCAGCGGTGCGCGGCTGAGATCGGCGGTCCGCAGGTTCCGGGACCACGCGTGAACGGGCACACCGGCGATCCGGGCGCGATCCCGGCCGTTGGCTCCGGTCCCCGGGTACCTCAGCCGGTGAGGCATCGCCTCCGTCCGGGGCAACGGACAGCGGCCGGGTGCCCACCGAGCCCGCGGCCCTCCGGCGTCCCCGGCGGGGTGCTGTGCCGGAGATGCCTCAGCAGGTGAAGCATCTCGGGGTACCCCACCCCGCGCCACCGCAGCCGCGTCGTCACACCCGCCGGCGGGCTCGGGGTCTGCCCGCGGCCGCCGTTGCTCCTCCCCTGGCGCCATCCAGCGACAGCGCCGGTCCGGTGCTTTCCCGGGCGACGTCGTGAGCGGTGTTGCGGGGTGTCGTCGTTTCATTGCCGGATCGCTGGCGTCAATGTTTCATTGACACTGAGATGGGGGCACGGCCGGAGCCGGACGCTCACCTGTTGCGGCGAACGCTCACGTGATCATGCGAGCGTTCCCGTAACCGGTGAGCGTCTGTGTGGCGCTCACCGAGCGGGGCTCGTGCGTGTGGGTCAGGGGTGCGGGTGGCCCGGGTCGACCCAGGGGACGTGTTCCGGGTCGGTGACGCCCTCGATGTCGAGGTTGACCACGATCGGCTCCTGCCCGGAGCGGGTGAGGACGCACTCGAGGGGCTCGTCGTCGAGGGCGTTGATCTCCTGGTGCGGAACGTAGGGCGGGACGAAGATGAACCCGCCCGGCCCGGCCTCGGCGGTGAACTCGAGGTGCTCGCCCCACTTCATCCGGGCCCGGCCGCGCACGACGTAGATGACGCTCTCCAGCTCGCCGTGGTGGTGCGCGCCGGTGCGGGCGCCCGGGTGGATCGTGACGGTCCCGGCCCACAGCTTCTCCGAGCCGGCCCGTTCCCCGGTGACCGCGGCGGCGCGGTGCATGCCGGGGGTCTGCGGGGTGTTGGTGTCCAGGGCGTCGCCGGGGATCACGCGGACGCCGTCGTTGCGCCAGTCGGTAGCCACCCGCCCGACGCTAGCGCCCGGCACCGCGGAACGACGACCGGACGGTTACTCCCGCCCGGCCCGGAACCGGTAGGACCGCTCCCCCAGCTCGGTGCCCGGGCCGGTGAACCCGGCGGCACCGAGCCGCGCCGGCAGCGTCAGCGGGTCGACCGGGTTGAGAGTGTCGCCGACGTGGATCAGCCGGAACCGCAGGCTCATCCGCGAGTCGATCCCGGCGAACGCTCCCCCGGGCCGCAGCACGCGCGCGGCCTCGGCGAAGAGCCGGTCCTGCTCGGCCGGAGTCGGGACGTGGTGCAACATCGTGAAGCAGACGACGGCGTCGAAGCTCTCGTCCGGGAACGGCAGGTCCGCGCCGTCGCCGTGCCGGATGTCGACGCCCAGCTCGGCGCCGACGGTGTCGCGCAGGTCCGCGGCCATCGTCCCGTCCACCTCGACGGCGGTCAGCGCCCCGGCGCGCGGGGCGAGCCAGCGGGTGGTGACGCCGTAGCCGGGGCCGATCTCCAGTACGTTCCCGGTGAGGTCGACGTCGCGGGTGGCCCACGGCAGCGTCGTGCCGTGCATGCGCTCCGCCCACTCCTCGGAGCGGCAGATCTTGCGGTGCAGCCGGTTCATCGCCATGCCGGAGACGCTAGAACCGCGCCCGGGCCGTGAGCGCCGTCCCGGCCGCCGCGACGAGCACGCGGCGGCCGGGACGACACGTGCTCAGACCGCGGTGGCCAGGGTCAGCGCGAAGCGGCCCTCCGGGTCGACCCAGCGCCGGGTCGTCTCGAAGCCGGCGTCGGTGAGCATCGCGTCGATCTGCTCGGGGCGGAACTTCGACGACACCTCGGTGGCGATCTCCTCCCCCGCGGTGAACGGCACGTCGAGGTCGAGGTCGGCGACGTGCACGGTCATGTCACGCCCGGCGCGCAGCCGCATCTCGATCCAGGCGTTGTCGGCGTCCCACACCGCGACGTGGGTGAACGCGTCGACGTCGAAGTCGGCGCCGAGCTCGCGGTTCACCACGTGCAGGACGTTGCGGTTGAACTCGGCGGTGACGCCTGCGGCGTCGTCGTAGGCGGGGATCATGGTGTCGACGTCGGTGACCAGCCCGGTGCCGAGCAGCAGCTGCTCACCGGGTGCGAGCACCGAGCGGACGTGGGTGAGGAACTCGTGGCGCGGCACCGGGAGCAGGTTGCCGATCGTCCCGCCGAGGAAGGCGATCATGCGCTTGCCGCCGGGGTCGGCGCCGGGGAGCCGGTCGAGGTCGCGGGTGAAGTCCCCGACGACGCCGTGCAGCGCCAGGTCGGGGTAGGCGTCGTGCAGCTCGTCGAGGGCGCCGCGCAGCGCGGACTCGCTGACGTCCTGCGGGACGTAGCGGGTGAGCGTGCCGGTGCGGGTGAACGCGTCGAGCAGCAGGCGGGTCTTCGTGGAGGACCCGGACCCCAGCTCGACGACGGTGTCGGCCCCGGACGAGCGGGCGATGTCGTCGACCGAGTCGCGCAGCAGCGCGCGCTCGGTGCGGAACGGGTAGTACTCGGGCAGCTCGGTGATCTGCTCGAACAGGTCCGAGCCACGGGCGTCGTAGAACCACTTCGGCGGGAGTTCCTTGGGCGTCGCGGTCAGGCCCCGGGCGACGTCGGCGCGCAGGGCGCTACCGGCGTCGGTTCCGGTGAGGTGGACGTCCAGCTGGATCGTGCCGTGGGTGCTCACGGTGCTCCTAGCGCTTCAAGGGTGAGGTGGCCCGGGCGGGCCACCACCAGGTGCCGGTCGGGCACCCGGGTCCAGTCGGGGAACGCGTGCGTGGGCTCCGACGCCACCGTCACGGCGGCGGAACCCGGGTCGTCGGGGGCGGCGGGGAGCCCGGTGGCGGGAAGGTCGGCGGCAGGAAGTTCGGCGTCGGGGAGCGCGGCGGCCGATGAGGCGACGGCGGGGGTCTCGAGGACGGCCAGGGCGTGCCGCCACGCGGTCGCCCAGATCGTCGTGCCGTCGGTGAGCAGCAGGTTCAGCCGCGACCCGGGGGCGTCGCGGTCGACGCGCTCACAGGTCTCGGCGAGCACCGCGGCGGGGTCGTCCCCGGCGCGCAACCGGTGCCGGACCAGCGCCCACAGCACCGCCGCGTCGGTCGGCGCGTCGAGGGTCATCAGGTCCTCCACCGGCAGCGTCGATGCGGCCCCGGCCAGCGAGTCCGGCCATCCCCGGACGACGCCGTTGTGGCTGAACAGCCACGGCCCGTCGGTGAAGGGCATGGCCGCGGTCTCGACGACGGGCATCCCGGTCGTGGCGGAGCGGACCGCCGCCAGCACCGCATGCGACGACGTCCCCGCCGCCAGCGACGCGAACGAGGTGTCCGCCCACAGCGGCTGCGCCGAGCGCACCCGCACCGGCTCGGCGCGGCCGGGCAGGTACCAGCCCGCGCCGGAGCCGTCGGCGTTGATCGTGCCGCCGCCGCGCATGTCGGCGGGTGCGTAGGACTGCGCGAGCAGGCCGTGCTCCGGTTCCACGAGCAGCGACGACAGCGTCCGCGGTGGTCCGATGTGGGCCAGGTGCCGGCACACCTCAGCGACCGTCGGCGGGCGAGGCGTCGCGCGCCAGCCGGAAGCCGGAGAAGATCTGCCGGCGCACCGGGTGGTCCCAGTTGCGGAACGTGGCGCGGATCGCCGACGGGTCGGTGCCGAACGAGCCGCCGCGCAGCACCCGGTAGTCGCCGCCGAAGAAGACCTGCGAGTACTCCGGGTACGGGAACACGCTGAACCCCGGGTAGGGCTCCCAGCCGGAGTCGCACCACTCCCACACGTCGCCGACGAGCTGCTGCACCCCGAGCGCGGACGCGCCTGCCGGGTAGGCACCCGCCGGGGCGGGCTGCAGGTGGCGCTGGCCGAGGTTGGCGCGCTCCGGTGTCGGGTCGTCGTCGCCCCACGGATAGCGGCGCGAGCGGCCGGTGGCCGGGTCGTACCGGGCGGCCTTCTCCCACTCGGCCTCGGTGGGCAGCCGCTTGCCGGCCCACCGGGCGAACGCCTGCGCCTCGTGGAAGGTCACGTGCTGCACCGGCTCGTCCCCGGGCACCGGCTCGACGACGCCGAACCGGCGCCGCCACCAGGTCCCGTCGGCGTCGCGGGTCCAGAACCGGGGCGCGGTCAGGTCCTCGGCGACGCGGGCGGCCCAGCCGGGCCCGGTCCACCAGCGCGGGTCGTCGTAGCCGCCTGCCTCGACGAACGCGGCGAACCGGGCGTTGGTGACCGGGTAGGTCTCGATCACGTACGCGGGCAGGTCGACGGTGTGCGCGGGGCGCTCGTTGTCCAGCGCCCAGGGCTCGGTGGAGGTACCCATCTCGAACGGACCGGCCGGGACGTGGGTCTCGGCGGCCGCATCGACGGCCTGCGCGGCGGCGGGCGGGGCGGGCGCGTGCAGCAGCGGGGCGCCCTCGCGGAGCTGGTGGGTGGCCAGCATCGTCTCGTCGTGCTGCTGCTCGTGCTGGACGATCATGCCGAACGCGAAACCATCGGCCTCGATCGCGCGGCCCCGCAGCGGGCTGCGGTGCAGCGCGTCGAGCGCCTTGTCGCGCACCTCGTCCACGTACTCCCGGGCCTCGGCGGGAGTGAGCAGCGGCAACGTGACCCGCGAGCTGCGGGTGTGCTGGAACGCGTCGTAGAGGCCGTCGATCTCCGGGCGCAGCGGCTCGCGGCCGCCGACGTCGCGGACCAGCCACAGCTCCTCCATGGAGCCGATGTGCGCGAGGTCCCAGACCAGCGGCGACATCAGCGGGGAGTGCTGGGCCTGCATGTCGGCGTCGTCGAGGTCGGTGAGTCCGGAGCTGCGGGCACGCGAGCGCGACAGCAGTGCGGCCACGCGCTCACGGACGGCCTCGGGGCTCTCCCCCGGCGCCGCGGGCCCGGTCACGGGCGTCGGCACGGTACCGGTCTGCACGGAGCCGGTCTGCACGGAGCCGGTCTGCACGGAGCCGGTCGGTACGGCCTCGGTGGTCATCGGACACCCTCCTGGATGCGGTGGACGTCGTGCCCGGGGACGGGATCGCCGTTCCGGGCCGGGTCAGCATGGTCGTCGGGAGCGCTGCGGTACAGGCCCGGCGGGAACGGGGCCCCGGCCCCCGCGGCGGACTCCTCGAACGGGAACACCTCGTCGGCGGGGCACAGGCCCTGCAGCACACGGCGTTCGGTGACCTCGCGCAGGCGGGCGAGCACCCGGGCGGGCACGGTGACCAGCGGGTGCCCGGCGGCGGCGAGGACCTCGCAGGCGAGCGGGAACAGCGTGCCGGCGGCGCGGGCCAGGGCCGGGTCGGCGAGTGCGTCGCGGGCGGCGGTCACCCACGCGTCGCGGACCGGCTCGCAGGCCTCCCGGACCCGGCCGAGGACCTCCGGCGACGACGTCAGCGCGGCCAGCACCGCGGCAGGCAGCGCCCAGTCGTCGCCGGGCTGGCCGTCGACGTAGCGCACCTCGAGGTGGCCCTGCGGGCGGACCGGCGGGAACAGCGTGGACACGTGGTAGTCGAGGTCGGCCTGCGTCGGCGGGCGGGCCAGGATGCCGTCGGTGCAGCGGCCGGAGACCCAGTCGTCGAAGGTCACCGACGGCGGCACGGCCCAGGACCCGGTGCCGCGCACGCACAGCAGCGGCGTCCCGACGACGCGGCGCGCCCACTCCAGGGCGGGGTCGGCGTCGAGCAGCGCGCCCGGCGGCGGCGCGGTGCGCGCGGGGTCCAGGCTCAGCCAGCACGCCTGCCGCGCGGACTTCCAGCCGGTGCGGTGCCCGTGCTGCACCGGGGAGTTCGCGAACGCGGCCAGCAGCACCGGTCCGAGCTCGTGCAGCGCGGCCCACCGGTCGGTGATCTGCGACGCGGGTCCGGCGTCCAGGCTGACCTGCACCGCCGACGTCGAGCACATGCCGGAGCGGCCGTGCGGGCCGACGCGGTCGAACACGCACTCCATGGCCGCGTAGCGGGGCAGGTCCAGCACCCGCTGCGCGGGGCGGACCGGGTCGGCGGCGCGGTCGTGCACGGCGAGGCGGTGCGCGGCGAGCAGGGAGTGGAGGTGCGCGGCGTCGGCGCCGACGGCGTCGACGAGCGAGGTGAGGGAGCGCTCGGGGGCGCTGGAGATCTCGACCTGTCCCCCGGGTTCGACGGTCACGACGCTGCCGGCGGGCAGCGGCCGCGCCGGGGCGGCGGGGTCCAGGGAGGCGGGCGTGTGGTCACCGAGCGCGGCGCGCAGGGTGTCCGGGTCGACCGGCGCATCGGGCCGGGCGGGGTCGTAGGGCATCCACTCGATCTCGACTCCGGCGAGTGTCGGAGGGCCGTGCTTGAAACAGACGGACGCGACGTAGGCCTCGGCCTCGGCCCGGGTGCGCAGCACCCCGTCGCCCCGCACCTCGAACGGTGTCACCCGGGCGACGCTACCCGGGGCCACCGACACCCGCGAGTGCATCGGCGCGCCGGACAACTGCTCGTAACCCCTGCCTGCGGCGCGCCGCGACCGGCACGCGCGGCAAGCAGGACATGCGTACGGAATACTGGCGGTCATGCCCCGCGTCAGCACCGACCAGCTCGCCGCCCGGCGGCGGCAGATCCTGGACGGAGCGCGCGCCTGCTTCGCCGACCACGGCTACGAGGGCGCGACCGTCCGGCGCCTGGAGCAGTACACCGACCTGTCCCGCGGGGCGATCTTCCACTACTTCCGGGACAAGGAGGCGCTGTTCCTGGCCCTGGCCGAGCAGGACGCCGTGCGGATGGCCGACGTCGTCGCCGAGCAGGGCCTGGTGCAGGTCATGCGCGACCTGCTCGACGCCGACGCCGACCGCAGCTGGCTCGGCACCCGCCTCGAGGTGTCCCGGCGGCTGCGCACCGAGCCCGAGTTCCGGGCCCGCTGGCAGGAGCACTCCGGCGCGCTCACCGCCGCGACCCGCGCCCGGCTGGAACGCCAGGCCGCGGCCGGGGCGCTGCGCGACGACGTCGCCGTCCCGGTGCTGGCGCAGTACCTGGAGCTGGTCCTGGAGGGCCTGGTGTCACACCTGGCGATGGGGCTGCCGACCGACGACCTGGGCGCGGTGCTCGACGTCGTGGAGAACGGGGTGCGGGCGCAGGCCCGGGCCCGCTGAGCGCGACTGAGCACGACCGGGCGCGACTGGGCACGTCGGGCACGCCACCCCGCCGCGGGGATGCGGGAACCACTGCCGCGCAGGGAGGATCGGGGCCATGCCGTACCCCTTCCTCCCGGCCGGCGACGACGCGGTGCCGGTCGCGGTCCGCGGGTTCGCCCGTGCGCACGCCGATCTCGTGACCCTGCACGAGGATCCGATCCACCTCGTCGCGAACCACCGCTCCCCCGACCGGCGGGTCGCGCTGGTCTCCGGCGGCGGCTCCGGGCACGAGCCGCTGCACGCCGGGTTCCTCGGCCGCGGCATGCTCGACGCCGTCGCCCCCGGCCCGGTGTTCACCTCGCCGCACAACAAGGCCGTGCTGCACGCGTCGCGCGCCGCGCTCGCCGGGCTGGACGCGCCGCAGGGCGTGCTCCACGTCGTCAAGAACTACACCGGTGACCGGATCAACTTCGGCATCGCCGCGGAGCGGCTGCGGATGGAGGGGATCGACGTCCGCCGCGTCCTGGTCGACGACGACCTCGCCACCGACGCCCTCGACACCGCCACCGGGCGGCGCGGGACCGGGGCGACCGTCGTCGTCGAGAAGATCCTGGGGGCGGCCGCGGACACCGGCGCGGGGATCGCCGAGCTGGCGCAGCTGGGGGCCGACGTGGCCGCCGCCTCGCGCAGCCTCGCCGTGGCGTCGCGGGCGCAGACCTCGCACCGCACCGGGGAGCCGGCGTTCGCCCTCGACGGCGAACTCGACTACGGCGTCGGCATCCACGGCGAGCGGGCGCAGCGCTCGGTGCCGCGGCCCCCGGCGGAGGAGCTGGTCGCACGGATGCTCGACGAGATCGTCGCCGGGCTGCCCGACGGGTCCGATGACGTGGTGCTGGTGGTCAACGGCATGGGCGGCACCGCGCTGCTGGAGCTCTACGCGCTGGCCGAGCTCGCCTCCCAGGTCCTCGACGACCGCGGCCTGTCCCGGACCGGCACGCTGGTCGGCACGTTCGTCCCGGCCCTGGACATGGCCGGGTTCTCGCTGACCCTGACCCGCATGCGCCCGGAGTGGACGGAGCTGTGGGCCGCACCCACCGGGACCGCCGCGTTCCCGCCCAGCACCGGCAACCCCAGCACCGGTAACCCGAGCACCGACGGCCCGGGTACCGACGACCGCACGGAGGAGGCCCGATGAGCCGCCTGGACCAGGACGCCGTGCTGCGGACGTTCGCCACCGCCGTCGAGGACGGGCACGGGGCGCTGACCGACCTCGACCAGCACTCCGGGGACGGCGACTTCGGTGACAACCTGCGCGCCGGCGTCCGGCACGCGGTGTCCCTCGCCGGGCAGGGCAGGCAGGGCGGGTTCGCCGCGCTCGGCGAGGTGTTCCTCGACGAGGTCGGCGGCACCAGCGGCCCGCTGCTGGGGCTGCTGTTCACCGAGATCGCGCGGTCGCTGGCGTCCTCGCACGACGACCTGGCCGCCGTCGCGTCCGGGGCCCGGGCCGGCCTGACCGCCATTCAGCGCGTCGGGGAGGCCGAGGTCGGCGACCGCACCCTGGTCGACGCGCTCGCCCCGGCCGTCACCGCGCTCGGCCGCGACGGCTGGGCCGCCGGCGCGGAGGCGGCCCGCGCGGGCGCCGAGGGCACCGCGGAGCTGACCGCACGGCACGGCCGGGCCTCCTACCTGGGCGACCGCGCCCGCGGGCAGGCCGACCCCGGTGCGGTCGGGGTGGCGCTGCTGTTCTGGGCGCTGGCCCGGGTCGCCGAGCCCGACGCCGAGGTCGTCTCGCCCCTGCCCTGATCCGGGCCTCGCCGTCCTGAGCCGGCCTCGCCGGCACGGGCCGGGCCTACAGCGGCGCGTGCTGCTCCTCCTGGGCGGCGAACTGGGTGTGGTGCAGGGTCGCGTAGCGCCCCTCGCGGGCGAGCAGCTCGTCGTGGGTCCCGGTCTCGACGACGCGCCCGTGCTCCAGTACCGCGATCCGGTCCGCGGCCCGCACCGTCGACAGCCGGTGCGCGATGACGATCGCGGTGCGCCCGACCAGCGCCTCGCTCAGTGCCTCCTGCACCGCCACCTCGGACTCGGAGTCCAGGTGCGCGGTGGCTTCGTCGAGGATCACCACGCGTGGCTTCGCCAGCAGCAGCCGGGCGATCGTGAGCCGCTGGCGCTCGCCGCCGGAGAGCCGGTACCCGCGCTCCCCCACGACGGTGCCGAGACCGTCCGGCAGCTCGTCGAGCAGCTCACCGAGGCGGGCGCGGCGCAGCGCGTCGACCATCTCCTCGTCGGTGGCGTGCGGGGCGGCGTAGCGCAGGTTCTCCGCGATCGTGTCGTGGAACAGGTGCCCGTCCTGGGTGACCATGCCGACGGTGCCGCGCAGCGTCGCGAAGCCCAGGTCCCGCACGTCCACGCCGGAGAGCTCGACGGCGCCGGAGTCGACGTCGTAGAGCCGCGGGACCAGCGAGGCGAGCGTCGACTTCCCCGCCCCGGACGACCCGACGAGCGCGAGCAGCCCGCCGCCACGGACGTGCAGGTCGACGCCGTGCAGCACCTCCGACGGGGTGCGGTGGTCGAGCACCGTGACCTCCTCCAGCGACGCCAGCGACACCGCCCGGGCGCTCGGGTAGGTGAAGCGCACGTCGCGGAGCCGGACGTCGACCGGCCCGTCGGGCAGCGACCGCGGTTGCGCGGCCTCGGTCAGCGACGGCCGCAGGTCGAGCACCTCGAAGACCCGCTCGAACGCGACCAGCGCCGTCATCACGTCGACGCGGGCGTTGGCCAGCGCCGTCATCGGGGTGTAGAGCCGGGTGAGCAGCAGCCCGAGCGCGACGACGGTGCCGGCCGGGATCGCGCCGGTCACCGCCAGGTAGCCGCCGAGTCCGTAGATCAGGGCCTGGGCCAGCGCGGACACCAGCTGCAGCGCGGTCACGAACAGCCGGGACACCATCGCGCTGCGGACGCCGATCTCCCGCACCCGCGACACCTGCCCGCGGAACACCGTCGCCTCCTGCTCGGGGTTCCCGAACAGCTTCACCAGGGTCGCGCCGGGCGCGGAGAAGCGCTCGGTCATCTGGTTGCCCATGGTGGCGTTGAGCTCGGCGGCCTCGCGGCGCAGCTCGGCGATCCGCGTGCCCATCGCGCGGGCGGGCAGCACGAACACCGGCAGCAGCAGCATCGCCAGCACCGTGACCTGCCAGGCCAGCCCGATCATCACCGCGACGGCGAGCACGAGCTGGATGCCGTTGGCCAGCACCGTCGACAGGGTGCCGGTGATGGCGGTCTGGGCGCCGATGACGTCGTTGTTGAGCCGCGAGACCAGCGCACCGGTGCGGGTACGGGCGAAGAACGCGAGCGGCATGGCCTGCACGTGGGAGAACACCGCGACCCGCAGGTCCTCGATCAGTCCCTCGCCGAGCCGGGAGGAGAACCACCGCCCGGCCAGCCCGACGACGGCCTCCAGCAGCGCCATCCCGGCGATCCCGGCGGCGAGGACGATCACCGCACGGGCGGCGCCGGGCAGCTGCCCTGCGGCGACGATGGTGTTGACGACCCGCCCGGCGAGCAGCGGGGTGACGACGCCGACCACCGCGGTGACGGTGGTGAGGCCGAGGTAGGCGAACAGCCAGTGCCGGTAGGGCCGGACGAAGCCCCAGATCCGGGGCCAGGTGCCCGGTGCGACGGCGCCGCGGCGGATGGACTCCGAGTCCGCTCCGCGCACGACCCCCCGCATGAGCGTGAGCGGACGATCCACGTGTCGTTCTCCTTCGCCGGTGGTGGACGGCGAGGAACAACGTTACGTCGGGTACCGGTCCGCGGCGCGCAGAGCATTCCGCCCCGCGCATGCGTCGGCGCCACCGGCGACCTCGTCGGGCCCCCGGCGGCGCCGTGGAGAACGCGCTACTTCTTCTTGGTGCGGGTCGCGCCACCGCGCCCGCGCAGCGTCACGCCGGTCTCGGAGAGGACGCGGTGCACGAATCCGTAGGAACGGCCGGTCTGTTCGGCCAGCGAACGGATGCTCGCGCCCTTCTCGTACTTCTTCTTCAGATCCGCGGCGAGTTTCCCGCGCTGGGTCCCGGTGATCCGGGCGCCCTTCTTCAGTTCTGCAGCCATGGGCCCTCCCTCGTCCCCACCGCGGATGCCCCCGCGGACCGCCGCCTCTCCGGCGACGATCAGGCCATGATGATCCAGACCGTCATTCCTGGCCAGAACAGGCAAAACGCGATCGGTGAGCGGTTACCCCGAACGGCGCACGTTGCGCGACGACGCAGTGTCCGATCACGAACGGATCACGGAGACTCGTCACCCGCGCGGAGCAGCCGACGGCGGCCACGACGGCACATCGGCCGCCGTGGTGGCGTGATCATCGGCCGTACTGCGCCGGACGAGTGATCATCTGCGTAGGCGACGGCCGGACCCGAGGATCCGGCGTCCGTCCGGATGACGACGCCCCCGCCCGGGATCAGGCGAGCTGGACGAGCTCCAGGTAGTCCGCGGACCAGTGGTCCTCGGTGCCGTCGGGCAGCACGATCACCCGGTCCGGCTCCAGCGCCTCGACCGCGCCCGGGTCGTGCGTCACCAGGACGACGGCGCCCTCGAACCGGCGCAGGGCGTCGAGCACCTGCTCGCGGCTGGCCGGGTCCAGGTTGTTCGTGGGCTCGTCGAGCAGCAGCACGTTCGCCGCCGAGGACACCAGACCGGCCAGCGCGAGCCGGGTCCGCTCACCGCCGGAGAGCGTGCCCGCGGGCTGCTGGAGCTGCTCGCCGGAGAACATGAACGAGCCCAGCACGGTGCGCAGCTGCTGCTCGTGGGTGTCCGGCGAGGCGTGCCGGATGTTGTCCCAGACCGACGCGTCCATGTCGAGGGTGTCGTGCTCCTGGGCGAAGTAGCCGCGCCGCAGGCCGTGCCCGGGCACGACCTCGCCGGCGTCGCCCTTCTCCACCCCGGCCAGGATCCGCAGCAGCGTGGTCTTGCCCGCGCCGTTGAAACCGAGCACGACGACCTTGGAGCCGCGGTCCACGGCCAGGTCGACGCCGGTGAACACCTCCAGCGAGCCGTAGGCCTTGGACAGGCCCTCCGCGGTCAGCGGGGTCCGGCCGCAGGGCGCGGGCGTGGGGAACCGGATGGAGGCGACGCGGTCGTCCTGGCGCTCCTCGTCGAGCCCGGCGAGCAGCTGGTCGGCCCGGCGCGCCATGTTCTTCGCGGCGACGGCCTTGGTCGCCTTGGCACCCATCTTCGCGGCCTGGGTCTGCAGCGCGGACGCCTTCTTCTCGGCGTTGGCGCGCTCGCGGCGGCGGCGCTTCTCGTCGGTCGCCCGCGCCTCCTGGTAGCGCCGCCAGTCCATGTTGTACTGGTCGGCCTCGCCGCGGGTGGCGTCGAGGAACCACACCTTGTTGACCACGGCGGCGAGCAGGTCGGTGTCGTGGCTGATCACGACGAGCCCGCCCTCGTGGCTCTGCAGGAACCCGCGCAGCCAGGTGATCGAGTCGGCGTCGAGGTGGTTCGTGGGCTCGTCGAGCAGCAGCGTGGTGGCCGACTGCGAGCCGCCGTCGGACGCGGCGAACAGGATCCGCGCCAGCTCGACGCGGCGGCGCTGTCCGCCGGACAGGGTGCGCATCGGCTGGGCGAGGACCCGGTCGGGCAGGCCGAGGTTGGTGCAGATTCGGGCGGCCTCGGACTCCGCGGCGTAGCCGCCGAGCGCGGAGAAGCGCTCCTCGAGGTTGCCGTACTCGCGCACGGCCTTGTCGTTCGCCGGGCCGTCGACGATCTCGGCCATCGCGTTCTGGGCCTTCTCCATCTTCGCGAGCAGCACGTCGAGCCCGCGCGCGGACAGCACCCGGTCCTTCGCGGTGATCGACAGGTCGCCCTCACGGGGGTCCTGCGGGAGGTAGCCGACCGGGGAGTTCGCGGTGACGCTGCCGCCGTAGGGCTCCCCCTCCCCGGCGAGGACACGCATCGACGTCGTCTTGCCGGCGCCGTTGCGGCCGACCAGGCCGATCCGGTCGCCGGGCTGGACGCGCAGGTCGGCGCCGGACAGCAGGATGCGGGATCCGGCGCGCAGTTCGAGGCCGGTCGCGGTGATCACGAGAGGGAGCTCCAGACGGAGGTGGGCGCGGCGTTCCCCTCGGGGAGCACGCGGAACAGGGCGAGGAAAGACACAGGGCGCAGAGAGGCGGGACGGCGGGGCACGGCTGTGCCCGGGCGCGTCGGCTACTCGATCTGGACCATCGCCGCCACCGTACCGGCCGAGGTCGCCGTCCTTCGTGTGTGGGGCGCACGGCATGAGCGATCTCACCCGGGCAGCCGCGACGGCACCCCGGAATGCTAGCGCACTGCTACCGTAACGCTATGACCGAGGAGATCCGGCAGTCGGACCTGCGCAACGACAACGCAGCCGTCATGCGCCGGGTCGCCGCCGGCGAGTCGTTCGTGGTCACCGTCAACGGCCGGCCGGTCGCCGACGTCGTCCCCCACCAGCGAGGAACAGGCCGGCGCCGCTTCGTCCCGGTGGCAGAGCTCGCCGGCGTGCTCGCGGACGGCCCGGAACCGGACGCACCCGCGTGGCGCGCCGATCTGGACGGCGCCGACGAGCTCCTCGGCCCCGACGACGTCACCGACCCGTTCGCGCGCAGCCCGCGGTGAGTCCGACGGCCGGGCCGCGTCGCGCCCTGCTCGACACGTCGGTGCTCATCGACTTCCCCGCCGCCCGAGTCTCCGAGGTCGCCGACGAGGTCGCCGTGTCGGCCGTCACCCTCGCCGAGCTGCACTTCGGTGTCACCGCGGCGGCCGACCCCGTCGTCGCGCTGCACCGCAGGCGGCGCGTCCGGTCGGTGATCGACCGGTTCGAGGTGCTGGACTTCGACGCCGCCACCGCCGAGTACTACGGAGCACTCGCCGCCCTGGTGCGGCGGCACGGGCGCACCCCGCGGCCCCGGCGGATGGACCTGCAGATCGCCGCGACGGCGGCGCGGTACGGCCTGCCGCTGCTCACCCGCAACCCCGGCGACTTCACCGGCCTGGAGTCGGCGCTGACCGTGGTCGACCTGCTCGACGGCGCGTGACCGGCTTGTGAACGGCACGACGGCGCACATCGGCCGGGTCGACGTCCTCGTGCTCGGCGGTGGCCCCGCCGGACGTGCCCTGGCCGGGTGCTGCGCGGCGCTCGGCCTGCGCACCGCGCTCGCCGACCCGGACCCGGACCGGGCGTGGACCGCGACGTACTGCGCGTGGCCCGACGAGCTGCCCGGTGGCCTTCCGGCGTCGGTGTTCGCGGCCCGGCCGCGCGCCCGCGCCGTGCTGCCCGGCTGTGGGGCTCGGGAAAACCGCCCCGACGACCATGCCTCCTGCGACCACCGCTCCTACGACCTCGGCCCCTACCTGGTGCTCGACACCGCCGGGCTGCGCGCCTGCCTCGACGAGCGCCTCGCCGGCCCCCCGGGCGGTCCCGGGGTCACGGTCCTGACCGGCCGGGTGGACGACGGCGACGTCCGGCCCGGCCCGGACGGCCACCGGGTCCGGCTGCGCCGCACCACCCGGGATCCCGCCACCGGGCACCGCCCGGACGAACCCGACGGCTCCGGCTCCGGGGACACCGTGCTCACCGCGGCGCTCGTCGTCGACGCCACCGGCGCCCCGTCGCGGCTGCGCCCCGCTCCGGGACCGCGCACCGAGCAGACCGCCTACGGCGTCGTCGTTCCCGCCGCCGCGGCGGCGCCGGTCGTCGGGCCCGGTGAGGCGGTGTTCATGGACTGGCGCCCGCCGCCGCCCGGGCCGGGACGCACGCACTGGCCGACGTTCCTCTACGCCGTCCCGTACGGCGACGGCCCGGAACGAGGCGGCGCTGCAAGAGAAAGCCCAGGTGGAGACGGTCCGGCGGGAGACGGCCCAGGGGGAGACGGCCCAGAGGGAGACGGCACCGTCCTGCTGGAGGAGACCTCGCTGGCCCGGCGGCCCGGGCTCCCGCTGCCCGAGCTGCGCGAGCGGCTGGACGCCCGGCTCACCGCGCTCGGCGTGACCGTCCCCGCCGGCGCCCCGGTCGAGCGGGTCCGGTTCCCGGTCGACAGCCCACGCACCACCGGCCACCCGGTCGCGTTCGGCGCCGCGACACCGCTGGTGCACCCGGCGACCGGGTTCAGCGTCGCGCCCGCGCTGCGACTGGCCCCGCAGGTCGCCGCCGCGCTCGCCACGCACCTGCCGCACGACCCGGCCCGGGCCGCGCACGCCGCCGAGCGGCTGCTGTGGTCCCCCGCCGCACGCGCCGTGCACGTGCTGCGCGCACACGGCCTGCGCACCGTGCTGGACCTGCCGCCGGCGTTGGTCCCGGGGTTCTTCGACGCGTTCTTCCGCAGCCGCCGCGGCCGCGCGTTCCTCACCGGGCGCGACGACGTCGCGGGGACCCTCGCCGGAATGGCGGGTGTGTTCACCGCCGCACCCGGCCCCGTACGACGGAACATGCTGCGTTCGGCCCTGCGTTTTCACCCGTCCGGGCGATGACGCCGGACACCATCGCTCCGTTGACGCAGTACCAGGTAGTAACCTTGACCGAGCTCAGTGTCGAGAGGGTCGAGGGGCTCGACCCCCTCCCCCGGTACGGAGGCCAGCCATGCCCGCTTACCAGACCATCGTCGTCGGTACCGACGGCTCCGCGACGTCGTTCGCCGCCGTCGAGCGTGCCGCCGGCGTCGCCGCCGACAGCGGCGCCACGCTGCTCATCGTGTCCGCCTACACCCCGGCCAGCCGGGAGACCGCGGGCCGCGAGAACATCGCCGCCGCCCAGGACGCGCTGAAGGACGAGGCGTTCCTCGTCGAGGGCTGGACGCCCGCCGAGGAGGCGCTGCGCGAGGCGACCGACCGCGCCGCCCGCGTCGGCGCGAAGAAGGTGACCACGCACGCCGAGGACGGCGCCCCGGTCGACGTGCTCCGCAAGGCCGTCCGCGACCACTCCGCGGACCTGCTGGTGATCGGCAACCGCGGCCTGAACAGCTTCTCCGGGCGCCTGCTGGGCTCGGTCCCCGCCGACGCCACCCGCCGGGCCGGCGTCGACGTGCTGGTCGTGCACACGACGTGAGCCGGTGAGCGGACCGGACCGGCCGGGGCCGGGTGAGCGCGGCGCGGGCCGGCGCGGCTTCTCGCCGCCCAGCCCGTCGGCCGCCGGGTGGGACGACGTCGACGAGGCCGTCCTCGACGAGTTCATCCTGGGCGCCCCGCGGGAGTTCACCCGCGACGAGCTGATCGCAGCCTCCGGGCTCGACCCCGAGGACTCGCACCGGCTGTGGCGCTCGCTCGGATTCCCCGACTCCGACCCCGACGCCCAGGTGTTCACCGCCGCGGACCTCGACGCCGCGCGCCGGGTCGCCGACCTGACCGCGGCGTGGCTGCCCGATCAGGGCGCGCGGGAGGCGATCGCCCGTGCGCTCGCCCAGTCGCTGTCCCGCCTGGCGGAGTGGCAGATCGGGATGCTCGCCCAGGTCGCGGCCGCGAACGGTGTCGAGCTGACCCCGTCGTCGGCGGCGCAGCTGGCGTCGGAGGTGCTGCCCGAGCTCGAGCAGCTGCAGTCCTACGTGTGGCGGCGCCACCTCGCCGCCACCGCGGCCCGCTGGACGGCCGGAGCGCAGGCCACCGACGCGGCGGGCGCCGCCGCCGACACCTGGCCGCTGACGGTCGGGTTCGCCGACATGGTCGGGTTCACCCGCACCACCCGCAGGCGTTCGCTCGACCAGTTGGGCGAGATGATCGAGCGCTTCGGCGCCGTCACCACCGAGGTCATCGCGAACGGCCGCGGCCGCGTGGTGAAGACCGTCGGCGACGAGGTCCTGTTCGTCACCGAGCACCCCGCCGACGGCGCCGCGATCGCACTGGCGCTGCGCGACCGGGTCCGCGCCGAGCCCGCGCTGCCGTCGCTGCGGATCGGGCTGGCGCACGGCATGGTCCTGACCCGCTACGGCGACGTGTACGGCGAGGTCGTCAACGTCGCCGCCCGGCTCACCTCCGAGGCCCGCCCGGACACCGTGCTGGTGGACCGGGAGGTGCACGGCACGCTGCGCGACGATCCGCGGTTCGTGCTGCGCCGCATCGCGACCCTGCACACGCGCGGCTACACCCACCTGCGGGCCTGGTCGCTGTTCGGAGCCCGGGAACGCTGACCCCCAGACCGCGCGGGATCAGCGGGGAACGGGGACGATCACCCCATGACCACGGCACTCGGGTCGACGACGACCGCGTACCTGGACCGGATCGGCGTCGACCCCGGTCCGCCGGACGCCGGTCTGCTCGCCCGCATCGTGCGGGCCCATCTCGCGGTCATCCCGTTCGAGAACCTGGACCCGTTCACCGGCACCGAGCCGCCCGTGACCGCCGACGACGTCGCCGCCAAGCTGGTGCACGGCCGTCGCGGCGGGTGGTGCTTCGAGCAGAACCTGCTGCTGCACGACGTGCTCGCCGACCTCGGCTACCGGGTGGAGCCGCTGATCGGCCGGGTACGCCTCGGCGCCGCCCCCGAGGACCCGCCGACCCGGCGCTCGCACCGGCTCACCCTGATCGACCTCGACGGCCAGTGGGTGACCGCCGACGTCGGGTTCGGCGGCATGAACGCGGTGCTGCCGCTGCGGCTGGAGACCGGCACCGTGCAGCCGACCCCGTTCGGCGGCTACCGCTACACCGTCGACGACCCCGGCGGTCCCGCGACACCGGTGTGGTCGTTGCGCCGCACCGGGTCCGGCGGCGAGCAGGTGCTCTACACGTTCGACCTCACCCCGGCCCCGGCGGTCGACTACGAGACGGCGTCCTGGTACCTGACCCATCACCCGGAGTCCCTGTTCCGCACCGGGCTGACCGCGGCGGTCACGGGCCCGGACCGGCGCACCACGCTCGACGGCCCGCGGCTGACCGTGCACCCGGCCGGCGGTGAAGCGCACGCGCGGGAGCTGGCGTCCCCGGTGGCGGTGCGCGACGCCCTGGAGGACGTGTTCGGGATCGACACCGGCACCGTGCCCGGCCTGACGGGGCGGATCGCCGAGGTCTACTTCTCCTGAGGCCCCGGACACACTTCCGGGCCGGGCCCCGAAGGGAACCCGGCCCGGAAGTGACGGACGGCTGTTGCTCAGACCCGGAAGTGCTCAGACCCGGAAGCCGAGGGCGCGCAGCTGCTCGCGGCCGTCCTCGGTGATCTTCTCCGGGCCCCACGGCGGCATCCAGACCCAGTTGATCCTGACGTCCTTCACCAGGCCGTCGGGGCCGCCCTCCTCGTCGAAGGTGAGCGCGGACCGCGTCTGGTCCTCGATGACGTCGGTCAGCGGGCAGGCCGCCGACGTGAGCGTCATGTCGATGATCGCGGTGGTGCCCTCGGCGTCGGTGTCGATGCCGTACACCAGGCCCAGGTCGACGACGTTGATCCCCAGCTCGGGGTCGACGACGTCGCGCATGGCCTCCTCGAGCTCCTCCTGGGAGGGCGCGCCCTCGGGTCGCTCGGCCGCCGGCGGCGGCTCGGGCATTCCGGCGGCGCCACGGACGACGTTCTCGTCGCCGGTGGCTTCGGTGGTCTCGGCCGTCGCGTCCGCGACGGCGGTGGTCTCGTGCTCGGTCGTCTCGCTCATGCCGGAGACTCCTCCGTCTCGATCGCGGCGTCGGTGCGGCTGACGGCGTCCTTGAACGCCATCCACCCCAGCAACGCGCACTTCACCCGGGCGGGGTACTTGGCGACGCCGGCGAAGGCGACGCCGTCGCCGAGCACGTCCTCGTCCGGCTCGACCTGTCCCCTACCTTGGGCCATCTCCTGGAACGACGCCAGCACGCGGAAGGCCTCGTCCACCGACCGGCCGACGAGCAGGTCGTGCATCACCGACACCGACGCCTGGCTGATGGAGCACCCGAGCGAGTCGTAGGAGACGTCGGCGATCGTGTTCCCGTCGACCTTCACCCGCAGGGTGACCTCGTCACCGCAGGTCGGGTTGACGTGGTGCGCCTCGGCGTCGTACGGATCGCGCAGGCCCGACCCGTGCGGGTCGCGGTAGTGGTCCAGGATGATCTCCTGGTACATCTGCTGGAGCTGCATCTAGACCGTCCCGAAGAACTTCTGGGCGGCACGGATCCCGTCGGCCAGCGCCTCGACCTCGTCGAGCGTGTTGTACACCGCGAACGACGCCCGCGCGGTGGCGGTGACGCCGAGCCGCCGGTGCAGCGGCCACGCGCAGTGGTGCCCCACCCGGATCGCGACGCCCCGGTCGTCGAGCACCTGGGACAGGTCGTGCGGGTGGATGCCGTCCACGACGAACGACACCGCCCCGCCCCGGTCCTCGGTGGTCTGCGGGCCGACGATGCGGACCCCGTCGATCGCGGCGAGCTGCTCCAGCGCGGCGGCCGTGAGCGCGTGCTCGTGCGCGGCGACGGCGTCCATGCCGATCTCCGACAGGTAGTCGACGGCGGCACCCAGGCCCACGGCCTGCGAGCTCATCATCGACCCGGCCTCGAACTTCTGCGGCGCCGGCGCGTACGTCGACCCCTCCATCCGGACCAGCTCGATCATCGACCCGCCGGTGAGGAACGGCGGCAGCGCCTCGAGCAGCTCGTGCCGCCCGTAGAGCACGCCGACCCCGGACGGCCCGAGCATCTTGTGCCCGGAGAACACCGCGAAGTCGACGTCCAGGGCGTGCAGGTCGACCGGCATGTGCGGCACCGACTGGCAGGCGTCGAGCACGGTGAACGCGCCGACGGCCTTCGCCCGCGCCACCAGCTCCGCGACCGGCACGACGGCGCCGGTGACGTTGGACTGGTGGCTGAAGGCGACGACCCTGGTGCGGTCGGTCAGCTCGAGCGAGTCGAGGTCGATCCGGCCGTCGTCGGTCACCGCGTACCAGCGCAGGGTCGCCCCGGTGCGCCGGCACAGCTCCTGCCAGGGCACCAGGTTCGCGTGGTGCTCCAGCTCGGTGACGACGACCTCGTCACCGGGCCCGAGCGCGAACCGCTCGGACTCCGGGCCGAGGCCGGTCCGGACCGAGGCGTTGCCGAAGCCGTAGGCGACGGCGTTGAGGCCCTCGGTGGCGTTCTTGACGAAGACGATCTCGTCGTCGTTCGCGCCGACGAACGCCGCGATGCGTGCCCGGGCGGACTCGTAGGCGTCGGTGGCCTCCTCCGACAGCTGGTGCGCACCCCGGTGGACCGCGGCGTTGACGGTCTCGAGGAACGCCCGCTCGGCGTCGAGAACCTGCCGCGGCCGCTGCGAGGTCGCCCCGGAGTCCAGGTAGACCAGCGGCTCGTCCTCACGCACGGTGCGCGTGAGGATCGGGAAGTCCGCCCGGATCCGGGCCACGGCTGCCTCGTCGAGGTCCCCCGTGGTCCCGGTTCCGTTCGTGACCGTCATGTCAGGCCAGAGCCTTCGTGTCGGTGTCCTTGGCGGCGTCGGCGTCCTTCGCGGCCTGGGTGAACCGCACGTACCCGTTGGCCTCCAGCTCGTCGGCCAGCTCCGGGCCGCCGGACTCGACGATGCGCCCGTTGGCGAACACGTGCACCTTGTCCGGCTTGATGTGGTTCAGGATCCGGGTGTAGTGCGTGATCAGCAGGACGCCGTTCTCCGGGTTCTCCCGGTACCGGTTCACGCCCTCGGACACGACGCGCAGGGCGTCGACGTCGAGGCCGGAGTCGGTCTCGTCGAGGATCGCGAAGCCCGGCTTGAGCAGCTCGAGCTGCAGGACCTCGTGGCGCTTCTTCTCACCGCCGGAGAAGCCCTCGTTGACCGAGCGGTCCGCGAACTCCGGGGAGATGTCGAGGTCGGACATGGCCGACTTGACCTCCTTCACCCAGGTCCGCAGCTTCGGCGCCTCGCCGCGGGTGGCGGTGGCCGCCGACCGCAGGAAGTTCGCCATGGACACGCCCGGCACCTCGACGGGGTACTGCATCGCCAGGAACAGGCCCGCGCGGGCCCGCTCGTCGACGCTCATCTCCAGGACGTCCTCGCCGTCCAGGAGCACCTGCCCCGAGGTGATCGTGTACTTGGGGTGCCCGGCGATGGCGTAGGCCAGCGTGGACTTGCCCGAGCCGTTCGGGCCCATGATCGCGTGGGTCTCGCCCGCACCGACGGTCAGGTCGACGCCGCGCAGGATCTCCTTGGGACCCTCCTCGGTCTCGACCGATGCGTGCAGGTCCTTGATCTCCAGAGTGGACATCTTCGGTGGTCGCTCCGTGTCTCGCGAAAGTGTGTGTGGTGGGCGGGTCGCTCAGGCGCCCGTGATGGCCAGCTCGGCCTCGACGGCGTTCTCGAGCCGCTCCTTGAGCTCCGGCAACGTGATCTTGTTCAGGACCTCGCCGAAGAACCCGCGGACGACGAGCCGTCGTGCCTGGTCCTCCGGGATGCCGCGGCTGCGCAGGTAGAACAGCTGCTCGTCGTCGAACCGGCCGGTGGCGCTGGCGTGGCCCGCGCTCACGATCTCGCCGGTCTCGATCTCCAGGTTCGGGACCGAGTCCGCACGCGCGTGCTCGGTGAGCACCAGGTTGCGGTTGAACTCGAAGGTCTCGGTGTTCTCCGCCGCCGCGCGGATCAGCACGTCGCCGATCCACACCACGTGCGCCCCGTCGCGGGAGTCGCTCTGCAGCGCGTTCTTGTAGAGAACGTTGGACTTGCAGTTGGGCACCGAGTGGTCGACGAGCAGCCGCTGCTCGAGGTGCTGGCCGGCGTCGGTGAACCCGAGGCCGAGCAGCTCCGCGTCCCCGCCGGGGCCCGCGTAGTTGATCGTCGAGGAGACGCGCACCAGGTCGCCGCCCAGCTGCACGGCGGTGCCGCGCAGCAGGGCGTCGCGGCCGACCATGTAGTGCTCGGCGCCGACGTGCACCGCGTCGTCGGCCCACTCCTCGGTGACCACCAGGGTCAGCCGGGAGCCGTCGGCCAGGACGACCTCGGTGTTGTCGGCGAGCACGCCGGACCCGCGGTGGACGACGACGACCGTCGCCTCGGTGTGCGGGGTGGTCCGGATGTGCAGGTGCGCCGCCGCCGAGACGCCCACGCCGGGCCCGTCGACGGTGATGGTCACCGGCTCCGGGGTTCCGTCGAGGGTCACCACGGTGGCCTCGTCGAACGCCGACCAGGCGGCCGCCGCGACGCGGTCGGTGGGGACGCCACCCTCGCCGAGGCGTGCGTCGTCGCGCCCGACCTCCTCGACGGTGATCCCCGGGCCCTGGGTGACCTCGAACTTGGCCGAGCCCTGGAAGTCGGCGGAGCCGTCGTGCAGGCCGTGCAGCCGGCGCAGCGGGGTGAAGCGCCAGTTCTCCTCGCGGCCGCCGGGGACCTCGAAGGCCTCGACGTCGAACGACCGGAACCGCTCGCCCGCAGAGGCGATCGGGACCTCGCCCTGGCCCTCCTTGGCGCCCTTCAGCTCCGGCGCCAGACCAGAAACGTCACTTGCCGTCATCCGACGGAACCCTCCATCTGCAGCTCGATGAGCCGGTTCAGCTCCAGCGCGTACTCCATCGGCAGCTCACGGGCGATCGGCTCGACGAACCCGCGCACCACCATGGCCATGGCCTCGTCCTCGGTCAGACCGCGGCTCATCAGGTAGAAGAGCTGGTCGTCGGAGACCTTGGAGACCGTGGCCTCGTGCCCCATCGACACGTCGTCGTTGCGGATGTCGACGTAGGGGTAGGTGTCCGACCGGGAGATCTGGTCGACCAGCAGCGCGTCGCACTTCACCGTGGACCGGGAGTTGCGCGCCTTCGGGTTGACCTGGATCAGGCCGCGGTAGGACGTCCGGCCGCCGCCGCGGGCCACCGACTTCGACACGATCGTCGACGACGTGTTCGGCGCGAGATGCACCATCTTGGCGCCGGCGTCCTGGTGCTGGTCCTCGCCCGCGAAGGCGACGGACAGGACCTCGCCCTTCGCGTGCTCGCCCATCAGCCACACGGCCGGGTACTTCATGGTCACCTTGGAGCCGAGGTTGCCGTCGACCCACTCCATGGTCGCGCCCTCCTCGGCCTTGGCGCGCTTGGTGACCAGGTTGTAGACGTTGTTCGACCAGTTCTGGATCGTGGTGTAGCGGCAGCGGCCGCCCTTCTTGACCACGATCTCGACGACGGCCGAGTGCAGCGAGTCGGTCTTGTAGATCGGCGCGGTGCAGCCCTCGACGTAGTGCACGTAGGCACCCTCGTCGACGATGATCAGCGTCCGCTCGAACTGGCCCATGTTCTCGGTGTTGATCCGGAAGTAGGCCTGGAGCGGGATGTCGACGTGCACGCCCGGCGGCACGTAGATGAACGAGCCTCCCGACCAGACGGCCGAGTTCAGCGCGGAGAACTTGTTGTCCCCGGACGGGATGACCGAGCCGAAGTACTCCTTGAACAGCTCCGGGTGCTCCTTGAGCGCGGTGTCGGTGTCGAGGAACACCACGCCCTGCTCCTCCAGGTCCTCACGGATCTGGTGGTAGACGACCTCGGACTCGTACTGGGCGGCGACGCCGGCGACGAGCCGGTCCTTCTCCGCCTCCGGGATGCCGAGCTTGTCGTAGGTGTTCTTGATGTCCTCGGGCAGGTCCTCCCAGGAGGCCGCCTGCTTCTCCGTGGACCGCACGAAGTACTTGATGTTGTCGAAGTCGATCCCGGAGAGGTCGGAACCCCACCGCGGCATCGGCTTCTTGGAGAAGATGTCGAGCGCCTTCTGGCGGAACTCGAGCATCCACTCGGGCTCGTCCTTCAGGCGGGAGATGTCGGCGACGACCTCCGAGGAGAGGCCGCGCTTCGCGCTCTCGCCCGCGGCGTCCGAGTCGGCCCAGCCGAACTCGTAACGGCCGAGGGCCGCGATCGTCTCCTCCTGGGTGAGCTCGTTGCGCACATCAGGAGTGGTCGTCATTCGGACTGCCTCCCTTTCGGGGACCGTGGTGGCGGGAGGGTCGCGGTGCGCGCCCCTCCCCTGTCCCGTGCCCGTGCGAGGAGTTCGGGATCCTCGAGCGGGACGTGTGTGGTGCACGCGGCGTCGCCGCGTGCGATGGTCGCCAGCCGCTGCACGTGGGTGCCCAGCAGCTCGGCGAAGGCCGTCGTCTCGGCCTCGCAGAGCTCCGGGAACTCGGCGGCGACGTGCGCCACCGGGCAGTGGTGCTGGCAGAGCTGCACACCGAACCCGCCGTTGCGGGTCTGCGCAGCGTAGCCACGGGCGCTGAGCACCCGGGCCAGCGCCTCGGCGCGGTCCTGCGGGGTCGCGGGCGAGGTCACCGTGGTGACATCCGCACCCAGCAGGTCGTGCACCCGGCGGCGCGCGAACGCGTCCACCGCCTGCTCCCCCGCCGTCTCGGCGAGGAAGCGCAGGGCCGAGGAGGCCAGGTCGTCGTAACCGTGCCCGAACCGGACCCGGCCGGAGTCGGTGAGCAGGTACTCCTTCGCCGGACGCCCGCGCCCGCGGGGCCGCGAGGACCGCGACGGTGCGCGGGCCTCGGCCTCGCCGTCGGCGATCAGGGCGTCCAGGTGCCGCCGGACGGCGGCCTCGGTGAGCGCCAGCTCGGCCGCCACGACGGCGGCCGTGACCGGGCCCTGCTCCATCAGTACCCGGGCCACCGCGGCCCGGGTGCCCGACCCGGAGGCGGGCAGGACGGACTCGGCCCCGTGCCCGCAGGCCGGGTCCGTGCGCGTCTGCGCTGTCCGCTCCGTTTTCACAACACCAGTGTTGCGGATATCGGCCGGCATCGCAAAAGGACCCCCCTCGCGACCGGGGACGCCGTGACCGGGCTCACCCACGCAGGCCCCGGGAGGGCCGAGCCGGGCCGGCACGCCGCGTACACGGGGCGTACCCGGCCGGGTGCGGGCCGGTGACGGGGAGCCGGGGACCACCCGACTAACCTCAACACCCATGGTGAGGCCCGAGGTCGCCCCGGCCGGGCGCGAGGACCGCGCGAGCGACGGCTCGGCGCACGACGGCGCGCCGGACGTCGCCCGGACGGACGCCGGCCCCGCGGCCGACGGGCCCGCCGGGCGGACCGGCGCCGTGGCCGCGGGACCGCCGCGCCGCCGCCGGGGAACCCGTCCCCGCCGCGGGCTGCGCGACCAGGCGCGGATCGCGCGCCGGCTCGGGCTGACCGGCTCGCTGCTGATGGCCTACAGCGCGCTCGGCTCGGGCGCGTTCCCGGTGCCGAACCCGCTCAACGGGCTGCGGCTGATCGGCCTGCCCGCCCGCAACGTCACCCTGGCCATCGCGGTCACCTACGCCGGCCTGCTGATGGTCGTGACGTCGTGGGTGTGGATCGCCCGGATGCTGACGTCGAAGGGCGCGCACCACCCGGCACCGGAGCGCCGCGAGCTGGGCCGCACCGCGATCCTGTGGGGCCTGCCGCTGGCCCTGGCGCCGCCGATGTTCACCAAGGACATCTACAGCTACCTGGCGCAGAGCGCGACCCTGGCCCGCGGCATCGACCCGTACACGATCGGCCCGGCACAGGCGCTGGGCATCAGCGACCCGCTGGTCGGCGGCATCCCGACGATCTGGCGGGACACCCCGGCGCCGTACGGGCCGCTGTTCCTGGGGCTGGGCCGGATCATCACCGCGTTCAGCGGGGAGAACGTCGTGCTCGGCATCTTCGAGCACCGGCTGCTGGCGCTGGTCGGGGTCGCGGCGATGGTGTGGGTGCTCCCCCGCCTGGCCCAGCGCTTCGGCGTCGACGAGGGTCTGGTCGTGTGGCTCGGCGCCGCGAACCCGCTGGTGCTGTTCCACCTGGTCAGCGGCATCCACAACGAGTCGATCATGCTGCCGCTGCTGCTGCTCGGCCTCTGGGTCGCCCTCGGCCGCGACGACACCCCGCTGCCCTGGTGGCGCATCTCCCTCGGTGCGGCGCTGATCGTCGGGGCCGCATCGGTGAAGCTGCCCGCCCTGCTGGCGCTGGGCTTCGTCGGCGTGCACCTGGTCCGCCGCGCCGGCGGGCGCTGGAAGGACTGGGTGGCGATCACCTCCTGGTTCTCGGTGATCGCCGTGGTCGTGCTGTCGGCGTTCAGCTTCGCCACCGGCCTGGGCTTCAACTGGCTCAAGGGCCTGTCGGCGCCGAGCGCGATCCGCAGCTGGTTCTCCGTCAGCACCGACCTCGGCATGATCGCCGGGCAGCTCGGGCGGGTGCTCGGGCTCGGCGACCACTCCGACGCCACGCTGGACCTGGCGCGCAACATCGGCTGGGCCGCCGTCGCCGTCCTGGTGGCCTACACACTGCTCAAGACCGCCCGCGGGAAGCTCGACCCGGTCACCGGCACCGCCGCCGGCCTCGGCGCCGTCGTGCTGCTCGGCCCAGTCGTGCACCCCTGGTACCTGTTCTGGGGTCTCATGCCGCTGATCACGACGAACAAGATGCCGCGCTACCGGCGGGCCATGCTCGCGTTCTCCGCGGTGATAGCGCTGCTCGTCCCGCCGACCGGCACCGACTTCATGTTCCGCGCGTTCCAGCTGCCGCTGTCGGTCATCGCCGGGCTGGTGATGTTCGCGCTGTCGCTGGTCGTCGTGCGGTACGCGCTGCGTGCCCCCACCGGCCCCGCAGGTTCGGCCGGTTCCGCCCCCGACCACACCGCGGCCGCGTGAGCGCCGCGCTGGAGGCCCGCGGCCTCGTCGTCCGCTACGGGACCACGACGGCCGTCGACGGCGTCGACCTGGACCTGGCCCGCGGCGAGGTGCTCGCCCTGCTCGGCCCGAACGGCGCCGGGAAGTCGAGCACCGTCGAGGTCTGCACCGGCCTGCTCCGCCCGGACGCCGGGACGGTGCGCGTCCTGGGCCGGGACCCGCGCGACGAGGCCGTCCGGCCCCGGCTCGGCGTCATGCCCCAGGGCGGCGGCGCCTACCCGGCCGTACGCACCGGGGAGATGCTGCACCTGGTCGCCGACTGCGCCGCCGACCCGATCGACCCGAACCTGCTCATCGACGTGCTCGGGCTGCGCCCGCACGCCCGCACGCCGTTCAAGCAGCTCTCCGGCGGCGAGCAGCAGCGCCTCGCGCTGGCCTGCGCGGTCGTCGGGCGCCCGGAGCTGGTGTTCCTCGACGAGCCGACCGCCGGGCTGGACGTGCAGGCCCGCCACCTGGTGTGGGAGCTGGTCGACGCGCTGCGCCGGGACGGCGTCGGGGTGCTGCTGACCACGCACCTGATGGAGGAGGCCGAGCGCCTCGCCGACGACGTCGTGATCATCGACCACGGCCGCGTCGTCGCGCACGGGTCGCCGGCTCAGCTCACCGCGGGCGACCAGACCGAGCTGCGGTTCCGGGCCCGGCCCGGGATGGACACCGGCGGGCTCACCGACCGGCTGCCCACCGGCTACGCCGCCGGCGAGACCGCACCCGGGCGCTACCGGGTGCAGGGCCGGATCGACCCGGGCGCGCTGGCCGCGATCACCGGCTGGTGTGCCGACCAGGGCGTCATGGCCGACGACGTGCAGGTCGTGCGGCGCAGTCTCGAGGACGTCTTCCTCGATCTGACCGGACGGGAGCTGCGGTCGTGACCACCTTCGCCGAGGGGACCTTCACCCCCGCACCCGGGCGCGGCTCACTGGTCGGGATGCTGCGCGCGCAGGCCGGGCTCGAGACCCGCCTCGCGCTGCGCAACGCCGAGCAGGTCCTGCTGACGCTGCTCATCCCGGCCGTGCTGCTGGTCGTGCTGGCCCTGGTGAACGTGCTGCCCACCCCGGAACCGCGGGTGAGCTGGGTGTTCGCGTCGATGCTGGCGCTGGCCGTGATGAGCTCGGCGTTCACCAGCCAGGCCATCGCGCTGGGCTTCGACCGCCGCTACGGGGCGCTGCGCCGGCTGGGCGCGACCGCGATCCCCCGCTGGCTACTGGTGTGCGGGCGGCTGACCGCCGTCGGCGTCGTCGTGGTGATCCAGGTGGTGCTGCTGGCGCTGCTCGCGCTGCTGCTCGGCTGGTCCCCGGCGGGCGCCCGGCTCGACGGCGTCGTGCTCGCCGTGCTGCTGGGCGCGGCCGCGTTCGGGGCGCTGGGGATCCTGCTGGGCGGCACGCTCCGCGCGGAGATCACCCTGGCCGTGGCGAACCTGGTGTGGTTCCTGCTGCTGCTGGCCGGCGGGATCGTCGTCCCGGTCGCGGAGCTGCCCGGGCCGCTGTCCGCGCTCGCCGGGTGGCTGCCGTCCGGGGCGCTGGCCGAGGCGCTGCGGGCCGCGCTCGGGGCCGGGCAGTTCCCGCCCGCCGGGTCGCTGCTCGTGCTCGCCGGATGGGCCGTGGCCGCCGGGCTGCTCGCGGCACGCACCGTGCGCTGGCGCTGAGGCCCCTCCACGGCGCACACCGTGCGCCGGCGCTGAGGCCCCTCCACGGCGCACACCGTGCGCCGGCGCCGATGACCGCCGCGGGACCCGCCGTGCGCCGGGGCCGGGACGCGGCCTCCTAGACTCGGGGGCGTGTCGTTCCTGGCCCGCATCCCCGCCACCCCGCCGACGCTGATGCGGGGCCTGGCGATCGCCAACCTGGTCGCCCAGATCGGCATCGGTGTCACCGGCTCGGTGGTGCGCGTGACCGGGTCCGGGCTGGGCTGCTCCACCTGGCCGCAGTGCGAGCCGGGCAGCATGGTGCCGGTCTCGCACGCCGAGATCGCACCGCTGCACATGTGGATCGAGTTCTCCAACCGGCTGCTCGGTGTCGTCGTCGCGCTGACGACGGCGGCGGTGCTGCTCGGCGCGTTCCGGACCGTCCCGCGGCGCCGCCGGCTGCGCGGGCTGGCGCTGGCCATGCCCGTCGGCGTCGTCGCGCAGGCGGTGATCGGCGGGGTCACCGTGCTCACCGGGCTGAGCTGGTGGACGGTGTCACTGCACTTCCTCGCCTCGATGGTGCTGGTCTGGTGCTCGGTGCTGCTGGTCGACGCCGCGGGCGAGGCCGACGGGCCGGTCACCCGCACCGTCCCGGCCGCCGGGCGCGGCCTGGTCCTGGTCTCGACGGTGGTCCTGGCCGTCCTGCTGCTGGCGGGCACCCTGGTCACCGCGGCCGGCCCGCACGGCGGTGACCCGGCCACCCCGCGGCTCGCGCTGAGCATCCCCGGGCTGGCCCAGGCGCACGCCGACGTGCTGTTCGCCTACCTCGGCACGCTCGTCGGCCTGGGGTTCCTGCTGCACGCCTGCGCCGCCCCGGCCCGGCTGGTCCGCCGGTTCCGCGTGCTGGTCGTCGTGGTCCTCGCCCAGGGTGCGCTGGGCGGGATCCAGTACGCCCTCGGCGTGCCCGAGCTGCTGGTCTCGCTGCACGTCCTCGGTGCCGGGCTGGTCGCCGCGGCCGCCGCGTCGGTGTGGAGCGCGACGTCCGCGCGGCCCGTCCCCGGCCAGGAGCCCGCCACCCCGGCCGACGACCTGCGGTCGCTCGCCGGGACCGCGGGCGACCGCGGCTGAGCACTCCCCCGGCACCGGGTGCATGATCGGCTCGTACCCGCAACGGACGAGCACGACAGGGAGGCGCCATGCGCGCGGTGCAGGTGCAGGAGACCGGCGGACCGGAGGTCCTGCAGGTCGTCGAGGTCGACGCCCCGGCGGCGCCCGGTCCCGGTGAGCTGCTCGTCGACGTCGGCGCGGCCGGGGTCAACTACATCGACACCTACCACCGCTCGGGCATCTACCCGATGGAGCTGCCCTACGTCGCCGGGCTGGAGGGCGCCGGGACCGTCGCCGCGGTCGGCGACGGTGTCGAGGGCGTCGCGGTGGGCGACCGGGTCGCCTGGGCCGAGACGCTGGGCAGCTACGCCGAGCAGCTCCTCGTGCCGTGGGACAAGGCCGTGCCCGTCCCCGACGGCGTCTCCGACGACGCCGCGGTCGGCGCGCTGCTGCAGGGCATGACCGCGCACTTCCTGGTCAACGACACCGCCGCGCTGACCGGTGGCGAGACCGTCCTGGTGCACGCCGCCGCCGGTGGGGTCGGGCTGCTGCTCACCCAGCTCGCGACCGCGAAGGGCGCCCGGGTGATCGCGACGGTGTCGACGCCGGAGAAGGAGGAGCTGGCCCGCGCCGCCGGGGCCGCCGAGGTCATCCGCTACACCGAGGTCGACGACCTGGCCGCCGCGGTCCACGAGCTCGCCCCGGACGGAGTCGACGTCGCGTTCGACAGCGTCGGGCGCACCACCTTCGACGCCAGCCTGGCCGTGCTCAAGCGGCGTGGCCTGCTGGTCCTCTACGGCGCCGCGTCCGGCCCGGTCGAGCCGGTGGACCCGCAGCGGCTCAACGCCGCGGGCTCGGTGTTCCTGACCCGCCCGAAGCTGTTCGACCACGTCGTCACCACCGAGGAGCTGCGCGAACGCGCACAGGCCGTCTACGACGACGTCGCCGCCGGCCGGCTCGACGTGCGGATCGGGCACCGCTACCCGCTCGAGCAGGCCCGGACCGCACACGAGGACCTGCAGGGGCGCCGGACAACCGGGAAGATCCTGCTCGTCCCCTGAGCCCTCGTCCCCCGGGCCCGGAGCCTCACCGGGACCGGCGCGGGGTTGCTATAACCGACCCCGTGTCGGACACCGCCTTCCATGATCTCTCCGCGTTCGTCGCGCTCCCCCGGACCGCCGGGCTCGCGCTGTCCCCCGACGGGTCCAGGCTGGTCACCGGCGTCGCCGCGCTCGATGCCGACGGCACCCGGTACCGCACCGCGCTGTGGGAGGTCGACCCGTCCGGCGGGCGGCCCGCGCGGCGGCTGACCCGCGGCGCGGCCGGTGAGTCGGGCCCGGAGTTCCTGCCGTCGGGTGACCTGCTGTTCACCTCCGCGCGCCCGGACCCGGACGCCGGCTCCGAGGCCGACTCCACGCCGCCGGCGTTGTGGCTGCTCCCGGCGGGCGGCGGGGAGGCGGCCCCGTTCGCGTCCCGGCCCGGCGGGATCTCCGGCGTCGCGGTCGCCGCCGAGGCGGGCAGCGTCGTCGCCCTGTCCCCGACGCTGCCGTCGGCGGTCACCACCGCCGACGACGAGGCCCGCCGCAGCGCCCGCACCGACGCGAAGGTCACCGCGATCCTGCACAGCGGCTACCCGGTGCGGCACTGGGACCACGATCTCGGACCGGCCGAGCCCCGGCTGCTGCTGCACACCGGCACCCCCGACGGCCTCGACGACTGGACCGACCTCACCCCCGCCCCCGGCCGCGCGCTCGACGAGGCCGCGTTCGACGTGTCCCCGGACGGCGCCACCGTCGTGACCGGCTGGTCGGTCCCGCTCCCGCACGGCCGGGAGGGGTCCCGGGTCGTCGCGATCGACACCGCAGGCGGCACCCGCCGCGACCTGCTCGCCGACGACGCCCACGAGTACGGCGCGCCCCGGATCAGCCCGGACGGCACGCGGGTCGTCGCCATCCGGGAGCGGATCTCCACCCCGGAGCAGGCCCCGCGGATGGACCTGGTCGTCGTGCCGCTGGCCGGCGGCGACGCCGAGCCGGTCGCACCGGACTGGGACCGCTGGCCCACCGCCGTCCGCTGGACCGCGGACGGGACCGCGCTGATCGTCACCGCCGACGAGGACGGCCGCGGCCCGCTGTTCCGCGTCGAGCTCGCCACCGGCGACGTCACCCGTCTCACCGGCGACCGCGGTGCCTACACCGACCCGTGCCCGTCACCGGACGGGGCGTGGGTGTACGCGCTGCGCAGCGCCGTCGACGCCCCGCCCGCCGTGGTCCGGGTCGACGCGCACGCCCCCGACTCCGGCCCGGAGCTGCTGCCCGGCCCGGTCCCGCCCCCGGCGCTGCCCGGCACGCTGTCCGAGGTCGAGACGACCACCGGGGACGGCGTCCGGGTGCGCGGCTGGCTCGTGCTGCCCGACGGAGCGTCGGCCGACGCCCCGGCCCCGCTGCTGCTGTGGATCCACGGCGGCCCGCTGGGCAGCTGGAACGCCTGGGCGTGGCGCTGGAACCCGTGGCTGATGGCCGCCCGCGGATGGGCGGTGCTGCTGCCGGACCCGGCGCTGTCCACCGGCTACGGCCAGGACTTCGTCCAGCGCGGCTGGGGCGACTGGGGCGCCGCGCCCTACACCGATCTGATGGCGGTCACCGACGCCGCCGAGGCCCGCCCGGAGGTCGACGCGTCGCGCACCGCGGCGATGGGCGGCTCGTTCGGCGGGTACATGGCGAACTGGGTGGCCGGGCACACCGACCGGTTCGCCGCGATCGTCACGCACGCGAGCCTGTGGGCGCTCGACCAGTTCGGCCGCACCACCGACCACTCCGGCTACTGGATGACCGAGATGACCCCGGAGATGGCCGAGGCGAACAGCCCGCACCGGCACGCCGACGCGATCGTCACGCCGATGCTGGTCATCCACGGCGACAAGGACTACCGCGTCCCGATCGGCGAGGGGCTGCGGCTGTGGTGGGATCTGGTGTCCCGGCAGGCCGACCCGGACGCGAACCCGCACCGGTTCCTGTACTTCCCGGACGAGAACCACTGGGTGCTGACGCCGAACCACTCCAGGCTCTGGTACGAGACGGTGTTCGCGTTCCTCGGCCACCACGTGCTGGGCGAGGGCTGGGAGACCCCGGACCTGCTGCGCTGAGCGCCGTGATCACGGGTTCGGAGGCGAGGCGGCCACAGCCGGCCGGAATCCCTCCGAACCCGTGATCACCGGGTGCGGTGACCCGGGGGTCAGAACAGGACCGGCAGCCCCACCGCGGCGTCGACGGCGATGGCCGCGAACAGCACGCACAGGTACAGGTTCGACAGGTGGAACAACGGCATCGGCGAGATCTCCTCGCCTGCCTTCACCGCGGTGTGCAGCCGGTGCGCCTTGAACACGAAGTAGGCGCCCCCGGCCAGCGCCACGGCCAGGTAGATCCACGACGTGGCGGGCAGCAGGAGCAGGCTCCACGCCACCATCACCCAGCTGTAGACCACGATCCGCACCGAGACCGCGGCCGGGGCGGCGATCACCGGGAGCATCGGGACACCGGCGGCGGCGTAGTCCTCGCGGTAGCGCATGGCCAGCGCCCAGAAGTGCGGCGGCGTCCAGAAGAAGATCACGCCGAACATGACCAGCGCGGGCCAGCCGACGCCGCCGGTCACCGCGGCCCAGCCGATCACCACGGGCATGCAGCCCGCGGCGCCGCCCCAGACGATGTTCTGCGAGGTCCGCCGCTTGAGCAGCAGCGTGTAGACCAGCACGTAGAACGCGATGGCGGCCAGCGAGAGCACCGCGGCCAGCCAGTTCGTCGTCAGCGCCAGCCAGACCGAGCTCAGCGCGGACAGCACCAGGCCGAAGATCAGCGCGTTGCGGGTCGGCACCTGGCCGCGGGCCAGCGGGCGGCGCGCGGTGCGCTTCATCTTCTGGTCGATGTCGGCGTCGACGACGCAGTTCAGCGCGTGCGCCGCGGCGGCGGCCATGGCCCCGCCGAGCAGGGTCGCGACGATCAGCCCGACCGAGGGGATCCCGCGCTGGGCCAGGAACATCGCCGGCACGGTGACGACGAGCAGCTGCTCGATGATCCGGGTCTTGGTGAGCCCGAGGTAGGCCTGCACGGTCGCCCGCATCCGCGCCCAGCGGCCCCGCGGCGGCGCCTCGGCGGCGACGGCGGTGACCTCCTCGCCTGCGACGCTCTCGGTCGCCGCGGACGGGCCCGGCTCGGAGGTACCGGCGGCCCGGCTCCGCCCGGATGCGGGTGCGCTCACCTGTTCGTACCTCGCTCGGCTCGGCGGTGATGGCGTGCTGCAAGCGAGGCCCGTGCGCGGTCCGACGTTCTACAGCGCGTCGATGCTAACCCCTGGCATGCCGTCCGGGCCTGTCGGGTACACCGTGTCCGGCGCCCCCACGCACGGCCACGAACCCCCAGGCCGAGGGGGCGAGCAGTAGGGTGTGCGGCGCCGGGACGGCGAGGGCGTCGCGGGGTGTGCGGCCACGCGCTGCTCACCCACACGTACGAGCCGGGAGCGTGCCCGTCGCGCCCCCGGCCGGTCACCGTCGCCGGCCGACGTCTTCGCACGTCACCGCACGCATCCGCCGACCTGACCACAGGAGCGATCGCCTTGTCCGAGACCGCCACGTCCCCCCACGCCGGGGACGACGCCGTCGCCGAGCTCACCAGGGCCCACGTCCCCGACGACTGGACCGACCTCGACCGCAAGGCCGTCGACACCGTGCGCGTGCTCGCCGCCGACGCGGTGCAGGCGTGCGGCAGCGGTCATCCCGGTACCGCGATGAGCCTGGCGCCACTGGCCTACACGCTGTTCCAGCGCGTCATGCGGCACGACCCGGCCGACCCGGAGTGGATGGGCCGCGACCGGTTCGTCCTGTCCTGCGGGCACTCCAGCCTCACCCAGTACATCCAGCTCTACCTCGCCGGCTACGGCCTGGAGCTGGAGGACCTCAAGCAGCTCCGCAAGTGGGGCTCGCTGACCCCGGGCCACCCGGAGTACGGCCACACCGCGGGCGTCGAGATGACCACCGGCCCGCTGGGCCAGGGGCTCGCCTCCGCCGTCGGGATGGCGATGGCCGCCCGCCGTGAGCGCGGCCTGTTCGACCCGGACGCCCCCGAGGGCACCAGCCCGTTCGACCACCAGATCTACGTGGTCGCCTCCGACGGCGACATCGAGGAGGGCGTCACCTCCGAGGCGTCGTCGCTGGCCGGGCGCCAGGAGCTCGGCAACCTCACGGTGATCTATGACGCCAACGAGATCTCCATCGAGGACGACACCGCCATCGCGCTGTCCGAGGACACCGCGGCGCGCTACGAGTCCTACGGCTGGCACGTCCGCACCGTCGACGGCGGTGAGAACGTCTCCGGGATCCTGGAGGCCCTCGAGGACGCCCGCGGCGAGACCGGCAGGCCGTCGCTGATCGTGCTCAAGACCGTCATCGGCTACCCGTCGCCGAAGAAGATGAACACCGGTGCCGCGCACGGCGCCGCGCTGGGCGACGAGGAGGTCCGCGGGATCAAGGAGGCCCTGGACTTCGACCCGGGCCAGACCTTCCAGGTCGACCCGGAGGTCCTGGAGCACACCCGCTCGGTCGGCGAGCGCTCCAAGGCCGCGCACGAGAAGTGGCAGGGCACCTTCGACGAGTGGGCCGCCCGCGAGCCGGAGCGCAAGCAGCTGCTCGACCGCCTGGTCGCCGGGCGCCTGCCCGAGGGCTGGGAGGACAGCCTCCCGTCCTTCGACGTCGACGAGAAGGGCCTCGCCACCCGCAAGGCCTCCGGTGCGGTGCTGGCCGGCGTCGCCGAGGTCCTGCCCGAGCTGTGGGGCGGCTCGGCCGACCTGGCCGAGTCCAACAACACCACCATGAAGGGCGTCGACTCGTTCGGCCCCAAGTCGGCCTCGACCGGCATGTGGGCCGCCCAGCCCTACGGCCGCACGCTGCACTTCGGTGTCCGCGAGCACGCCATGGGCGCGGCGCTCAACGGCATCGCCCTGCACGGCCCGACCCGGGCCTACGGCGGCACCTTCATGGTGTTCTCCGACTACATGCGCCCGTCGGTCCGGCTGGCAGCGCTGATGAAGACCAACCCGGTCTTCGTGTGGACCCACGACTCGATCGGACTCGGCGAGGACGGCCCGACCCACCAGCCCATCGAGCACCTGGCCGCGCTGCGCGCGATCCCGGGCCTGTCGGTGGTCCGCCCGGGTGACGCCAACGAGACCGTCTACGCCTGGAAGACCACGCTGGAGAACGTCGACGGCGGCCCGGTCGGCCTGGCACTGACCCGGCAGAACGTGCCGACCGTCGCAGGCACCACCGCCGAGGGCGTCGCCAAGGGCGGCTACGTCATCGCCGAGGCGTCGAGCGGCGTGCCGCAGCTGGTGATCATCGCCACGGGCTCCGAGCTGCACCTCGCGCTCGAGGCGCGGAAGAAGCTGGAGGCCGAGGGCGTCGGTACCCGTGTGGTGTCCATGCCGTGTGTCGAGTGGTTCGAGGCGCAGGACGAGGAGTACCGCGAGTCGGTGCTGCCGGCCGCGGTGAAGGCCCGTGTCTCGGTCGAGGCCGGCATCGCGATGCCCTGGTACCGCTACGTCGGCGACGCAGGCCGCTGTGTCTCGATCGAGCACTTCGGCGCCAGCGCCGACCAGGCCACCCTGTTCAGCGAGTTCGGGTTCACCCCGGAACACGTCGTCTCCGCCGCGCGGGAGAGCCTCGCCGCGGCCGAGAAGTCCTCCTGAGACGCGATCCGATCTGTGAGGAGAACGAGAGAATGAGCAACGACCGTCTGGCCGCCCTCGCCGCGGCCGGAGTGTCCATCTGGCTCGACGACCTGTCCCGGGAGCGCCTCACCAGCGGCAACCTCGCGGACCTGATCGAGAACAAGTCGGTCACCGGTGTGACGACGAACCCGACGATCTTCGCGGGTGCGCTGTCCGACGGAGCCGCCTACGACGCGCAGGTGCACGAGCTCGCCGAGCGCGGCGCCGACGTCGACGCGGCGATCCGCGAGATCACCGTCGCCGACGTGCAGCAGGCCTGCGACCTGTTCTCGGGCACCTGGGAGCGCACCGGCGGCGTCGACGGCCGGGTCTCGCTCGAGGTCGACCCGCGCCTGGCGCACGACACCGAGAAGACCACCGCCCAGGCGCTGGACCTGTGGAAGGCCGTCGACCGGCCCAACCTGCTGGTCAAGATCCCCGCCACCGAGGAGGGGCTGCCTGCGATCACCCGCGCGATCTCCGAGGGCATCAGCGTCAACGTCACGCTGATCTTCTCGGTGGCCCGCTACAAGGAGGTCATGGACGCGTACCTGACCGGGCTCGAGCAGGCGCTCGCGAACGGCCAGGACCTCTCGCGCATCCACTCCGTGGCGTCGTTCTTCGTGTCGCGCGTCGACTCCGAGATCGACAAGCGGCTCGAGGCGCTCGGCAGCGACGACGCGCTCGCGTTGCGCGGCAAGGCCGCCGTCGCCAACTCCCGGCTGGCCTACGCGGCGTTCCGCGACGCGTTCTCCGGCGAGCGCTGGGAGGCGCTGAAGGCCAAGGGCGCGCACGCGCAGCGGCCGCTGTGGGCGTCGACCGGGGTGAAGAACCCGGACTTCTCCGACACCCTCTACGTCACCGAGCTCGTCGTGCCGGAGACCGTGAACACCATGCCGGAGAAGACCCTCGAGGCCTTCGCCGACCACGGCGAGGTCGAGGGCGACAAGGTCACCGACACCGCCGGTGCCGCCCAGCAGGTCTTCACCGACCTGGAGGGTGTCGGCATCGACCTCGACGAGGTCTACCTCGCACTCGAGGACGAGGGCGTCGACAAGTTCGAGAAGTCGTGGACCGAGCTGCAGGACACCGTCCGCGACCAGCTCGGCGCGGCGACGAAGTAGGACCGGCCGGTGCCCGGTGACAACACCGGATCCGCCGCGGCCCCGGTGCGCGTGCTCCTCGACGGGGAGCCGTTCACCGGGGCCGCCCGGCGGATCGCCGCCGAGCTGGCGGAGGACACCGTCGCCTCCCGGCTGGCCGAGCAGGACCCGAGCGTGTGGGGTTCCGGCGCGGCCGGCCGGGTGGGCTGGCCCGGGCTGGCGCGCTCGTCGCGGCCGCTGACCGGGCAGATCACCGCGCTGCGGGACCGGTTCGCCGCGGCGGGCGCGCACCGGGTGCTGCTGGTCGGCACCCCGGACGCGGTGCTCGCGGCCCGGCTGCTCGCCGGCACCGACCCGGTGCGGTCGCGGCTGGCCGCGCTGGACTCCGCGGACCCGGTCCAGGTCGCCGAGGCGCTGTCCGGGGAGACCCAGGAGACCGTGCTGGTGGTCGCGGACGCGGGCGGGGACGACCCGGTCGTCGCCGCGGTCGCCGACGTCGCGCGGACGATCATCGCCGACGAGATCGGTACCGAGGCGCTCGCGGCCCGCACCGTGCACGTCACCGAGCCGGGGTCGCGCCTGGACACCCCGGACCCGGACGGCGTCACCGTCGTCACCCTCGACGCCGACGTCCCCGGCCTGTTCGCCGCGCTCGGCCCGCTCGGGCTGGTGCCGGCCGGGCTGGCCGGTGTCGACGTCGGTGGCGTGCTCGCCGCGGCCTGTGCGGCCGGTGAGCGGCTGTCCTCCGACGACCCGGACAACCCCGCGCTGCTGCTGGCCGGGGCGCTGGTCGCCGCCCGCGGCTCGGTGCTCGCCCTGCGCGACGCCGAGCGCAACCCCGGCCTGACCGGCTGGCTGGTCCCGCTGCTCACCGCGGCCGGGCTGGTCCCGGTCCCGGCGGGCCCGGACGAGCCGCTCGATCCGGCCGCTCCGGCACTGGACCGGATCGGCGACGGCCCGTCGCTGGTCGAGGTGCACGCCGACGGCGACGGACCCGCACCCGCCCCGGACGGGGGTGCGATCCGCACCACCGCCGATCCGGGTGCACTGGTGGTGCTGTGGCAGAACGCCGCCGCGCTCGCCGCCCGGGCGCTGGGCACCGACCCGTTCGTCCCGGCCCCGCCGGTGGCCCGGGCAGAGCTGTCGGCGGAGACGGCGGCGGCATCCACGCAGCCGGAGCCGGAGAAGCCGGCGTTCGTCGACGAAGGCGTCGCCGTGTACGCCGACCCGCCGCTGCCCGACGGCGTCACCACCGTCGCCGGGGCCCTCGAGGCCCTGGCCGGGCGGGCCGGACCGGACGGCTACCTGGCGCTGTCGGCGTGGCTGGACCCGGAGTCCGACGCGTCGCTGGCGGTGCTCGCCGGCCCCCTCGCCGACCGGACCGGGCTGCCGGTCGCGTTCGGCTGGGCCCCGGGCCGCTGCGCCGGGGACACCGGCGCCGACGACCGCGCCGTCCACTGTCATCTGACCGGGGACGCCGCCGACCCCCGCGACGAGCCGGACCACGACCACGACCATCCCCCGGCCACCACGAACGGCAACGGCCACGGCCCGGTCGACATCGAGATCGGCAGCGGGCTGCGGTTCGACCCGTTCCCCGGCACCGGATCCGACATCCCGGCCGCGGAAGGTGAGCCGGAACCGTCCGGACTGGATAGCCTGCATGCGGCACAGGCCGACGCGGTCGTCGCGGAGCAGCGGCGGCGGGGACGCCCGGTGCTGCGTCTGCATCTCGCGGACCGGCTCTCGGGCCTGATCACCCTGGCCAGGGCCGCCCAGGGCGGCTGAGGGCGCGGCCGCGCCGCGCAGGACCGAGTGCACGCAGGACAGCCACGACAGAGTTCGAGCCGACACACCCAGCCGCGCCCGCCGGCGCGGACCGATCGGAGAGGCGGACCATCGCGATGCCCACCGCAGACGGCGGCCGGGTCAACCCGCTGCGCGACCCCCGGGACAAGCGGCTCCCCCGTATCGCGGGCCCCTGCGGCCTCGTGATCTTCGGGGTGACCGGTGACCTGTCCCGCAAGAAGCTCATGCCCGCGATCTACGACCTGGCCAACCGCGGCCTGCTCCCGCCGGGCTTCGCGCTCGTCGGGTTCGCCCGCCGCTCCTGGGCCACCGAGGACTTCGAACAGATCGTCTACGACGCCGTCCGCGAGCACGCGCGGACGCCGTTCCGCCAGGAGGTCTGGGACCGGCTCGCCGAGGGCCTGCGGTTCGTCCAGGGCTCCTTCGACGACGACGCCGCCTTCGACGAGCTGGAGCGCACCGTCCGCGAGCTGGACGAGGAGCGCGGCACCGGCGGCAACCACGCGTTCTACCTGTCGATCCCGCCGAGCGCGTTCCCGGTGGTGTGCAAGCAGCTGGCCCGCTCGGGGCTGTCGGCGCAGGACGACCCGGACGTGTGGCGCCGGGTGGTGATCGAGAAGCCGTTCGGCCACGACCTGAAGTCGGCCGAGGAGCTCAACGCGATCGTCAACGAGGTCTTCCCCGAGGACTCGGTGTTCCGCATCGACCACTACCTCGGCAAGGAGACCGTGCAGAACGTGCTGGCGCTGCGGTTCGCCAACCAGCTGTTCGAGCCGATCTGGAACGCCAACTACGTCGACCACGTGCAGATCACGATGGCCGAGGACATCGGCCTGGGCGGCCGCGCCGGCTACTACGACGGCATCGGCGCCGCCCGCGACGTCATCCAGAACCACCTGCTGCAGCTGCTGGCGTTCACCGCGATGGAGGAGCCGACGTCGTTCTCCTCCGACGAGCTGCGCGCCGAGAAGATCAAGGTGCTGAAGGCGGTGAAGCTGGCGCTGCCGCTGGACGAGACCACCGCCCGCGGCCAGTACGAGGGCGGCTGGCAGGGCGGCGAGGAGGTCCTCGCGCTGAAGGAGGAGGAGGGGTTCAACCCCGAGTCCACCACCGAGACCTTCGCCGCGATCACCTGCGAGGTGGAGAACCGCCGCTGGGCGGGTGTGCCGTTCTACCTGCGCACCGGCAAGCGCCTGGGCCGCCGCGTCACCGAGATCGCGGTGGTGTTCAAGCGGGCTCCGCACCTGCCGTTCGACGAGACGATGACCGAGGAGCTGGGGCAGAACGCCCTGGTCATCCGGGTCCAGCCGGACGAAGGGGTGACGATGCGGTTCGGCTCCAAGGTTCCCGGCAACCAGATGGAGGTCCGCGACGTCACGATGGACTTCGGTTACGGCTCGGCGTTCACCGAGTCCTCCCCGGAGGCCTACGAGCGGCTCATCCTCGACGTCCTGCTCGGCGAGCCGTCGCTGTTCCCGGTGAACGAGGAGGTCGACCTGTCCTGGGAGATCCTCGACCCGGTCATCGAGTACTGGGCGTCGCTGGACTCCGGGCCGGACGGCTACCCGGCCGGCTCCTGGGGCCCGGACTCGGCGGAGGAGATGCTGGCCAGGTCGGGCCGGAAGTGGCGCCGGCCATGAATTCCCCCACCCCGACTGCTTCCGAGGAGCACTGACGTGATCATCGATCTGCCGTCGAGCAACACCTCGGCGGTCAACCGCAAGCTCGTCGAGCTGCGCGAGTCCGGGGGCGTGTTCGCGCTCGGGCGGGTGCTGACCCTGGTCGTCGTCACCGACGACGGGCCGTTGCTCGAACGCTCCATCGACGCCGCCAACGAGGCCAGCCGCGAGCACCCCTGCCGGGTGATCGTGCTGGCCCGCGGTCAGCGCAAGGCCTCCCCGCGGCTCGACGCGCAGATCCGGGTCGGTGGCGACGCGGGCGCGTCGGAGGTGATCGTGCTGCGCGGCTACGGTCCGCTGGCCGCCGAGGAGGCGGGCGCGGGCATGGTGATGCCGCTGCTGCTGCCCGACGCCCCGGTCGTCGCGTGGTGGCCGGGTGACGCTCCGGCGTCGGTGGCCGACGACCCGGTCGGGAAGCTCGCCCAGCGCCGGATCACCGACGCGCTGGCGGCGAAGAACCCGTCGAAGGCGTTCGAGCAGCGTCGCAAGAACTACGCCGACGGCGACACCGACCTGACCTGGACGCGGCTGACGAACTGGCGTTCCCAGCTGGCGGCGGCGATGGACGTGCCGCCGTGGGAGGCGGTGACCTCCGCGGTCGTCGCCGGGGAGGCGGTCAGCCCGTCGACCGAGCTGATGGCCGGCTGGCTGGCCGCGGAGCTGGACGTGAAGGTGCGGCGCTCGCCGTCGGAGACCGAGAACGGGTTGTCGCTGGTGCGCCTGTCCCGGCCGTCGGGTCCGATCGAGCTGGCCCGCCCGGACGGCAGGACCGCGAAGCTGACCCAGCCGGGGCAGCCGGAGCGGCTGATCGCGCTGGCCCGGCGTGCGGTGTCGGACTGCCTGGCCGAGGAGCTGCGGCGCCTCGACCCGGACGAGGTCTACCGCGACGCCCTGGCCGGGGTGTCGCTGGTGACCCGTGGCCGTACTCCCGTGAAGGTGTGAGATGAGCGAGAACGAGACCGTGCAGGTGGCGGTCCATCCCGACGCCGGAACCCTGGCCGCGGCGACCGCGGCCCGGCTGATCACCGCACTGGTGGACCGGCAGGCAGGCGGCGGGGTCCCGTCGCTGGTGCTGACCGGTGGCGGGGTCGGGATCGCGCTGCTGCGCGACGTCGCCGCGTCCCCGGCCCGCGACGCCGTCGACTGGTCCCGGGTGGAGATCTACTGGGGCGACGAGCGGTTCGTGCCGGCCGACGACCCGGAGCGCAACGACCGGCAGGCCCGCGAGGCGCTGCTGGACCACGTGGGCGTCGACCCTGCCCGGGTGCACCCGATGCCGGCGGCGCCGGCCGGGGGCGGCACCCGCGCCGACGCCGAGGCGGCCGCCCGGGACTACGCCGCGCTGCTCGGCGACCCGACGCCGGAGTTCGACATCACGCTGGTCGGGATGGGCGAGGAGGGGCACACGCTGTCGGTGTTCCCCGACTCCCCCGCCGTCGCCGAGACCGCGGCGACGGTCGTGCCGGTGTTCGACTGCCCGAAGCCCCCGCCGACCCGGGTCTCGCTGACGCTGCCCGCGGCGCGGCGCTCGGCGGAGGTGTGGGTCGTGGCGGCCGGGGCCGGGAAGGCGCCCGCGGTCGCCGGGGCGCTCGGCGGGACACCCGAGGAGAAGCTGCCGGTCGGCGGGGCGCGGGGCACCGTCGTGACCCGTTGGCTGCTGGACGCCGCGGCGGCGTCGGAGCTGACCCCCGAGCGCGGTGGGGGCTCCTGACCAGCCTGTGAACTGCGTGACCCGTCGCACCCCGTCCGGTTCCCGGGCGGGGTGCGCGCGTTAGGGTCCCGCGTCATGCGCATCGGCACCCCGCTCGGCCCCGATCCGACCCGTGTCCTGCTGCTCGGCTCGGGTGAGCTGGGCAAGGAGGTGGCGATCGCGTTCCAGCGGCTCGGTGTCGAGGTCGTCGCGGTGGACCGCTACCCGCACGCGCCCGCACACCAGGTCGCGCATCGCTGGCACGCGATCGACATGACCGACCACGTCACCCTCGCCACGCTGGTCGAGCAGGAGGCGCCAGACCTGGTCGTCCCGGAGATCGAGGCGATCGCCACCGACGCGCTGCTCGGCATCGAGGCCGGTGGCACCACCGTCGTCCCGACCGCCCGGGCGACGAAGCTGACGATGGACCGTGAGGGGATCCGGCGCCTGGCCGCGGAGGAGCTCGGGGTGCCGACCTCGCCGTACGGGTTCGCCGACACCCTCGACGAGGTCCGGGACGCCGTCGCGCAGGTGGGCGTGCCGTGCGTGCTGAAACCGGTGATGTCGTCGTCGGGCAAGGGGCAGTCGGTGCTGAAGTCCGCCGACAGCGCCGAGATCGACGCGGCCTGGGAGCACGCCCGCACCGGTGCCCGGGTCGCGAACCCCCGGGTGATCGTCGAGGGCTTCGTCGACTTCGACTACGAGATCACCCAGCTGACCGTCCGGCACGCAGGCGGTACCGCGTTCTGCGAGCCGATCGGGCACCGCCAGGAGAACGGCGACTACGTCGAGTCCTGGCAGCCACAGCCCATGTCCGACGCCGCCCGCGCCGCCGCCCAGGACGTCTCCGCGCGGGTCACCGACGCGCTCGGCGGCTGGGGCGTGTTCGGCGTCGAGCTGTTCGTGCGCGGTGACGAGGTGCTGTTCTCCGAGGTCAGCCCCCGTCCGCACGACACCGGGCTGGTCACGATCGCCACCCAGCGCCTGACGGAGTTCGAGCTGCACGCCCGCGCCGTGCTCGGCCTGCCGGTGGACACCGCGCTGCGCTCACCGGGCGCGTCGGCGGTCGTCTACGGCGGCGCCGACCTCACCGCCCCCGCCTACGAGGGCGTCGCCGAGGCCCTCGCGGTGCCGGAGACCGACCTGCGGCTGTTCGGCAAGCCGACCGCGGGTGCACGGCGCCGGATGGGGGTCGCCGTCGCCGGAGCCGGGGACGTCGGGACCGCGCGGGCACGGGCGACCGAGGCCGCCGGGCACGTCCGCGTCGTCCCCGGTGCGTGAACCGATGAGTGCTGTACCGATGAGTGCTGTACCGATGAGTGCTGTACCGATGAGTGCTGTACCGATGACTTCGGGGACCTGACCCGGTCTCCCCCTGCGACGGGCACCACCGCCCGCCCACGGAGGGAGAACGATCATGCGACCGATCCGCACCTGCTTCTGGTTCGACGGCGTGGCCGAGGAGGCCGCGAAGCACTACACCTCGATCTTCCCGGACTCCTCGGTCGACGGCGTCCTGCACCACGGCCCCGAGTCCGACCGCTCCGGTGAGGTCCTCACCGTGTCCTTCACGATCAACGGGCAGCCGTGCACCGGCCTCAACGGTGGCCCGGAGTTCACGTTCAGCGAGGCGATCTCGCTGGAGGTGCCTTGCGACACGGCCGAGGAGGTCGACCGCTTCTACGACGCCCTGGTCGAGGGCGGCAGCCCGCAGCCGTGCGGCTGGCTGACCGACCGCTTCGGGGTGTCCTGGCAGGTCATCCCGCCGCGGCTGCTCGAGTACCTGGGCTCCGACGACGCGCAGGCCCGCGGCCGCGTCGCCGAGGTCCTGTTCGCCACGCACGGCAAGCTCGACACGGCGGCCCTGGACGCGGCCTGGCGCGGGTAACGTCCCGCGGATGGCACGGACGGGACTCGTGGTGGCCGGCGCCGGGGCGCGCGGCGCGTACGAGGCGGGTGCGCTCACCGAGCTGCTCCCCCGCCTGACGAGGCGCTGGTCGGCGCCGCGGGTGCTGCTCGGCACCAGCGCCGGCGCGCTGAACGTCGCGGGCCTGGCCGGGCTGACCGGCCACGACCCCGGCGCGGCCGCCGCCGAGCTCGTCGCCCGCTGGGAGTCCGTGCACACCGACGAGGTGATCGGGCTGACGTCGTCGGCGGTGTACGGGGCGAGCGCGTACGCCGGCGACGTGCTCGGCGTCCCGCCCGCGCTGCGCCGCGCGGTGGGGCTGCCGGACCGGCTCACCCGGCTGCTCGACGCCGACCGGCTTCGGCCGGTCGTCGACCGGGTCGTGGACTGGGAGCGGCTGCACGACGCCGTCGACCGGGGCGACCTCGACGCCGTCGGGGTGGCCACCACGTCGGCCGACACCGGCGGCACGGTGGTGTTCACCGAGGTCGCGCCGGGGGTGGCGCTGCCGCCGTACGACCCGGGCCGCGACATCCACTACGTCGCCACCCGGCTCACCGCCGAACACCTGCTCGCCTCCGCCGCGGTGCCGGTGCTGTTCGCGCCGGTGCACGTGTCCGGGCCCGGCGAGGGCTGGTACCTCGACGGCGGCGTCCGGCTCAACACCCCGCTCAAGCCGGCGCTGCGGCTGGGCTGCGACCGGGTCGGCGTCGTCGCGACCACCCCGGCCGAGCCGGACCGGCCCGGTCCCGGGGACCCGGCCGAGCCGGTCCCGGACGTGTACTCGGTGGCCGCGCTGGCGCTGCGGATCGTGCTCGGGGCCGGGGTCACCGAGGACCTGCGGACGCTGCGCGCGGTGAACGCGCTGGTCGAGGAGGGTGCCGACACCCGCCACGGCCGGGTCGGGACCTGGTTCGCCGGGCCGCCGGCGGGACGTTCCACCGAGCTGGCGGAGCTGGCCGCGCGGGTGCGGCGCACCGAGTACGGCGGGCTGCGGGCGCTGCGGAACCCGTCGCTGTTCGTGCTGGAGCGCCTGCTCGGCGGCGCGCTGCCCGACGGGCGCCCTGGCGACCACGCCGAGCTGCTCAGCTTCCTGTTCTTCGACCCGGCGTTCGCCCGGGCCGCGGCCGGTCTGGGTGCGACGCACGCGGCCGCGGCGACCCGGCCGGACGGGAAGCGGGAGCACCGGGCGGCGGCCCGCGCCTCCCGCTGAACCGGCTCAGGTGCCGTCGGCCAACCGGCCGTGGTTGTAGTCGTCGTAGGCGGCGAGGTCGAGGAACCCGTGCCCGGAGTAGTCGAAGAGGATCACCTTCTCCTCGCCGGTCTCCTTCGCGGCGAGGGCCTCGTCGATCGTCGCGGCGATGGCGTGCCCGGTCTCCGGGGCGGGGATCCTGCCCTCGGTGCGGGCGAATCGGACCGCGGCGTCGAACACCTGCGTCTGCGGGTAGGCGCTCGCCTCGATCCGCCCGTCCTTGACCAGCGACGACACCAGCGGCGAGCCGCCGTGGTAGCGCAGCCCGCCTGCGTGGATCGCGGGCGGGGCGAAGTCGTGGCCGAGGGTGTACATCGGCATCAGCGGGGTCAGCCCGGCGGTGTCGCCGAAGTCGTAGTCGTAGCGGCCCTGGGTCAGGGTCGGGCAGGACAGCGGCTCGACGGCGAGCAGCCGCACCCCGGGCTCGGGCACGTAGGGGAACGCGATGCCGCCCAGGTTGGAGCCGCCGCCGCAGGAGGCGATGACGACGTCCGGGTTGCCCTCCCCCGCCGCGGCCATCTGGTCACGGGCCTCCAGCCCGATCACCGTCTGGTGCAGGAGCACGTGGTTGAGCACCGAGCCCAGCGCGTAGCGGGTGTCGGGGCGCGACAGGCAGTCGCGCACGGCGTCGGAGATCGCGTCGCCGAGCGAGCCCGGGTCGTCGGGGCGGGCGACCGGGCTGGGGACGACCGCGCCGCCCCAGGTCTCGACCGCCATCCGCCGGTAGGGCTTCTGCTCGTAGGACGCCCGCACCATGTAGACCTTGAGATCCAGCTCGAACTGGGCCGCGGCGAACGCCAGCGACGCGCCCCACTGCCCGGCGCCGGTCTCGGTGGTCAGCCGCGCGACCCCGGCCTTCGCGTTGTAGTACGCCTGCGGGACGGCGGTGTTGGCCTTGTGGCTGCCGGCCGGGGACACCGACTCGTCCTTGTAGTAGATCCGCGCCGGGGTGCCGAGCGCCTGCTCCAGGCGGCGTGCGCGCTGCAGCGGCGTCGGGCGCCACAGCGTCAGGATCTCCCGCACCTCACCGGGGATCTCGACCCACGGCTCGGTGCTCGCCTCCTGCTCGATCAGCGCCTCGGGGAACAGCGCGGCGAGGTCGTCGGGGCCGATCGGCTCGCGGGTGCCCGGGTGCAGCGGCGGCTGCGGCGGCGACGGCAGGTGCGGCACCACGTTGAACCAGGCCGTGGGGATCTGCTCGGGCGCCGAAGTCCAGCGGGTCATGACGGTCGGATCCAGTCCTCGTGCGGGGTCAGCACCCGGGCTCGTCGATGCGCACCGCGACCTGCTCGTGGTCGGCGGTGCAGCACACGTAGGACCAGCGGACGCCGTGCTTGTCGGCGTACTCCCACCAGGCGCGGGCCTCGTGCTGCTCCCAGTCCGGGAAGTTGAAGAACTCGTCGAACAGCACGACGCTGCCGGCGCGCAGCCGCGGCCCGACCGCGTCGAGCACGGTGACCGCGGAGGAGTACAGGTCGGAGTCGACGTGCAGGAAGTCCACCGGGCCGGGGTGCTCGGCGAGAAACCCGGGCAGCGTGTCGTCGAACAGGCCGACGACGAGCTCGGCGCCGGGCACCTCCGGCAGCGCCTCCAGGTCGTCGAACGCACCGGCGCGGAAGCCCTGCCGCCACGTCTCGGGCAGCCCGGTGAAGGTGTCGAAGCCGTACACCCCGCCGGTCGTGCGGTGCTCGGCGATGATCGTCAGCGTGGTGCCGACGTAGACGCCGAACTCCAGCGCCATCCCGCCGGACGGCGCCTGCCCGAGGGCGTGGCGCAGCGTGTCGTGCGGGTGCGGCAGCATCGCGGCGTCGATCAGGTGCTCGCGGGCGAACCGGGCGCTGGACGCGACGGCCTCCCGCTCCCCCGCGGCGACCAGGTCGCGGCGCTCCCGGACCTCGACGCCGCGGATCTCGTCGACGACGCGGTCGATCTCGGCGCGCAGCCGGGCCTCGTACTCGGCGCGGAGGTCGCCGTGCAGCTCGGCGCGCAGCTCCTCGCGGACGTCGTCGCGGACCTCGGCTCGCAGCTGCTCACGCAGCGCGGCGAGCTCGGTGCGCAAGGTCGCGGCCTGCCCGACGGTCTGGCGGTCCAGCGCCTGGTCCACGACGTTCTCGAACATCCGGCCTGCGCGGCGGCGGGCTCCCAGGAACAGGGAGTACGGGCCCCGGATCACAGCTCCCGCGCAGCGCGGAGGCGGCCGAGGGCCTCCTCGAGGATGGCCTCGCCGTCGGCGTCGCTGCGCCGCTCCTTCACATACGCCAGGTGCGTCTTGTACGGCTCGGTGCGCGGCGCGGCCGGCGGGTTCTTCTGGTCGCGGCCACCGGGCAGCCCGCAGCGCGGGCAGTCCCAGGTCTCCGGCACGTCGGCGTCGGCGGCGAACCAGGTGTCGTTCACGTGGCCGTTCGCGCAGTAGAACGGGATGCGCTCGCGCGGCGCGGACTCGCCGCGCTCGGACTCGCCCATCGGTCCGGCACCGATTCGGGTGCCACGGATCGCGTTGCCGCCTGCCATCGTCGGAGTCCCTTCTCGCGGCCGGCCGTCAGCCGGCCAGCAGCAGCCCGTTGCCGATCACGGCGATGAACCAGATCAGCCCGATGAAGATCGTGTAGCGGGCGACGTTGCGGTCCGCGGCCGCCGAGCCGGACAGGCTCGACTGGACACCGCCACCGAACAGGCTGGTGAGACCACCACCCTTGCTGCGCTGCAGCAGGACCAGCGCGATCAGCAGCAGGCTGGTCACGATGAGGATGATCTGCAGGGTCAGAACCACGCGCTTGTTCCCAATCTGCGGTCGCTCGCCGGAGTGGCCGAGAGTACTCGCCCCACCACACCCACCGCCGCCCGCCCCCGCTCTCGATCTCGGACGGACACAGGAAGGCCCCGGTCACGGCGGTGCCGGGCCGGGGCCTCCTGGTCGTTGCAGAGCGTCACGATCTCGCGTGCCGCCCGGGCGGGGGTGCTACGGCAACGGGCCGCCCGCCGCGATCGCCGAGAGCTTCGCGAACTCCTCGGCGTCGAGGCTGGCGCCGCCGACCAGCGCACCGTCCACGTCGTCCTTGCCGACGATCTCGCCGACGTTGGACGACTTCACCGAGCCGCCGTAGAGGATGCGGACCTTCTGGGCCACCTCGTCGGAGTAGAGCTCCGCGAGCGTGGCGCGCAGGGCCGCGCACACCTCCTGGGCGTCGGCGGGCGTCGCCACCTTGCCGGTGCCGATCGCCCAGACCGGCTCGTAGGCGAGCACGATCGTCGCGGCCTGCTCGGCGGTGACCTTCTGCAGGGCGCCGCGGAGCTGGTCGGTGCAGTACTGCACCTGGTCGCCGGCCTCGCGGACGTCGAGCCCCTCGCCCACGCACAGGATCGGCACGATCCCGTGGGTGAACGCGGCCCGGACCTTGGCGTTGACGGTCGCGTCGTCCTCGCCGTGGACCTCGCGCCGCTCCGAGTGCCCGACGACGACGTATCGGCACCCGAGCTTGGCCAGCATCGGGCCCGACACGTCACCGGTATAGGCGCCGGAGTCGTGCGGGGACAGGTCCTGCGCGCCGTGCACGACCCGCAGCCGGTCCCCGTCGATCAGCGTCTGGACGCTGCGGATGTCGGTGAACGGCGGCAGGACGGCGACCTCGACCTTGTCGAAGTACTTGTCCGGCAGCGCGAACGCCAGCTTCTGGACCACCGCGATCGCCTCGAGGTGGTTCAGGTTCATCTTCCAGTTGCCCGCGATCAGCGGGGTGCGTGCGCTCACGAGTCCTCCTCCAGCACGGCGACGCCCGGCAGCGTGGCGCCCTCGAGGAACTCCAGCGACGCACCGCCCCCGGTGGAGATGTGGGAGAACCCGTCCTCGGCGATGCCCAGCTCGCGCACCGCGGCGGCGGAGTCCCCGCCGCCGACGACGGAGAACGCCCCCTTCGACGTCGCGTCGACGATCGCCTGCGCGACCCCGCGGGTGCCCTCGGCGAACGGCGCCATCTCGAACACACCCATCGGGCCGTTCCAGAAGATCGTCTTCGCGCCCTCGAGGGTCTCGGCGAACACGCGCACCGACTCGGGGCCGATGTCGAGCCCGAGCCAGCCGTCGGCGATCTCGTCGACCGGCACCGTGCGGGTGTTCGCGTCGGCGGAGAACGCGTCGGCGACCACCACGTCGGACGGCAGGACGATCTTGCCGGTCTCCAGGAGCTTGCGGCAGTTGCCGACCTGCTCGGACTCCAGCAGCGACGAGCCGACGCCGTAGCCCTGCGCGGCCAGGAACGTGAAGCACATCCCGCCGCCGACCAGCAGGGCGTCGACGGTCGGGAGCAGCGCCTCGATCACGGCGAGCTTGTCCGACACCTTCGACCCGCCGAGCACGACCGCGTACGGCCGCTCGGGGTCGCCGGTCAGCGTGCGCAGCACCTCGACCTCGCTGAGCACGAGCCCGCCGGCGTACGCCGGGAGCGCGCCGGCGAGGTCGTAGACCGAGGCCTGCTTGCGGTGCACGACACCGAACCCGTCGGAGACGAACGCGCCGTTCTCCCCGGCCAGAGCGGCCAGCTCACCGGCGAACGCCTCGCGCTCGGCGGCGTCCTTGCTGGTCTCGCGCGGGTCGAACCGGACGTTCTCCAGCAGCACGACGCCGCCGTCGGACAGGCCCGCGACGGCCTGCTGTGCGGAGTCGCCGTGCTCGGCCAGCGCGACCTCGGTGCCCAGCAGCTCCCCGAGGCGGGTCGCGACCGGGGCCAGGGAGTACTTGGCGTTGTCCTGGTCCGGCTTCGGGCGGCCGAGGTGGGCCATGACCACAACGCGGGCGCCGGCGTCGCGCAGCCGCTCGATCGTGGGCACCGAGGCGCGGATGCGGCCGTCGTCGGTGATCCGCTCGCCGTCGAGGGGGACGTTGAGGTCGGACCGCACGAGCACGGTCCGGCCCGCGACGCCCTCGGTCACGAGGTCGTCGAGCGTCCTCACGACTTCGACGCCACCAGACCGGTGATGTCGACGAGGCGGTTGGAGTAGCCCCACTCGTTGTCGTACCAGCCGACGATCTTGACCTGGTTGCCGGTGACCTTGGTCAGCGGCGCGTCGAAGATCGTCGAGTGCGGGTCGGTGACGATGTCGGAGGAGACGATGGGGTCCTCGGAGTACTTGAGGATGCCCTTGAGCGGGCCCTCGGCAGCCGCCTTCATCGCGGCGTTGACCTCCTCGACGGTGACCTCGCGGGAGACCTCGGCGGTCAGGTCGGTGACCGAGCCGGTCGGCACCGGGACCCGCAGCGCGTAGCCGTCGAGCTTGCCCTTCAGGTGCGGGAGCACCAGGGAGATCGCCTTCGCCGCACCGGTCGAGGTGGGCACGACGTTCAGCGCGGCGGCCCGGGCGCGGCGCGGGTCCTTGTGCGGCCCGTCCTGCAGGTTCTGGTCCGCGGTGTAGGCGTGGATCGTGGTCATCAGGCCACGCTCGACACCGGCCAGGTCGTCGAGGACCTTCGTCATCGGCGCGAGGCAGTTCGTGGTGCAGGACGCGTTCGACACGATGGTCTGGCTGCCGTCGTAGTCGCCGTCGTTCACGCCCATGACGACGGTGATGTCCTCGTCGGTCGCCGGGGCGGAGATGACGACCTTCTTGGCACCGGCGTCGAGGTGCTTGGCCGCCGCGTCGCGCTTGGTGAACAGGCCCGTGGACTCGACGACGACGTCGACACCGAGGTCCTTCCAGGGCAGCTCGGCCGGGTCCTTGACCGCGAGGGCCTTGAAGCCCTTGCCGTCGACCAGGATCTCGTCGCCGGAGGTGGTGACCTCGTACGGCAGGCGGCCCAGGATCGAGTCGTACTTCAGCAGATGCGCCAGCGTGGCGTTGTCGGTGATGTCGTTCACCGCGACGATCTCGATGTCGGTGTTGCCGGCGGCGCGCTGGGCGTCCACGGCCCGCCAGAAGTTCCGGCCGATCCGGCCGAAACCGTTGACTCCTACGCGGACAGTCACTGTGCCTCCAGGGCTCGTCGTGCGTGTCGTCTCGACCCCGCACGCCGGGTCCCCGGCGGCGGGGTTGGCCGGTCGATCGTGGTGTCCCCGGGGCTGATCCGGAGAGCGCCACACGCCGTGCTCGCGAGCACCCTATCGGCGCAGCGCGTGACGGGAAGGCGTCGTGGGGCGTGAGCTGTACCGCGCCGGGGTCCGCGGCCTGGGTGCGGTCCTGGGTTCCCGGGGAGGTCCGGGTTCCCGGGGCGGTTCGGGTTCCCGTGTGGCGCGGTTCCCGCGTGGTGCGGGGTCCTGCGTGGTCTGGGGTCCGGGGTGGTCCGGGTTCCTGCGTGGTGCGGGTTCCCGCGTGGTGCGGGTTCCCGCGTGGTGCGGGTTCCGGGGCGGTGCGGCGCCCGCTCCGCCCCGGACGGCCGCGGTCAGGCCATGCGGAACAGGCGGCGCCAGCCGGGACGGGCGTCGGGCACGTCGGCTGCGGCGCGGTCGTCGGCGGAGAAGCCCTCGACCGGGACGTACGGCGCGGTGCCGCGGGCCCGGCGGACGAAGCCGGACGCGGCGGCCAGTGCGGCCGCGACGCCGTCGGCGCCGGGGCCTGCGGTGAGCACGGCGGTGGGCGGGATGCCGTAGCGGTCGGCCTGCTCGGGGCGCTCCGGGCGCTCGGCGACGGCGACGGCCGATCCGCCCTCGTCGTCGGTCGCCGGCGCGGGGGCCGCCGTGGGCGCCGGGACCGGGCCGGTCGCGACGTCGACCAGCGCGAACTCCCAGCCGTAGGTGGCGCGCTGGTGCTCGATGCGCTCGCGCAACCCCTCGGCGTCGCCCGCGCCGGCGGCCCCGACCAGCAGGACGACGACCCGGTCCGGGCGCTCTGCGGCGGCGCGGGCCGCGAGCTCGTCACCGACGGCGTCGAGCAGCCTGCCCGCGGCGGTGGGCACGTCCGGGCCGGTCAGCGGGCGCAGCCGCGACGGCAGCGCGGCGCGGGCGGCCTCGGCGTCGACCGGCGTCAGCGGCGGGTGCGAGCCGTCGCGACGGGTGCGGACGAGATCGTCACCTGTGGAGACGACGACCTCCAGCTCACCGGGGCCGTAGGCCTGGTCGGCGAGCAGGTCGGCCAGCCCGGCGCGCATGCCCGGGAACACCGGGCGCAGCAGGCTGGATCGATCGAGATGAACGGCGAGAAGGGTACGCCCGGCGAGAGTCACGGCGGCATCATGCCGCACCCCGCGCACCGGCCTCGTCACGGGGTGTGATCAACATTTCGGGGCGCGCGAGGGACATCCGGTGGTCACGCGGGCGTCACCGGACGGGGTGCCCCGCAGCCCGGCAGCCCCGCAGCCCGGCAGCCCGGCAGCCCGGCAGCCCGGCAGCCCGGCAGCCCGGCAGCCCCGCAGCCCGGCAGCCCCGCAGCCCGGCAGCCCCGCAGCCCGGCAGCCCCGCAGCCCCGCAGCCCCGCAGCCCCGCAGCCCCGCAGCCCCGCAGCCCCGCAGCCCCGCAGCCGATGATCAGCACGATCGTGACGAGGCGTTCGCGCAGCGGCCGCGTCGTCACATACGCACCGATCATCGATCGGCCGTCCCCCTGCGCCACCGCATGATCGCCGGAATCGTGACAGAGCGGCCGCTCCACGACCGGCTGGTCACGAACGTACCGATCTTGCGCCTCCGGCTGGGCCTCGATCGCCCAGCACAACATGATCGCCGGAATCGTGACAGGGCGGCCGCTCCACGAACGCCTCGTCACGAACGTACCGATCGTCCGCCGCAGCGGGGAGCACCCATTACCCGAGCGCGCCGTGATCGCCGGAGTCGTGACCAGACGTTCGCCCGGCAGCCGCCTGATCACGAACGTGCCGATCATCGGCGCGGTCCGGCGGGCCCGGCCGTTCGCGATCGCGACGGCACTCGTCCGGTCCGGTCCGCCGCGCCCCGCGGCCGCGGACCCTGCCGGCATGTCGCTCACCGAGATCGTCCGCACGCAGGCGGGACTGGTCAGCCGGGAACAGGCTCGGTCCTGCGGGCTCTCCCCGCACGCCGTCCGCCGCCGGGTCCGGGCCGGGGTGTGGAGCGAGCTGCGGCCCGGGGTGTACCTCGTGGGCGGTCACCGGATCACCGACGAGGTCCGGGTCCGGGCCGCCGCGCTGTGGGGCGCCTCGTCGTCGTGCCTGGTCTCCGGGCCGGCGGCGGCGTTCTGGTACGGGTTCACCCCGGGTCTGGCCGGCCCTCCGGAGATCGTCGTCCCGCCGGACCGCAGCCCGCGCAGGCAACCGGGTCTGACGATCCGGCGCAGCACCCTCGACGCCGCCGACCGGTCCCGCCACCGGGGGCTGCCCACGGTGGGCGTGGCACGGACGGTGCTCGACGTCGCCGCCCGTCCGTCCGGCGGATCGGCCTTCCTGGACCGGGCGTTGCAGCGATTCGTGTCGTTCGACGAGGTGTATGCCGCCTTCTGCCGGATGCTCGGTCACCCGGGTGCCGCCGAGGCGGGCAGGCTGCTCGTCGCGTCGGCCGGCCGTGCGCACTCCGCGGCCGAGCGGCTCCTGGCCCGGCGGCTGCGCGAGTCCGGGACCGACGGCTGGGTCGCGCAGTACCCGTTCGGCCCCTGGCACGTGGACGTCGCCTTTCCCGGACAGCGGGTGGCGGTCGAGGTGGACGGGTGGGCGTGGCATGTCGACGCCGACCGGTTCCAGAACGACCGGTCCAAGGGCAACGCACTCGTCGCCGCGGGCTGGCACCTGCTGCGGTTCACCTGGCACGACCTCGACCGGGCACCGGGCCGGGTGATCGGACAGGTCCGGGCCGCGCTCGCCGCGGCGACCGGCCTGCCCGACGCGTCGTGATCGGCACGTTCGTGACCGGAAGGCCGCCCGGCGCCCGCCTGGTCACGATCCCGCCGATCTCCGCCGGAGGCGGGTCCGCAGGCACGTCCCGGACGAGGGCGGCCCCGTGCTCGTGCCGGGCCTCAGGCGCGCTCCTGCTCCTCCAGCATGTCCGCGGTCACGGCGCTCTCGGTGTCCGGGATGCCCAGCTCGGCGGCCTTCTTGTCCGCCGTCTGGAGCAGGCGGCGGATCCGGCCGGCGACGGCGTCCTTGGTCATCGGCGGGTCCGCCAGCTGGCCCAGCTCCTCCAGCGACGCCTGGGTGTGCTCGGCACGTAACCGGCCCGCGGCCTGCAGGTGGTCCGGGACGTCGTCGCCGAGGATCTCCAGCGCCCGCGACACCCGGGCGGCCGCGGCGACGGCGGCCCGCGCCGAGCGGCGCAGGTTGGCGTCGTCGAAGTTCGCGAGCCGGTTCGCGGTGGCCCGGACCTCGCGGCGCATCCGCCGTTCCTCCCAGGCCAGGACGCTCTGGTGCGCACCCATCCGGGTCAGCAGTGCACCGATCGCGTCCCCGTCCCGGACGACGACGCGGTCGGCGCCGCGCACCTCACGGGCCTTGGCCGACACCCCGAGCCGCCGGGCCGCACCGACCAGCGCCAGCGCCGCCTCCGGGCCCGGACAGGTGACCTCCAGCGCCGAGCTGCGGCCGGGCTCGGTGAGCGAGCCGTGCGCGAGGAACGCGCCGCGCCAGGCGGCCTCGGCGTCGGCGAGGTCCCCGGACACGACGGGCGGCGGCAGCCCACGGACCGGGCGGCCGCGATTGTCGAGCAGCCCGGTCTGGCGGGCGAGGCCCTCGCCGTCGCGGATCACCCGGATCACGTAGCGGGCACCGCGGCGCAGGCCACCGGCGGTGATCACGTGCGCGTCGGCGGTGTGCCCGTAGAGCTCGTGGATCTCGCGGCGGAGCCGGCGGGCCACCGAGCCGGTGTCGACCTCGGCCTCGATCACGACGCGGCCCCCGACGATGTGGAGCCCGCCCGCGAACCGCAGCAACGAGGCGACCTCGGCACGACGGGACGACTGCTTGGTGACGGAGAGCCGGCTGAGCTCGTCCTTCACCGCGGCGGTCATGGCCATTCCGGGCTCCTTCCGTACGGCGGGCCGTTGCTGGGGAGCACGGCGCCGGTGAGGTCACCGAACACGTCCTGCAGTGCGGCGGCCAGGGCGTCCGGATCGTGCCGCGGCGTCGCCGCGCCGGCATCGGCGACATCCGCCAGCCGCAACAGACCTCCCGGGACGAGCAGCTCCGCCGCGGCGGCCTGCAGCCGGTCCGGCAGCGGAACCGACGCGCTGTCGGCGAGGACTGCGTGCGCGCGCAACGACGGCGCGTGCGAGGACAGTACTTCAAGGTGCTGTTCGGGGGAGAAACCGGCGGTCTCCCCCGGCTCCGGCTCCAGGTTGAGCAGGACGACCAGCGACGCGGCCGTCTCCAGCAGCGCGTCGCGCAGCCCCGGCACCAGCAGGTGCGGGAGCACGCTGGTGAACCAGGAACCGGGCCCGAGCAGCACGACGTCGGCCTCGCGCACGGCGCGGACCGCCTCGTCGCAGGCGGGCGGCTCGTCGGGGCGCAGCCACACGCGTCGCACCCGGCCCGGGGTGGAGGCGACGGCGACCTGGCCGCGGATACGGTGCTGCCCGGACACCCCGTCCAGCTCGACCTCGGCCTCGATGTCCAGCGGCACCCGGGCCATCGGCAGCACCCGCCCGGCACAGCCGAGCAGCCGCCCGAGCGCGTCGAGCGCGCGCACCGGGTCGTCGTCGCGTTCGAGCAGGCCGGCCAGCATCAGGTTCCCGACGGCGTGCCCGGCCAGCGCACCCGTCCCGCCGAAGCGGTGCTGGATCAGCCCGGACCAGAAGTGGCCGTCGGCGTCGTCGGCGGCCAGTGCGGACAGCGCCATCCGCAGGTCACCGGGCGGGAGCAGACCGAGCTCCCGGCGCAGCCGCCCGGACGACCCGCCGTCGTCGGCGACGGTGACCACCGCGGTGATCTCTCCGACGGGCGTGCAGCGGCGCAGCGCGGTCAGCGTCGCGTGCAGCCCGTGGCCACCGCCGAGCGCGACGACCCTGAGCCCGGTGTCCTCGTGTCCCGTGTCCTCGTGTCCCGTCACCGGGGCCGCCGTCACTCGCGACCCATGTCGCGGTGCTCGACCTGCACGTGCAGGCCGTCACGCTCGGCGAGCCGGCGGCCGATCTCCTCGGAGATCGCCACCGAGCGGTGCTTCCCGCCGGTGCAGCCGACGGCGACGGTCAGGTAGCGCTTGCCCTCACGCCGGTAGCCGGCGCCGACGAGGTCGAGCAGCGCCAGGTAGCGGTCGACGAACTCCTCCGCCCCCTCCTGGGAGAGCACGTAGTCGCGGACCTCGCGGTCGCGCCCGGTGTGCTCGCGCAGCTCGGGGATCCAGTGCGGGTTGGGCAGGAACCGCACGTCGACGACGAGGTCGGCGTCGAGCGGCAGGCCGTACTTGTAGCCGAAGGACAGCACCGTGACCCGGGTGTCGGAGTGCGCGCTCTCCCCCGCGAACGACGACTCGATCCGGGCACGCAGGTCGTGCACCGACAGGTTCGAGGTGTCGACGACGAGATCGGCGTCCTCGCGCAGCGGCCGCAGGATCTCCCGCTCCGCGGCCAGACCGTCGGTGATCCGGCCCGCACCCTGCAGGGGGTGCGAGCGGCGGTTCTGCTCGAACCGGCGCACCAGTGCCGCGTCCGAGGCCTCCAGGAAGATCAGCTTCGGACGGTAGCCGCGGCCGTCGAGGTCCCTGATCACCGAGTCGAGGTTCTCGGTGAACGCCCGCGACCGCACGTCCATCACGACCGCGATCCGGGTCACCTCGCCGCGGGCCCGCGAGCCCAGCTCGACCATCGTGGCGAGCAGCTCCGGCGGCAGGTTGTCCACCACGAACCAGCCCAGGTCCTCCAGCACCTTGGCCGCGGTGCTGCGCCCGGCCCCGGACAGCCCGCTGACCACACAGACCTCGATGCCGCCGGCGTCGTGCTCGTCGGGTTCGCCCGGACCGGCGCCCGTCGTCGCAGTGGTCCCCGTCATGCCAGATCCCCCTCGCCCGTCGCGCCACCGTGCAGCGCCGTCACCACGGTCTCGGCGGTGCGCCGCCCGAACCCGGGGACGCCCGCGATGTCGTCCACCCCGGCGCTCCGCAGCTTGCGGACCGATCCGAAGTGCTTGAGCAGTGCCTGTTTGCGTGCCGGACCGAGCCCCGGCACCCCGTCGAGCTCGGACACCGTCATGCCCTGCGAACGACGCTGACGGTGGTAGGTGATGGCGAACCGGTGTGCCTCGTCGCGCACGCGTTGCAGCAGGTAGAGGCCCTCGCTGGTGCGCGAGAGGATCACCGGGTCGGTGTCGTCGGGCAGCCAGACCTCCTCGAGGCGCTTGGCCAGCCCGCACACCGCGACGTCGGTGACGCCCAGCTCGGCGAGCTCGGCCGCGGCCGCGTCGACCTGCGGTTTCGCGCCGTCGACCACGAGCAGGTTGGGCGGGTACGCGAACTTCTTCGGCCGCCCGGTCTCCGGGTCGATACCGGTACGGACCGAGTCGCCGGGGGCCACCTCACCGGACTCCCCACCGGGCTCGGGCTCGTCGGCGGTCTCGGCCAGGTAGCGCTTGAACCGGCGCCGGACGACCTCGGCGATCGAGGCCACGTCACCCTGCTCTGCGGCATCGCGGATCTCGAAGCGGCGGTACTCGGACTTGCGCGCGATCCCGTCCTCGAAGACCACGAGCGAGGCGACGACGTTCGTACCCTGGACGTGGCTGATGTCGATGCACTCGATCCGCAACGGCGCCTGGTCGAGCTCGAGGTTCTCCTGGATCTCCTGCAGCGCCGCCGAACGCGCGGTCAGGTCCCCGGCCCGACGCAGCTTGTGCTGGGCGAACGCCTCCTTCGCGTTGCGCGCCACCGTGTCCATCAGGGCCTTCTTGTCCCCGCGCTGCGGCACCCGCAGCTCGACCCGGGAGCCGCGCAGCCCGCCGAGCCAGCGCTCCAGGTCCTCGGCGCAGTACGGCAGGACCGGGACGAGGATCTCGCGCGGCACCGGCTGGATCGCGTCGTCCGCGGCGCCGGCCAGGGCGTGCTGCTCGCCGTAGAACTGGGACACGAACCGCTCGACGAGCTGCTCGGTGTCGGTCGGCTCGACCTTGTCGATCACCCAGCCGCGCTGGCCGCGGACCCGGCCGCCACGCACGTGGAAGACCTGGACCGCGGCCTCCAGCTCGTCCTCGGCGAAGGCGACGACGTCGGCGTCGGTCCCGTCGCCGAGGACGACGGCCTGCTTCTCCAGGGCCCGGCGCAGTGCACCCAGGTCGTCGCGCATCCGGGCCGCACGCTCGAACTCCAGGTTCTCCGAGGCCTCGGCCATCTGCCGCTCGAGGTGTTTGACCATGCGGTCGGTGCGCCCGGACAGGAAGTCGCAGAAGCTGTCGACGATCTCGCGGTGCTCGGCGGCCGACACGTTGCCGACACACGGCGCGGAGCACTTGTCGATGTAGCCGAGCAGGCAGGGCCGCCCGATCTGGCCGTGCCGCTTGAACACCCCGGACGAGCAGGTGCGCGCCGGGAACACCCGCAGCAGCAGGTCGAGGGTCTCGCGGATCGCCCAGGCGTGGGCGTACGGGCCGAAGTAGCGCACGCCCTTGCGGCGCGGCCCCCGGTAGACGTGCAGCCGCGGGTACTCCTCGTTCATCGTGACCGCGAGGACCGGGTAGGACTTGTCGTCGCGGTAGCGGACGTTGAACCGCGGGTCGAACTCCTTGATCCAGTTGTACTCGAGCTGGAGGGCCTCGACCTCGGTTCCGACGACGGTCCACTGCACCTTCGCCGCGGTGGTGACCATCCGCCGGGTGCGCGGGTGCAGCCCCGACAGGTCGGCGAAGTAGGAGTTCAGGCGCTGCCGCAGGTTCTTCGCCTTGCCGACATAGATCACCTGGCCGCGGGGGTCGGAGAAGCGGTAGACCCCGGGCGACTCGGGGATCGTCCCGGTCGCCGGACGGTAGGTGCTCGGGTCGGCCATGGTGGGTCCAGGGTAGGCCCGCCCACCGACACTTCCGCCCGGCACCCGGGGCCGCTGCGCCCGGCGCACCGGGTGGTAGGACGGCCGGGTGGCCGGGGCGTGGGCCGTGCCGTACGCGAAACTGTCGGTGCCCTGCGATAGACCTGTCGTCGAACACGAGTTCGACCCCGAGGAGGCCCTCGTGAGCACCGATCACGGCATCCGGATGGGCACCGCGCCCGGTGAGGCCGTCCAGCAGGACCGGCTGGACCGCATCCGCAAGCTGCTGGCCAAGGCCGAGCGCGCCGGCACGCCGGAGGAGGCGGAGATCTACACGGCGAAAGCCGTGGACCTGATGGCCCGGCACGGTGTGGACGAGGCGCTGCTGGCCGCACGCGGGTCCGGCCCGCCGGCCACCGACCCGATCGCGGGTGTGCGGATCGAGATCGACGACCCGTACAGCGGCGGGAAGGCACGCCTGCTGGGCTGGACGGCGGCGGCGCTGCGCTGCCGCTGGGTGATGCACGACGCGCGGGCCGGGAAGGTCGCCGCGGTCACCGTGTTCGGGTTCGCCTCGGACCGGGAGCGGGTCGAGCTGCTCTACACCTCGCTTCTGCTGCAGGCGGCGAGGCAGCTGGCGCGGGTGCGCCCGGCGGACCCGGCGGAGTCGGTGGCGGCCTACCGGCGGTCCTGGCTCTACGGCTTCGCGGCGCGGGTGCACGAGCGGCTGCGCGAGGCCGAGGCGGCCGCGGTCGGCGAGTCCGGGAGCTGGGCCGGTGCGTCCGGGGACGGCGGGCCGTCGGCGGAGCTGGTGCTGGCCGACCGCGGGGACCGGGTGGACCGCGCCTACGCCGAGGAGTTCGGGGACCTGCGCCGGGCGCGGCGCCCGCAGGTGTCGGGCACGGGGTTCGGACACGGTGCGGCGGCCGCGGACCGGGCCGACCTGGGTGGCCCGCGGCTGGGCGCACGCCCGGTCCCGGCGCTGGAGGGGTGAGCCGCCGTGGCGGCGTACCCGGCCGCCGGGAGCTCAGTCGCCGAGGACGGCGCGCCGATGCAGGTCCCGCAGGGTCCGGACGGCACGCACGGCACGTCCACGGTCGACGGCCTGGACCGCGAGGATCGTGAAGTACTCGTCGTCGGGCAGCTCCAGGCGGGCCGAGGAGGCACCGTCGGGGAAGGAGACGCCGTAGATCTCGCCCCAGTCGAACCAGCGGGTGAAGATCACGTTCCGGACCTCGACGCCGGTGTCGTCCGCGCGGACCCGGGGCCGTGCCATGAGCAGGATCCCGCCGGCGACGAACGCGCCGATCAGTGCCATCGAGACCTGGTCGACCGGACGGAAGATGACGCCGGTGTTCTCCGACGGCATCAGGAACGCGACGATCACGAAGAACACGACGACGACGACCGCGCACGCCCAGGCGGTCACGACCATGACCAGCGGGCGGAACACGACGGCGTCCGGGCCGGGCCGGCGGCGGTCCCCCGCCGGGGCGCTCCCCGGGTTCTGCGGGCCGGGGTTCTGCGGAGCGCTGCTCACCGGGGGCTCCCGGCAGCGGCGCGCAGCCCGCGCAGGACCAGGGCGGACTCCAGCGCGGCGGTGGTGGCCTCGGCGCCCTTGTCCTCGGCCGAGCCGGGACCGCCGGAGCGGTCGACGGCCTGCTGCACGGTCTCGACGGTGAGCACGCCGTTGCCGACCGGGGTGGACTCGTCGAGCGCGATGCGGGTCAGCCCGGCGGTGACCGAGTCGCACACGTACTCGAAGTGCGGGGTGCCGCCGCGGACGACGACACCGAGCGCGACGACGGCGTCGTGTGTGCGGGCCAGCTCCTGGGCGACGACCGGCAGCTCGACGGTGCCCGGCACCCGCACGACGGTCGGCTCGGCGCCGGCCTCGCGGGCGGTGGCGACGGCCCGGTCGAGCAGGGCGTCGACGATCTCGGCGTGCCACCGGGCGGCGACGACACCGACCCGCACACCGCTCGCGTCCAGCTGCGTGGCCCCGGTGGGCCGGCCCTCACCGCTCATGACCCGATTCTCGCCGGTCCGGCCGCGGCGCGCCGCGGCGGGGTCGGGCGGGACGAGCGCGGACAGGACGGTCCGGTCACCGCGGTGTGCACCGGGCTCAGCGGCCCGGGTCCGCCGTGCCGCCGAGGTCGGGCAGGTCGTGTCCCATCCGGTCCCGCTTGGTGCGCAGGTAGCGCAGGTTCTGCGGGGTTGCGCGCACCGGCATCGGCTCGCGGCCGATGACCCGCAGGCCGTAGCCCTCCAGCCCGGCGCGCTTGTCCGGGTTGTTGGTGAGCAGCCGCATCGACTTCACGCCGAGGTCGGCCAGAATCTGGGCGCCGATGCCGTAGTCGCGGGCGTCGGCGGGCAGCCCCATCGCGAGGTTCGCATCGACGGTGTCGGCCCCGGCCTCCTGCAGCTGATAGGCCTGCAGCTTGTGCAACAGGCCGATCCCCCGGCCCTCGTGCCCGCGCATGTAGAGCACGACTCCGCGGCCCTCGTTCGCGACGGCCTCCAGGGCGGCCTCGAGCTGCGGCCCGCAGTCGCAGCGCAGCGAGCCGAGCACGTCGCCGGTGAGGCACTCGGAATGCACCCGCACGAGCACGTCCTCGCCGTCGTCGGCCGGGGTGGCGACGTCGCCCATGACCAGGGCGAGGTGCTCGACGCCGTCGAGCAGGGAGTCGTAACCGTAGGCGAGGAAGTCCCCGTGCACCGTGGGGATCCGGGCGGTGGCGACCCGCTCGACGTGCTTCTCGAAGCGCCGCCGGTAGGCGATCAGGTCGGCGATGGTGATCAGTGCGATGTCGTGGTCGGCGGCGAAGACGCCCAGCTCGTCGCCGCGGGCCATGTCGCCCTCGTTCTTCTCCGAGACGATCTCGCAGAGCGCGCCGGCGGCGGGCAGCCCGGCCATCCGGGCGAGGTCGACGGCGGCCTCGGTGTGCCCGGGGCGGCGCAGCACGCCGCCGTCGCGGGCCTGCAGCGGCACGACGTGCCCGGGCCGGGTCAGCTCGCCGGCGGTGGTGGCCGGGTCGGCCAGCAGCTGGATCGTGCGGGCCCGGTCGGCGCCGGAGATGCCGGTGGTGATGCCCTCCTTGGCGTCCACGGTGACCGTGTACGCCGTCCGGTAGGAGTCCCGGTTGGTGTGGTGCATGGGCGGCAGGTCGAGCCGCTCGCAGGCCTCGGTGGTGACCGCGACGCAGACGTAGCCCGAGGTGTAGCGGATGGTGAACGCCAGCAGCTCGGGGGTGGCCTTGGCCGCTGCGAAGATGAGGTCGCCCTCGTTCTCGCGGTCCTCGTCGTCCATCACGACGACCGGGCGGCCCTCGGCGATGTCGGCGATCGCCTTCTCCACCTGGGCGAACCGTTCGGCCCGCTCCGCAGGGGTCATCGCGGTGTGCGGGTTCTCCGGGAGCTTCCCGGAACGGTCGATACCGGGGACGGTCGGCTCGCTCACCGCGTGGCCCCTTCCTGTCCGGACCCGGGCGCCTGCAGGTACCCCGCGGTCATGCGTTCCACGTACTTGGCGATCACGTCGACCTCCAGGTTGACCGGGTCGCCGGGCGACCGCGACCCCAGGGTGGTGTCGGCGAGCGTGGTCGGGATGAGCGCCACACCGAAGCCGTCCGGGTACACCGCGGCCACGGTGAGGGAGACGCCGTCGACGGCGATGGAGCCCTTCTCGACGACGTACCGGGAGAGCTCGGCGGGCAGCGAGAAGCGGATCTCGTCGCTGCGCTCGCCCGGGGTACGCGACACCAGGGTCGCGACCCCGTCGACGTGGCCCTGCACGATGTGGCCGTCGAGCCGGCCACCGGCGGGGACGGCGCGTTCGAGGTTGACCCCGGACCCGGTGGTCGCCGCGCCCAGCGAGGTGCGTTTGAGCGTCTCGGGGACCAGCTCCAGGGTGAGGGTCGCCCCCGCGGTGCCGCCGTCGGGGACGACGGCGGTGAGACAGCAGCCGTTCACCGCGACGGACTCGCCGTGCCGTACCTCCGCGGCCAGCGCCGCGCGCACGGTGAGCACCACGACGTCGTCGTCGGTGCGGACGTCGACGACCTCGCCGACCTCCTCCACGATGCCGGTGAACATCGGTGTTCCCTCCTACTGGGCCGGTCGTGCGTCGAGCACGAGATCGACACCGGCGTGCCGGACCTCGTCCACCTGCAACCGGATGATGTCCGCGATCGTTCCCACCCCGGCGTCGCCGAGTGCCGGTGGCCCGGCGCCGAGGAACGCGGGGGCCAGGTGCACCAGCACCCGGTCCACGGCTCCGGCCGCGACGAAGGCACCGGCCAGGGTGGGCCCGCCCTCGAGCAGCACGTCCACCACGTCGCGGGCGGCGAGCGCGTCGAGCACCTCACCCGGATCGCGGGTGCGCAGGTGCAGCACGTCGGGGCCCGCGAGCCGGGCGTCGTCCGGGACGTCACGCCGGCCGGCCACCACGCGCAGCGGCTGGTGGTCGTGCAGGGTGCCGTCCGGACGACGGGCGGTCAGCGCCGGGTCGTCGGCCAGGACGGTACCCGTGCCGGCGACGATCGCGTCCATGGTGCGGCGCAGGTCATGCACCTCGGCGCGGGCCTGCGGGCCGGTGATCCAGCGGCTGCTGCCGTCGGCGGCGGCGACGCGGCCGTCGAGGGTGGTGGCGACCTTCCAGGTCACGTGCGGGCGCCCGGTGCGCTGGCGGTGCAGCCAGCCGCGCAGCGGGCCGGCCGCGACCTCGCCGGCCAGTGTGCCCAGCGTCACCTCGACGCCGGCGGCACGCAGCCGGTCGATCCCACCGGCTGCGACCGGGTTGGGGTCGGCCACCGCGGCGAACACCCGGGCGATGCCTGCGTCGAGCAGGCCGTCCACGCACGGCGGGGTGCGGCCGGTGTGGTCGCACGGCTCCAGGGTGACCACGGCGGTGCCGCCCGCGGCCCGCTCCCCCGCATCGGCGAGGGCGACGCGCTCGGCGTGCGGGCCACCGGGCGGGCGGGTACCGCCCACCCCGGCGACGCGGCCGTCGCGGTCCAGGACCACGCAGCCGACGGGCGGGTTGGGGCTGGTGGTGCCGTGCACCCGCGCCGACGCGGCGACGGCGAGCCGCATGGCAGTGTCGACGTCGACCGGGCCGTCCGGGACCTCGAGCCCGTCCGCTGTGGCCGGGCCGCCGAGCGCAGCGGATCCGTCCGGGGCGCCGGGCGTGCCCGTGCTGCCCGAGCGGTCGGCAGCGCCCGGGCCGGGTGCCGTGCTCATGAAACCGTCAGCCCTCCCAGCGCTGCGGGGCGCTGTGGCGCACGGTGTCCCGCAGGGCCTCGACGGCGCGGCCGGGGTCGTCGGCGTTGTAGACCGCGGAGCCGGCGACGAAGCAGTCGACACCCGCCTCGGCGGCCTCGGCGATGGTGTCGGCGTTGATGCCGCCGTCGATCTCGACGATCAGCTTCAGGTGCCCGGTGTCGACGAGCCGGCGGGCCTCGCGGACCTTGTCGAGGACCTCGGGGATGAAGCTCTGTCCGCCGAAGCCGGGCTCCACGCTCATCACCAGCAGGGTGTCGTAGTGCCGGAGCACCTCGAGGTACGGGTCGAGCGGCGTGTTCGGCTTGATCGCCAGCCCGGCCAGCGCGCCGGCCGCGCGCAGGTTCTTCGCCAGCATGACCGGTTCGTGGGCGGCCTCAACGTGCACGGTGACGTTGGTGGCGCCGGCCTCGGCGTACGGCGGGGCCCAGCGGTCCGGGTCGTCGATCATGAGGTGGCAGTCGAGCGGGATGTCGGTGGCGGCGCGCAGGCTCTTGACCACCGGCAGGCCGAGGGTCAGGTTCGGCACGAAGTGCGCGTCCATGACGTCCACGTGCAGCCAGTCCGAGCCGGGGCGGTCGGCGGCGGGCCCGACGGCGACGGCCTCGTCCGCCAGGCGCGCGAAGTCGGCCGACAGGATGCTGGGAGCGATCATCGGGTCCACGCGGTGCAGGCTACTGCCCGCACATGCGTGGTCCTGCACCCAGCTGCACCCGCCGCCGTTGCCGGCGGCCCCGTGCCGACGGCCCCGTGCCGCCGGGCCCATGGCTCCCGGCGCCGTGGTCGCCGGAGCCCGGCGGGCCCGGTCAGTCCAGTGGCTTGCGGATCAGCGCCAGGAACATGGCGTCGGTGCCGTGCCGGTGCGGCCAGAGCTGCACGGTGGGGCCGTCGCCGAGGCCGGGGACGTCGTCGGGGAGCGCGGTGCGGGCGTCGAGCTGCTCGACCTCGCCCGCCGGTCCGGGCCGTCCGGGGCGCCCGACGATCCGGGACACGACGCCCACGGTCTCGGCCAGGTGCGGCGAGCACGTCACGTACGCGACGACGCCGCCGGGGCGCACGAGCCGGAGCCCGGCGACCAGCAGCTCGCGCTGCAACCGGGTCAGCTCGGCGGTGTCCTCCGGACGGCGGCGCCAGCGGGCCTCGGGACGGCGCCGGAGCGCGCCCAGTCCGGTGCAGGGGGCGTCGACGAGCACGCGGTCGAACCCGCCCTCGGGCAGGCCGGAGTCGCGGCCGTCGGCGACGGTCACGGTGACCGGGAGGTCAGCGGTTGCCCGGCGCACCAGCTCGGCACGGTGCTCGCTGGACTCGACGGCGTCGAGGGACCCGCCCTCGGCCGCGACGAGCCCGCCGAGCAGGACGGCCTTGCCGCCGGGCCCGGCGCACAGGTCGAGCCAGCGTCCGGTGTCCTCGCCCAGCAGCTCGGCCTTCGCGAGCGCGGCGGCAACGAGCTGGCTGCCCTCGTCCTGGACGACGGCGAGGCCCTCGGTGACCGGCTCGAGCTCGCCGACGTCACCGCCACCGGCCTCCAGGTGCACGCCGTAGGGCGAGTACGGCGCCTCCTCGCCACCGGTCGCGAGCGCCAGCTCATCGGCGGTGATCTCACCGGGGCGGGCGAGCAGGTGGACCTGCGGGCGGGTGTCGTCGGCGGCGAGTGCGGCCTGCAGCTCGTCGCCGGTGTCGCCGAGCGCGTCGGCGAAGGCCTGGGCGATCCAGCGCGGGTGGGCGTGGCGCAGCGCGGCGTCGCCGACCGGGTCCTCGGCCGGGTCGGGGGCGAGCCGGTCGAGCCAGCCGGCCTCGTCGTGCTCGCCGATGCGGCGCAGGACGGCGTTGACGAACCCGGCCGAGCGGGAGCCGTGGTCGCCGCGGACCAGCTCGACGCAGGTGTCGACGGCGGCGTGGTCCGGCACCCGGGTGCGCAGGATCTGGTAGGCGCCCAGGCGCAGCGCGTCGAGCAGCGGGTGCTCGATCTTGCTCAGCGCCCGGTCGGTGCAGGCGTCGATGACGGCGTCGAGCAGGCCCTGGGCCCGCAGGGTGCCGTAGCCGAGCTCGGTAGCCAGGGCTGCGTCGCGGTCGCGCAGACCGTGCCGGCGCAGGATCGAGGGCAGCGCGAGGTTGGCGTAGGCGTCGCGGTCGCGGACCGCGGTCAGCAGCTCGTAGGCGGCCTGGCGCGACGGGTCGACCGCAGGCGGACGGCCCGGGCCGACCCGGCCGCGGGGCGGGCCGGAGTTGCGCGGGCCCGCCGACGCGTGCCGGTCGCGGTCGCGCGGCGGGCGCGGCTCACGGTCGCGGCGCGGACCGCCCTCGCCTGGGCCGGAGTCACGGGGACCCGAGCTCCGGGATCCGGAGTCGCGGGGACCCGAGCCCCGGGAGCCGCCGGTGCGGGGGCCGTGTCCACGAGCGCCGCGGTCGCGGTCGCCGCGATCCCCGGGGCCACCCTGTCCGGCGCCGTCCCGGCGAGGACCGTCCTGCCGTGCGCCCCGACGACGGTCGTCGGAACGGCGGTCGTCGGAACGGCGGTCGTCGCGCGGGCCGCGGCTGCCACCGGACCGGTCGTCGGAACGGCGACCGTGCGGCCGGTCGTCCCAGCCGCTCCCCCGCCGACCGGCGCCGCCGGAGCGTTCCGGCCCACCGGAACGGCCGTGACCACCGGGGCCACCGGACCGTCCCTGCCCACCGGCGCCACCGGAGCCACCGGAGCGGCTGTGTCCGCCGGAGCCGCCGGAGCGGCCCTGCCCACCGGAGCCGCCGGAGCGGCCCTGCCCATCGGAGCCGCCGGAGCGGCCCTGCCCATCGGAGCCGCCGGAGCGGCCCTGTCCACCGGCGCCCCCGGAGCGGCCGCGGTCGCCCGGGCCTCCCCGCTCGCCGGAGTCGCCGGAGTGTCGGCCGGAACCGCCGAACCCGCTCGGACGTCCGGAACCACCCGAGCGGCCGAACCCGCCGGAGCGCCCGCCCGACCGGCCGTCACCGCCCCGGCCGCGACCGCCGGCGGACCGGCCTCCGCGGTCGTCGCGGTCGCGCCGGTCGCCTCGGTCGTCCCCGGAGGTGCTGGGGTCCTGCTCGCTCACGTCGTCTCCTCGGCGGTCGTCCCGCCCCGGCCGGGGGTGTCCCGGACGGTCTCGCTCGTCTCGTGCCCGCCCGGCTCGTGGCCGGACGGGTCGTGCACCGGCTGTGCGCGGCCGGCGCGGGTCGTGGCCGCCGTGCGCCGGCCCGGCCTGCGACCGGGTCGCCCGGCGACCAGGCCGGGTGCTCCGGACCGGGCAGCCGGGACGCCCACCCCGGGCGGCCAGGTGGCCCGGCCGGGCAGCCGGAAGCCGGGCAGCCGGGCCCGGCCCGCGCCGATCAGGCCAGCAGCTCCCCGGCCTCGATCCGCGCGCCCCGCGCCCAGTCCGCTGCCGCCATCATCCGCTTCCCGACCGGCTTCACCTCGCCGAGCTCGACGGGCACCGTCGCCGTCCCGAGCAGCACGCGGCGGCGCTCCACCCGCAGCTCTCCCGGCTTCAGCTCCACCTCGCCGGTCCGCAGCGGCCGCACCGGGCCGATCCCGAGGCGCTCGCCGCGGAACTCGCACCACGCCCCGGGCGCCGGGGTCACCGAGCGGATCAGCCGGTCGACCGCCGCGGCGGGGCCTGCCGGGTCGACACGGGCGTCGGCGGTGGTCACCTTCGGAGCCAGGGACACGCCGTCGGCGGGCTGCGGAACCGCGGTGACCGTGCCGTCGGCGATGCCGTCGAGCGTCGCGACCAGCAGGTTCGCCCCGGACGTGGCGAGCCGGTCCAGCAGCGCGCCCGCGGTGTCGGTCGGGCCGACGGTCTCGGTGACCACGCCGTAGGTCGGGCCGGTGTCCATGCCCTCCTCGAGCCGGAAGGTGGTGGCGCCGGTGACGTCGTCGCCGTGCCGGATCGCGGACTGTACCGGTGCGGCACCGCGCCAGGCGGGCAGCAGCGAGAAATGCAGGTTCACCCAGCCGTGGGCGGGCACGTCGAGCACCGGGCGCGGCAGCAGCGCCCCGTACGCGACGACCGGCGCGCAGTCCGGGGCCAGCTCGCGCAAGGTGTCCAGGAACTCCGGCTCGGACGGCTTCGCCGGGGTGAGCACCGGGATCCCGGCCTCGTCGGCGAGCGCCCCGACCGGGGAGCGACTGAGCCTGCGGCCGCGCCCGGACGGCGCGTCCGGCCGGGTCAGGACGGCGACGACCTCATGACGCGTGGACTCCAGCAGCGCCCGCAGCGACGGCACCGCCGGCTCGGGTGTGCCCGCGAACAGCAGTCTCATCGGGCCTTGCCGAACATCGGGTGCGGGCTGGTCTTCACCGTCGGCTCGGGCTCGCCGAACCAGGACGCCGCGCGGATCTCGCGCATCGCCTGCTTACGGGTCTCCGCGTCGAGCCGGTCGATGAACAGCACGCCGTCGAGGTGGTCGGTCTCGTGCTGGATGCAGCGGGCGAGCAGCTCGGAGCCCTCGACGGTCACCGGCTCGCCGTGCATGTTCCAGCCGTGTGCGACCACGGTGAGCTTGCGGCGGCAGTCCCAGCCGAAGCCCGGGATCGACAGGCAACCCTCCTTGCCGAACTGGTCCTCGTCGCCGACGGCCTCCCAGGTCGGATTGATCAGGTGCCCGGAGAAGCCGTCGCAGTCGTAGACGAACACCCGCTTCCCGACGCCGATCTGCGGCGCGGCGAGACCGGCGCCGCCCTCGTCGTGCAGCGTGTCGGTCATGTCGGCGACGAGCTTGCGGAGCTCCGCGTCGAAGTCGGTCACCTCGGTGGCGCGGGTGCGCAGCACCGGGTCGCCGAACAGCCGGACGGGCTGGATGGCCACGGCTCTCCTCACACGCTTCTCGTCGGACGGGATTCGCCATTGTGCCACCGGGCCCGGCACCGGCCCGGGGCCCGTCAGCCGCCCCGTCCGCCGGTCCCCCAGCCGATCTCTCAGTCGATCTCTCGGCCGATCTCTCAGTCGATCTCCTGGGGATCCAGCCGGATCCGCACCGCGTCGGTGGCCTTGCGGGCGGTCCGCAGCGCCTGGGCGTCGTGCAGGGCCGCCGCGAGCCGCCGCCCGGAGCCACGCGGGACGCGCAGCAGGCCGCGCTCGCGGACGTCGTCGTCGTGCGCAGGCGGGCCACCCGGGCGCTCCGGCGGGTCGATCTCGACCGGCCCGAGCAGCTCGACTCCCTCGGGCGGGTCACGGTCCGGGTCGAGCACCGCGTCACAGATCTCGGCGACCGCCGCGGGTGGCCCCTCGACGGCGGCCATCCGCACCGCGGGCGGGAACCCGACCTCCGCGCGTTCGGCCAGCTCGGCCTCGGCGTGCCCGACCGGGTCCCAGCGCACCAGCGTCTGCACCGTCGGGATCGAGGCCTCGGCGACGACCACCACCCGGCCGCCGTCACCGTGCGGCACGACCTGTGCGGCGGCGGCGAACCAGCGGCGCAGCGTCTCCTCGGCGACCCGCAGGTCGGGGCGGGCGAGCATCGCCCACGCGTCGAGCAGCAGCGCGGCGCCGTAGCCGCCCTCGGCGACCGGTTCCGCTCCCGGGGTGGCGACGACCAGGCCCGGCCCGGCACCGATGCCGTCGAGCACCGCCGCGCCGCCGCCGGAGGACTTCACGGGGACGCCGGGGAACGCCCGGCCCAGTTCCTCCGCGGTCCGCCCGGCGCCGATCACCCCGGCCCGCAGCCGCCGGGAGCCGCAGTTCGGGCAGCGGAACGCGGGCTCGACCCGGCCACACCACCGGCAGGCGGGCAGGCCCGCAGCGGCGTCCGGCGCGGCCCCGGGCGCGGGCCTGGGCAGCCCGAGCGGGCCGGCGCAATGCCGGCAACGCGCGGCCTCGCGGCACTGCGCGCACGCCAGGAACGGCAGGTAGCCGGCCCGCGGGACCTGGACGAGCACCGGGCGCCCGGCGGAGATCGCGGCGCGGGCCGCCTCGAACGCGACCGCGGGCACCCGGGCCGCACGTGCGGTCGGGTCCCGGACGAGCTGGGTGTCGGACTCCCCGATCGCGGTGATCCGCGGCATCCGGTCGCGCACGGTGCCGCGCTCGGCGACCACCGACCCGGCCCAGCCGGAGTCGACGAGCAGCTGTGCCTCGGCGGTGCGCGCGAACCCACCGACGATCAGGGCGGCGCCGTCCCGGTGTGCGCGCAGCACGAGCACGTCCCGGACCTGCGGATACGGGGCGCGCGGCTCGATGTGGGAGTCGTCGCCGTCGTCCCAGACGGCGAGCAGGCCGATCTCGGCGAGCGGGGCGAACGCCGCCGACCGGGTCCCGACGACGACCTGCACCGCGCCGCGCCGCACCGCGAGCCAGCGCCGGTAGCGCTCGGCCGGGCCGAGGTCCGCGGTCAGCGCGACGACCGCGTCCTCACCCAGCTGCGCGGCGCAGGCGGCGTGCAGCCGGTCGACGTCGCGCTGGTCCGGGACGACCAGCAGCGCCGAACGGCCTGCGGTGCGGGTCGCGGCGGCGGCCTCGGCGAGCCGCGCCGCCCAGTCCTCCCCCGGCAGCGCCTGCCACACCGCGTGCGCGACGCGGCCGCCGGCCAGCGCGTCGAGCAGGGCGCCACCGCGGGGGTAGGCACTCCAGCCGGTGCGGTCCGGCGGCTGCGGCGCCGCGATCTCGCGCTCGCGGGGCTTCTCCGACTCGACGCGGGCGTGCCGCGCCGGGACGGCCAGGCGCAGCACGTCGGCCAGCACCCCGGCGTAGCGGTCGGCGACGGCGCGGGCGAGCCCGGCGACCTCCGGGGTCAGCACCGGTTCCGGGGAGACGACCTTGTCGACCCAGGCCAGCTTCCCGCCGTGCCCGGAGGAGTCGGTGCGCTCCAGCAGGTAGCCGTCGACCATCCGCCCGGCGAACCGGACCCGCACCCGGGTGCCCGGGACGGCGGCCTCGTCGAGGTGGGCGGGGACGCGGTAGTCGAACGGCCGATCCAGGTGCGGGAGCGGGACGTCGACCAGCACCCGCGCGACCGGCAGCGACTCGGCGGGCTTCCACTCGCCGCGGTCGCGCGACGGGCGCCGCGGACGGCGGGGAGAGGCCTGCGTGGTCACGACCAGGGTCTACCAGACGGCACCGACACCACCCGACGGCACACGACGGCGCACCGCCGACGGCGGCACTGCACGCACCAGCGACGACGGCGCAGCACACACGAGCACAGCACACACGGACGGCCGGGTCGTGCTGTGCTGCTGTGGTGCAGCGGTGCCGTGCTGCCGGAGCCGATCAGCTCCCGGCGAGCGACTTGAGCGCCTCGGCGCGGGAGGTGTCCTCCCAGGGCAGCTCCACGTCGGTGCGGCCGAAGTGGCCGTACGCGGCGGTGTCGCCGTAGATCGGGCGCAGCAGGTTCAGGTCGCGGATGATCGCGGCCGGACGCAGGTCGAAGACCTCCTCGATCGCCGACTGGATCTTCGCCGGGTCGACGTTCTCGGTGCCGAAGGTCTCGACGAACAGGCCGACCGGGGCCGCCTTGCCGATCGCGTAGGCGACCTGGACCTCGATACGGCGGGCCAGGCCTGCGGCGACGGCGTTCTTCGCCACCCAGCGCATGGCGTAGGCCGCGGAGCGGTCCACCTTCGACGGGTCCTTGCCGGAGAACGCGCCGCCACCGTGGCGGGCCATGCCGCCGTAGGTGTCGACGATGATCTTGCGGCCGGTCAGGCCCGCGTCACCCATCGGGCCGCCCAGCACGAAGCGGCCGGTCGGGTTGACCAGCAGCTTCGGCTGCGCCGGGTCCCAGCCGAGCGCCTCGACCTCGGGGGTCACGACGTGCTTGAGGATGTCCGGGGTGAGCATGCCGTCGAGGTCGACGTCCGCGGCGTGCTGCGAGGACACGACGACCGTGTCGAGCGCGACCGGCTTGTCCCCGTCGTAGTCGATGGTGACCTGAGTCTTCCCGTCGGCACGCAGGTAGGGAAGCGTGCCGTTCTTGCGGACCTCGGTCAGGCGGCGCGACAGCCGGTGCGCGAGCGCGATCGGCAGCGGCATGAGCTCGGGGGTGTCCTCGCAGGCGTACCCGAACATCAGGCCCTGGTCGCCTGCACCCTGCTTGGCGATCTCGTCCTCGGCGGACTCGACGCGCTTCTCGTAGGCGGTGTCGACGCCCTGGGCGATGTCCGGCGACTGGGCGCCGATCGCGACGTTCACGCCACAGGACGAGCCGTCGAAGCCCTTGGCCGACGAGTCGTACCCGATGTCCAGGATGCGCTCCCGGACGATCTTCGGGATCTCGACGTAGGCCTGGGTCGTCACCTCGCCGGCGACGTGCACCTGGCCGGTGGTCACCAGGGTCTCCACCGCGACACGGCTGCTCGGGTCCTGCTCGAGCATCGCGTCGAGGATCGAGTCGCTAATCGCGTCACAGATCTTGTCGGGATGACCCTCGGTCACCGACTCGCTCGTGAACAGGCGTCGGCTCGTGTTCGACACGCGCAGAATCTCCATCCGGTCGACAGGGCACGGCCGAACAGCCGTGCCGGGCCCGGCCGGATCCACGGTGCGATCCGGCCACTGACGGCCCACCCTAGTGCAGAACCAGGCCCTGTACGGGTCGCACATGACGCAACTCGAACACGTTCGGTACATACGGCCCGCGTAGACACCACGCAGGGTCACCGAACTGGCGGAACCGGACGTTCCGGTCGTCCCCCGGAGCGGTGTGGCGATGATCAGGTCGAGACGTGTCTCACCGGATGGCGCGTGTCCGGCGCCACGCAGCGTGCCCGCGCAACACCCTCGGTACCGGCGGAGCTGCGACCGCTCACTGCAGCCGGGCTGCGACCGCTCACTGCAGCCGGGCTGCGACCGCGTCCCACACGCGCGACGCCAGCAGCGCCTTGGATCCGTCGGTCAGCTCCACCTCGCCGCCGTCCGCGGCGAGCAGCCAGCCGGCGTTGTCCCCGACCTCGAAGGCCTTGCCGTCCCCGACGGCGTTGACGACGAGCAGGTCGCAGCCCTTGCGCCCGAGCTTGGCGCGGCCGTGGTGCAGGACGTCGCCGTCGGCGTCACCGGTCTCGGCGGCGAACCCGACGATCACCTGCTCGGCGCGCGGACGGTCCCGGACCAGCCCGGCGAGGATGTCGGGGTTCTGCGCCAGGCGCAGCGGGGGCGGCTCCGCGGAGCCGCGCTTGATCTTGTCGGCAGCGGCGTCGACCGGCCGGAAGTCGGCGACCGCGGCGGCCATCACCACGGCGTCGGCGTCGTCGGCTGAGGTGCGCACGGCGGCCTCCATGGCCGCGGCGGTCGGCGCGGACACGACGTCGACGCCGGCCGGGGCGGCGAGGTCGGCGGTGTGCCCGGCGACCAGGGTGACCTGCGCGCCGCGCTGCGCGGCGACGCGGGCCAGCGCGTAGCCCTGCCGCCCGGACGAGCGGTTGCCCAGGAAGCGCACCGGGTCCAGCGGCTCCCGGGTCCCCCCGGCGCTCACGACGACGTGCCGGCCCTCGAGGTCGCGGGGCAGCGCGCCGGGGCGCTCCAGCAGTAGCCGGGCGAGGTCGAAGATCTCCGCCGGGTCGGGCAGCCGTCCCTTACCGGTGTCGGCGCCGGTCAGGCGCCCGGAGGCGGGCTCGAGCACGACGGTCCCGCGCGAGCGCAGCAGCGCGACGTTGTCGCGGGTCGCGGGGTGCTCCCACATCTCGGTGTGCATCGCCGGGGCGAGCAGCACCGGACATCGGGCGGTGAGCAGCGAGGCGGTGAGCAGGTCGTCGGAGCGGCCGTGCGCGATCCGCGCCAGCACGTCCGCGGTCGCCGGGGCGACGACGACGAGGTCCGCGGCCCTGCCGAGCTGCACGTGCGGGACGTCCGGGACGTCGTCGAACACGCCGGTCGTGACCGGGCGGCCGGACAGGGCCTCGAAGGTGGCGGCGCCGACGAACCGCAGCGCCGCCTCGGTGGGCAGGACCCGCACGCCGTGCCCCGACTCGGTGAGCCTGCGGAGCAGCTCGGCGCTCTTGTAGGCGGCGATGCCGCCGGAGACGCCGAGCAGGACCTCAGGGGCGGGCGTGCGGTCCGGCATCGAAGGGACTTACTCGCCCTCGGTGTGCTCGAGCATCCCCGCCTGGATCTCCCGCATGGCGATCGACAGCGGCTTCTCGCGCGGGCCGGGCTCGACCAGCGGGCCGACGTACTCCAGCAGGCCCTCGCCGAGCTGGGAGTAGTAGTCGTTGATCTGGCGGGCGCGCTTGGCCGCGTAGATGACCAGCGCGTACTTGGAGCTGACCTGGCTGAGCAGGTCGTCGATCGGGGGGTAGGTGATGCCCTCGGGGACACTGGTGCCGGTCGGCGTGCTCACGTACTCACTCCTGGTGCCGAAGAAGGGGCCCGTCACGGGCGGAACTCGCGACCGTCACGCGGCGTCGCGGTCGACCGCCAATGCTACCAACCGGCCGACGACGGCCTGCAGGTCGTCGTTCACGACGACCTCGTCGAACTCGTCCTGGGCCGCCATCTCCTCGATCGCGGTCCGCAGCCGGCGGTCGCGCTGCTCGGGGGTGTCGGTGCCGCGGTCGGTGAGCCGGCGGGCCAGCTCCTCCATCGACGGCGGCGCCACGAACACCGTCACGGCCTCGGCCATGACCCGCTTCACCGAGCGGGCGCCCTGCAGGTCGACCTCGACCAGCACCGGGCGGCCGTCGGCGAGCGCGTGCTCGACCGGCTCGCGCGGGGTGCCGGAACGCTGCAGCCCACCGTGCACCTCGGCCCACTCGAGCAGCTCGCCGCGCTCGATCAGCGCGTCGAAGCCCTCGCGGGACACGAAGCGGTAGTCGCGGCCGTCCACCTCACCCGGACGGGCCGGGCGGGTGGTGGCCGAGACGGAGAAGTACAGCTCCGGCAGCGCCGAGCGCAGCCCCCGGACCACGCTGCTCTTCCCGACGCCGGACGGCCCGGCCAGCACCAGCAGGCGGCCGCGGGCCGGGCGTCCGGTCGCGTCGGGGGTCACGGCGTCAGAAGTGGTCACTCGGGGTCCGGTCGGCTCGCGGGTCGGCTCGGGGCTGGGCTCAGCTCGGGAACTTCTCGAGCAGCGCCTTGCGCTGGCGCTCGCCGAGTCCGCGCAGGCGGCGGCTCTGGGCGATCTCCAGCTCCTCCATGATCTGCTGGGCACGCACCTTGCCGACGTTCGGCAGGGCCTCGAGCAGTGCCGAGACCTTCATCTTGCCGAGCACCTCGTCGGAGTCGGACTGCTTGAGCACCTCCTCCAGGGTGGTGCCCCCGCGCTTGAGGCGGTCCTTCAGCTCGGCCCGGGCCCGGCGCGCGGCCGCGGCCTTCTCCAACGCGGCGGCGCGCTGTTCCTCGGTCAGCTGGGGAAGGGCCACGGTCGTTTCCTCCGTACTCACGTCGTCCACGCCACCGGTGTTGACGGGTGGCGGCCGGGCGGTGACATGCACCGACCCGTCCGGGGGAATCCCCGGATTCGCGACGAACGTACCCACGACCTCACGGGGAGCGCCAATGGGGGTCCCACCACCGGTTTCGTCCGTTCGGGCGGTGATCATCGGCACGTCGCGAGGGTCGTCACGCCCTCCCCCGGACGGGCGGGCGGCGGTCTCCGGGTACGGGTCGGACCGGCACGCCGGAGCGAGCCGGTGCCGGTGCCGTGGTGCCGGTGAGGGCCGGGTGCGCCGCAACGCGTCCGCGCCGGGCCGGTGGTCGACGCGAGCGGGGGATCCGGTGCCGGACCGGGCACCGGATCCCCCGGCCGTGGCGTCGGTGCGGTGGTGCGCCGGGGTCAGCCCCGGGTGGCTCCCAGAGCCGTCGTGAGCTCGCCGGAGAGCGCCACGGCGGCGTCGCGCAGCGCCGAGCGGTCGGGACCGGCCTGCAGCACCGACCGGGCCGCCGCGGGCAGCACCGGTCCCCCGGTGCCGGCGAAGCGGGCGGCGACGTCGTCCGGGGTCGCACCCTGGGCGCCCAGGCCGGGCACCAGGACGGGCCCGTTCAGCGTCGACAGGTCCAGCCCGTGCTCCCCGGTCGCCCCGACGACGACGCCCACGTCCCCGCAGGCCGCCGCGCCCGCGTTGCGGGCCGCTGCACCGTCCACCATCGACTGGGCGACCGACGACGCAGGGCCCTCCGCCCCGCCGAGGACGGCGGTCTGCACCGGCCCGCCCTCCGCGTTCGAGGTCCGGGCCAGCACGAACACCCCGCGCCCGGCCTCGGCGGCCGCGGACAGCGCCGGCTCCAGCGAGCCGAACCCGAGGTACGGCGACAGGGTCACCGCGTCCGCACCCAGCGGCGCCCCGGGGCGCAGGTAGGCGTCGGCATAACCATCCATCGTGGACCCGATGTCGCCGCGCTTGGCGTCGAGCAGGGTCAGCGTCGAGGTGCCGACGAAGCCGGCCAGCAGCCGCTCCAGCACCGCGACCCCGGCCGAGCCGTGCCGCTCGAAGAACGCCGACTGCGGCTTCACCACCGAGACCGCCCCGCCGAAGGCGGCGAGGCAGGTCTCGGCGAAGCGCTCGAGCCCGTCGGCGTCGTCGGGCAGGCCCCAGTCCGCGAGCAGCCCGGGATGCGGGTCGATGCCCACACAGAGCGGCCCGGCCGCGGCGACCGCGGTCAGCAGCCGGTCGCCGAACCGGCCGCTCACGCCGGCTCGCCCGCGGACCCGGCAGGCACCGGCTCACCGGCGGCGATCGCCGCGGCGGAGTCGGTCTCGGCGCGGATCGCCGCGTGCGCCTCCTGCAGCGACCGCACACCCAGCCCGCCGGAGGTGAGCGCCTCGATGCCCTGCACCGCGGCCGCCGCCCCCTGGACGGTGGTGATGCACGGGACACCGCGGGACACCGCGGCCGCGCGGATCTCGTAGCCGTCCACCCGCGGCCCGGCCTGGCCGACCGGGGTGTTGACGATCAGGTCCACGTCCCCGGCCAGGATCGTGTCGACGATCGTCGGCTCGTCCGGCGTCGACCCGGCCGAGTGCTTGCGCACCACGGTCGCGGCGATGCCGTTGCGGCGCAGCATCTCCGCCGTGCCGTCGGTGGCCAGCACCTGGAAGCCGAGGTCGGCGAGGCGGCGGATCGGGAAGACCATCGCCCGCTTGTCGCGGTCGGCGATCGACACGAACACCGTGCCCGAGGTCGGCAGCGAGCCGTACGCGGCGGCCTGGGACTTCGCGAACGCCGGCCCGAAGGCGGCGTCGAAGCCCATGACCTCACCGGTGGACTTCATCTCCGGCCCGAGCAGCGGGTCGACGCCCTGGCCCGCGGTGTTGCGGAACCGGTTGAACGGCAGCACCGCCTCCTTGACCGCGACCGGGGAGTCGGCCGGGAGCCGGCCGCCGTCGCCGGTGGCGGGCAGCACGCCCTCCGAGCGCAGCTCGGCGATCGTGGCGCCCAGCATGATCCGGGCGGCGGCCTTGGCCAGCGAGACCGATGTCGCCTTGGACACGAACGGCACGGTCCGCGACGCCCGCGGGTTGGCCTCCAGCACGTAGAGCACGTCGCCGTGCAGCGCGTACTGCACGTTCAGCAGCCCCCGCACCCCGACGCCGTGCGCGATCGCCGCGGTGGCCTCGCGCACCTTCTCCAGCACCGAGGAGCCCAGGGTGATCGGCGGCAGCGCGCACGACGAGTCACCGGAGTGCACACCGGCCTCCTCGATGTGCTCCATCACGCCGCCGAGGTAGACCTCCTCGCCGTCGCACAGGGCGTCGACGTCGATCTCGATGGCGTCGTCGAGGAACTTGTCGACCAGCACCGGGCGGTCCGGGGAGACGGTGGTGGCGCGGGCGATGTACCCGGCCAGCGAGGCCTCGTCGTAGACGATCTCCATGCCGCGCCCGCCGAGCACGTAGGACGGGCGGACCAGCACCGGGTAGCCGACCCGCGCGGCGATCTCGCGGGCGCCGTCGAAGCTGGTGGCGGTGCCGAAGTCCGGGGCGGGAAGCCCCGCGGTGTTCAGTACCTCGCCGAACGCGCCCCGGTCCTCGGCCAGGTCGATCGCCGCGGCGGAGGTCCCGACGACCGGCACGCCTGCGTCGGTGAGCCGCTGCGCCAGCCCCAGCGGGGTCTGCCCGCCGAGCTGCACGATCACGCCGGCGACCTCGCCGGACTGCTGCTCGGCGTGCACGACCTCGAGGACGTCCTCGAAGGTCAGCGGCTCGAAGTACAGGCGGTCGGCGGTGTCGTAGTCGGTGGACACCGTCTCCGGGTTGCAGTTGACCATGACGGTCTCGAACCCGGCCTCGCGCAGCGCCATCACCGCGTGCACGCAGGAGTAGTCGAACTCGATGCCCTGCCCGATGCGGTTCGGCCCGGAGCCGAGGATGAGCACCTTCGGCTTCTCGGTCTGCGGGGCGATCTCCGACTCCGCGGCGGGGTCGGTCTCGTAGGCCGAGTAGTGGTACGGCGTCCGCGCGGCGAACTCGGCGGCGCAGGTGTCGACGGTCTTGTAGACCGGCCGGATCCCGAGCCGGTGGCGCAGCGCGCGCACACCGTCCTCACCGGCGAACTCGGGCCGGATGGCCGCGAGCTGGCGGTCGGACAGGCCGTGGCGCTTGGCGCGGCGCAGCAGGTCGGCGTCGAGCACCGGGGCGGCCTCGATCTCGGAGCGGATCTCCCCGACCAGGGCGATCTGGTCGACGAACCAGGGGTCGATGCCGGAGGCCTTCGCGACGTCCTCGACGGACTGGCCCAGCCGCAGCGCGCGCTCGACCTCGTAGATGCGGCCATCGACCGGGACGGTGTACTCCGGCTCGCCCTCGGGGTCCGGGGCGGTCCAGAACCCGGCGCGGGCCCGCTCCATCGAGCGCAGCGCCTTGCCCAGCGCCTCCGGGAACGACCGGCCCAGCGCCATCGCCTCGCCGACCGACTTCATGGTCGTGGTCAGCTCGGGGTCGGCGCCGGGGAACTTCTCGAACGCGAACCGGGGGATCTTCACCACGACGTAGTCCAGGGTCGGCTCGAACGCCGCCGGGGTCTCGCCGGTGATGTCGTTGCGGATCTCGTCGAGGGAGTAGCCGACGGCCAGCCGCGCGGCGATCTTGGCGATCGGGAAGCCGGTGGCCTTCGACGCCAGCGCCGAGGACCGCGACACCCGCGGGTTCATCTCGATCACGACCAGGCGCCCGGTCTCCGGGTGGATCGCGAACTGGATGTTGCAGCCGCCGGTCTCGACACCGACCTCGCGCAGCACCGCGATGCCGACGTCGCGCATGTGCTGGTACTCGCGGTCGGTCAGCGTCATCGCCGGGGCGACGGTGATCGAGTCACCGGTGTGCACGCCCATCGGGTCGAGGTTCTCGATGGAGCAGACGACGACCACGTTGTCCATGTGGTCGCGCATCAGCTCGAGCTCGTACTCCTTCCAGCCGAGCACCGACTCCTCGATGAGGACCTCGGTGACCGGGGACGCCGACAGCCCGAGCCCGGCCAGGCGCTCCAGCTCCTCGGCGGAGTGCGCCATGCCCGAGCCGAGCCCGCCCATGGTGAACGAGGGCCGGATGACCACCGGGAGACCGAGCTCCTCGGTGGCGGCGCGCACCTCGTCCATGGAGTGGCAGACCTTCGAGCGCGGCACGTCCCCGCCCACGCTCGTCACGATGTCCTTGAACTTGAGCCGGTCCTCGCCGCGCTGGATCGCATCGACGTCGGCGCCGATGAGCTCGACGCCGTAGCGCTCGAGGACACCGTTGTCGTGCAGCGCGATCGCGGTGTTCAGCGCGGTCTGGCCACCGAGGGTCGCCAGGATCGCGTCCGGGCGCTCGGCGGCGATGACCTTCTCGACGAACTCCGGGGTGATCGGCTCGATGTAGGTGGCGTCGGCGAACTCCGGATCGGTCATGATCGTCGCCGGGTTGGAGTTCACCAGCGAGACGCGGATGCCCTCGGCCTGCAGCACCCGGCACGCCTGGGTGCCGGAGTAGTCGAACTCGCAGGCCTGGCCGATGACGATCGGGCCGGAGCCGATCACCATCACGTGCTTGATGTCGTCGCGGCGGGGCATCAGAGGTCCTCCTGCCCGGTCCGGGACTGCTGGGTGTCCTCGACGTGGGCGATCGGGGCGGTCAGGGGGTCGGGCTCCGGGTAGGGCCGCGGCTCGGCGCCCGGGGCGGGGCGGCCCGCGGCGCCTGCGTAGCCGACGGGGTTGTCGGCCATCAGCGACACGAAGCGGTCGAACAGGTCGGCGGCGTCGTGCGGGCCTGCGGCGGCCTCGGGGTGGTACTGCACCGAGAACGCCGGGAAGTCGAGCCCGGTGAGGCCCTCGACGGTGTCGTCGTTGGGGCAGAAGTGGCTGATCACGGCGCGGCCGTAGGGGGTGTCGAACTCCTCGCCGGGGGCGCCGGCGACGGCGAAGCCGTGGTTCTGCGAGGTGATCGCGACCTTGCCGGTCGCGTACTCGACGACCGGGATGTTGATACCGCGGTGGCCGTAGCGCATCTTGAAGGTCTCGCGGCCGAGCGCGCGGCCGAGGAGCTGGTTGCCGAAGCAGATCCCGAACAGCGGGATCCGCCGGGCCAGGACCTCCTTCGCCAGTGCCACCGGGCCGTCCGCGGTGGCCGGGTCACCCGGGCCGTTGGCCAGGAAGAACCCGTCCGGGCGCAGCTCGTCGATCTTCTCGATCGGGGTGTCGGCCGGCAGCACGTGCACCTCGATGCCACGCGCGGCCATCATCCGCGGGGTGTTCGACTTGATGCCCACATCGAGGGCGGCGACGACGAAGCGCCGCTCCCCCTCGGCCGGGACGACGTAGGGCTCGGCCGTGGTGACCGCGCCGTAGAGGTCGGCGCCTGCCATCTCCGGGGAGTCCTGCACCCGGGCGACCAGCTCGTCGTCGGCGGCCAGGGCGTCACCGGAGAAGACCCCGGCGCGCATGGCGCCGCGCTCGCGCAGGTGGCGCACCGCGGCACGGGTGTCGATGCCGGCGATGCCGACGACCCCCTGGGCGCGCAGCGCGTCCTCCAGCGACCCGGTCGCCCGCCAGCTCGACGTGCGGCGGGAGGGGTCGCGGACGACGTAGCCCGCGACCTGGATGCCTGCCGACTCGTCGTCCTCGTCGTTCCAGCCGGTGTTGCCGATCTGCGGTGCGGTCTGCAGCACGATCTGCCGGTGGTACGACGGGTCGGTCAGGGTCTCCTGGTACCCGGTCATGCCGGTGGTGAACACCGCCTCGCCGAGGGTCTGCCCCTCGGCCCCGTACGCCTCGCCGCGGAAGATCCGCCCGTCCTCCAGCACCAGCAATGCTGTGCTCGTCATGCCTGAACCCCTCCGTGTCCGAACGGACCTGCCGGTGCCGTACCTGCTCCCGCTGCCACCGAACCGCCCGGGGCCACCGAACCACCCCGGGCGGTGATCCGGCCACGCAGCACCGTCGCGACCACCGTCGCGGGGAGCCGCATTCCCTCGTACGGCGTGTTCGTCGCCTTGCTCGCCATCGCCGCGCCGCGGATCGTCCGGACCCCGTCCGGGTCGACCAGCGCGAACGTGGCCGGCTCCCCCTCCGCGATCGGGCGGCCCTGGTCGGGCAGCCCGCCGATCTCGGCAGGGCGCTCGGAGAGCACCCGGGCCACGCCGTGCCAGTCCAGCAGGCCGGGCTCGACCATCGTCTCGACCAGCACCGACAGCGCGGTCTCCAGGCCCAGCATGCCGGGCTTGGCGGCCTGCCACTCGGTGTCCTTGTACTGCGGAGCGTGCGGGGCGTGGTCGGTGGCGACGGCGTCGATGAGGCCCTCGGCCAGCGCCTCGCGCATCGCGCGGGTGTCGTCGCCGGTGCGCAGCGGCGGGTTGACCTTGTTGACCGGGTCGTAGCTCGACAGCCGGGAGTCGGTCAGCAGCAGGTGGTGCGGGGCGACCTCCGCACTGACCCGCACGCCCGCGGCCTTGGCCGCGCGCAGCACCTCGATGGTGCGCGACGACGACACGTGGCACACGTGCAGCTTCGCGCCGGCGTCGCGGGCCAGCGCGCAGTCCCGCGCGACGACGGTCTCCTCGGCCGACGCGGGCCAGCCGGTCAGGCCCAGCCGGGACGCGACCGCGCCCTCGTGGGCCTGCGCGCCGCAGGTCAGCCGGTGGTCCTCGGCGTGCTGGGCGACCACGGCGTCGAGCGCGGAGGCGTACTCCAGTGCCCGGCGCATGATCAGCGGGTCGTTCACGCAGCGGCCGTCGTCGGAGAACATCCGGACCGCGGCAGGCGAGTGCGCCATCATGCCCAGCTCGGCGAGGCGCTCCCCGCCGAGCCCGACGGTGACCGCACCGACCGGGTGCACGTCGACCAGGCCGACCTCGGCGCCGCGGCGGGCGACGAACTCGACGACGACCGGCGAGTCCGCGACCGGGTCGGTGTTGGGCATCGCGAAGATCGCGGTGAACCCGCCAAGCGCCGCGGCGCGCGAGCCGGTCTCGATCGTCTCCGCGTCCTCGCCGCCGGGCTCGCGCAGGTGCACGTGCAGGTCGACGAAGCCGGGCAGCAGGACCGCGCCCCCGGCGTCGAGGACCTCGGCGCGCTCGGGCGCGGTCAGCCCGGTCCCGATGGTCTCGACGACGCCGTCGGTGACGAGCACGTCGACGGCGTCCTCGCCGTAGGGGCGGGCGTCGGTGATCAGCAGCTGGTTCGTCACTCGGGGGCTCCCGCCAGCAGGTGGTAGAGGACGGCCATCCGCACGTGCACGCCGGTGCGCACCTGCTGCAGGACGGCGGCGTTCGGGGCGTCGGCGACGGCGGGCGCGATCTCCATGCCGCGCACCATCGGGCCGGGGTGCAGGACGACCGCGTCGTCGCGCAGCAGCGCCGCCCGGTCCTCGTTGAGGCCGTAGCCGACGGAGTACTCGCGCGCCGACGGGAAGAACCCGCCGTGCATCCGCTCGGCCTGCACGCGCAGCATCATCACCGCGTCGACGCCGGGCAGCTCGGGGTCGAGCTCGTACGCGACCCGGCAGGGCCACTGCTCGACGCCGACCGGCAGCAGCGTCGGCGGGGCGACGAGCACGACCTCGGCGCCCAGGGTGGCGAGCAGCAGCACGTTGGAGCGGGCCACGCGCGAGTGCAGGACGTCGCCGACGATCGCGATCCGCCGCCCGGCGATGCCGCCGAGCCGGTCGCGCAGGGTGGCCGCGTCGAGCAGGGCCTGGGTGGGGTGCTCGTGGGTGCCGTCACCGGCGTTGACCACCGCGGTGGGCGTCCCGGTGACCTCTCGGTCGGGATTGATGCGCGGTCCGCCTGCGCTACCCGCTTCATCGAGCCAGCCCGCCACGCGCTGCGCAGCACCGGAGGCCGGGTGGCGCAGGACGACGCAGTCGGTGCCCATCGCCGAGAGCGTCAGCGTGGTGTCGCGCAGCGACTCGCCCTTGGACACCGACGACGCCGACGCCGACACGTTCACCGTGTCCGCGCTCATCCACTTGCCGGCGACCTCGAACGACACCCGGGTGCGGGTGGAGTTCTCGTAGAACACGGTCAGGATCGTGCGCCCGCGCAGCGTGGGCAGTTTGCGGACCTCGCGGCCCAGCAGGGTCTCGCGCAGCCGGTCGGAGGTGTCGAGCAGCGCGGTGGCCTCGCTCGCGTCCAGGTCGGCCACGGACAGCAGGTGCTTCACCGCCGCTCCTCCCCCGCGTGCTCCGCCGGGTGGTCGGGCGCCTCGGTGATCCAGACGCCGTCGGCGCCGTCGATCTCGGTCAGGGACAGCAGGATCTGCTCCGTACGGGACGTGGGGACGTTCTTGCCGACGTAGTCCGCCCGGATCGGCAGCTCCCGGTGCCCGCGGTCGACGAGCACGGCGAGCTGCACGGCGCGCGGCCTGCCCTCGTCGCGCAGCGCGTCGAGCGCGGCCCGGGTGGTGCGCCCGGACATCAGGACGTCGTCGACCAGGACGACGAGCTTGTCGTCGACGCCGCCCTCGGGGACCGCGGTGGGCTCCAGCGTGCGGGCGGGGCCGCGGCGCAGGTCGTCGCGGTAGAGGGTGGCGTCCACCGAGCCGACGGCCGGAGCGACACCCGCGAACTCGCCGATCGCGGCGCCGAGGCGGTGGGCGAGGTGGACCCCGCGGGTCGGGACGCCGAGCAGGACGAGGTCGTCGGCGGTGTCCGGACCGAACGCGGTCTTCTCGATGATCTGGTGCGCGATGCGCGCGACGGTGCGGGTGACGTCGGCTGCGGACAGCAGTTCCCTCCCGGGATCCTGCCCACCGGCGTCCCCGCGGCGGTTCTGCGCCACGAGTGGTCTCCTTCCCCGCCTCACCGGACGGGTCTTAAAGGACGGTCGAGCACGACCAACCTAGCAACCGGTCCGCAGGCGACACGGTGTGGCCGCGCCGCGTCACAGGGCGACCCGGGCCACACCCGTCCCACCCGGCACGTGGTGTCACGATGCGGTCACGGTCCGGTGCGGACGCCGCCGGCGAGCGCGGGCGCGAACGCGGCCCCGGACGGCCCCCGCATCGTCGCCCCGGTGCGATGTGACCGGCGGTAACAAGCCTGGTGGGACCGGGTGCACACCCACAGGGGCGAGGGCCGAAGGTCCCGTGCCACACCCTCCGCTACCGCTGACGAGGGACCCCCGCTGCCCCGTTCGTGTGGGAAAGCGCTCGTCAACCCCCCGAGCAGGGGGTCGAACTTGACCGTGCCCGTCCGGACCCGGAGGATTACTCTCCGTATCAATAAGGGAACGTGCAGGCGCAGCGACGCCGGTTCCGCGGAGGGACATCCGGCCCCTCCGGGACGCCGGTGGGCGGCGGCCGGCGGAGGCCGGACGTCACCGCGCGTACAGCGGGACGACCGGAGTCGGCACGGACCGTCAGGAACGAGGGGAACGATGGGCGACTACGCCAAGGCGCTCGGGGGCAAGCTCCGGGCGATCAGGCAGCAGCAGGGGCTGTCGCTGCACGGCGTCGAGCAGAAGTCCGGCGGGCGGTGGAAGGCCGTCGTCGTGGGTTCGTACGAGCGCGGTGACCGTGCCGTGACCGTGCAGAAGCTCGCCGAGCTGGCCGACTTCTACGGGGTGCCGGTGGCCGAGCTGCTGCCCGAGGGGCGGATCCCGTCCGGCAGCGAGCCCGCCACCAAGATCGTGATCAACCTGGAGCGGCTGCAGCAGCTCCCGGCGGACAAGGTGGGGCCGCTGGCCCGCTACGCCGCGGCCATCCAGAGCCAGCGCGGCGACTACAACGGCAAGGTGCTCTCCATCCGCGCGGAGGACCTCCGCTCGCTGGCGATCATCTACGACATGTCCCCCGGCGAGCTGACCGACCAGCTCATCGAGTGGGGCGTGCTGCCGCCCGAGTCGCGGCCGGGGCCGCACGTGTAGGTCGCCGCGCGGGTCCGGATGCGTCACCAGGGGAAGGGCGACGCATCCGGCACCGGAGTGCCCGGACCACGAGAACGGGCCCGCCACCCGGATGTCCGGTCGGCGGGCCCGTTCTCGTGTGCGGGGGTGGCTCTCAGAGCGTGGCGCGCAGCCGCTCCGCGATGTCGGAGAGCTGGCCGAGCACACCGTTGACGTAGCGCGGCGAGTCGTCGGTCGAGAGCTGGCGGGCCAGCTCGACGGCCTCGGTGATCACCACCGGGTCGTCGACGTCGTCGACCCACAGCAGCTCGTAGACGCCGATGCGCAGCAGGCCGCGGTCCACCGCAGGCATCCGGTCGATCGTCCAGCCCTCGGCGTGCTCGGAGATCAGCTGGTCGATCCGGTCGCGGTGCGCGGCGACGCCCTCGACGAGCTGCACCGCGTAGTCCTGCACCGGCGGCGCGTCGGCGGAGTCCTTGCGGGTGTCGAGGACCCGCAGCGGGTCCTCGCCGCGGGCCTCTGCCTCGAAGAGGATGTCCAGGGCCCGTTTGCGGGCCTTGGTACGGGCTCGCACGTCAGGAGGTCCGGCCGAGGTACCGGCCGTCCCGGGTGTCGACCTTGACCTTGGTGCCGGTCTCGAGGAACAGCGGGACCTGGATCTCCGCGCCGGTCTCCAGGGTGGCGGGCTTGGTGCCGCCGGTGGAGCGGTCGCCCTGCAGGCCCGGGTCGGTCTCGGAGATGACGAGCTCGACCGAGGTGGGCAGCTCGACGAACAGCGGCTCCCCCTCGTGCAGCGACACCTGCGCCGACGCGTTCTCCAGCAGGTACTTCGCGGCGTCGCCGACGGCCTTCGACGAGATCGGGATCTGCTCGAAGGTGTCGCCGTCCATGAAGACGAAGTCGTCGCCCTCGCGGTACAGGTAGGTCATGTCGCGCCGGTCGACGGTCGCGGTGTCGACCTTGGTGCCGGCGTTGAAGGTCTTGTCGACGACCTTGCCGGACATGACGTTCTTCAGGGTGGTGCGCACGAACGCACCGCCCTTGCCCGGCTTGACGTGCTGGAACGCCGTCACGGTCCACAGCTGGCCCTCGAGGTTGAGGACCAGGCCGTTCTTCAGGTCGTTCGTGGTCGCCACGTGCGCGCTCTCCTGATCGGATCTCGGTCGTGCGGGTCGGGCACCGGCCCGGCACACCCGGCGCCACGGCCGCTGTCGCGACGGGCTGTCTCGACAGGCGGCGGGCGGCGCGGAGCACGGCCGGTGCATCGGGCGCACCGGACCCGCGCGGGCGGTGCGCACCTGACGGGCCACGATACCGCCACGCTGTTCACCTGCCGGTTCCGGCCCCGTCGGTGCCAGGATGGGCGCCATGCCGGATCCCTCCCCCGCCGCGGCCGTCCCCACTCCGGCCGGCCCCGCCGCGTCCGTCCGTGTGGTGGTCGCCGACGACCAGGCCGTCGTCCGGGCCGGGCTGCGCGCGGTCCTCGCCGCGGCACCGGACATCGACGTGGTGGGCGAGGCCGTCGACGGCGCAGGCGCGGTCGAGCTGGCCGAGTCGCTGCGCCCGGACGTCGTGCTGATGGACGTGCGGATGCCCGGCACCGACGGCATCGAGGGCACCCGGCGGATCCGGGCGCTGCGCGACCCGCGGATCAAGGTGCTGGTGGTGACGACCTTCGACCTCGACCGGCACGTCTACGACGCGCTGCGGGCCGGGGCGTCGGGGTTCGTGCTCAAGGACGTCGAGCCGGAGGACCTGCACGTCGCGGTGCGCACGGTGCACGCCGGGCACGAGCTGTTCGCGCCGTCGGTGACCCGGCGCCTCGTCGGCTCGTTCGTCCCGGCCGACCCGGCGCCCGACCCCGGCCCGGCCGGGACGCTGACCGAGCGGGAGCGCGAGGTGCTGGCGCTGGTCGCCGCGGGTCTGTCGAACGCTGAGATCGCCGACCGGCTGGTGCTGGGCGGGACGACGGTGAAGACCCACGTGTCGAACCTGCTCACCAAGCTGGGGCTGCGGGACCGGGTGCAGCTCGTCGTGTTCGCCTACGAGCAGGGGTTGGTCGGGGCGGCGGGGGACGGCGGTGGCTGAGCCGTGCGCCGGCACCGCGGCCGAACCGGGGCACGCCCGCGAGGCACCCGCTGCCGGCGACGCGTCCGACGAGGCCGGGAATCGGCCGGGAGCGGCGCGGGGCACGCGGGCCGGTGACGTCGCACTGGCGGCGATGGTGCTGCTGCTCGCCGTCCAGGACCTCGTCACCGTCTCCCGGCTCACTCCGGAGCAGCTGGGTCCACTGCTGCTCCTGCGCGGCCCCTCGGCGCTGGTTGTCGGGATCGTCCTGGCGCTCGGACAGATCGCGACCGTGCTGGTGCGGCGCCGGCGGCCGCGGACCGCCTATCTGGCCCACGCGGGGCTGGCGACGGTCCAGATGCTCTCCATCGGTGCCTACGCCGCGTTCGTGTGGCCGATTCTGGCGTTCTCCGTGGCCCGGACGCCACGCTTCGCACGAGGACCGCGCGCGGCGGTGTCGATCACTCTCCCGCTGCTGGTGTCGCTGGGCTTCCTGCTCCTGGTTCCGATGACCTACGGTGGCCCGACCGCCGGGTTCATCCTGTTCTTCCCGACCGCCTGGCAGGAGGTCCCGCTGGTGATCGCCGGGGCGGTCGCCGGCCGGTGGACCCGGATCGCGGCCGAACGGGCCGACCGCGAACGCGCGGTCATCGGCCGTGCGCGCCGGGCGTCGGCGCTGCGGGCCGAACGCGTCCGGATCGCCGACGAGGTCGGCGGCGGTGTCCTCGCCGGGCTGCGCAGCCTGGTCGCCCACATCGAGCAGCTCGCCGTGCGGCCCCCCGCCGCGAGCGACCTGCAGGAGATCCGGGACCGCGCGCGGTCGGTACTGGCGGCGATGCGCCGAGCGCTCGGGGTGCTGCGGGCGCCGGGCTCGGTTGATCCCGTCGCCCCGGAGCCGGATCGGCGGTGCGCCACGCCGCCTCAACGGCGACCTCCACTGCCCGACCACGCCGGGCTGGCCGTGCTCGCCGCGTTCGCCGTACCGGCTCTGGCGGTCGGGCTCCTGATCGCCGACGTGCCGCCGGCGCGCGAACCGTCGGGACTTCTGCATCTGCTCCGCCTGCCGCTCGGGTCCCTGCTCCCGTTGCTGGTCGTCGCCATCCAGCTCGCGGCGGTCGGCTGGTGGCGGACGGCACCGGTCACGGCGCTGCTCGTGTCCGGGGCCGGCTCCTTCACCGCCGGCGCGCTCGACGTGTCCAACCTGTTCGCCGAGGGCACCTGGACCCTGCTCGTCTGGGGCGCCGCGACCCGGGCCCCGATGCTGCTCTCGGGAGCCGCCGTGGTCATCTCCACGTTGGTCGTGCTGGCCGGCTCCATCCTGCACGGCTCCTGGGAACGGCTCGACACGACCCCGCCGCAGGTTCTGCCGTCCTACATCGCTGTCGCACCGCTGTGGCTCACCGGTGCCCTCGTCCGTCGCGAGCGCCGGGCCCGGGACGCCCGCGCCGAGGCCGCCGACCGCGACGCCGTCACCGGGGAACGCCTGCGGGTGGCCCGCGACCTGCACGACGTCGTCGCCCACCACGTCAGCGCCGTCGCGGTGCAGGCCGGTGCCGCGCGGATGGCCGCGGACTCCGGCGACACCGACGCCCGCGCCGGCGCCGTCGCGCACATCGTGGAGTCCGGGCGGCGGATCGCCGAGGCGCTGCCGCAGCTGGAGGGGCTGACCCCGGACCGCTCCCCCGCCGCGCTCGACGCCGACGGGGTCGCGGCCGTCGTGGCGCCGTCGCGGGCGGCCGGGCTGCCGGTGACCGTCGTCGTCGACGGGGACCCGCCCGCCGAGCCCGGCGACGCCGACGTCTTCGCCCGCCACCTGCTCACCGAGTCGCTGACCAACGTGCTCCGCCACGCGGGGCCCACGCCGACCCGGGTGCACGTGACGCACCGGCCGTCGGAGGTCGTCGTCGAGGTCTCCGACGACGGCCCCGTCGCCGGTCACCGGCCCGACGCGACCGGCTCCGGGCTCGGGCTGGTGGGGATGCGCGAGCGCGTCGCGCTGCTCGGCGGGGACCTCGGCGCGGGCCCCGCGCACACCGGCTGGACGGTCCGCGCGGTGCTCCCCCGCGCGGCACCGGCGGCCACGGAGCCGGCCGGTCTCGTCCCCGCGGACGAGCACGCCGCGTTCCCGATCTCGTCCTCGTCGCCGATCCGGAGCGACACGCGCGAGTCCTAGGTTCGGTCCATGGGTTCCGGAGGGGTGATCGGGATGGACGACACGGTGCACCACGGGGGCGACGGCACGGTGCCCGAAGGGGGCTACGGCCCCGTGCCCGAAGGGGGCGACGGCCCCGTGCCCGATCCCGGACGGGCCGGGACCGGCTCCCCTCCGATCCCCGGCGCGGGACCGCCCGGCGGCCGGTCGCTCGGCTGGATCGAGCTGATCGCCGCCGTCGTCCTCTACGTGGCGCTGACCGCCGTCGGCGGCCTCGGCCTCGCCCTCGTGCTGGGGCTGCAGGGGATGCTGCGCGCGGCGGTGCCGCTGCTCGTGGTCACCGGCACGTGCACGCTGCTGACCGCGCTGATCGCGCTCGCGCTGCGGGTGCGGTGGCCCGGGGCCGTCGGCCTGCGGCGGTCGGCGCTGCGCTGGCTGGTGATCGCCGTGGTCGGTGCGCTGGTGCTCCGTGGCCTGGCCTTCGGCGTCGGCGTGCTCTGGACGGAGCTGTTCGGTGAGCCGTCGAACCCGCAGGCCTTCCTCGGCGAGGCGCTGTCCGGCACCGACCCGCTGACGATCGCCGGGGTGATGCTCGCGGGGGCGCTGCTGGTCCCGTTCGCCGAGGAGCTGCTGTTCCGCGGGATCGGATACGGCGCACTGCGGCAGTACGGCGGCCGCTACGCCGTGGTCCTCGCGACCGTGGTGAGCGCGGCGGTGTTCGCGCTCGCACACGGGCTCAACGTCGTCATGCCGATCGCGTTCCTGCTCGGCGTCACCTGTGCGCTGCTCTACGAGCGCTCCCGCTCGATCTGGCCGGGCGTCGTCGCGCACGTGGTGTTCAACGCGTCCGGATTCGTGCTCGCCACCCTGCTGCTCTGAGCGGCGGGTTCACACATGAGGGGCCCCGCAATGACCCTGGAGATCGACTCCCTGACCAAGCGCTACGGCGACACCCTCGCCCTCGACGGCATCTCCTTCGACGTCCGTGACGGCGAGATCGTCGGCTTCGTCGGCTCCAACGGCGCCGGGAAGACGACGACGATGCGGATCGCGCTCGGCGTGCTCGCCGCCGACTCCGGCGAGGTCCGCATCGGCGGCAGGCCGGTGGACCTCGACGTCCGCCGCACCGTCGGCTACATGCCCGAGGAGCGCGGGCTCTACCCGAAGATGAAGGTCGGTGAGCAGCTCAGCTACCTGGCCGAGCTGCACGGCGTGTCCCGCACCGGAGCCCGGCGGGCGACGCTGCGCTGGGCCGAGCGGCTCGGCGTCGATTCCCGGCTCGGCAGCACCGTCGACGCGCTGAGCCTGGGCAACCAGCAGCGCGTCCAGCTGGCGGCGGCGCTGGTGCACGACCCGGCGGTGCTCGTGCTCGACGAGCCGTTCTCCGGGCTCGACCCGGTCGCGGTCGACGTGATGAGCGAGGTGCTGCGGGAGAAGGCGCGCACCGGGGTACCGGTGCTGTTCTCCAGCCACCAGCTCGACCTGGTGCAGCGGCTCTGCGACCGCGTCGCGATCATCGCCTCGGGGCGGATCCGCACCGTCGGCACGGTCGCCGAGGTCCGCCGCGGCGGCGGGACCCGGCTGGAGGTCGACGCACCCGCCGCACCACCCGGCTGGGCGGACGGCCTGGCCGGGGTCACCGTCGAGCGGTACGACGCCGGCCGGACGACCCTGCAGCTCGCCGACGGCGCCGACGACCAGGCCGTCCTCGCCGCCGCACTCGCCACCGGCCCGGTGCACGGGTTCACGGTGCACACCCCGTCGCTGACCGAGCTCTACCGGGAGGTCGTCGCATGAGCACCGTTCCCTCTCCCTCGTCCACCGGCACCACGTCCGGCGAGACCCCCGGCGACACCACGTCCGGCGCCGTCCCGGCCCGGGGCGGGGCCGCGCCGTCCGCAGGCGGGCCTGCCGGACCGCCCGGATCCGCGCTGCCCGCCTCCCGGGCGATCGCGCTGGTCGCCCGTCGGGAGTTCCGCGCCCAGGTGAGCAAGCGCTCCTTCGTCGTCAGCAACGCGATCACGCTGCTGGTGATCGTCGGCGGCATCGTCGCGTTCTCCGTGTTCGGCGGCGGGCCCGACGAGCGCCCGACGGTCGGGGTCGCGGGCGATCCCGCGCTCGCCGCGGCCGTCACCGCCGCCGGGGACCGGCTCGGCACGCCCGTCGACGTCCGGCCGCTGGACTCCGCCGACGCCGGCCGGGGTGCGGTCACGGCGAAGGACCTCGACGTCGCCGTCGTCCCGCAGCCCGGCGGGGCCACCGCGATCGTGCAGGAGAAGGTGCCCGCCGAGGTGCGCGGCGTGCTCGACGCGGCACTGGAGCAGCGGGCCCGCGACACCGCGCTGACCCGGCTCGGGGTCGACCCGGCCGCGCTGGACCGGGCCGTCGTCCCGCCGGTGCTCACCGTCGACGCCGCGGCCCCGCCGGACCCGCAGGAGGGGCAGCGGACCGCGATCAGCTTCGTCGCGCTGTTCCTGCTGTTCGGGCAGATCCTCGGCTTCGGCACCGTCGTCGCGATGGGGGTGGTCGAGGAGAAGTCCAGCCGCGTCGTCGAGCTGCTGCTGTCGACGATCCGGCCGCTGCACCTGCTGTGGGGCAAGATCCTCGGGATCGGCGCGGTCGGGCTGGTGCAGCTGGGGCTCTACGGCGTCGCCGGGATCGGCGCCGGGGTGGCGACCGGGATGCTGACGATCACCGGCACTGCGGTCGGGGTGTTCGCGAGCGTGCTCGGCTGGTTCGTGCTCGGCTACGCGTTCTACGCCGTGCTCTACGCCGCCGCCGGGTCACTGGTGTCGCGCCAGGAGGACGTCGGCTCCACCACCAGCCCGATGATGCTGAGCCTGATGGTGCTCTACGGCACGGCGTTCTACTACGTCAGCTCGCCGGACGCGACGCTGGTGCAGGTGCTGTCCTGGATCCCGCCGTTCTCGGCGATCCTCATGCCGCTGCGCACCGCGGACGGCTCGGCGACCGTGCTGCAGGTCGTGGTCGCGGTGGTGCTGATGCTGGCCGCCGTCGCCGCGCTGGCCTGGGTGGGGTCGCGGATCTACCACCGCTCGGTGCTGCGGATCGGGGCGACCGTGTCGTGGCGGGAGGCGCTGCGTCGGTGAGGCGGCGGGCCTCCTCACTCTGCCCCGAGGGGCACCCTCGTTCCCGCCGGCGGTAGCGGGGGTGCCCCTCGGGGCAGCGCGGCGGTAGCCGGGGCCCCTCGGGGCAGGGCGCGGAGCCGGCGGGGCCGGGGCTCAGAGCTCGATCAGCTCGCGGGGCAGCCTGGTCAGGGCGACGGCGGGGCCGCCGGCGACCACGTGCAGGGTGTCCTCGATCCGTACCCCGCCGTGTCCCTCCAGGTAGACGCCCGGCTCGACGGTGACGACCTGCCCGGCGGCGATCGTCCCGAACCCGTTGCGTGACAGCCACGGTGCCTCGTGCACGGCCAGCCCGACGCCGTGCCCGAGGCCGTGCGGGAACTCCTCGCCGTAGCCGGCGTCGTCGATCACGGAGCGGGACGCGGCGTCGACGGCGGCGACGGGTGTCCCGTCGGCCAGCGCGGCCCGGCCGGCCGCGGCGGCGGTGTCGACGAGCGCGTGCAGGTCGCGCTGCCAGTCCGCGGCGGGGCCGAGGCAGAACGTGCGGGTGGTGTCGGAGTGGTAGCCGTCCAGCGCCGCCCCGAAGTCGATCTTGACGAGGTCACCGCGGCGCAGCACCGTCTCCGACGGGCCGTGGTGCGGGATCGCCGAGTTGGCGCCGGCGGCGAGGATCGTGTCGAACGACGGCCCGGCCGCCCCGAGCCGGCGCATCCGGTCCTCCAGGTCGAGGGCCACGTCGCGTTCGGTGCGTCCGGGGGCGAGCCCGCCTGCGTCGAGCAGGTCGCGCAGGGCGGTGTCGGCGAGCTCGCAGGCCGCGCGGATCGCGGCGACCTCGGTGTCGTCCTTGGTCTCGCGCAGCCTCCCGACCAGTCCGGGCGCGCGGCGCAGTTCCCGGCCGGGGACCGCGTCGCGGACGGCAGCGAGGCCGTCGACGGTGAGCGTCGCCGAGTCGTAGCCGAGCCGGGTCCCGGCCGGGACCCGGGACGCGACCGCGGGCGCGCTCGGCCGGTCGATGACGACGTCGAGGTCCGGGCACTGCTCGGCGGCCTGGATGCGGTAGCGGCCGTCGGTGCAGAGCAGGTCGGTGCCGGCGTCGCCGCCCGGGTCGGCGACGACGACCGCGGCGGCGTTCGAGCCGGTGAACCCGGTGAGGTAGCGGACGTCGAGCAGGTCGGTCACCAGCAGGGCGTCCAGCCCGCTGGTGTGCAGGTGTTCGCGCAGTGACGCGCGGCGCTCGGCGTGGCCCATGCATCCGACCCTATGTCCTGTGCCCATGTGTCCTAGTGTCGCGGGCATGGGCCTGTACTTCCGCCAGCTGCTCTCCGGCCAGGACTACGCCGTGGGCGACCCGATCGCGACGCAGATGGTCAACTTCTCCTACCTGCTGGGCGACACCGAGACGCGGGAGGCGGTCGTCGTCGACCCCGCCTACTCCCCCGAGGAGCTGCTCACCGCGCTCGACGAGGACGGCATGCGGCTCACCGGGGTGCTCGCGACGCACCACCACCCCGACCACGTCGGCGGGCAGATGATGGGCTTCGACCTGGTCGGGGTCGCCGACCTGCTGGCGAAGCACCCGGTGCCGATCCACGTGCAGCGCAGCGAGGCCGAGTACGTCACGAAGGTGACCGGGCTGTCGGCGACCGACCTGACCCCGCACGACCACGACGACGTCCTCGAGGTCGGCGACGTCGCGATCCGGATGCTGCACACCCCCGGGCACACCCCGGGCAGCCAGTGCTTCCTGGTGCCGGACCCGGACGGGGACAAGCTCGTGGCCGGGGACACGCTGTTCCTGCAGGGCTGCGGACGCACCGACTTCCCGGGCGGTGACGCCGGGCAGATGTACCACTCGCTGCAGCAGCTGGCCTCGCTCAAGGGCAACCCGACGGTCTACCCGGGGCACCGCTACACCGACGCCGCGAGCGCCGCCCTCGACGACGTGCAGCGCACCAACATGGTCTACAAGGCGCGCGACGCGGCCCAGTTCGTGGACGTCTTCGGCGGCTGAGCACCGGTGCGGACGGGGTCGTCGGTGCGGGCCGGGTCGTCTGGGTCGCCCGAGCGGGCCGGGTTCTACGGCCGGACCGGGTGCCACGGGCGGGACCGGTGACCGGGCCGCAGGCGGTGGTCCTGGTGGAGGGGGCCAGCGACGCGGCCGCGCTGGAGACCCTCGCCCGGCGGCGCGGGTCGTCGCGCACCACCGTCGCCGACGGCGTCGTGATCGTCGTGCTGCACGGCTACACCAACCTGCCGGCGGCACTGCGCGCGCTGGATCCCGTGGTGCCGCAGCGCATCGCGGTGCTGTGCGACGAGGGTGCCGCGGGGTGGGTGGCCCGTACCCTCGGTCCCCGCATGCTCGATCCCCGGGTGCTCGGTCCCGGCCTACTCGGAGCCGCGTCCGGCCCGCCCCGAGACGGGACGACGCCGGTGACCGTGCGGGTCTGCCGCAGCGACCTCGAGGACGAGATGATCCGGGCGCTGGGTGCCGGGCGGGTGCAGGAGCTCGTCGACGCCGAGGGCGAGCTCGCGTCGTTGCGGTCGATGCGGTGTCAGCCCGCGCAGCGCGAACGGAGCGCCGAGCAGCAGCTGCACCGGTTCCTCGGCACCCGGGCGCGGCGCAAGGAGCGCTACGGCGCGGTGCTCGCCGGTGCCCTCGACCTCACCGCGCTGCCCGAGCCGCTGCACCGGGTGCTCGACGACGCCGGGCTCTGACCCACCGGGCCGGGCCCGCCGCTCAGCGGCTGATCGCCGCGTACGCCGTCTCCAGCAGTGCCGGGTCGGGGCCCTCCAGACGCCCGGGCTCGGCCAGCCCGTCGAGGACGACGAACCGCAGCGTGCCCGCGCGGGACTTCTTGTCCCCGCGCATGGTGTCGACCAGCTCGTCGAGCGCCCCGGCCTCGTACGTCGTCGGAAGCCCCACCAGCTCCAGCACCTCGCGGTGCAGGTCTGCGGTGGCGTCGTCGAGCCGGCCGGCGGCGCGGGCCAGCTCCGCGGCGAACACGGTGCCGACGGCGACGGCGTTGCCGTGCCGCCAGCGGTAGTTCTCCCGGCGCTCGATGGCGTGGCCGAGGGTGTGGCCGTAGTTGAGGATCTCCCGCAGGTGCGACTCGCGCAGGTCCGCGCCGACGACGTCGGCCTTGACCCGGATGGCGCGGCGCACCAGCTCGGCGAGCACCGGCCCGGCCGGGTCGAGCGCGGCGCCGGGGTCGGCGCGGACGCGGTCGAGGATCACCGGGTCGGCGATGAACCCGGCCTTCCAGACCTCGGCCGACCCGGCGACGAGCTCGGCGCGGGGCAGCGTCCGCAGCGTGTCCAGGTCGACGAGCACCGCGGCCGGCTCGTGGAACGCACCGACCAGGTTCTTCCCGGCGGCGGTGTTGATGCCGGTCTTGCCGCCGACGGCCGCGTCGACCATCGCCAGCAGCGTGGTCGGGACGTGCACGACCGCGATGCCGCGCATCCAGGTGGCGGCGACGAACCCGGCGAGGTCGGTGACCGCTCCCCCGCCCAGCCCGACGACGACGTCGGCGCGGGTCAGCGCGGCGTCGGCGCAGGCCTGCCAGCAGGCGGCGAGCGAGTCGAGGGACTTGCCTGCCTCGGCGTCGGCGACCTCGAGGGTCGTCGCGGCGATCCCGGCGGCCTCGAGCTCGGCGCGGGCGGCCGCGGCCCGGTCGGTCAGCGTCGGCGGGTGGATGACGAGCGCGCGCCCGGCGCCGGTCCCGGCAACGACCTCGGGCAGCCGGGCGGCGACGCCGTGCCCGACGAGCACCGGGTAGGGGCGCTCGGCGTTCACCTCGATGCGGACCGAGCCGTCGGACTCGACGGTGCCGGAGGCGTCGGGCGTGGCGGTGGTCATCGGTTCTCCGGTGCGTTCTGGGGGGTGTCCTGCCGGTCGGTGCCGGAGCCGGCGGGGGTGCCGAAACCGGGGCTCGGCAGAGCGGAGGTGTCCCGCGGGGTGGGCCGGTCGTTCGGGTCGTCGGTGCCCGGGCCGGAGCCGCGTGCGGGATCGGCAATCCCCAGCTCGCCCAGCACGGCGGCGACGACCTGGTTGGGGCTGCGCCGCGCCGTCGGGACCTGCACGGTCGCGACCTCGGCGTAGAGCGGGGCCCGCTCGGTCAGCAGCGCCCGGAACCGGGCCCGCGGGTTCACCCCGGCCAGCAGCGGCCGCGCGGTCGACATGCCGGTGCGGCGCACGCCGTCGGCCAGGTCGACGTCGAGGGCGACGACCCGGTGCCCGGCCAGCAGCTCCCGGGTCTGCTCGGCCAGGACCGCACCGCCGCCGAGGGCGAGCACCCCGTGCCCGGCCTGCAACTGCTCGGCGACGACCTCGCGCTCGAGGGCCCGGAACGCGGCCTCGCCCTCCTCGACGAACATCTCCGCGATCGGCTTCCCGATCCGCTCGACGATCACCGCGTCGGTGTCGCCGAACTCCAGGCCGAGCCGCTTCGCGAGCAGCGTGCCGATCGTCGTCTTGCCCGACCCGGGCGGCCCGACCAGCACCAGGAACGGGGCGCCGTCGGTGTCCGCGCCGGTGGTGGCCGCGGCGCCGGTGCCGCCCGGCCCGGTCACCGGTCCCCCGCGAGGCCGTCGGCGACCAGCTCCTCGGCGGTGCGCTCGCCGGCGAGGTAGGCGGTGACGTTGCGGCGGGTCTCGGCGAGGGAGTCCCCGCCGAACTTCTCCAGCACGGCCTCGGCGAGCACCAGCGCCACCATCGTCTCGACAACGACCCCGGCCCGCGGCACCGCGCAGGCGTCGGAGCGCTGGTGGATGGCGGTGGCCTCCTCGCCGGTCGTGGTGTCGACCGTGCGCAGCGCGCGGGGCACCGTGGAGATCGGCTTCATGGCCACGCGCACCCGCACCGGCTCGCCGTTGGTCATGCCGCCCTCGATGCCGCCGGCGCGGTTGGTGAGCCGGGTGACCGGCACGGTGCCCGCGGGGCCCTCCCCGACGCCGCCGGCGGGGACCATCTCGTCGTGCGCGGCGGAGCCGCGGCGGTGCGCGGTGCGAAAGCCGTCACCGATCTCGACGCCCTTCATCGCCTGGATGCCCATCAGCGCCGACGCGAGCCGCGCGTCGAGGCGACGGTCGGCCTGGACGTAGGTGCCGACGCCGACCGGCATGCCGTAGGCGATGACCTCGATGACGCCGCCGAGGGTGTCGCCGTCGTCGTGCGCGGCGTCGATCTCGGCGGCCATCCGGGCACCGGTCTCGTCGGTGAAGGCCCGCACCGGGTTCGCGTCGATGCGCTCCAGGTCGTCCGGGCCGGGCAGCGGCTCGTCGTCCGGGGCGTCGACGGCGCCGATCCCGACGACGTGCGACACGATCCGCACCCCGAGGGCCTGCTCCAGGAACGCCTTCGCGACGGTGCCGAGCACGACCCGGGCCGCGGTCTCCCGGGCGCTGGCACGCTCCAGGACCGGTCGGGCCTCGTCGAAGCCGTACTTGGTCATCCCGGCGAGGTCGGCGTGGCCGGGCCGCGGGCGGGTCAGCGGGGCGTTGCGGGCGCGGTTGGCGATCAGCTCCGGGTCGACCGGGTCGGCGGCCATGACCGTCTCCCACTTGGGCCACTCGGTGTTGCCGATCCGGACGGCGATCGGGCCGCCCTGGGTGACGCCGTGCCGGACACCGCCGATCACCTCGAGCTCGTCGGCCTCGAAGGCCATCCGCGGGCTCCGGCCGTAGCCCAGCTTCCGGCGGGCCAGCTCGGCCTGCAGCTCCTTGGTGGTGATTCCGACACCGGCGACCATGCCCTCGAGCACACCCACCAGTGCCGGGCCGTGGGACTCCCCGGCGGTGATCCATCGCAGCACGTCGTCCATCCTCTCACCTGCGGTTCTGCGGTCGTCCGCCCGGTCGGGCGGGCGCGCTCACACCGGTTGCTCACAGCGGTGGCGCCGGCCCGCCCGTGCCGAGCACCCCGGCCGCGGTCACGCTCGCCAGTGCCGCGGCCAGCAGCACCGGCCCGAACGGAAGCCGCGACCCGAGTGCCGCGCGACCGGCGAGCACCGCACCGGCGGCGACCGCACCGGCCAGCACCGCGGCGGCCACGGCTCCGGCCAGCAGCACCGGCCATCCGGCCCCGCCGAGCGCGGCACCGACCGGCAGCGCCAGCTTCACGTCTCCGGCACCCAGCGACACCGGCGACACCAGGTGGACCACGGCGTAGGCACCGGCGAGCAGCGCGGCGCCTGCCGCGCCGCGGGCCACCGCGTCCCAGCCGGCCGGGGCCAGGGCGAGCAGTACCACCGGCAACGCGGGCAGGGTCAGCGCGTTGGGCAGACGCCGGTGCACCAGGTCGGTCGCCGACCCGGCCACGGCCAGCCAGCACAGCACCGCGACCGGGACCGCGGCGGCGGCGTCGAGCACACCGGTGGCGACGAGCCCGGCCGTGCAAGCCCAGAGCAGGCCCAGCGCGGCCTCGCACCAGGGCGGTGGGACCACGGCCCCGCGCGGCAACCCTGCGAGCCATCGGCGGGTGCGGATCCCGGCGAGCACACCGAGCCCTCCGGCGAGCAGCACGGCACAGAGCCCTCCGGCGAGCAGCACGGCACAGAGCCCTCCGGCGAGCAGCACAGCACCGAGCCACCCGGCGAACAGGACGGGTGTGACCGTCAGGAGTGTCATGGGTCGATCGTGCTGCCATCCGGCGACGCCGGACCGGAATTCCGGGGCCCTGGGGACCGCCGCGCGGGGTGGGGACAGCTCCCGCCGCGAACGGAGCAGCACCTGCGGCGGACAATGGAGCAGTGGGGACCGGACGCACCGACGAACGCCGGGCCGGGGCGGTCGTCCGGGCCGAGGTCGACCACGGCTCCGCCGAGCTGGTGCAGGACGCCGACCGGCCGTCGTCGTGGACGCTGCTGCTCGACGGCACCGCCCAGTCTCACGTCGACCTGGCCGATCCGGAGCACCTCGAGTTCGAGTACGTGCGCCGGATCGCGCACGTCGCCGACCTGGTCGGCGAACCGGGACGGCCGCTGCGGGTGCTGCACCTCGGCGGTGGCGCCTGGACCCTGGCCCGCTACCTGGCGGCGACCCGGCCGCGGTCGCCGCAGACCGTGGTCGAGCTTGACGGGGCGCTGGCCGCGCTGGTCGCGCGCTACCTGCCCGACCCCGGCGAGCCCGGCGTCGTCACCGCCGAGGCCCGCGCGAGCCTGGCCGGGTTCGCGGCGGCGTCGTTCGACCTGGTCGTGCTCGACGTGTTCGCCGGTGCCCGCACCCCCGCCCAGGTCACGACCGCGCAGTTCCTGGCCGCGGTGCGCCGGGTCCTGACGCCGGGCGGGGTGTACGTGGCCAACCTCGGCGACGGCGCCCCGTGGCCGTTCCTGCCCGGCCAGGTCGCCACGCTCGGGGCCGCGTTCGCCGAGCTGGCCCTGGTCGCGTCGCCGGAGGTGCTGCGCGGCAGGCGGTTCGGCAACATCGTCCTGGTCGCGTCCGACGACGAGCTCCCGGTCGCCGATCTCATCCGCCGGGCCGCGGGTGACCCGTTCCCGGCGCGGGTCACCGGCGACGGGGACACCCGCGCGTGGGCCGGGGACGCGGCCGTCGTCACCGACGCGACCGCGGTCCCCTCGCCCCGTCCTCCGGCCGGCTTCTGGGGCCAGTGACCGGCCGGACGGTGGCGACGTCCCCGCTCAGGTGAGCGACGGGTCCACCAGGACCTTCATCTTCCGGCCGTCCTTGAGCGCGTCGAAGCCCTCGGCCACGACGTCGCGCATCGCGATCGTCTCGACCCAGCCGGTCGGGTCGTAGTGCCCGCGCGCCATCAGGTCGATGACCGCGGCGTAGTCCTCGGCGGTGTAGCAGAGCGAGCCCTGGATCCGGGACTCGTTCATCACCAGCTGCGCCAGCTCGGTGGTGAGCGGCTTCTCGTAGATGGCCACGCTGACCAGCGTCCGGCCGGCGCCGACCGTGGCCAGCGCGGTGTTCACCGCGGGCTCGACGCCGGCGGCGTCGTAGGCGGCGTCGGCGCCGCGGCCGCCGGTGATGTCCGCGATCGCCGCGGGCACGTCGGTGGCGGCCGGGTCGAGAGTGGCGGCACCGAGGCGTTCGATCGCCGCCCGCCGGGTCGGCGACGGCTCGACCACCCGCACCTGCTCGACGCCCATGCCGCGCAACGCGAACCACAGCCCGATGCCGATCGGCCCGGCGCCGAACACGACCGCCGTCGACTCCGGTGTGAGGTCGCCGAGCTTCGCGGCGTGGTAGGCCACCGACATCGGCTCGACCAGGGCGCCCATCTCCAGCGACGCGTCGTCGGGCAGCCGGTGCAGCATGTGCTGGGGAACGACGGTGGTCTCGGCCATGCCGCCGTCGGACATCAGGCCGTGGAAGCCGATCTGCCGGCACACGTTGTAGCGGCCTGCGGTGCAGCGGTCGCAGGTGCCGCACCAGTACAGCGGCATGACAGCGACCCGGTCCCCCTCGGCGACGGCGTCGACGCCGGCCCCGACCTCGACGACGGTGCCGGAGAACTCGTGCCCGAGCGTCAGCGGCAGCTCCGCGCCGGTCAGCGGGTGCGGGTCGCCGTCCGGGATGAAGATCGGCCCGGCGAAGTACTCGTGCAGGTCGGTGCCGCAGATCCCGTTGAAGCCGACGCGCAGCCGGACCTGCCCGGCGCCGACCGGGGCCTCGGCCACGTCGTCGATGTCGATCTTCCCGCGTCCCCGGTAGACGACTGCCCGCATCGCTGTCTCCTCGCTCGTGACGACGTTGTCACGTGCGGGTCTACCGAAGCGGGAGGTCGCCCGTCACGGGTTGGGCCACCGTTGCATGCGCATCCGGCGACATCGGATCCGGCGACATCGGATCCGGCCAAGTCAGAAGGCGCCTGCCGCCCGCGCCTTCTCCACGTTGGCCAGGTGCTCCGGGAACGTCTCGGCGAAGCACGAGGAGCCGTCGGTGCCGCAGCGCACGAAGAACAGCCACTTGCCCGCGGCGGGCTTCTCCGCGGCCGTGAGTGCACCGGTGGACACCGAGCCGACCGGGGTCGGCGGCAGGCCGGTGTTGAGGTAGGTGTTGTACGGGCCCGGGGCGGCGCGGGCCTCGGGCGTCGTGCGCAGTGCCTGCATGTCGAGCGGGTAGTTGACCGTGGAGTCGAGCTCCAGGCGCTGGTTCGCCGCGAGCCGGTTGGAGATCACCCGGGCGACCTTCGACATGTCTTTCGCGATCGACTCCTTCTCGACCAGCGAGGCGAGGATCAGCGTCTTGTACGACTCGCCGCCGCGCAGCCCGGCGGCCTCGAGCCGCTCGGCGGAGGCGGACACGACCTGGCGCAGGACGTCCTGCGGTCCGGCGGTCGGGTCGACGTCGTAGGGGCCTGGGGCGACGAGGCCCTCCAGCCGGCGCTGCGGCGCGGCCGCCTTGTACCCCGCACGCGCCCAGGTCGGCACGCCGAGCTCGGCCGGGTCGGCGCCCGCCATGGCCTTGCGCAGCTCGTCGACGCTCGTGCAGCGCGGCTGGTCGTCGCCGGTGCCGAGGCAGGTGGCCCGCGAGATCTGGGTGAGCACCCCGGGGGCGACGGTGCCGTCCGGGGCCTTGGTGTCGTCGAGCTGCACCCCGCCCTTGACGTCGAGGAACCCGACGCGGTGCTCCGGTGCGACGATCGCCGACGCCGCGGACGAGCCGGACATCTGCTCGCGCAGCTCGTAGTAGCCGGGCTGGACCCGCTGGATGCCGCTCTGCTCGGCGGCGGCCTCCAGGAACGCACCCCGGGAGGCGACGACGCCGCGGTCGAGCAGGGTCGTGGCGATCGCGCCGGTGGTGTCGCCCTGCTTCACCCGGACGACGACCGAGCCCGTTCCGTCGCCGGTGAAGTCGTCCGGTCCCGTGCACGCCGCCGCCACGGCGACGAGCATCGCACCGGCGAGCAGGGCGGTGCACAGCAGCCAGACCCTGCGGCGGCGGTGCGGTTCGGGCGCCGGGCGGACGCGGACGGGCCGCGCGGTCACGGGCGCACCCGGTCCCCGGTGGGGCGGGGACGCGTCGTCGTGGACTCACCGGCGCCGCTCACGGCCACGAGGGTAACGGTCATGTGTCCCCGCCGCGGGCGAACCCCGGCGGAGACGATCATCATCCTCGGGTGGTATCCAGCCAGCCCTGCAGGATGGCGACGGCGGCCTGCTGGTCGATCACCGAGCGCTGCTTGCGCCCCTTGACCCCGCGCCCGGCCAGCTGCCGGGTGGCCACGACGGTGGTCATCCGCTCGTCGGTCAGCTCCACCGGCACGTCGAGCCCGGCCTCCAGCGCGGCGCAGAACTCGCGCGCGGTGCGGGCGGCCGGACCGTCCTCGCCGCGCAGGTTGCGGGGCAGGCCGAGCACGACACCGACGACGTCGTGCTCGGCCACCAGCTCCGCGATGCGGCGCACGTCGGCGCCGCCCTCGAGATCACGCGGCACGGTCTCCACCGGCGTCGCGAGGATGCCGTCGGGGTCGCACAGCGCGACGCCGACGCGGACCGCGCCGACGTCGATGCCGAGCCGGCGACCGCGCGTCCAGGTCACCGCCACATCACTTCCGGATCGCCGAGCGCAGCTTCTGGACGGCGGCGTCGACCCCGGCCGGGTCGGTGCCGCCGCCCTGGGCCAGGTCCGGCTTGCCGCCACCGCGCCCGCCGACGGCCGGGGCGAACTCGGGGATGAGCTTCCCGGCGGCGAAGCCGTTGTCCCGCGCGGCCTTCGTGGTGGCGACGACGAACGACACCTTCCCGTCGGCGACGGCGAACAGCGCCACGACGCCGGGCCGGTCGCCGAGCTTGCCGCGCACGTCGGCGGCCAGGGTGCGCAGGTCGTTGCCGGACACCCCGTCCGGGGCGGTGACGGCGACCAGCGCGGTCCCGTCGAGGTCCTCGGCCTTGTCGGCGAGCGCCCCGGCGGAGGCCAGGACGGCCTCGGCGCGGTGCTTCTCCAGGTCCCGCTCGGCGATGCGCAGCCGCTCGACCAGCCCGTTGATCCGCTCCGGGAGGTCCTCGGGGCGGGCCTTCATCTGGTCGGCGAGCTGGTTGACCAGCAGGTGCTCGGTGGTGGCGTGCTGGAAGGCGTCCAGCCCGACCAGTGCCTCGACGCGGCGCACGCCCGAGCCGATCGAGGACTCCGACAGCACCCGGACCATGCCGAGCTCACCCGTGCGGCGCACGTGGGTGCCGCCGCACAGCTCACGGGAGTAGTCGCCCATGTCGACCACGCGGACGCGGTCGCCGTACTTCTCACCGAACAGCATCATCGCGCCGAGGTTGCGGGCCTCGTCGAGGGAGGTCTCGTAGGTCTGCACCTCGCGGTCGGACTGCAGCACCGAGTTGACCTCCTCCTCGATCTCCACCAGTGCGGCCGGGTCGACGGCGCCGGTGGGCGAGGTGAAGTCGAACCGCAGCCGTCCGGGGGCGTTCAGCGAGCCGGCCTGGGCGGCCGAGGAGCCCAGCGCGTTGCGCACACCGGCGTGCACCAGGTGGGTGCCGGTGTGCGCGCGCGAGACCGCGGCCCGGCGGGCCGGGTCGACCTCGGCGACGACCGAGGCGTCGAGGGTGACGGTGCCGGCGGTGACCACGCCGCGGTGCACGCGCAGGCCCGCGACCGGGGACTGGACGTCGTCGACCCGGATCTGGAACGAGTCGCCCTTGAGCACGCCGGTGTCGGCGAGCTGGCCGCCGGCCTCGGCGTAGAACGGGGTGCGGTCGAGCAGCACCTCGACCGACTCGCCCTCCTCCGCGGCGGGCACGGTCTGCCCGTCACGCAGCAGCCCGACGATCCGGGACTCCGAGTCCAGCGTCTGGTAGCCGAGGAAGTCGGTGGCTCCGTGGGTGTCGAGCACGGCGCGGTAGACCGAGGCGTCGACGAAGCCGACCTTGCGCTCGGCGGCGTCGGCCTTGGCGCGGCGGCGCTGCTCGTCCATCAGCGCGGTGAAGCGGTCCTGGTCGACCGTGAGCCCGGCCTCCGCGGCCATCTCCAGGGTCAGGTCGATCGGGAAGCCGTAGGTGTCGTGCAGCTGGAAGGCCTCGTCGCCGGGCAGGGTGTGCCCGCCGGCCTTGCGCACGTCGGTGACGGCGTGCTCGAAGATCTTCTCGCCGGCGCTGAGCGTGGAGCGGAAGGTCTCCTCCTCCCCGCGGACGACGGCGGCGATCCGCTCGAAGTCCGAGGCCAGCTCCGGGTAGGTCGGGGACATGGTGTCCCGCACGACCTTCGCGAACTCCAGCAGGCAGGGCTCGGTGATGCCGAGCAGCCGGGCCGAACGCACGATGCGGCGCAGCAGCCGGCGCAGCACGTAGCCGCGGCCCTCGTTGCCCGGGGTCACGCCGTCGCCGATGATCATCACCGAGGACCGGGCGTGGTCGGCGATGACGCGGAAGCGGACGTCGTCGGCCTCGTTGTCGCCGTAACGCTTGCCGGAGAGCTCCTCGGCCTTGGCGATCACCGGGCGGACGAGGTCGGTCTCGTAGACGTTGTTGACGTCCTGCAGCAGGAACGCGACCCGCTCCACGCCCATGCCGGTGTCGATGTTCTTGTGCGGCAGCGTCCCGATCGGCGGGTGGCCCTTCTTCGGGGACAGCTCGCCGCGCTCGTCCTGCATGAAGACGAGGTTCCAGATCTCGAGGTAGCGGTCCTCGTCGGCCTCCGGGCCGCCGTCGGCGCCGAACTCCGGGCCGCGGTCGAAGTAGATCTCCGAGCAGGGGCCGCCGGGGCCGGGCACGCCCATGTCCCAGTAGTTGTCGTCGCCGCCGCGGCGCTGGATGCGCTCGTCGGGCAGGCCGGCGATCTCCTTCCAGAGCGCGATGGCCTCGTCGTCGTCGTAGTAGACGGTGACCCAGATGCGCTCGGGGTCGAACCCGTAGCCGCCCTCGTCCTGCGGGTTCGTGATCAGCGACCACGCGAACTCGATGGCGCCGCGCTTGAAGTAGTCACCGAAGGAGAAGTTGCCCGCCATCTGGAAGAACGTGGTGTGGCGGGTGGTCTTGCCGACCTCGTCGATGTCCGGGGTCCGGACGCACTTCTGGATCGACGTGGCCCGCGGGTAGGGAGCCGGGACGTCACCGAGGAAGTACGGCTTGAACTGGACCATGCCCGCGTTGACGAACAGCAGCTGCGGGTCCTCGAGGATCAGCGAGGCGCTGGGCACGGGCGTGTGCCCGTTCTTCTCGAAGTGGGCGGTGAAGCGGCGGACGATCTCGTGGGTCTGCACCGGTAGGTCTCTCGTGACGGGTACGGCGAGGGTCGCGGACGGCACGGGGGCGTCCGCCGGGACACCGTACGGGCGGGACGGCGCTGCAACGCCGGGGAGGCTGGGCTCGCGGGGCCTGCTCAGGCACCCGCGCCGGGCGCTCGGCGCCGGAACGGCTCGCGGGGCACGGGGAAGGGCACGCCGGTGGTCCGCACGGGTTCCCTCCCCTCGTCGACGCCCTGCAGGAATCGCCGTCCAGGCTACTCCCCGCGCTCGACCGGGTTTGTGCCGGTCACCGCGCCGGTCACGACGTACGCGGGCCGCGTCCCGGGACGCCGCCTCCGCCGGTCCGGGCGGGGAACGCAGGACGGCCGGTGACCGGTGCGCGCCCGAGCGCAGCGGTCACCGGCCGCGGTGCGGGCGGTCGCGGGCGGGACCGGTCCGGGGGACGGCCGGTGCCCGCCCACGCCGGCCCGCTGTCCTGCCGGGGTCGTGACGGTGACGCCGTGGGAGCCGGCGCCGGCGGACGGACTCGGATCAGACGGCGACCGCCAGCGGCGCCGCGGCCCCGGCACCCTGCGCCGGGACGGTGATCGCGGCATCCACCGGACGCGGGCGTCGGGGCAGCCGCAGCCGCCCCTCCCGCACCGGGGCACCGGCACCCGGGCGTCCCGGCACCGCAGGCCAGGTCTCGCCGGCCGCCCGGGCCTCCTCGGCCGCGACGAGCCGGGCCTCGCGCTCCTCGAGCTCGCGGCGCAGCCGCTGCAGCGCGCGGTGCTGGGCGACGCGCACCGCCCCGGGGGTGGAGCCGAGGGCCTGTGCGGTCTCCTCGGCGCTGAGTCCGGCGGCGATGCGCAGGTGCAGGATCTCGACCTGGCGCGGGCCGAGCACGGCCATCAGGTCGGACAACCGTGTGCTGCGCTCGGCGTCGAGGACGATCTGGATCGGGTCGTCGTCGCGCCCGGCCCGCTCGGGCAGCTCCTCGACGGCGTCGCAACGGTTGCGGGCCATCGCGCGGAACGCATCGGCGATCTTGTGCCGGGCGATGCCGAACACGAAGGCGCGGAACGACATCCCGGACGGCCGGTAGTCGGGCAGGACCGCGAGGACGGCCATGCAGACGTCCTGGGCGACGTCGTCGGCCGAGCCGATCGTGGTCTCACGGCGGCCCAGCCGCGCCCGGCAGAACCGCTCGACCTGGGGCTGCACCCGGGAGAGCAGCAGGCCGACCGCGGCGGGGTCGCCGGCGACGGCCCGGGCGAGTGCCTCCGGGGACAGCAGGTCGCCCTGCGGCGTGACCGCCCCGCCGGTCGCGGGCCCGGCCCCTGCCTCGATGCCGGCATCGGTCCCGGTGTCGGTGACCGGTGGGGTGTCGGTGACGGGTGGGGTGTCGGTCGGGGGGACGGTCGCCGCTCCGGGCGCGACGGGTTCGTCCCCTGCGGTGCAGGCGTCGGCGGTGGTCGCCGCGAGACCCTGATGCATCGTGGCCAGCTTCCCGGTGCAACCCCCCGGCTGCACCCACGTCGTCCGCAGGTCCGCACGCCCGTCGGTGGGCCGGAACCTGCTCGATAACCCGGTGTGTTTGCTCGATGACCCGGTGACCACCAGTGGTCGGCGCGGCCGTCCTGACTCCGTACGGCCGCGCCCCGGCCTGCGAACAACCCTGTCGACGCACCCGAACGGGGTCAATGGACATGCACAATTTGCGGTACGAGGACACACACCGTAGGAACCGCTGCGCCGATCGGGCGATATCGCTGGTCAGCGCCCCACTGCGGGGTGTCACCGGCCACGGCACGGCTCCGACCCGTGACCCGGACGGAGCAGCCTCGTTGTGCCGGACGACCACGGTTCGTACGCGCCCTCGAAGGACTCCCGTGCCACTGCGCCATCCGCACCGCCTGCTCGCCGGGCTCGCCGCCGCCGTCGTCACCCTCGGCATCGCCTCGGCGGCTCCGGCCGTCGCCGGTCCCGCGCTGCCGGACGAGCTGCCCGCGCTCACCGAGGACGCCGCCGCCGCGCGCGTCCCGGCCGTCACCGAGGCGGCGGGTCCCGCGCTCGCCGGGGTCTGGTTCGACCCGTCCGGCGGCGGACGGCTGATGGCAGGCACCTGGGACCCGGCGCTCGCGCCCGTGCTCTCGGCGCTCGGCGCCACCCCGGTCGTGCGGGACGAGCCGCGCAGGGACCCGGCGGCGGCCGCCCGGGCGCTCACCGACCGGCTGGGCGCGCGGATGCCGGCCGGGCTGGCCGCGTACGGCACCGACCCGCGCAGCGAGCAGCTCGTGCTCGACGTCGTCGAGGGTCCGGGCTCGGCGGGACTGGCCCGCGCGCTGACCACCGGGCTGGACCCGGCCGCGGTCCGTGTGGAGCAGGTCCCGGCCGCGGCGCACCGCCAGGCCACCGTCGGTGGCGGCGACGGCATCACCGACGGCTCCCGCCGCTGCACCGCAGGCTTCGCCACGACCGACGGCTCGGCCCGCTGGCTGCTCACCGCCGGGCACTGCACCCGTGGCTCGGGCACCTGGTACACCGGCGCCGACGAGGACACCATCGGCTCCGGCGCCCGGACCGCGCAGGGCGCCGACGCGGGCGCGATCCCGGTCCAGGAGGGCGACGTCAGCGCGACGGCCGGCGGCACCCGGGTCACCGGCACCCGCTCCGCCCCGGTCGGCACGACGGTCTGCCTGTACGGCTCCACCAGCGGGCGGTCGTGCGGGCCGGTCCAGCGCACCGGCGTCACGGTGAACTTCGACGGCCAGAGCCAGCCCGGGCTCACCCAGGTCGGTGCCTGCGCCCGCGAGGGCGACTCCGGCGCCCCGTACGTCACCGCCGACGGCCAGGCGCAGGGCCTGCACACCGGTGCAGGCGGGGCGAACCAGTGCACCGCGTACTTCACCCCGGTCGCGACGGCGACCCGTGACCTGGGCCTGACCGTCCTGACCGGCTGAGCCGCCGGCTCAGGTGCGGTCGCGGATCCCGCGGACCACCCGGCGCAGCTTCGGCAGCCGCTCGGCCAGCGTGCGCTCGTTCCCGCGGCCGGTGGGCGTGTAGTAGTCGACGCCGACGACGTCGTCGGGCGGGTACTGCTGGCGCAGCACGCCGTCCGGGTCGTCGTGCGGGTAGCGGTAGCCGACGGCGTTGCCGAGCTTCTGGGCGCCAGCGTAGTGCCCGTCACGCAGGTGGGCCGGGACGGCGCCGACCTTGCCGGAACGGACGTCGGCCATCGCCGCGTCGATCGCGGTGATCACCGCGTTGGACTTCGGGGCGGTCGCCAGGTGCACGGTGACCTGGGCGAGTGCGATCCGCGCCTCCGGCATCCCGACGAGCTGCACGACCTGCGCCGCCGCCGTCGCGGCGGGGAGCGCGGTCGGGTCGGCCAGCCCGACGTCCTCCGAGGCGTGGATCATCAGCCGGCGTGCGACGAACCGCGGGTCCTCCCCCGCGACGAGCATCCGCGCCAGGTAGTGCAGCGCCGCGTCCGCATCCGAGCCGCGGATCGACTTGATGAACGCGCTGATGACGTCGTAGTGCTGGTCGCCCGCACGGTCGTAGCGCACCGCGACCTCGGTGACGGCCCGTTCGACCGCGTCCAGGTCGACCGTGGTCTCCCCCGCGCCGAGCACGCCGTCGGCGGCGGCCTCGAGCGCGGTGAGCGCGCGGCGCCCGTCGCCCGCGGCCAGCCGCACCAGCGCGTCCTCGCCGTCGGCGACCAGCGTGACGGCGCCGCCGAGACCCCGTTCGGAGGCGACCGCGCGGCGCAGCAGCGCGCGCAGGTCGTCCTCGCCCAGGGACTGCAGCTGCAGCACCAGCGAGCGGGACAGCAGCGGCGAGACCACCGAGAACGACGGGTTCTCCGTGGTCGCGGCCACCAGCAGGACCAGCCGGTCCTCGACGGCGCCGAGCAGGGCGTCCTGCTGGGTGCGGGAGAAACGGTGGACCTCGTCGATGAACAGCACGGTCTGGGTGCCGTCGCGGTCCCGGCGGGTGCGGGCCTCGGAGATGACCGCGCGCAGCTCCTTCACCCCGGCCGAGAGCGCGGACAGGGCGACGAAGTGCCGCTGCCCGCCACCTGCACCCGCCATCAGCCGCGCGATCGTCGTCTTGCCGGTGCCGGGCGGGCCGTAGAGCAGGACCGACGCCGCCGCCCCGCCGTCGAGCAGGCGGCGCAGCGGGGCACCCGGCTTGAGCAGCTCCGGCTGCCCGACGACCTCGTCGAGGCTGCGCGGGCGCATCCGGGCGGCCAGCGGGGCGCCCGGGCGCGCGCCGCCGGCGTCCCCGGTGTCCCCGGTGTCGGGGTCCCCCTCATCGGGGCCGCCCGGGCCGGGGCCGATGTCGAACAGACCGTCGGTGCTCATCGCCGTCCAGCCTGCCACCGGGCACCGACGGTTCCGCGCCCGGTGGCGGCAGGCGGGTGCCGGGTCAGGCGCGGTCGATCTCGTCGGCGAGGACGGGTGTGTGCACCGGGTTGTGCTCGTGGAACCGGCACTCGGCGTAGGTGACGATGCTCGCCGCGGTGCCCACGACGGCCGCGGGGATCATCAGCAGGTTGTAGACGATCTGGCCGAGGGCCGGGGCGGCGTAGCCGACACCACCGGCGATCAGGCTCGTGATGATCCCGTAGATCCCGCCGAGGACGACCAGCACGAGCAGGCGGCCGAACACCGGGAACCAGCGCGGGTTGACCAGGCGGAAGCACCGGCCGATCCCCGCCCGCTCGACGACGACGACACCGGTCAGTGCGCCGCCGACCACGACCGACAGGTAGATGCCGGGGATGACCAGCAGGACGAACCCGATCCCGACGATGATTGCCGAGAGGATCGTCCATCCGATGATCGGCAGGGCGCGGTTCCGGGCGAACGCGATCACCTGGTCGCGCGACCAGGGACGGCCCGCCGCGTCACGCACGATGACGAACACCGAGGCCGCCTGGGCGAGTGCGCCGAGCACGATGGCCACGACGAACAGGACGAACCCGCCGGCGCCGACCGCGTACTGGAACCCGAAGCTGGGGGCGAGCGCGTCGTTGTCGTAGGACGTCGGCCCGCCGGCGACAAGCACGGCGATCGCGCTGATGATCGCGACCGGGAGCAGCGCGCAGAGCTGGATGATCGCCAGCGTCTTCCAGCTGCGCCCGACCGTACCGACGATCTTCGAGGCCCAGTCGCCGAACGAGAACGGGACCAGCGGATCCGGGGAGCTCCCGGTCGGCGGCCCGTGGCCTGCCCCGCCGGGGTACGGCTGACCACCGTAGGCGCCACCCGGGTAGGGCTGCCCGCCGTAGGGCTGCGGTCCCCCGTACTGCTGCGGTTCGCCCTGGCCGCCGTAGGGCTGCTGCTGCCCGTACTGCTGCTCTCCGTGCTGCTGCTCTCCGTAGGGCTGCCGGCCGTACTGCGGGTCCCCCGACTGCCCGTACGGCTGCTGCGGATACGGCTGCTGTGCGTACGGGTCCTGGCTCTGCGGGTCCTGACCGTGCGGGCCCTGTGCCGGCTCGCCCGGGCCGTGCCGGTCGGCACCGGACCCGGAGTCGCCCCCCTGCGGCGGTTCACTGCTCATGAACCCGACCCTAACGGCGCATCGGACACGTCACGGGCGATTTCATCGGGTCGGCGCCGTTTCGTGACCACGCACCGCGTTCCCCCGACCCCGGATCGTCGCCGGAACGCAACGCGGCGGACCCTCGGGGACACGGTGTCGCAACACTGACCGGGCACACTCGTCGGGCATGGACACGATCCTCCGTTGCCCGCTCTGCGCCCGCCTCCGGTCCGACGCCGACATCCGCGGTCTCGGCTGGAGCAGCCACCACGGCCCGTCCGGCGTCGTGTGGGTCTGCGGGACCTGCACCCGTGCCAACCTCGTCGACATCGAGCTGGGTCTGCTCGACCCGGCCCGGATGCCGTCGCAGGCCCCGGTCCCGCAGGAGGTCCCGGCCCAGCGCGCCGCCTGAGCAGCGCGCCGCCCCCGGTCGGCACGCCCGGCGCGCGGAGGGCGCACTTCCCGGCCCCGCCGTCGTAGGGTCACCGGCGTGCGGGAGATCCTGGAGTTGCTGGAACGGGACGCGTCCCTGGACCACGCCACCGTCGCGACCATGCTCGGCCTGCCCCGCGAGGAGGTCGACGCCCGGATCGCGCAGTGGGAGCGGGCCGGGGTGATCCGGCGGCACAAGGCCGTCGTCGACTGGGAACGCTACGAGGACGGCACCGACGGCCTCGAGGGCGCCGGACGGGCGGGCGCCCAGGTCACCGCGTTCATCGACGTCTCGGTCGTCCCGGCACGCGGGGTCGGCTTCGACGACGTCGCCACCCGGATCTCCCGGTTCGCCGAGGTCCGCGACTGCTATCTCGTCTCCGGCGGGCACGACCTGCGCTGCACGGTCGTCGGCCAGGACATCCGCGCGGTCAGCGACTTCGTCGCGCAGAAGCTGTCGACGATCGACCGCATCACCTCGACCGCCACGCACTTCGTGCTCGCCACGCACAAGCGCGACGGCGACTCCTTCGCCGAGCCCGAGCCGGACCACCGGCTCCCGGTGACGCCGTGAAGCCGCTCAACGCGACGATCTCGGCCATTCCGCCGTCGGGCATCCGGCGGTTCTTCGACATCGCCGCCGAGATGGACGACGTCATCTCCCTCGGCGTCGGCGAGCCCGACTTCGTGACGCCGTGGCGGATCCGCGAGGCCGGCATCTACGCCCTGGAACACGGCTACACGACCTACACCGGCAACGCGGGCCTGCCCCGGCTGCGCGAGCTGATCTGCGCGGACCTGGCCGCGCGCTACGACGCGCACTACGACCCGGCGACCGAGTGCCTGATCACCACCGGCGTCTCCGAGGGCCTGGACCTGGCGTTCCGGGTGCTGCTGAACCCCGGCGAGCAGGTGATCATCCCGGAGCCCTGCTACGTCGCCTACGAGCCGTGCGTCGCGTTCGCCGGCGGCACCCCGGTCACCGTGCCGACCCGCGCCGAGGACGGGTTCGCGATCGACGTCGCCGCCGTCGAGGCCGCGATCACCCCGGACACCAAGGCGGTACTGATCGGCTCACCGGCCAACCCGACCGGGGCCGTGCAGTCCCCGGAGGTGCTGCGCGCGCTGGTCGAGCTGGCCGAGCGCCACGACCTCTACCTGCTCTCCGACGAGATCTACGACCGGCTCACCTACAGCGGCGCGCACACCTGCCTGGGCGCGGTCCCGGGCGCCCGGGAGCGGACCGTGGTGCTCGGCGGGTTCTCCAAGGCGCAGGCCATGACCGGCTGGCGGGTCGGCTGGCTCGCCGCTCCGCGCCCGATCGCCGAGCTGTGCCTGCGCGTGCACCAGTACACGATGCTGTGCGCCCCGCACGTCTCCCAGGTCGCCGCGATCGAGGCCCTCGCGCACGCCGAGGGCGACGTCGCGGAGATGGTCGCCGACTACGACCGTCGCCGCCGGGTGTTCGTGAAGGGGCTGCGCGAGGCCGGGCTGGAGTGCCCGGAGCCCGAGGGCGCGTTCTACGCGTTCCCGAGCATCCGGGTGTCCGGCCTGGACAGCGAGACCTTCGCCGAGCGCCTCCTGCGGGAGGAGTCGGTCGCCGTCGTCCCGGGCGGTGTGTTCGGGCCGTCCGGCGAGGGGCACATCCGCTGTTCGTACGCCACGGCACTCCCCCAGCTGGAGCAGGCCGTGGAGCGGATCGGGAACTTCCTGCGGCGCCTCTGAACCGCGCGCGGCCTGCGGTTGGCGACCATGCCGCGGACGACGACCGGTCCCAGGTCCCGGCCGCGGCGCACCAGCCACGGCACCCCCTTCACGACCAGCCAGGCACCGCACTCCCAGGAGCGGACCTCGCGGCCGCCGCAGGGGTCGAGCCCGACCTCGCCGGGCACGTCCCAGCCGGCGGCGGCCAGCAGCCCGGTCATGCCGCGGGCGAGCAGCCGGTGCCCGCGCTCGGACGGGTGCAGCCGGTCGGCGCTCCACGTCTCGCGCTCGTAGCCGCCGTCGACGCGGTGCAGGTCGAGCACCCCGGCGACGACGCCACCCTCGGCGGCGTGCGCCACGGCGGCGTCGAGGGCGTCGTTCAGGGCGGTGATGCGGGCGGACAGGACGCGGGCGAACGGCCCCGGGAGCCGGACGACGCGGGTGTGGTCGTGGTAGCGGACCAGCAGCACGGTGGCGCCGGTGGAGCCGAGCAGGGCGATCGCCTCGGCGGCGTCGCGGCGGATGTCGTCGGGGTCGAAGTCGCCGCGCAGGGTGTCGTTCATCCCGGCGCACAGCACGACGACGTCGCCGGGCTCGGCCATCGCGGCCGGCACCTGCTGGTGGCGCACGGCGGCCATCCGGGCCCCGGTCCGGCCGTGGTTGTCGAGCTCGACGGGCCCGTCCGGGCCGGTCAGGGCGTCGCGGAGCAGCGGGGCGAACCCCCGCCATCCGCCGCCGGGCGCCGGGTCGCCGACGCCGACGGCGGTCGAGTCCCCGACGACGGTGAGGCGGCGGACCGGCCGGCCGGGCGTGCGGGGCGGGCTCGGGAGGGTCGGGACGTGGGCGACGGTCTCGGGCGCGATCATCGGACGCACGCCGGTCACGATGAGCGTCGACGGCGCCGTCGCGGTGTGCGCACGGTGACGGTGTCGCTACTCCCTCGCGAACTCTGTGGTGCCCCACCGGCCCGGCCAGGCCGTCGTCGGTGCCCGGAGTCGTCGCTGCCCGGAGTCGTCAGCGTCCGCCGCGGAACGCCGGGAACGGCGCCAGCTCCGGCGCGGCGTCCGGGGACTCCCGCTCCAGCGCGGCGACGACGGCTCCGGCGAGCGCCGCGGTCCCGGGACGCCCGCTGCCGTCGGCGACGGCGCCCAGGCCGCGCCAGTAGTGCCGCAGCGCGGTGCTGATCCGCGGCGACCGGCTCGCGTCGACCCCGATCGGCCCGTCGCGGTCGAACATGCGCGGCAACAGCATCCACGTCGACCACCACACCCAGAGCAGGTGCGCGTCGGTGAGCCGGGACTCCAGGACGTCGGGGTCGTCGAGCTCGGGCCAGACCGGCGCGATCTCCGAGCGCCACGCGTCGATCATCGACTCGGCGACGTCGCCGGGCAGCGCGAAGCTGGCCGCGCAGCCGGGGAACGGGACCCGCATGTAGGCGGCGTCGAGCACGACGTCGCGGAAGCAGCCCCACTCGAAGTCGACGAACCGCACGCCGCGGCTGGTCACCAGGTTGTTGTCCGGGCACGTGTCGGACGGGCTGAACGCGCGGAACCCGGTGCCGCCCAGCAGCCGGACCGCGCCGAGCGCCTCGGGCACGGCCGGCTCCGGCACGGTGACGCCGAGGCCGTCGGTGAGCAGCTCGGGCAGCCCGGCGAGCGCGGCGCGGGCCTGCTCCGAGACCGGGTCGCGGCGGGCCTTCTCCCCCAGCCGGCGCAGCAGCGCCCCGAAGTCGCCCTCCCGCCCGGCGGTGGCGGCCTGCATCCGGCCCAGGCCACGGGCCCAGCCGAGCAGGCAGCTGCGGGCGGCGTCGCGGTCGCCGGCGAACAGCTTGTCGGCCAGCGTGGAGCTGCGGCCGAGGTCCTCGAGCACGAGCAGCCGCTGCTCGGGGTCGTGCGCGATGATCGCCGGGCTGGGCCGGACGTCGGTGGGCAGCGCGGTGAACAGCTGGCAGGACGCGACCTCGTAGCGGAACGGGTCGGCCGACCCGGCGTCGCCGCGATACTGCTTGACCACGACCGAGCGCCGGTCGGAGAACGGGTTGACCCCCATCCGGGCCCGGGCCACCACCGAGTCCCCGCTGCCGCCGAGGTCCTCGGGGTCGGAGAGCTCGACGTCGGAGCCCGCCCGCCGCGACAGCAGGCGCGCCGCGCCGGCCACCGCCGCGACCGCGTCCGGCGTCGCCTGCGGATCCGTCATCACCGCCGGACCCTACCCCTCCGACAGGCGCCGGTCCGCGCCCCGGCGACGGGACCAGAGCCGCGACAGCAGCAGCACTCCGGCCGCCGCGAGGACCGCTCCGACGACGTTCACGACCAGCTGCAGCAGCGACAGCCCGGCCTCGTCCCAGCGACCCTCGGTGGCCGCGACCGACCCGAACGCCGCCGCGGGCACCGTGGTCACCGAGATGAACACCCCGACCAGCGCCGAGGACCGCGCCGAGGTCAGCGACAGCATCCCGGCCGCGCCCGCGAGCAGCGCGACGACCAGTGAGAACGGCCCGACCTCGTAGATGAAGTCCATCTGCTGGAGCTGGTCGAGGCCGTCGGAGGACAGCCAGCCGAGCGCGTCGAACAGCCACGTCGCGAGTGCGGTGACCAGCATGGCCAGCGGGAACCCGACGGCCAGCGCGAGCCCGCCGCGGCGCATGAGGTCACCGCGGCGCAGCACCATCCCGACCGCGAACGCGGCCATCGGCCCGAACTCGGGCCCCATCACCATCGCCCCGACCACGGTGACCGGGGAGTCGGTGACCGCGCCGACCGCGGCGAGCACGCAGGCGATCGTGAGGAAGGTCAGGAACGTGACGGTCGGCCGGGACTCCTCGCCGGTGCGGCCGATCAGCTCGTCCCAGACGACGGCGTCGGCGCCGTCACCGGGCGCGGCCTCCTCGGCGGCGTCGGCCCGGTCGGACAGCACGGTGTCGAGCTGCTCGACGGTGACCGCGCCGTCGTGGTCGATGCCCAGGTCGGCCATCGCGGCGAGGACGGCGTCGGTGGCCTCACGGGCCACGTCGGCCTCGACGAGGTCACCGCGGGGCTCCACGGCGGCACCGGGGTGGACCACCAGGTGGGCCACCCCGGGCTCGTCGCGGAGCACGTCGACGACCTCGGTCGTCCGCCCCTCGGGGCAGACGACGCGCAGGTGCAGCACGCCCTACGCGGCCGGGCCGGGCTTCTCCGGGGCGCCGCCGCCGGTCTCGGCGGGCTTGCCGGGCGCGGACCCGCCGGGCGCCTTGTCCGCGTCCGGGCGGGCGTCGACGCCTGCCTCCTTGCGCTGCGCGGCGGTGATCGCCGCGGGCGCCTGGGTCAGCGGGTCGTAGCCGCCACCGGTCTTCGGGAACGCGATGACCTCGCGGATCGAGTCGACACCGGCCAGCAGCGCGGTGATCCGGTCCCAGCCGAACGCGATGCCGCCGTGCGGCGGCGGGCCGTAGGCGAACGCCTCGAGCAGGAAGCCGAACTTCTCCTGCGCCTCGGCCTCGGACAGCCCCATGATCTCGAAGACGCGCTTCTGGACCTCGGCGTCGTGGATACGGATCGAGCCGCCGCCGATCTCGTTGCCGTTGCAGACGATGTCGTAGGCGTAGGCCAGCGCGTTGCCCGGGTCCTTCTCGAAGGTGTCGATCCACTCCGGGGTGGGCGAGGTGAACGCGTGATGCAGCGCGGTCCACGCACCCCCGCCGACCGCGACGTCGTCGGTGTCGGCGGCCGACTCGAACAGCGGTGCGTCGACGATCCAGACGAACGACCAGGCGGACTCGTCGATCGCGCCGATCCGGCGGGCGATCTCGCCGCGGGCGGCGCCGAGCAGCGCGCGGGCATCCGACGGCTTGCCTGCGGCGAAGAAGATGCAGTCGCCCGGGTTCGCACCGACGGCCTCGGCCAGGCCGGCCCGCTCGGTCTCGGACAGGTTCTTCACGACGGGGCCGCGCTCGTCGACCTCGCCGTCGTCGCCGATCAGGACGTAGGCCAGGCCGCGGGCGCCCCGCTGCTTGGCCCACTCCTGCCAGCCGTCGAGCACCTTGCGCGGCTGCGAGGCCCCGCCGGGCATGACGACGGCGCCGACGTAGGGGTTCTGGAAGACCCGGAACCCGGTGCCGGAGAAGTACTCGGTGAGCTCGGTCAGCTCGATGCCGAACCGCAGGTCCGGCTTGTCGGAGCCGAACCGGGCCATCGCCTCGGCGTAGGGCATCCGCGGGATCGGCGTGCTGATGTCGTGGCCGACGAGCTTCCACAGCGCGACCAGGACCTTCTCGGCCAGGGCGATGACGTCGTCCTGCTCGACGAAGCTCATCTCGATGTCGAGCTGGGTGAACTCGGGCTGCCGGTCGGCGCGGAAGTCCTCGTCCCGGTAGCAGCGCGCGATCTGGTAGTAGCGCTCGATGCCGCCGACCTGCAGCAGCTGCTTGAACAGCTGCGGGCTCTGCGGCAGGGCGTACCAGGAGCCGGGGCGCAGCCGGGCCGGGACCAGGAAGTCGCGGGCGCCCTCGGGGGTGGACCGGGTCAGGGTCGGGGTCTCGACCTCGACGAAGTCCTCGTCGGCCAGCACCGTGCGGGCGGCCTTGTTGACGTCGCTGCGCAGCTGGATCGCGGCGGCGGGGCCGGGGCGGCGCAGGTCGAGGTAGCGGTGGTGCAGCCGGATCTCCTCGCCGACGCCGGTGTGCTCGTCGATCGGGAACGGCAGCGGCGCGGACTCCGACAGCACGGTCAGGCCGGTCACCGTGACCTCGATGTCGCCGGTGGGCAGGTCCGGGTTCTCGTTGCCCTCCGGGCGGCGGACGACCTCGCCCGTCACCTGGATGCAGAACTCCGAACGCAGCCGGTGGGCGCGCTCGGCCATCTCGCCCTCGCGGAACACCACCTGCGCCGAACCGGAGCGGTCGCGCAGGTCGATGAAGATCACGCCGCCGTGATCGCGGCGGCGGGCCACCCATCCGGCGAGGGTCACGGTCTGGCCGGCGTTCTCGGCACGCAAGGTGCCGACGGGGTGGGTTCGCATCACGGCGGTCAAGGCTATCGGCAGGGGTCGGGGGGCTCGCCACCAGGTTTCACATGTGCCGTCGCCGCAGATAGCGAACAGCGCTATCGTCATGTACGTGGGTGTCATCAAGCAGTCCGAGCTGCGTAACGACAACGCGGCGATCATGCGACGCGTCGCGGCCGGCGAACGGTTCACCGTGACGGTCAACGGTGCCCCGGTCGCCGATCTCGTTCCCCACCAGCGGGTCACGCAACGGCGCGAGGTACCCGCCACGGAGCTCGACGCACTCTTCTCCGGGCTCCCGCCGGTCGACGTCGCCGTGTGGGATCGGGACCGCACCGGGATCGATGCCCTGCTGAGCGACACCGAGCTCGACGACCCCGACGACGAGCGGTGAGCAGCCCGCGGGGACCGCTGCCTCGCATCGTGGCCGACACCTCCGTCCTGATCGACCGTCCGACCGGCGGATTCGCCGCCTGGGCCGACGTGGTGCTGGTGACGATCGTGTCGGTCGCCGAACTCGAGTACGGCGCCCAGACGTCGGATCCCGTGCAGGCCCTGGCGAGACGACGTCGCCTGCGCGCAGTCGTGGACACCTTCGACGTGCTTTCGCTCGATGTCGCGGGCGCGGAACTGTACGGCGCTCTCGCGGAACTCGTCCGTCGCCGGGGACGCAATCCCCGCCCACGACGATTCGATCTGCTGATCGCCGCGATCGCGGCGCGGCACGGTCTACCGCTCCTGACCCGCGATCGCGACGGCCTCGCCGGGCTGGAACGGCTCGTGCACGTCGAGACCGTGACCTGAGGTTCCGTCCGTCCGCACCCCGATCCACCCGTGCCCCGATCCACCCGTGCCTCGATCCCCCGCGCCTCACAGCAGGCTCAGCTGCCCCGCACCCGGCTCGCCTCCCACCTGCTTCCCCTGCTCCTGACGCGTCCACCCCGGATCCCGCGGGTTCGGCTCCGGACGGTCCAGGCCGTGCCGCGCCAGCAGCGGCGCCACCCGCTTGGCGAGGCCGGCGCGGTAGTCGCGGCCGGCGTAGGCACCCCGGCGGTAGAGCTGTTCGTAGCGCGGGACCAGGGCCGGGTACTGCCGGGCCAGCCAGGCCAGGAACCACTCGCGGGCCCCGGGGCGCAGGTGCAGTGCCAGCACCGTCGCCCGGGTCGCACCGGCCGCGGCGATCTCGGCGAGCAGGGCGTCCAGGGCCTCGTCGGAGTCGGTGAGCCACGGCAGCACCGGAGCCACCATCACCCCGCACGGCAGCCCGGCGTCGGTGATCCGGCGGACGAGGTCGAGCCGCGCCCTCGGGCTGGGGGTGCCGGGTTCGAGGTGGGCCTGCAGCTCCCGGTCGAGCAGCGCGACCGACACCCCGGTGCCGACCCGGACGTCCGCGTTCGCCGCGGCGAGCTCGGGCAGATCGCGGGTCAGCACGGTGCCCTTGGTGAGGATCGAGAACGGGGTCCCGGACCGGGCCAGCGCGGAGATCACCCCGGGCATGAGCCGGTAGCGGCCCTCGGCGCGCTGGTACGGGTCGGTGTTGGTACCCATCGCGACGTGCTCGCGCCGCCACGACGGCCGGGCCAGCTCCCGTTCCAGCACGCGGGCCACGTTGACCTTGACCACGATCCGGGAGTCGAAGTCCTCCCCCGCGTCGAGGTCGAGGTAGGTGTGGGTGTTGCGGGCGAAGCAGTTGTGGCTCACCACGCCCGCGGCGACGAAGTCCCCGGTGCCGGTGGTGATGTCGTACATCGGGCGGATCTCGCCGGTGTCGGTCACCGACACCACCTGCGGGCCGCCGTCGGGTGGTTCCTCGACCAGGGACCCGGCGACGTCGCGCACCCGGCCGACGGCGGGATCGGCGATCGCGACGAGCCGGAGCTGCTCGGCCGCTCCGCCGAGCACCCGCAGGGCACGCGCGCCGGGGACACCGGCCCGCGTCGTCGGTTCGGAGGCGACCCGGAACCCCAGCCGCCGCAGCGCGTCCACCGTCGCGCGGGTGAGCACCGGGTCCACCGGCACGAGCCGCAGGACCCCCGCGGTGACCTCGCCGCACGCGTCGGCGACACCGCCGAGGAACCCCGCCGACCAGCCGGGTGTCGGCTGCTCCGGCCAGGCCGTCGGCGTACCGGAGGGCGCACCAGCCCCGACCGTGACCCGCGACGGCGACCCGGCCAGCAGGTGGTGCGCGCGGGCGAGCGCCTCCATCTCCACCCATGCCGACGGGAACGGCTCCGCGGACACCCGGGAGCGCACCGCATCGGCCCGGACCAGGCCGCACAGGTAGCCCTCGGGCCAGCCGGGCGAGTGCGGACCACCCGGCTCCGAGGCGATGGGCATGCCCGCCGCCCCGGGCCCGACGAGTGCGGTGCCGGGCCGCAGGTGCGGGCGCCGGGCCGAGGACCGGCAGCGCCCGGGCCGCACGTGCGCCCAGCCGTCAGGGGTCAGGAACCGGTGCTCGGAGGAGGCGTGCACGACGGTGCCGTCGCTCAGCGCGACCCGCTGCGCACGCCGCCGGGTGGACCAGTGCGCGAGCACCGGGGTGCGCACCCAGCGCCGCCTGCCGGACCGCCCGTCGGGCACGGTGCCGAGCACCTCGTCGCCGGGGCGCAGCTCGGCGATGGGACACGACCGCCCGTCGGCGGTGAGCACCGGGGTCTCCGCTGCAAGACAGTAGGTACAGGCATGGGAACAGCCCCGGTACGGGTTGACCGTCCACCCGAACGGCACCGGCGAGGACGGCCCCACCCGGTTCAGCGCCGACCGGGCCTCGACCTCGTGGAACACCGTCCCGGCGAACTCCGGCGTGCGCACCGAGCGCAGCAGCCCGCGCATGCCGGGCAGCGCCTCGGCACCGCCGATCCCGTCGAGACCCACCTGCTGTCCGCTCCATCGCACTCCGACAGTCGAACACAAGTTCGAACCATCGGCAAGGCGCGAACGGAGCAACCTGTCGTCGCCGGGTGACACCCTCCGGGCGAACGGCCCCCGGGACCCGCCCCGGACCTTGCGAGGATGCGGGGATGCACCCGGACGACCCCCGCCGCGCCCGCACCGCCCCCGGTGGCGACGCGCGCTCCCCCGGTCGGCGTGCGGCACATCGGCACGACGCCCCGGCCGCCGCGCGGCCGTCGCCGGAGCCCGCCGCGGCCCCGGTCCCCACCGGACGTCGCGCAGCCCGCCGCGCCGCGGAACGCGACGGCCACACCGCTCCCGTCGCCGGCCCCCACACCGTCCACCCGTCCCCGGAGCACACGTCCCCGGCACACGCGGTCCCTGAGCACGCGACCCCGGAGCCGGCGCACTCCTCGGCCCCGGCCGGGCCGCCGCCCGACCACACCGGCCACGGCCACGGGCACGGGCACGGACCCGCCACCCCGGCCGGGCACCGGGTCCGCAAGCTCCTGTTCGCGCTGCTCGTCCCCTGCGGCCTCGCGACGCTGGTCGGCGTCGTGCTGCTGTGGCCGGGCGCCGCGCCGATCCCGTCGCTGCCGCCGACGCAGACGGTCCATGCCGACGTCACCGCGGTCCAGGTCGCCGACTGCTCACCGGGGTCGGGCGACCGGGGCTGCACCGGGGTGACGGTCGCGATGTCCGACGGTCCGCGCGCCGGACGCGACCTGGTGCAGCTGGTGCCGGTGGAGCCGTCGACGCCACGGTTCGCCGTCGGCGACCCGGTGGTGCTGTCCTGGTCCGGCGGCAATCCCGACGAGGCCGGGTCCTACCAGCTCAGCGACTTCCAGCGCGGTCCGGCGCTGGCCTGGCTGGCGGGTGCGTTCGCGCTGGCCGTGGTGCTGCTGGGCCGGCTGCGCGGGGTCGCGGCGCTGGTGGGACTGCTGCTCAGCTTCGTGGTGCTGCTGTGGTTCGTGCTGCCGTCGATCCTGTCCGGGCACGCACCGCTCGCCGTCGCCGTCACCGGCTCCTGCCTGATCATGTTCGCGGTGCTGTACCTGACGCACGGGTTCAACGCCCGCACCTCGTGCGCGGTGCTCGGCACGCTGGCGTCGCTGGCACTGATCGGGCTGCTCGGATGGGTCTTCTCCGCCGCGGCCCGGCTGACCGGGCTGGACGACACGACGTCGAACCTGATCGGGACGCTCGGCTCGGTCCCGATCGACACCCGCGGCCTGGTGCTGGCCGGGCTGGTGATCGGCGCGCTCGGCGTGCTCGACGACGTCACCGTCACCCAGGCCGCCGCCGTCTGGGAGCTCGGCTCGGCCAACCACCGGCTCGGCGCCCGCGAGCTCTACGCGGCCGGCATGCGGATCGGGCGCGACCACGTCGCGTCTGCGGTGAACACCCTGGTCCTGGCCTACGCCGGCGCCGCGCTGCCACTGATGCTGCTGTTCACGGTGTCGTCGACGAACTTCACATCCGTGCTGACGAGCCAGGACGTCGCCACCGAGATCGTGCGGACGCTGGTGGGCAGCATCGGGCTGGTCGCCTCGGTGCCGGTGACGACCGGGCTGGCCGCGCTGGTCGTGGCGCGCGGGAAGCCGGAGGCGCCCGCCGGTGCGGGAGCGCGAGCCTAGGCGGGGGCGCGGGCGAGCAGCCGGGCCCCGCCGTCGCCCTCGTGGTGCTCGATGATCTCCAGCCCGGCGAAGGCGCGGGCCAGCTCGCCGGGCTCGGCGCGGAACCGGCCGCCGGAGTCGCCGACCTCGGACAGCACGGTGACCACCAGCAGCCCGCCGGGGGCGAGCGCGTCGCGCAGCGCAGGGTAGAGCGCCGGGTCGCGGAAGCGCTGGCAGACGACGACGTCGTAGCGGCTCTCCTCGGCCGGGAACCCGGCGTCGAGGTCGGCCTCCACCCACCGCACCCGCACCTCCCGGCCGGCGGCGAGCTCCGCGCCGGCCGCGAGGCCGGCCGGAGACACGTCGACGGCGACGACGTCGAGTCCGTGCTCGGCCAGCCACACCGCGACGCTGCCGCGTCCGCAGGCCACGTCGAGTGCGCGCCCGGTGGCGGGCAGCAGGTCGAGGCGCCCGCGCAGCGCGTCCGGCGGCTGCGGGGTCCCGGCGCCGAGCGCGGCGTGCTTGGTGTCCCAGCGCTCGCGGTCCTGCTCGGCCATCAGCCCGCGAGAGCCGCGACGACGGCGTCGACGCATCCGTCGAGCGGCACGTCCTGCTGCTCGCCGGAGGCCAGGTCCTTCAGCCCGGCCGTCCCGTTCTCGATGTCGCGCTCCCCCAGGACGAGCGCGAAGCGCGCCCCGGACCGGTCGGCGGACTTCATGGCTCCCTTGAGGCCGCGCCCGCCGTAGGAGAGGTCGACGCGGATCCCGGCCGCGCGCAGCTGCGCGGCGAGCACGACGAGCCGGCGTTGCGCGGCGTCGCCCAGCGGCACGCCGTAGACCTCGGCGCGGGCGGTCGACCAGGGCTGCACGCCCTCGACCTGGCAGGCCAGCAGCGTCCGGTCGACGCCGATGCCGAACCCGACGCCGGACAGCTCGGCCCCGCCGAGGGTGGCCATCAGGCCGTCGTAGCGGCCGCCCCCGCCGATCCCGGACTGGGCGCCGAGTCCGTCGTGGACGAACTCGAAGGTGGTCTTGGTGTAGTAGTCCAGGCCGCGCACCATGCGCGGGTTCGGCGTGTAGGCGATGCCGAGGTCGTCGAGGTGGGCCAGCACGCGGGCGTGGTGGTCGGCGGCGGCGTCGGACAGGTGGTCCATCAGCAGCGGCGCGTCGGCCATCGCGGCGCGGACCTCGGGGCGCTTGTCGTCGAGCACGCGCAGCGGGTTGATCGCGGCGCGCTCGCGGGTGGCCTCGTCGAGGTCGAGCCCGGCGAGGAACTCCTGCAGCCGCTCGCGGTAGGCGGGGCGGCAGTCGGCGTCGCCGAGGGAGGTGATCTCGAGGCGGTAGCCGGTCAGGCCGAGGGCCTTGAACCCCTCGTCGGCGACGGCGATGACCTCGGCGTCCAGCGCCGGGTCGTCGATCCCGATGGCCTCGACGCCGACCTGCTGCAGCTGCCGGTAGCGCCCGGCCTGCGGGCGTTCGTAACGGAAGAACGGGCCGGTGTAGCGCAGCTTGACCGGCAGGCCCTGCTTGTCCAGGTTGTGCTCGATGACCGAGCGGACGACGCCCGCGGTGCCCTCGGGACGCAGCGTCACCGACCGCTCGCCGCGGTCGGCGAAGGTGTACATCTCCTTGGAGACGACGTCGGTGGACTCCCCGACGCCGCGGGCGTACAGCCCGGTGTCCTCGAAGACCGGCAGCTCGATGTGCCCGTACCCGGCGTGAGCTGCGGCTCCGGCCAGAGTGTCACGGACGTGGGTGAAGCCCGCCGAGTCCGGAGGCAGGTACTCCGGGATGCCCTTCGGCGCGGCGAACGGCTCGGGCCTGCGGGCCCGGCCGTCGGCCCGCGGCTCGCCGGCGGTCTCGGTGGTGCTCACGGTGGGTGCACGTCCTTTCGGTACGGGTCGTCCCCAGCGTAGAACCGGCGTCTCTCAGCTTTCCTCTCAGGTCGCCCCGCTACCCTCCGGCGCAACGCGATGTACGACGCGTGGTGATCGACCAGGGAGCGACGAGGACGTGGCGACGAACCAGCAGCGCCGGGAGGCGGCGAAGCGCAAGCTCGAGGCGCAGCAGAAGCACCGGGCCGAACGCGAGGCGAGGCGGAAGAAGGTGACCGCGATCGCGTCGATCGCGACCGTGGTCGTCGTGGTGATCGCCGTGGTCGCCGTGTTCCTGCTGCGCGACGCGTGGAGCGGGCCCGACGAGTCGCAGGCCGCCGCGCCCCCGGACGCCACCCCCACCGCCGGGACCTGCACCTATTCCCCGGGCGAGGCCGCCGCGAAGCCCGTGCAGCCCCCGGCGGACGGGCCGGCACAGACGACCGGCACCGCGAAGGTCGCGCTCAGCACCAGCGCCGGGCCGATCGACCTGACGCTGGACCGGGCGAAGGCGCCGTGCGCGGTGAACAGCTTCCTGAACCTGACGAAGCAGAAGTACTTCGACGGCACGTCCTGCCACCGGCTCACGACGACGCCGGGCCTGCAGGTCCTGCAGTGCGGTGACCCGACCGGGCAGGGCACCGGCGGGCCGGGCTACAGCTTCGCCGACGAGGTCGCACCGGACCAGAAGTACCAGCGCGGTGTCCTGGCGATGGCGAACGCGGGCCCGAACACCAACGGCAGCCAGTTCTTCATGATCTACGGCGACGCGCAGCTGCCGCCGCAGTACACGGTGTTCGGCACGATCGGCGCCGCGGGCCTGAAGACCGTCGACGGTGTGGCCAAGGCCGGGGTCGCCGGCGGCGGTCAGGACGGCACCCCCGCGAAGCCGGTGAAGATCACCACGGCTGCCGCGAGCTGACCCGGCCCACCACCCGCCGCGCGGCCTCGGCAGCTCGAGCGGCCCTGCTGCACCGGCAGGCAGCACGGCAGGCACGGCAGGCACGGAGTGTCCTCGCCCGCGAAGTGCCTCACCAACTGAGACGTCTCTCCGGAATGCCGTGCCGCCGGGCAGCCGTGCCGCCGGAATGTCTCAGCAGGTGAGGTACTTCGCGCCCACCCCCATCGCCGAGCCACACGGAGTTGCCGTCGCCGGGGGTGCGGCGGGCGGTTCGATCTCGCCCCGGCCGCGCGAAGCCGGTGGCCGATGGCCGGTTCAGGCCGCGCTGGTGACCCGGTAGACGTCGTAGACGCCCTCGATGTTGCGCACCGCCTGCAGCAGGTGCCCGAGGTGCTTCGGGTCGCCCATCTCGAAGGAGAAACGGGACACCGCGACCCGGTCGCGCGAGGTCGTCGTCGACGCGGACAGGATGTTGACCTTCTCGTCGGCGAGGACCTTGGTGACGTCGGAGAGCAGCCGGTGCCGGTCGAGCGCCTCGACCTGGATCGCGACGAGGAACACCGACTCCGGCGACACCGACCAGGTGACGTCGACGAGGCGCTCCTCGCGGGTGTTGAGGTCCCCGGCGTTGGTGCAGTCGGTGCGGTGCACGCTGATCCCGCCACCGCGGGTGACGAACCCGAGGATCTCGTCGCCGGGCACCGGGGTGCAGCAGCGGGCGAGCTTGACGTAGAGGTCACCCATCGCGTTGCCGTCGTGGTCCTGCACGACGACGCCGGCGTTCCCGGACGGCTTGCGGTGCCGGACGGTGGACAGCGTGGCCCGCTCGGCCAGCTCCTCCTCGGCCTCCTCCTCGCCGCCGAACCAGGCGACGAGCCGCTGCACGACGTGCTGGGCGCTGGCCTGGTGCTCGCCGACGGCGGCGTAGAGCGCGGAGACGTCGCCGTAGTGCATCTCGCGGGCCAGCGCGGACATCGCGTCGCCGGAGATCAGGCGCTGCAGCGGCATCCCGGTGCGACGCGCCTCGCGGGTGATGGCCTCCTTGCCCTCGTCGACGGCCTCCTCACGGCGTTCCTTGGCGAACCACTGCTTGATCTTCGCCTTGGCGCGCGGGGACTTCGCGATCTGGAGCCAGTCCCGCGACGGGCCCGCGGTGTCGGCCTTGGAGGTGAAGATCTCGACGACGTCGCCGGAGACCAGCTCCCGCTCCAGCGCGACGAGCTTGCCGTTCACCCGCGAGCCGATACAGCGGTGCCCGACCTCGGTGTGCACCGAGTAGGCCAGGTCGATCGGGGTGGAACCGGTGGGCAGAGTGACGACGTCGCCCTTGGGCGTGAAGACGAAGATCTCCCGCGCCGCCAGGTCGAAACGCAGCGAGTCGAGGAACTCGCCGGGGTCGGCGGCCTCGCGCTGCCAGTCGAGCAGCTGGCGCATCCACGCCATCTCCTCGACCTCGACCTCCTTGTCCGCGAGCGCGCGGACCTCCTTGTAGCGCCAGTGCGCGGCGATGCCGTACTCGGCGGTGCGGTGCATCGCGTGCGTGCGGATCTGCACCTCGAGCGGCTTGCCGTCCGGGCCGATCACGGTGGTGTGCAGCGACTGGTAGACGCCGAACCGCGGCTGGGCGATGTAGTCCTTGAACCGGCCCGGCATCGGCTGCCACAGCGCGTGCACCATGCCGATCGCGGCATAGCAGTCCCGGACCTCGTCGACCAGGACGCGGACGCCGACGAGGTCGTGGATGTCGTCGAAGTCGCGGCCCTTGACGATCATCTTGCGGTAGATCGAGTAGTAGTGCTTGGGCCGTCCCTGCACGGTGGCGTTGATCCGCGCCGAGTCGAGCTGGTGGGTCACCTCGTCGATGACCTGGCGCAGGTAGGTGTCGCGCGACGGTGCCCGGTCGGCGACCAGCCGCACGATCTCCTGGTACTTCTTGGGCTGCAGGATCGCGAACGACAGGTCCTCCAGCTCCAGCTTCACCGTGGCCATGCCGAGCCGGTGCGCGAGCGGGGCGAACACCTCGAGGGTCTCGTTCGCCTTCTTGACCTGCTTCTCCGGGCGCAGGAAGCGCATGGTGCGCATGTTGTGCAGCCGGTCGGCGAGCTTGATGACCAGCACGCGGGGGTCGCGGGCCATCGCGACGACCATCTTGCGGATCGTCTCGGCCTCCGCGGCGGAGCCGAACTCGACCTTGTCGAGCTTGGTGACGCCGTCGACGAGGTGGGCGACCTCGTCGCCGAACTCGGCCCGCAGCCGTTCCAGGGAGTAGTCGGTGTCCTCGACGGTGTCGTGCAGCAGCGCCGCGACCAGCGTCGTGGTGTCCATGCCCAGCTCGGCCAGGATCGTGGAGACGGCGAGCGGGTGGGTGATGTAGGGGTCCCCGGACTTGCGGGTCTGGGTCTCGTGCTTCTCCTCGGCGACGTCGTAGGCGCGCTGGAGCAGCACGAGGTCGGCCTTGGGGTGCAGCGAGCGGTGCACCGCGGCGAGCGGCTCCAGCACCGGCTTGACGATCGCGACCCGCTGCGGGGTCATCCGCCGTGCGATCCGCGCCCGGACCCGCCGGGTCGCCGACGGGCGGGCGGGCTCGTCGTCGGCGGGCGTCATGGGGCGGGTGGCGGGGTGCCCGTCCGCGGGGACGGCGCCGCCCTCGCTCGTGGACCGATCACCGATCGTCCGGTCGACCTCGGTCACCGCACCTCCTGCTCGAGCCGGTACTGCGGAATCCGCCCAGGATAGTCGCCCCGGCGCCACGAGGAGAGCCCGCGTCCGGCCGGCGCCCGCGCGAGCGCCGACCGGGCCCGGTCACGCGCTGAGCAGCGCGTCCACCCGGATACCGTCGAGGGCGTCGCGGCCGCGCAGGGCGGTGATCTCCAGCAGCGTCCCGAAACCGACGATCTCGGCGCCGGCCTCGGTCAGCAGCGCGCACGTCGCGGCGGCGGTGCCGCCGGTGGCCAGGACGTCGTCGACGACGTAGACCGGCGTGCCCGGCTCCACGATCCCGGCGGGCAGCTCCAGGGTGGCGCTGCCGTACTCCAGGTCGTAGCTGCGCGATGCGGCCACCACCGGCAGCTTGCCCTCCTTGCGGACCGGGACGGTGCCGATCCCGGCGACGACCGCCGCGGCAGCACCGAACAGGAACCCGCGGGCCTCGACACCGGCGACGAGCTCCGCCTGCCCGGTGCGGGCGGCGAGCTCGGCGGCCACGGTGGCCAGGGCCTCGCCGTCGGCCAGGACCGGGGTGATGTCCCGGAACAGCACGCCCGGCTGCGGGTGGTCGGGCACCGACCGGATCCGCTCGGCGACGACGCGCAGCAGGTCCTCGGCGGACTCGCCGTCGACGCCGGGGCCGGGGCGGATCCCGTCGACGTTCGGCTCCTCGGCGGTGCTCACCGGCGACGCCGTCCGCTCTTGCCGGTCGGGCGGGCACCCGGCCGGGGTGCGGCCGGGGCCGTGCTCGACGGCTGGGACCCGCCGACGGACGCGAACGTCTCGGTCGGCGCCTCGTCACCGCTGCTGTCCCCGGCGCTGCCGCCGGTGCCCTCCCCGGTGTCCGCGGACTCCGGGGGCGCCTCGCCGTTGTGCACAGCGGCGGTGCGGGCGCGCCGCGCCGCAACCTTGCGGGCCTGCTCACGGATCCGCGGGTCGCGCTCCTTGAGGTCGACCAGCAGCGGCGTCGCCAGCAGCAGCGAGGACACGACACCGGTCAGCATGCCGACGAGCTGCACGAGCGCCAGGTCGGCCAGGGTGCCGACGCCGAGCAGCCCGACACCGATCACGAGCAGGCCGATGACCGGCAGGATCGCGATCAGCGAGGTGTTCAGCGACCGCATCAGGGTCTGGTTCAGCGCCAGGTTCGCGGCCTCGGCGTAGGTCCGGCGGGTCAGCTTGAGCAGCCCGCGGGTGTTCTCCCGGACCTTGTCGAACACCACGACGGAGTCGTAGAGGGAGAACCCGAGGATCGTCAGCAGGCCGATCACCGTCGACGGCGTGACCTCCAGCCCGATCAGCGAGTACACGCCTGCGGTGACGACGATGTCGTTGATCAGCGCGACCAGCGCGGCGATCGCCATGGCGCGTTCGAAGTAGAGCGCGAGGAACAGCGTCACCAGCACGAGGAAGACCGCGAGCGCGATCAGCGCCTGGTTGGTGATCTCCCCGCCCCAGGTGCCGGACACCTGCGAGTCGCTGACGGCGGCCTGGCTCGGCTTCCCGTCGGACCCGAGCGGCTGGAGCTGTTCGAACAGCTGCTGCTTGAGCGGGACGAGCTGCTCGGGGCTCAGCGGCTCCGAGCGCAGCAGGATCGACGCCGCGTCACCGGAGCCGACGGACTGCACCGTCTCCGGCCCGGACCCGACGACCTGTGTGTAGACCTGCTCGACCTGCTGGGTGCTGATCGTGCCGCGGGCGCCCTCGGCCGGCATCTGGATCTGCGACCCGCCGGTGAAGTCGATGCCGAGGTTGAAGCCCCGGATCAGCAGCGACAGCAGGCAGACCAGGATCAGCGCGGCGAAGCCGATGTACCAGATCTTGCGGCGGCCGACGATGTCGGTGGACGCGGTGCCCGTGGTGAGACGCGTCCAGGCGGACGTCCGCTCGGGGGCGGTCATTCTCCTGCTCCCTTCCCGGAGGTGGTCCGCTTCCGGCCGGGTCTCGGGGCCTCCCGGCGCTGCCGGGCCCCGATCCTCTCGACGGCGGCGAGCCCGGACAGCCCCGGCTTCCCGAGGGACTTCGACCGCGAGATCAGCACGACCAGCGGGTAGGTCACCAGGAACACGACCACGAGGTCGAGCACGGTGGACATGCCGAGGGTGAAGGCGAACCCGCGGACCTCGCCGACGGCGAGGACGTAGAGGACGGCGGCCGCGAGGAAGCTGACGGCGTCGGCGGTGAGGATCGTGCGCCGTGCCCGCTCCCAGGACCGCGGGACGGCGGAGCGGAACGTCCGGCCGTCGCGCATCTCGTCCTTCAACCGTTCGAAGAAGATCACGAACGAGTCGGCGGTGATGCCGATGGAGATGATGAAGCCCGCGACACCGGCGAGGTCCAGGGTGAAGCCGAGCCAGCGGCCGAGCAGGATCAGCACGCCGTAGACGACGACACCGGACAGTGCCAGCGACAGGATCGTCAGCACGCCCAGCAGCCGGTAGTAGAACAGGCAGTAGACGAACACCAGCGCCAGCCCGACTGCGCCCGCGATCAGACCGGCCTCCAGCGACGCGAGGCCGAGCGAGGCCGACACCGTCTGGGCGGTGCCGGAGTCGAACGACAGCGGCAGCGAGCCGTAGCGCAGGGTCTGCGCGAGGTCCTGGGCGCGTTCCTGGTTGAACTGGCCCTCGATGGAGGTGGGGCCGAAGATCGGCTGGTTGATCGTCGGTGCCGACACGACCTCGCCGTCGAGGACGAACGCGGTCGCCTTGCCGACGTTCTTGGTCGTGAAGTCGCCCCAGCGCTGTGCGGCCTCGGGCTTGAACTCCAGGCTGACGACGTAGCCGGCGCCCTGCTGCTTCTGTCCCGCCTGGGCGCTGGCGATCTCTGTGCCCTCGATCAGGGCCGGCTTCATGATGAACTTCTGCGTCTTGTCCTGGCTGCACGCGACCAGCGGCTTGGCCGGGTCGTCGTAGCCCTGCAGCGGGTCCGGGGCGCTGCAGTCCAGTGCGGCGAGGGCCTTGGCCTGCGTCGGGCCGTCGGTGGCCTGGCGGGTCTTGCGCAGCTCGGTGACCTCGGCGGCGACCCGCGGGTCGGTCGGCGAGGAGCCGCTCGCCGGCGGCGGAGCAGGCGCGGGCGGCGGATCCTGCAGTGGCGAGGTCTGCGCAACGGGCGCGACGGCGCGGCTCTGCTCACCCCGCTCCCCCATGCCCTGGGGCGTGCCGGAGCCACCCGGGGCCGGGGCCTGGCCGGGCTGCTCCTGGGCCGGCGCCTGCCCGGGCGTGGTCCCGCCGGGCTGGGCCGCACCCTGCGTGGCCGGGATCGGCTGGCCGATCACCTCGCGGATGCGCAGCTGCGCGGTCTGTCCGAGCGAACGCGCCTGGTCACCGGCGTCGCCGGGGACGGTGATCGTGATGTTGCTGCCGTCGAGCTGGACCTCGGCACCGGAGACACCCAGGCCGTTGACCCGCTGCTCGATGATCTCCTGGGCCTGCACCAGCTGGTCCCGGGGCGGCGGGGCGCCGTCCGTGGTGCGCGCGGTCAGGGTGACGCGCGTGCCGCCCTGCAGGTCGATGCCCAGCTTCGGCGTGAGGTTCCCGCCCCCGGTGGCGAACACCAGGGTGTACAGGACGACCACGATCCCGAGGAAGGCCCCCAGGAGGCGCCAGGGGCGGATGCGTTGCTGCCCCGACGACGGTGCCACGTGATTGTTCTCCTGATCCGGCTCGCGCGGCCTGCACCGGCCGCACGGGTCGGGGACCGCGCGATCCCGCCCCGCGGCGGCGGACCGTCAGGGGTCCGCCCGCCGGGGCACGGGACGCGGCCGGGGCCGCAGGATCGGGCGGGTGCCCGGTCCCGACTGCTCAGTGAATGATCGGCTTGTCCGACCGCTCGTCGTCGGACGAGGTGTCGGTGGTGGTGGTGTCCGGCTCCGGCGTGACCTTCTCGCGGATGGCGGCGCGGAGCCAGGTGGTGACGACACCGTCGGCGATCTCGAGGTCGACCGTGTCCTCATACGAGGCGTCGGTGATGGTGCCGCGCAGGCCGGAGGTCGTGATGACGACGTCACCGTCCTCCAGCGCGGTCTGCATCGCCTGGGTCTGCTGCATCTGACGGCGCTGCTTGCGGCCGTTCAGGAAGAGGGGGACGAACAGCAGCAGAATGATCAGGAACGGGGCCAGGGACAGCAGTCCCGAACCGCCGGCGTCCTGCGCAAGGATCTCGGTCATCTCGCGGAGTCTCCGTCTCGTGTCATCGTGTGACGAGTGTGCCAGCCGGGGTGACCGCCCTTCGGCGGGCCCCTCCCGGCTCTCGGGCCGCTCGGCGCACCGGGGCAGGGCGAGCGGCAGGGCCGAGTCGACGGCCCGGTCGACAACGAGCGGGATGCCCGATTCGTTCCCCTCTGCCCGGCAGGGTTTCCCGGCTGCGCCGGTGCCGGGCCGGGCAGGTCGGAACAGCGTGGGAAAGCGTCAGAACAGCGGCTCGACGGGCGCGGCCGCGGAGCCGTCGTCGGGCGGGGTGAGACCGAGGTGGGTCCAGGCCTGCGGCGTCGCGACCCGGCCCCGCGGGGTGCGGGCCAGCATCCCGGCGCGCACCAGGTAGGGCTCGCAGACCTCCTCGACGGTGCCCGGCTCCTCCCCCACGGCGACGGCGAGCGTGGAGACCCCGACCGGGCCGCCGCGGAACGAGCGGACCAGCGCGGACAGCACGGCGCGGTCGAGGCGGTCGAGGCCGAGCTCGTCGACGTCGTAGACGGCCAGGGCGTCGCGGGCGACGTCGCGGCGGATGACGCCGTCGGCGCGGACCTCGGCGAAGTCACGGACGCGGCGCAGCAGCCGGTTCGCCACCCGCGGGGTGCCACGGCAGCGCCCGGCGATCTCGGTGGCGCCGTCGTCGTGCAGCTCGATACCGAGGATCCCGGCGGCGCGGTGCAGCACCTGCTCCAGCTCGCCCGGGTCGTAGAACTCCATCTGGCCGGTGAAGCCGAACCGGTCGCGCAGCGGGCCGGTCAGCGACCCGGCCCGGGTGGTGGCCCCGACCAGGGTGAACGGGGCGACGTCGAGCGGGATCGAGGTGGCGCCGGGCCCCTTGCCGACGACGACGTCGACCCGGAAGTCCTCCATCGCCAGGTACAGCATCTCCTCCGCCGGGCGGGCCATGCGGTGGATCTCGTCGATGAACAGCACGTCGCCGGGAACGAGGTTGGACAGCATCGCCGCGAGGTCGCCGGCCCGTTCCAGGGCGGGGCCGGACGTGAGCCGGATCGACGCGCCCAGCTCGGCCGCGATGATCATCGCGAGGCTGGTCTTGCCCAGCCCGGGCGGGCCGGACAGCAGGATGTGGTCCGGCGGGTCGCCACGCCGCCGGGCACCTTCGAGGACGAGCTCGAGCTGCTCGCGGACCCGCGGCTGCCCGACGAACTCGCGCAGCGTGCGGGGCCGCAGCGACGACTCGACGTCGAGGTCCTCCGGGTGCACGACGGCGTCCACGTCGCGGACGTCCCCCTCACCGGCGGGGAACGACGGCTCGGTCACCGCGAGCGGCCCAGGCCGGACAGCGCGGTGCGCAGCAGCACCGATGCGTCGGCGTCCGGGGACGCGGCCAGCACCCCGTCGACGGCCTGTTCCGCGGGCTTCTGCGGGAACCCGAGACCGAGCAGCGCCTCGACGACCTGCTCGCGGACCCCGAGCACCGGCGAGGGTGCCGCCGCGGAGGAGGTTCCGGCACCGACGGCCGCGGTGGCCGGGGCGGGTGCGGCCACCTTGTCGCGCAGCTCGACGACCAGGCGTTCGGCGCTCTTGCGGCCGACGCCGGGGATGCGGGTGAGGACGGCGAGGTCGGCGTCGGCGATCGCGGCGCGCAGCGTGTCCGGTTCCAGCACCGCGATCGTCGCCAGCGCCAGGCGCGGGCCGATCCCGGAGACCGTCTGCAGCAGCAGGAACAGCTCGCGTTCCTCGGTGTCGGCGAACCCGAACAGGGTCAGCGACTCCTCGCGGACGACGAGCGTGGTCGCCAGCCGGGCCTCGTCACCACGCCGCAGCCGGGACAGCGTGTTCGGGGTGGCGTGGACGGCCAGCCCCACCCCACCGACCTCGACGACGGCATGGTCCAGCCCGATCTCGAGCACCGGCCCCCGTACGGAGTGGATCACTGATCGGTTCCCTTCCCGCGAACGGTCGTTCGACGCGGCACGCTACCGGTCGGCCGCCCGGCGGCCGCGCGCGCCGCCCAGGCGGCGGCCTCGTCCCCGGAGCGGGTGCCGCGGGCGGCCTGCGCGGCGGCGGCCCACTGCTCGGCGGCCGTCGGTGTCGTGGCGCCCTGCTGCGCGCGGGCCTCGGCGAGCCGGGCCCGGTGGACGGCGGCGAGCTCGTCGGCGCGGGCGCGGGCCTGCGCCATCCGGTCGAGCATCGGCGAGCGCCAGCAGTGGCAGATCGCGAGGGCGAGCGCGTCGGCGGCGTCGGCGGGTTTCGGCGGGGTGTCGAGCCCGAGCACGCGGGTGACCATGGCGGTGACCTGGGCCTTCCCGGCCCGGCCCTCGCCGGTGACGGCGGCCTTCACCTCGCTGGGGGTGTGGAACGCGACCGGCAGCCCGGCCCGCGCGGCGATCAGTGCGACGACGCCGCTGGCCTGCGCGGTGCCCATGACGGTGGAGACGTTGTGCTGGCTGAACACCCGCTCGACGGCGAGCACGTCCGGCCGGTGCCGGGCGACCCAGCGCTCGACCTCGTCGGCGACGGCCAGCAGCCGGCGCTCCAGGGGCAGGTCCGTGCCGCTGCGGACGACGCCGACGTCGACGAACCCCACCGAGCGTCCCGCTCCGGACTCGACGACCCCGATCCCGCACCGGGTCAGCCCGGGGTCGACCCCCAGCACGCGCACCCGCGCCACCCCTTCCCGCACGCCTGTTCGAACCCGCACGGTACCGGGCGCGGTTGCCGGGCCGTCCGGGGCGCGCCGAGGGGTCTCCGCGAACCCACCGGGCCGGTCACGGCCGCGGCAGCGCGTACCCCCACCCGCGAGATGCTTCACCTGCTGAGCCGTCTCCGGAGAATGTGTCAGCAGCTGAAGGAGATCTCGGCCACCTTCCCGCCGGGCACTTGCGCAGCCGAACTCCGGCCGCCCCGCGCAACCGCCCGGCCGCCCGACCTCAGTGCGCCGCGGAGTCCCAGGTGCGCCCGTAACCGACCGAGGCCTCCAGCGGCACCGACAGGTCCGCCGCGGCCGCCATCTCCCGGCGCACCAGCTTCTCCAGCTCGGCGTGCTCGCCGTCGGCGACCTCGAGCACGAGCTCGTCGTGCACCTGCAGCAGCATCCGGCTGGCCAGGCCCTCGTCGCCGAGCGCGCGGCGGACGTTGAGCATCGCGACCTTGATGATGTCCGCGGCGCTGCCCTGGATCGGGGCGTTGAGCGCCATCCGCTCGGCCATCTCCCGGCGCTGACGGTTGTCGCTGGTCAGGTCGGGCAGGTAGCGGCGCCGGCCCATGATCGTCGCGGTGTAGCCGTCCTTGCGGGCCTGGTCGACGACGCCGGCGAGGTAGTCCCGCACCCCGCCGAACCCGGCGAAGTAGTCGTCCATCAGGCCCTTGGCCTCGTCGGTCGAGATCCGCAGCTGCCCGGACAGGCCGTACGCCGACAGGCCGTAGGCCAGGCCGTAGTTCATCGCCTTGATCTTGGCGCGCTGCTCGACCGAGACCTCGCCTGCGTCGACGCCGAACACCCGGGCGGCGGTCTCGGCGTGGAAGTCGTGCTGCGAGCGGAACGCCTCGATCAGCGCCGCGTCCTCGGACAGGTGCGCCATGATCCGCATCTCGATCTGGCTGTAGTCCGCGGTCATCAGCTCCGCGAACGGCTCCCCCGCCGGCCCGCTGCCGACGACGAACGCGTCCCGGATCCGGCGCCCCGCGGCGGTGCGGATCGGCACGTTCTGCAGGTTCGGGTCGGTCGAGGACAGCCGCCCGGTCGCGGCGATCGTCTGCGAGTAGGTGGTGTGGATGCGGCCGTCGTCGGCGACGGTCTTGATCAGCCCGTCGACGGTGACCTTGAGCCGGGTCGCGTCCCGGTGCGCCAGCAGGTGCGCCAGGAAGGGGTGCTCGGTCTGCTCGTAGAGGTTCTGCAGCGCGTCGGCGTCGGTGGTGTAGCCGGTCTTGGTGCGCTTGGTCTTCGGCATCTCCAGCTCGTCGAACAGGACGACCTGCAGCTGCTTCGGCGAGCCGAGGTTGATCTCCTTGCCGATCACCTCGTACGCCTGCCGCGCGGCCTCGCGCACCTGCGCGCCGAAGTCGGACTCCAGGTCCGACAGCGTCCCGGAGTCCACCGCGATGCCCGCGGCCTCGCAGTCGGCCAGCACGAACGCCAGCGGCAGCTCCAGGTCGGCGAGCAGCTCGGTGCCGCCGCGCTCGGCCAGCTCGGCGTCGAGCGCGTCGGCCAGCTCCGACACCGCCGACGCGGCCAGCATCTCCTGCTGCGCGGCCTGGGAGTCGGCCTCCTCCTCGCCGCCGAGCAGCGACAGCTGCCCGTCGCCGGGGGCATCGGTGCGCAGCTCGCGGCGCAGGTAGCGCAGCGCCAGGTCGGCCAGGTCGAACGTCCGCTGACCGGGCCGCGCGAGGTACGCCGCGAGCGCGGTGTCGCTGGTCAGCCCGCCCAGGGTCCAGCCGCGGGCGCGCAGCGCGTGCAGCGCCGGCTTCACGTCGTGGGTCGCCTTCGGGACCGTGGCGTCGGACAGCCACTCCCCGAGCGCGGCCTCGTCGTCCGGGGTCAGGTCGGTGACGGCCAGGTACGCCGTCTGCGGGACCCCGGCGTCGGCGCCTGCGGCGCGCGCCTCGACGGTCGGCTCGCCGGTGGCCAGTGCGATCCCGGCGACGTCGCGGGCCGCGACCGGGCCGGTGATCCCGGCGAACGCGACCGCGACGCGGCGGCCGTCGCGGGCGTGGGTGTCGAGCCAGGCCCGCACCCCGCCCGGGGCGAGGACCTCACCGGCGATCTCGAAGCCGCCGTCGGCCTCGGGCTCGGCGGACTGCAGGGTCGCGAACAGCCGCTCGCGCAGCACCCGGAACTCCAGCTCGTCGAACAGCCGGTGCACCGCGTCCCGGTCCCAGGGGCGCACCTCGAGCTGCGCCGGGTCGGTACCGAGGTCGACGTCTCGGACCAGTTCGGTGAGCTGCCGGTTGAGCAGCACGTTGGCCAGGTTGGCGCGCAGGTTGTCGCCCGCCTTGCCCTTCACCTCGTCGACCCGGTCGGTCAGCTCGGCCAGCGAGCCGAACTCGCGCACCCACTTGGCGGCGGTCTTCTCCCCCACCCCCGGGATCGAGGGCAGGTTGTCCGAGGGGTCCCCGCGCAGTGCCGCGAAGTCCGGGTACTGGGTGGGGGTGAGCCCGTAGCGCTTGTCGACCTCGGCGGGGTCGATCCGGCCGAGGTCGGAGACGCCGCGCTTGGGGTAGAGCACCGTGACGTTGTCGGTGACCAGCTGGAACGCGTCCCGGTCGCCGGTGGTGATGAGCACGTCGAAGTCCTCGGCCTCGGCCTGGGTGGCGAGGGTGGCGATGAGGTCGTCGGCCTCGTAGCCGTCGACGGCGAACACCGGGATGTTCAGCGCGCCCAGCACCTCCTTGACCAGGTCGATCTGGCCGCGGAAGTCGTCCGGGGTGGCGGACCGGTTCGCCTTGTAGTCGGCGAAGCGCTCCGCGCGGAACGTCTTGCGGGACACGTCGAACGCCACCGCGAGGTGGGTCGGCTCCTCGTCGCGCAGCAGGTTGATCAGCATCGAGGTGAAGCCGTAGACGGCGTTCGTGGTCTGCCCGGTGCCGGTGCGGAAGTTCTCCGCGGGCAGCGCGAAGAACGCGCGGTAGGCCAGCGAGTGGCCGTCGAGCAGCAGCAGCCGGGGCCGGTCCGGGGCCTTCTTCGCCGGCGTGCCGGAGGCCTTCTTGGCTGTGTTCTGCGTCGCGGTGCTCATCGGCGGCGAGTCTAGAACCGACCCCCGACAGCGAACGCGGCCGCGCCCCGGGTGGGACACGGCCGCGCACGGTGTAGGGCTCGGAGCCCGCCGGGGGTCAGACCTCTGCCATGACCTCGTCGGGGGCGTCGAAGTTCGACCAGACGTTCTGCACGTCGTCGGAGTCCTCGAGCGCCTCGATCAGCCGCACGATCTTGCGGGCGCCGTCGAGGTCGACCTCGACGTTCATCGACGGGATGAACGTGGCGTCCGCCGAGTCGTAGTCGATGCCGTTCTCCTGCAGCGCCTTGCGCACGGCGACGACGTCGGTGGCCTCGGAGACGACCTCCCAGCTCTCGCCGAGGTCGTTCACGTCCTCGGCACCCGCGTCGAGGACGGCCATGAGCACGTCCTCCTCGGACAGGTCGCCCTTGGGCAGTACGACGACGCCCTTCCGGCTGAACATGTAGGCCACCGAGTTCGGGTCGGCCATCGTCCCGCCGTTGCGGGTCATGGCCGTGCGGACCTCGGTCGCCGCCCGGTTCTTGTTGTCGGTCAGGCACTCGATGAGGACGGCGACGCCGTTCGGCCCGTAGCCCTCGTAGGTGATCGTCTGGTACTCCGCGCCACCCGCGTCCGCACCGGAGCCGCGCTTGACCGCGCGCTCGATGTTGTCGTTCGGGACCGAGGTCTTCTTCGCCTTCTGGATGGCGTCGAAGAGCGTCGGGTTGGCGTCGGGGTCACCGCCGCCGGTGCGGGCCGCGACCTCGATGTTCTTGATCAGCTTCGCGAACATCTTGCCGCGGCGGGCGTCGATCACGGCCTTCTTGTGCTTGGTCGTCGCCCACTTGGAGTGGCCGCTCATCGGCTCGTCTGCCCACCTCTCGTGCTCGGGACCGCGCGCGGGGAGCGCGCCGGTCCGGGGCAGGCCGCCCACGCACCGTGCACCTCGTGAACGGCTGGAGACGGACCGGGCGGAGCCCGGACCTCCGTTCACGACGCACCGCGGTCACGCCGACCTGCGGGAACCCCTCGATGCTACCGGCGTATGCCACGCCGGCCCGCCGCGGGCCGACACGATCCGGCGACATCCCCCGTTCATCCGACATATGCGTAGTCGACTATGCTTCATTGCCGTAGGTCCCGCCTCGCAGCGGGTACTAACCTGACAACCGTTGTCATCCCGGCGCCCGTCCGGCGCCGGCCTCGAGAGGAGAGCACGTGTTCGGAGCAGTTGCGGGCAAGGCCGTCGGGTTCGTGGTGAGCGGCCTCGCCGGCGCCGTCGCCTACGACGGAGTCAAGAAGGTCGCCCGCTCCGGTGCGGTGCGCGAGGCCGCGGTCTCGGTGACCACCCTGGGTCTGCGCGGCGCGCGTGCCGCCGAGACCGGTGCCGAGAAGGCCCGCCTGGCCACCGGCGACATCGTCAGTGAGGCGCGCGGCCGGCTCGGCGAGGAGGCCCCCGCCCCGGGCAAGGACTCCGGGCACGGCCACGACCACGAGCACTGATCCCGTACCCCTGAACCTCCGGGTCCACGGCGTCACCGAGCGAGGCGAGCACCCCTGAGTACCGACACCCAGCCCCAGCACAGCACCGAGATCGTCGTCACCGGCGCGTCCGGTGACTCCGGTCCCGCCGGTGTCACCGTCGTCAGCGAGGCCGCGGGCCGGGTCCGGTTCGCCGTGCCCGCGCTGCACGGCCGGGTGGCGCTGGCCGTCGCCGTCGAGGACGCGGTGGACCACGTCGCCGGCGTCCGTCAGGTCCACGCCTACCCGCGCACCGGCAACGTCGTGGTCTGGTACCAGCGGGGCCGCTGCGACCGCACCGAGCTGGTCGAGGCGATCACCAAGGGGCTCGGCTCCGACGCCGAGGCCACCGCGGACCGCACTCCGCGCTCGGCGGACACCCACAACGGGGAGCTGGCCCGGCTCGTCGTCGGCGGGCTGGCGCTGTTCGCGCTCGGGTTCCGGCGCTACGGGCTGCGCCGCCCACCGATGCTGGGCACGACCAGCCGCACCGTCGCCACCGGTGTCACGATCTTCACCGGCTACCCGTTCCTCAAGGGCGCCGTGCGTTCGCTGTTCGGGGGCCGCGGCGCCGGCACCGACGCGCTGGTCTCCGCGGCGACCGTGGCCAGCCTGGTGCTGCGCGAGAACGTCGTCGCGCTCACCGTGCTGTGGCTGCTCAACATCGGCGAGTACCTGCAGGACCTCACACTGCGCCGGTCCCGCCGGGCGATCTCCGAGCTGCTCACCGGCTCCACCACGACGACCTGGACGCGGGTCGTCTCCCCGGACGGGATCACCACCGAGGTCGAGGTCGACATCGCCGACCTGCAGATCGGCGACGAGGTCGTGGTGCACGAGCGGATCGTGCTGCCCGTCGACGGCGAGATCGTCGAGGGCGACGGCGTGGTCGACCAGGCCGCGATCACCGGCGAGCAGCTGCCCGTCTCCGTCGCCCCCGGAGCCACGCTGCACGCCGGGTCGGTGCTGCTGCGCGGGCGGATCGTCGTGCGCGCCACCGCCGTCGGCCAGGACACCGCGATCGGGCGGATCATCGACCGGGTCGAGCAGGCCCAGGGTGACCGGGCCCCGATCCAGACCGTCGGCGAGAACTTCTCCCGCCGCTTCGTGCCGGCGTCGTTCCTGCTGTCGGCGCTGACGCTGGTCGTCACCCGCGACGTCCGCCGGGCCATGACGATGCTGCTCATCGCCTGCCCCTGCGCGGTGGGGCTGTCCACGCCGACGGCGATCTCCGCCGCGATCGGCAACGGCGCGCGCCGCGGCATCCTGATCAAGGGCGGCGCGCACCTGGAGGCCGCAGGCCGGGTCGACGCGATCGTGTTCGACAAGACCGGCACGCTCACCCAGGGCCGCCCGGTCGTCACCAACGTCATCTCCTTCCACGACGGCTGGAAGCCCGAGGACGTGCTGGCCTACGCGGCGTCGTCGGAGATCCACTCCCGGCACCCGCTGGCGCAGGCGGTCATCCGCTCCACCGAGGAGCGGCGGATCGAGATCCCGCCGCACGAGGAGTGCGAGGTCCTGCTCGGGCAGGGCATGCGGGTGCAGGCCGACGGCCGGGTGCTGCTGATCGGCTCCCGCGAGCTGCTGCGCGCGCAGGGTGTGTCCGTGCCGCGCAAGGCCGCCGACTGGGTGCGCAAGCTGCAGAAGGCCTCGGAGACACCGCTGCTGCTGGCCGTGGACGGCGAGCTGGTCGGCCTGGTCTCGCTGCGCGACACCGTCCGGCCCGAGTCGCGGGAGGTGCTGGAGAAGCTGCGCGCCGACGGTGTGCAGCGGATCGTGATGCTCACCGGCGACCACCCGCGCACCGCGCAGGCCGTCGCCGAGGAGCTCGGTATCGACGAGTACCGCGCCGAGGTGATGCCCGAGCAGAAGCAGGACGTCGTGCGGGCGCTGCAGGCCGACGGGTTCACCGTCGCGATGATCGGGGACGGCACCAACGACGCCCCCGCCCTCGCCCTGGCCGACATCGGCATCGCGATGGGGGTGGCCGGTACCGACGTCGCCGTCGAGACCGCGGACGTGGCACTGGCCGCCGACGACCTGGGCGCGCTGCTGGACCTGCGCGACCTGGGGCGTTGCACGATCACCCTGATCCGGCAGAACTACGGCATGTCGATCGCGGTCAACGCGGCCGGCCTGCTGGTCTCCGCCGCAGGCGCCATGTCGCCGGTGGTCGCGGCGATCCTGCACAACGCCTCGAGCGTCGCGGTGGTCGCGAACAGCTCGCGGCTGATCCGCTACCGGATCCCGGCGACGGCCCCCGCGGTCGTCGACGGCGAGGTGGTCGACGGTGCGGTGGCCGACGGCGAGGAGGCCGACGCCTCCCGCGACGCCGACCGGGAGCGCGGGACCGACCTGCGCGGCGACGGGACCGACGCCAGCGGGGCCTCGCCGGCCTGAGTGTCCGGGCCGCTGCGCTCGGCGCGCTCGCGGATGCCACGCAGCATCCGCCGCGTCATGGGTGCACCGGCCGGCACCAGCGCCTCGACCGCGATCCGGGCGAGCAGCCCGGAGGCGCCGAACCGCTCCCGCACCAGCAGCCGGGTCCCGGATGCGGTGCGGCGCAGCACGAACGTCCAGGTGAACCGCAGTCCGGTCGCGTCCGGCGGGCTGCTCAGCACCAGGTGCGACGACGGCGCCAGCGACGCCACCCGCAGCACCACCGACGGGGCGAGGCGCACCTCGTCGCCGACGGCGAGGCCCTGCCAGGCGGGTTCGATCCCGTCCGCGCTGCGCACGCCGAGCCCCATCAGGTTCTCGACTGCGTCGTAGGAGTAGAAGCCGCCGCGGTCCTGGCCGATCTGCACCAGCCACGGCCACACCCGCTCCGGCGGCGCCGCGATCGACACCGCGCGGGTCACGCCGGCCTGCGCGTCCCCGATCAGCCCGTCGCCGGGCAGCCCGGCACCGCGCTCGGCGGGCGTCGCGCCACCGGCGAGGCCGCGGTGCTCGGAGAACCCGAGCCCGGCGGCAGTGGTCGTGAGGGTGAACAGGGCGGAGGCGGTGGCGTTCATGCGGCGCTCCTCGGCGTCGGGACGGGCAGGGCTGCCGGAGCGGCGGGAACCGCGGTACGGCTGCGGAACCAGGCCACGGTGTCCGGGTGGAACAGCAGCGCGAGCGCGCCGAGCACCTCGGCGACGTGCAGCGCGCGCAGCGCCGCGGCGGCCAGCTGCGGGCCGGAGGCGGCGGCGAGGTAGTCCACCGGCGAGGTGCCGGAGACCAGTGCGGTGATCGGCTCGACCACCAGGGACAGGGTGCCGAACACCCCGAGGACCCCGGCGACGGCCCAGCGGTAGGCGTTGCGCCCGGTGCGCAGCTGCAGCACCAGCACCGCCAGCACCAGGTACATACCGCCGCGCAGACCGACGGCCTCGGGCGAGGGCGGCTCCGGCTCGGCCAGATGCACCAGCGTCTCCGCGACCCCGGCCAGGATGGCGCCCAGCCACAGCGCGACGCTCAGCGTCACCGCGGCCGGTTCGGGACCGCGTGCGGGACGCGGCGTGGCGCTTCCCGTCACGGTGGTCGTCGGGGCACTCATGGCGGGGCCTCCGGAGTCGGGTGGATCGGACCCCGTCAGCATGCGCCCGGCAGGGCCGTCCGTCCCAGACAGCGTTCCCCCGGATGCACCGGGGGTATACCCCCCGGTAACCCGTTCCGGTTGCGCCCGGGCCGGTGACGAGCCGGCTACCGTGCGGCGCGGACCATGTCCACGAACAGCCCGTGCACCCGCCGGTCCCCGGTCAGCTCCGGGTGGAACGACGTCGCCAGCACCGGCCCCTGCCGCACCGCGACGGGACGGCCCGCGGCCTCGCCGGCCTCCAGCCCGGTGGAGGTGACCTCCGGGACCGAGGCGAGCACCTCGACGTCGGCGCCGGGCTTCTCCACCCACGGCGCGCGGATGAAGACCGCGTGCATCGGGCCACCGGCGAGCCCGGTGAACTCCAGGTCGGTCTCGAACGAGTCGACCTGGCGGCCGAACGCGTTGCGCCGCACGACCACGTCGAGCCCGCCCAGCTGGTGCTGGTCCGGGCGGCCGTCGAGGATCTCGTCGGCCAGCAGGATCATCCCGGCGCACGAGCCGTAGGCGGGCAGGCCCTCGCGGAGCCGGTCGCGCAGCGGCTCCAGCAGCTCGAACGTGTCGAGCAGCTTGGACATCGTGGTCGACTCCCCGCCCGGCAGGACGATCCCGTCGACCGAGGCCAGCTCGGCCTCGCGGCGCACCGGCACCGCCGTCGCACCGGCCGCGGTCAGCGCGGCCACGTGCTCGCGGACGTTGCCCTGCAGGGCCAGCACACCGATGGTCGGGGTCGACATGGTCACCAGGATACGGGGGCCCCGGTGATCACCCGGTAGCCACTTCGCCCTTCTTCGACTGCTTCGCCGCGGCCGACCGCAGCGCCTCGGCGACGGCGGGCGCGACGGACTGGTCGAACACGCTGGGCACGATGAACGACGGGTTCGGCTCGGCGACGACGTCGGCGATCGCGGTGGCGGCGGCCAGCATCATCTCGTCGGTGATGTCGTGCGCCTGCGCGTCGAGCAGGCCGCGGAACACACCCGGGAACGCGAGCACGTTGTTGATCTGGTTCGGGTAGTCCGAGCGCCCGGTCGCGACGACCGCGGCGTGCTGCATCGCCACCGCCGGGTCCACCTCCGGGTCCGGGTTGGCCAGTGCGAACACGACCGCGTCGTCGTTCATGGTGGCCAGCTCCTCGGCGCCGAACAGGTTGGGCGCGCTGACCCCGATGAACACGTCGGCACCGGCGAGCGCGTCGGCCAGCGTGCCGCTGCGGCCCTCCTTGTTGGTCTGCGCGGCGATCGAGACGAGGTTGTCGTCCATCCCCTCGCGTCCAGCGTGGACGATGCCGTCGACGTCGACGGCGATGACGTCCGCGGTCTCCTCCGAGCCGAGCAGCCGAATGATCGCCGACCCGGCCGCGCCGACGCCGCAGACGACGACCTTGACGTCGGAGAACTTCTTGCCGACCACCCGCAGGGCGTTGCGCAGCGCACCGAGGACGACGACGGCGGTGCCGTGCTGGTCGTCGTGGAAGACCGGGATGTCGAGCATCTCGCGCAGCCGGCGCTCGATCTCGAAACAGCGCGGCGCGGCGATGTCCTCCAGGTTGATGCCGCCGTAGCCGGGGGCGATCAGCTGGACGGTGCGGATGATCTCGTCGGTGTCCTGGGTGTCCAGGCAGACCGGCCAGGCGTCGACGTTCGCGAACTGCTTGAACAGCGCCGCCTTGCCCTCCATCACCGGCATCGCCGCAGCGGCGCCGATGTTGCCCAGCCCCAGCACCGCGGAGCCGTCGGTGACCACGGCGACGGTGTTGCGCTTGATCGTCAGCCGGCGGGCGTCGTCGGGGTTGTCCGCGATGGCCATCGACACCCGGGCCACACCCGGGGTGTAGGCCCGCGACAGGTCGTCACGGGTGCGGAGGTTGACCTTCGACCGCACCTCGATCTTGCCGCCGAGGTGCAGCAGGAAGGTCCGGTCCGAGACCTTGCGGACCGCGAAGCCGTCGAGCGACTCGATCGCGGCCTTGATCTCCTCGACGTGCTCGGTGTTGCGGGCGTTGACCGAGATGTCGACGACGAGGGAGTCGGTGCGCGACTCGACGACGTCGAACGCGGTCACGACACCGCCGACCTGGCCGACCGCGGCGGTCAGGTCACCGGCCGAGGTGGGGTGGGCGGGGACGTCGACGCGGGCGGTGATGGCGTAACCGGGACCGGGAATGGACACGGCCGGAAACGGTACGCCCGTGGTGGCCCTCTCCGGGAGGAGAGGTGACGCGCCCGCAGGTGTGATCCGTCCGGCACACGCCGCCGCGAGACCACTCAGGACGGTGGGGGGTCCACGATCCGCGGCAGTTCCCCGGTGGTCGCGTCGGCGACCGCCATCTTCGCTGCGGAGTCGGTCGGGGCGCGCCCGCCCAGCGCGGCCAGCGCGACGGCGTCCCCGACGTCGGCGCCGGCGCGTTCGGACAGGATCCAGCGCACCTCGAGCAGGTCGCAGTAGGCCTGTACCGGGTCGCCGACCCTGCCGAGCGCACGGTGCGCCTGCTCCGATCCGGGCACCAGGCAGTGATCCGACCAGCTGCGCGCGGCGGCGCGTTCGCCGACGTCCATCCCGGTGCGGCGGTGCATCCACTCGCGGTGCGCCTCGAGGTCGCCGAGCAGGATCCGGGCCTGCCCCTCGCCGACGTCGAGCCCGGTCAGCGCGCGCAGCCGGTCGCTGTGGAACGTGCGGTCCCCGACGGCGATCCGCAGCCGCGAGCGGCCCTCGTCCTCGGGCTGCAGGCTGATCTCGTCGACGGCGAACCCGAGGTCGTTGAGCTCGCGGATCGCGCCCTCGACGCGGTAGCGGTCGTCGAACGGGAACACCGGCTCGGCGTGCAGCGCGCCCCACAGCGTCCGGTAGCGGTCGGTCAGCGCGGTGGCCTCGTCGATGAGGTCGCCGAAGATCTCCGGCGGGCGCTCCAGCCAGGTCGCGACGTCGATCATCCCGGCGGCGACGTTCTCCACCAGGATCGACAGGTCGTGCTCGCGCTGCCCGTCGGACAGCCCGCCCGGGTGGATCTCGCTGGTCTCGGCGTCGACCAGATACGCCTGCAGCAGCTGGCCGTCGCGCACGAACAGCGTGTTGGCCAGCGAGCAGTCGCCCCAGAACACGCCGTGCCGGTGCAGCTCCACCAGCAGCGACACCATCGCGTCGAGCAGCCGGGCGCGGTGGCGGGGCCGGTTCGGCGGCAGCCGCAGGAACAGCCGCCGGTACTGCCAGGACCCGGTCAGGTAGCGGGTGACGAGCACCGCGGTCTCGTGGTCGGGCTGCTCGACGAGCCCGGCCGGGCGCGCGGCCGGCAGCCCCGCGTCCTCCAGCCGGCGCAGCACGTCGTACTCCCGGCGGGCGATCCGGACCGGCTCGTCCTTGAGTGCCCAGAGCGCGCCGTCGGTCTCGACGAAGCGCACGAGGTGCCGGCTGGGCCCGACCTCGACATCGCGCAGCGGGACCGCGGTGGCGTCCCAGTCGGCCAGCGGCTGCTCCCACGGCAGGCCGAGCAGCCCCGGACCGGGGGCGCGCAGGACGAGCTCGGGTGGGGGCACGGCCACATGTATGCACCAGACCGGCAATCGGAGCAACACCGGCGCCCCGCCGCCGTAGCCACGGGTCTCGGTTCCGCGACGCTCCGGGCGGACACGCGCGTCCTGTCGGTGGTGCGTGTCACGATGACCTCGCCGGACGCGGTGGTCCGGTGGACGGGGGGTCGATCGTGCCGAACAGACGTCGCTGGCGGCGGGGGCTGGCCGCAGGAGCGGCGACGGCCGTCCTGCTGGGGCTGGCCGGGTGCGCAGGCGGTCCGGTGGGACCGCCGGTCCTGAACTGGTACATCAACCCCGACGACGGCGGCCAGGCCGAGATCGCGGCCCGGTGCAGCGCGGCCTCCGGCGGGCGCTACTCGATCGTGACGTCCACGCTGCCGCGCGAGTCCTCCGACCAGCGCCAGCAGCTGGTCCGCCGGCTCGCCGCCGAGGACAGCTCGATCGACATCATGAGCATCGACCCGCCCTACGTCCCGGAGTTCGCCGCGGCGCAGTTCCTCGCCCCGGTCCCGGAGGCGACCGCGCAGCGGACCACGCAGGGTGTCGCCCGCTCGGCCGTCGAGGGCGCGACCTGGGAGGGGAAGCTGGTGACGGTCCCGTTCTGGGCCAACACCCAGCTGCTCTGGTACCGCAAGTCCCAGCTCCCCGGCAGCGGGCTCGACCCGTCGAAGCCGATCACCTGGGACCAGCTCGTCGCCGCGGCGAAGGCGAAGAACTCGCAGGTCGCGGCACAGGGCAAGCGTGCGGAGTCGCTGACCGTGTGGCTCAACGCGCTCGTCGAGTCCGGTGGCGGGAAGATCGTCACCGACCCGTCGCCGGAGGACCCGAAGCGGATCGGGCTCGGCCTCGACTCCCCCGCCGCCACGCACGCGGCCGAGATCATGAAGGCCGTCTCCGGGGTCGGCGGGCCCGCGTTCTCCACCACCGCCGAGGACGAGAACGCCCCGGCCTTCCAGAGCGGCCAGGCGATGACCGCGGTGATCTGGCCGTTCATCTGGGGCAAGCTGAACAGTGCGGTCGCCGACGGTTCGGTGCCGCAGTCCACCAAGGACGACTACGGCTGGGCCCCGTTCCCGCGCACCGACCCGGACCGCCCGCCTGCCCCGCCGCTGGGCGGCATCAGCCTCGGCGTCGGTGCGTTCAGCCCGCACCCGGACCTGGCCTACGCCGCGACCGAGTGCATCACCTCCGCGGAGAACCAGAAGGACTACTTCCTCACCAACGGCAACCCGGCCGCGAAGGTCGCCGTGCTCAGCGACCCGGACGTGGTGAAGAAGTTCCCGATGGCCCCGCTGATCGCGCAGATGCTGCAGCTGGCGAAGCCGCGGCCGCCGACGCCGTACTACAGCGAGGTGTCCGAGTCGATCCAGCGCACCTACCACCCGACGGCCGGGATCGACCCGCCCACCGTCGGGCCCGCGACGGCCGGCCTGATCCGGGCGGTCCTGGCGAAGGAGAAGCTGCTGTGAGCGCACGCCCAGCAGCCCCCGCCGAGCCCGCGGCCTCCCCCGCGCCCGCCGCCGGCGGCACGGGCCGCTCCGACCGGGCGCGTGCCGAGCAGCGTCTCGGCTGGCTGCTCGCCGGCCCGGCGTTCGTGATCATGCTGCTGGTCACGGCGTACCCGATCGCGCAGGCGTTCTGGTACTCGCTGTTCGACTACCGGCTGACCGACCCGGCGAGCCGAGAGTTCGTCGGGCTGAACAACTACCTGGTGATCCTCTCCGACGAGATCTGGTGGACCTCGTTCGGCGTGACGACCCTGATCACGGTGGTCACCGTGGCCGTCGAGCTGGTGCTGGGGTTCGCACTGGCCCTGGTGATGCTCAACGCGTTCTCCAAGATCCGGCCGGTGCTGCGGGCGGCGATCCTGATCCCGTACGCGGTGATCACCGTGGTGTCGGCGTTCGCCTGGCAGTTCGCGTTCTCCCAGGACTCCGGGTTCGTGAACTCCTGGTTCGACTGGGTGCCCGGCATCGGGGAGAACACCGACTGGTTCGGCAGCTGGGGACTGTCGCTGGTGGTGATCTGCCTGGCCGAGATCTGGAAGACCACACCGTTCATCTCGCTGCTGCTGCTCGCCGGGCTCGCCCAGGTGCCCGACGTGCTGCAGGAGGCCGCCCGGGTCGACGGTGCGTCGTGGTGGCAGCGGATGTGGCGGGTGACGCTGCCGAACATGAAGGCGGCGGTGATGGTCGCGCTGCTGTTCCGCACGCTCGACGCCTTCCGGGTGTTCGACTCGGTGTTCGTCATGACCGGCGGCTCGAACGGCACCGAGACGGTGTCGTTCCTGGCCTACCGGCAGACGATCTCGCGGGTGGAGATCGGGCTCGGGTCGGCGGTGTCGGTGCTGCTGTTCCTGTCGGTGGTGCTGATCTGCGTGCTGTTCATCAAGGGGTTCAAGGTCGACCTGTCCCAGGCACGAGGGGAGAAGTAGGTGTCCACCCGCGAGAAGGTGCTCTGGGTGATCGCCGGGATCGCCATCGTCGTCTACGGGCTGTTCCCGGTCGGCTGGATCGTGTCGCTGTCGCTGAAGTCGGCCTCGGACATCGCGAACAAGAAGTTCCTGCCCACCGAGATCTCCTGGGACAACTACTCCCAGATCCTGGTCGGCGACGCCGCGGAGCTGTTCCTGCCCGCGCTGCGGAACTCCTTCGGGATCTGCCTGCTGGCGACGGCGATCGCCTGCGTGCTGGCGATGTTCGCCGCCTACGCGATCGCCCGGCTGGAGTTCCGCGGCAAGAAGCTGATCCTGTCCACCGCGCTGGCCGTGGCGATCTTCCCGGTGATCTCGATCGTGACGCCGCTGTTCAACCTGTGGCGCCTGATCGGGCTCTACGACACCTGGCCGGGCCTGATCATCCCGTACCTGTCGCTGACCCTGCCGCTGTCGATCTGGACGCTGTCGGCGTTCTTCCGCGAGATCCCGTGGGAGATGGAGCAGGCCGCACAGGTCGACGGGGCGACGACCTGGCAGGCGTTCCGCAAGGTGATCGTCCCGCTGGCCACCCCGGGCGTGGCGACGACGGCGATCCTGGCGTTCTTCATCGCCTGGAACGACTTCGCCTACGGCATCTCGCTGACCTCCACCGGCGCAGCCCGCCCGGTCCCCGCCGCGCTCGGGCTGTTCTCCGGGGCGTCGCAGTTCGAGTCGCCGAACGGCCCGATCGCCGCCGCCGCGGTGATCGTCACGATCCCGGTCGTCGTGCTCGTCCTGATCTTCCAGCGGCGGATCGTCGCCGGCCTGACCAACGGCGCCGTCAAGGGCTGACCCGCTTCTCCCGCACCAGGAAAGGACCCCGATCCGCCATGGCGTCGATCGAGATGCGCAACATCGTCAAGAAGTACGGCGACGGCTACCCGGCCGTGAACGACGTCAGCGTGGACATCGCCGACGGCGAGTTCATGATCCTCGTCGGCCCGTCGGGCTGCGGGAAGTCCACGCTGCTGCGGATGATCGTCGGGCTGGAGGACATCACCTCCGGTGACATGGTCATCGGCGGGAACCGGGTGAACGACAAGGCGCCGCGCGAGCGGAACCTGTCGATGGTGTTCCAGAACTACGCCCTCTACCCGCACCTGACCGTCTACGAGAACATCGCGTTCCCGCTGCGGCTGGCGAAGGCCTCCGAGGAGGAGGTACGCAAGAAGGTCGACGACGCCGCGACCGTGCTGGAGCTGCACGAGCACCTGCAGCGCAAACCCGCGAACCTCTCCGGCGGGCAGCGGCAGCGCGTCGCGATGGGCCGCGCGATCGTGCGTGACGCCGACGCGTTCCTGTTCGACGAGCCGCTGTCCAACCTGGACGCGAAGCTGCGCGGGCAGATGCGCACCGAGATCTCCCGGCTGCAGAAACGCCTCGGGATCACCACGGTCTACGTCACCCACGACCAGACAGAGGCGATGACCCTCGGGGACCGGGTCTGCGTGCTGCGCAAGGGGATCGTCCAGCAGGTCGCCTCGCCGCGGGACCTCTACGAGCACCCGGCGAACCTGTTCGTCGCCGGTTTCATCGGGTCGCCGCCGATGAACTTCCTGCCCGCGACCGTCAACGGCGCCTCGCTGGAGACCCCGCTGGGCACGATCGGGCTCGACGACGCCCGCGCCGAGGCCGTGCGCGGTCACGACCTGGTGCTGGTCGGGGTCCGCCCGGAGCACTTCGAGGACGCCGAGCTGGTCGACGAGGCGATCGCGCCGCGCGGGACCACGTTCGAGGCCGACGTCGACGTCGTCGAGTGGCTCGGCGACAGCCAGTACGCCTACCTGCCCTACACCGCGCCCGAGGAGGTGACCGCGAAGCTGCGTGACCTGTCCCGGGAGCTGGACTCCGACCAGCTGCGCACCCAGGCCGTGGTGTCGGTGGACGCGGCGTCGCGGGTCGCCGAGGGCAACCGGACGACGTTCTGGCTCGACACCCGCCGGATCCACCTGTTCGACCCGGAGAGCGGCGAGAACCTGGCCCGGTGAGCGCGGTGCGGATGTGCCCCGTTCAGGCGTGCGCGCGGCGCAGGCCCTGCCGGTGCCGGGTGGTGGCGACGCCGGTCAGCGTCTTCGCCATCACCGCGCACACGAACCGCTGGGTCGGGTAGGTCGCGAGCCACGCGGCGCGGCCGGCGACGCCGCGTGGACCGAACCGCAGCACCTGGGTGTAACGGCTGGTCAACCGGCCGGTCGGCTCGACGGTGATCTCCAGCTCGGCGGTGCCGGGCAGCCCGGCGGCGGTGCGCAGCAGCAGCCGCCGCCCGGGGTCGACCTGCTCGACGCGCCAGCGGTCGAGCCGCTCCCCCACCTGCAGCGCGCGGCCGGGGGCGGCGGGCGGGTCGTCGCCGGAGCCGCCGGCGAGGACGTCGAGCACGCTGCCCACCGTCCCGAGCCCGGGGACGGTGTACCAGCCGTGCTCCCCGCCGAGGGTCTCGACGACCTGCCAGACCGCGTGCGCTGGGGCGTCGACGTCGTAGGTGTCGGTGGCCGACCAGCGGACCGGGCCGGAGCCGGGTGGGTCGGACGGGGATCCGGCGGCGTCGCCGTCGTCGTCGAGGGCGCGGCGGACCGCCGTGCGGTACGGGGTGTGGCCACCCGGCGGCTCGCCGATCAGCGCGTCGAGGTCGGCGATGTCGGCGGGGTCGCAGACGAGCTCGTGGCGCATCGACTCGACCAGCGGCTCGGCGAGACCACGGGGTACCGGGGTGAGGGCGGCGACGAGCCGTCCGGTCAGCCGGGGCGCGGCGATCGGGACGGGCAGCGGCAGCGGGCGCAGCAGCCCGGCCTCGGCCGCGTAGCCGGTCATCAGGGTGCGGTAGGTGCAGACGTCGGGGCTGCCGACATCGAAGGCCCGGTTCACCTCGGGCGGCAGCTCCAGGCAGCCGGCGATCGCGTGCAGCACGTCGCCGACGGCGATCGGCTGGATCCGGTTCCACACCCGGTCCGGCATCGGCAGCACCAGCGGGCCACCCATCGAGACCTCGGCGAGGTGGCGGATCATCTCGAAGCTGGCCGAGCCGGTGCCGACGACGATGCCGGCGCGCAGCACCGCGGCCGGGACGGGGCCGTCGAGCAGGATCTCGCCGACCTCACCGCGGGAGCGCAGGTGCCCGGAGACCCGGCGCCGGCCGGCGGCGTCGGCCTCGTCGGGCTGCAGCCCGCCCAGGTAGACGATGCGCGCGACGCCCGCGTCGGCGGCGGCGTCGGCGACGACGTGCGCGGCCTCGCGGTCGCGCCGGGCGTAGCCGGGGCCGTCCATGGCGTGCACGAGGTAGGCGATCGCGTCGATCCCGTCGACGGCCTCGGCGACGGCGGCGGGGTCGCGGACGTCGCCCTCCACGACGTCGACGTCGGCGGCCCAGGGGTGCACGTCCAGCTTGGCGGGGGTGCGGGCGAGGACGCGGACGTCGTGCCCGGCGGCGAGCAGGCGCGGGACGAGACGCGAGCCGATGTAGCCGGTCGCGCCGGTGACGAGGACGTGCATGCCCCGATCCTCGCGGTCCGGCCCGTCCGGCGCGCGGTGGGCGACACGCCCGGGGCACGCCCACGGTCGGAGCCGTGCCCGGGTCCCACGGGCGGAGCCGTGCCCGAGTCAGGGCACTCCGGCCAGGCGCAGCAGTGCGGTGGTGCCCGCGGCCAGGACGACGACCAGCACGAACGGCACTCTCCGCCACACCGCGACACCGGCGACGGCGACCCCGGCGGGGCGGGCCCACCCGGCGAACTCCGGGCCCTCGAACCAGGTGCCGGTGGCGACGAGCGCGACGAGCAATGCCACGGCACCGAGCTCGACGATCCGCACGGTGCGGTCGGAGAACGCCATCCGCTCGTGCAGCAGCAGCGGGCCCAGGCGCATCAGGTAGGTGCCGACGGCGAGGACGGCCAGTGCGGTGATCGTCATGCCGGCTCCCCGGAGGTGCCGTGCGGGTCGTGGGTGCGCTCCGGGGTCGCCGCGCCGGATGTTGCCGGGGCCGGGACGGCGTCCGAGGCCGGGGCGGGGTGCAGCCGCCCGGCCGCGCCGACGCCGAGCATCCCGGCCAGCACGGGCAGCCCGGCGGGCAGCAGCGGCGAGCACACCAGGGACAGGGCCGCGGCTGCACCGCCGACCCGCTGCGCGTCCGGACGGTGCAGCATCGGGGCGAGCATCGCCAGCAGCGCGGCGGGGAACGCCGCGTCCAGCCCGAGCGCCGACGGGTCGGGCACCATCGCCCCCAGCAGCAGCCCGGCGACCGTCCCGACCTGCCAGAGCGTGAACTTCAGCGCGCCGAGCAGCCAGAACGCGCGCCGGGCCCGGCCCGGCGACCCGTCGGTGCGGGCCAGGACGAACGCGGTCGACTCGTCGGTGACGACGTGCGCGGCCGGGAAGCGGAGCCGGCCGCCGCCGACGTGGCGGGCCAGCGCCAGCCCGAACGGCAGATGCCGCAGGTTCAGCACCAGCCCGGCGACGACCGCGGCCCAGATCCCGCCACCCGCGGCCAGCACGCCGGTGACCAGCAGCTGTGCGCCGCCGGCGAAGACCAGCAGGGACATCGCGACCGTCATCGCCGGGGACAGCCCGGCGGCCGGGGCCAGCGCACCGAACGACACTCCGACGAGCCCGACGGCGACCGAGATCGTCGCCGCGTCGCGCAGGTCGGGGACGGTCTCGGGATACCGGCGTAGCCGTCCCGGCCGCGCGCCTGTTCGCTGTACCGAACTCATGACCGGTACGGTGAACGACGAGAGTACCGTTCGTCAAGCCGAACGAGAGGACCGATGAACCGAACGCCAGCCGAGGCGGGCGCACCGGCGTCCCCACTCGCGACCATCGCTGCGTCCATCCGCCGGGAACGTGACCGCCTGGGGATCTCCTCGGCCGAGCTCGCCCGCCGGGCCGGGATCGCCAAGTCGACACTGTCGGCGCTGGAGGCGGGGACCGGGAACCCCAGCGTGGAGACGCTGTGGGCGATCGCGGTGGTCGCCGGGGTGCCGTTCAGCGCGCTGGTGGAGCCGGCGACGTCGTCGACCCGGGTGGTGCGGGCGGCCGAGCAGCCGGCGATCCGGTCGGAGAACTCGCCGTTCACCGGGGCACTGCTCTCGACCTGCCCGCCCGGCGCCCGGCGGGACCTGCACGTGATCACCTCGGAGCCCGGCGAGCGCCGCAGCTCCGAGGCGCACATCCCCGGCACGATCGAGCACCTGGTGGTGTCGAACGGCCGGTGGAGTGCCGGGCCGGACGGCGAGGAGGTCGAGCTCGACCCCGGTGACTACGTCACCTTCCCCGCCGACCGGCCGCACGGCTACCAGGCACTGACCCCCGGCGCCTCCGCGGTCCTGATCATGGAGTACCGCTGATCAGGGGCCGCTCGGACCCCGCGTCGCGGAGTCACCGGACGGGTCCGGCCCGCCCTCGGTGAGCCGCTTCGGCAGCTCGAGGACGTCGTCCAGGAGACCCTCGCTGCCGCCCTTCTTCTTGTCGCCGCTCGTGCTGTCCCCGCTCTTGCTGTCACTGCTCTTGTCGTCGTTCTTGCTGTCGCCGCTCTTGCTGTCCCCGCTGCCGCCGTTGTCGTCGGCGTCGCCCTTCTCGGACTCCGGCAGCGGGTACTGGCGCACCCAGTCGACCTGCATCTCCGACGGCTTCACGTCGCCGCCGCCCTTCGGGAACCAGTCGAGCTGGATGCACAGGTGCATCGGCCCCGGCGGGAAGATGTCCTTCTTGCTGGTGGTCCACCAGCGCTTTCCGTCGACGAAGGCGGTGACGTGGTCGGGCGTCCACTCGACGGCCCAGTTGTGCCACTGGGTCGCGTCGACGGCGACCTCGCCGTGCTCCTGGCTGTTGTCCTCGCCGTAGTGCAGGAACATGTTCGTCCGCTGACGGGTCGAGTCGGTCATCTCCATGAAGTCGATCTCGCCGCCGACCGGGAAGTTCTCCGCGGTCGGCCACAGCAGCAGCAGCGCGTTGTACGTCGGGTCCGACTTCGGGGCACGGACGCGTCCCTCCCAGCGGCCGTACTTCTGGCTGCCGTCGACCCACGCCATGCCTGCGGTCTTACCGTTCTCGTCGCCGTTGATGGTGAGGATGCCGTCCTTCACCGACGCGGCGTCCGGTGAGCGGCGGCCCTTTCCGGCGTGCCCGGGGCCGTCGTACATGTTCCAGCCCGACAGGTCGCCACTGTCGAAGTCGTCGACCTTGTTGGGGGCGCCCCAGTTGTGCATCACCGCGGCCGACGACCCGGCGCCCGGGTAGGAGTCGGGCCGCTTCGGCTGCGCCGGCTTGTTCGGCGTGGCCGGTTTCGCCGGTGTGGCCGGCTTCGCCGGTTCGCTCGGCTTCGCCGGACCGGCCGGTGCCGCCGGAGTCGCCGGTGCAGCCGGTGTCGCCGGAGTCGCCGGAGTCGCCGGAGTCGCCGGTGCGGCTGCGGCCGAGCAGCCGGCCGGGGTCTGCGCCGGGGCGCCGGACGGGGTGTCGCCGGCCTTCCCCGAGCCGGCGTCACCACCGTTCCCAGCGGCCGGCGGGGTGGCCGGTGCGGCCCCCGCTGGTGTCGTCGCACCCGGCTTGGTCTCCGCCGGCTTGGTCTCCGCCGGCTTGGTGCCCGAGGGCGTGGTGCCCGCCGGCGTGCTCTTCGACGGTGTCGTCGCGCCCGGCTTCGTGCCCGACGGCGTCGTCTTCCCGGCGCCCGGCCCCGCAGGCTTCCCCACCTGCGGCGACGTGCCACTGCCCTGCTGCGTACCGGTCTTCCCCGAACCGGTGCGCTCGGACAGCGCCGGGATGGTGGGGTCGGCCGCGTCGCGCCCGGCCGACCTCCCGCCCGACGACGCAGACGACACCGACGACGTGGATGACGCCGACGACACCGCCCCCGATGATGCCGGTGAGTCCCGCGAGCGCGCCGCCGTGGCGTCGGCCTCGCCCTCCGAGCTCTTCTTCGGCGAAGCCGTGCCGTTCTTCGGCGAAGCCGCGCCGTTCTTCGGCGAGGCCGCCGTCGACGACGAGCCCTTCTTCGCGCCCGTCCCACTCGACGTGCCCGACGACGAGCCGCTCTGCGAGGAGGACCCGGCCTTCGCACCCGAGCCTGTCGCACCGTCACCCGAACCGCCCTTGCCGGTCCCGGTGTCACCCGTACTTCCGTCACCCCCGGTGGGCTTCTCACCCGTTCCGGATCCCCCGGTCGTACCCGGACCGCCTGCCGGGCAGTCCGCGGCGGCCGCGGGAGTCGGTACCTGTGCCCCCGGTGCGGCGAACGCCGCAGCCGGGAAGCTGATCAACATCGCTGCGGTGATCGCGGCGACCCTCACTGAGCGTCCCATGAAGCTCCTCCGCCCCTCCGGTCTCGTGAGCCACAGGCGACGCTAAACGGCGCACAGTCACCATGTGCACCGCTGTCACCACATCGAGTAGGCAACCCCTCCGATCGATGAACGCGCAGCGTGCCCGGGCGGTCACCGACCCGCGGTCGGGTGACCACTCGCGTCACGCATCCGTGCGCACGCAACGAGGTACGCGCGGCGTCACCGGACCGGGACACGGGTCCGGACACGACGAACGCCCCGCCCGGCGGGTGCCGGACGGGGCGTCGGTCGAGAGGTGCTCGCTCAGCGAGCGGGGTGGCTCACCAGCCGCGGGTGGCGTACCGCTCGTCGTCGGGGAGCTGGTCGACGTTGATGCCGACCATGGCCTCACCCAGTCCGCGGGAGACCTTGGCGATCATGTCGGGGTCGTCGTGGAAGGTGGTGGCCTTCACGATCGCCGACGCGCGCTGCGCCGGGTCGCCGGACTTGAAGATGCCCGAGCCGACGAACACGCCCTCGGCGCCGAGCTGCATCATCATCGCGGCGTCCGCCGGGGTGGCGATGCCACCCGCGGTGAACAGCACGACCGGCAGCTTGCCGGTGCGCGCGACCTCGGCGACCAGCTCGACCGGGGCCCGCAGCTCCTTGGCCGCGCCGTAGAGCTCGGCGGAGTCGAGCGCGGCCAGCGCGCCGATCTCGGCCCTGATCTGGCGCATGTGCCGGGTGGCCTCGACGACGTTGCCGGTGCCGGCCTCGCCCTTCGAACGGATCATGGCCGCCCCCTCGGAGATGCGGCGCAGGGCCTCACCGAGGTTGGTGGCGCCGCAGACGAACGGCGCGGTGAAGTTCCACTTGTCGATGTGGTTGGCCTCGTCGGCCGGGGTGAGGACCTCGGACTCGTCGATGTAGTCGACGCCGAGGGACTGGATGACCTGGGCCTCGACGAAGTGGCCGATGCGGGCCTTGGCCATGACCGGGATCGAGACGGAGTCGATGATGCCGCTGATCATGTCCGGGTCGGACATGCGGGCGACGCCGCCGTTCGCGCGGATGTCGGCGGGCACGCGCTCGAGGGCCATGACGGCGACGGCGCCGGCGTCCTCGGCGATCTTCGCCTGCTCCGGGGTGACGACGTCCATGATGACGCCGCCCTTGAGCATCTCGGCCATGCCGCGCTTGACCTGCGCGGTGCCGTGCTGCGGACCGGCGGTCTCCGGGGTGTTAACGGGTGCGGACACGAGAGATCTGCGCTCCTCGGATGGCGTGCGTGTGACCCCCCGAGTGTACGTCGGTCCCCGGCGGCGGCTGCGCGGGTTCCGGGGCGGGTTCCGGCTCGAGGTCCGGTGCGGGGTCCGGCGCGGGCACCGGGTCGGCGATCTCGAAGTACGCCGGCGACGGTGCCGTGCCGTGCAGTCGCAGGATCCGCACCAGCCGCCGGGACCGGAGCACGAGGGTGTCGCGAACGGCGTCGTTGTGCACCCGCCGTGCCAGGACGACGAGCTGGGCGGCGTCGGCGAGCTCGACGGCCTGCGCCGGCGGCACCCGATCCGGGTCGATCGTCGACAGTGCCCTGGTCACGGCCCTGGTCAGGGCGTTTTCCGCGGCCTCGCGGCGTTCCCGGGCGCCTGCCGGGTCGCGGCCGTCGGGGGTGGGTGCCGGCTGCGCCAGGGCGTTCCGCGCGGCACGGCGCAGGCGCTCCGCCGCCCCGTCGCCGGGGCCGCCGTCGGCCGCCCCGGGCGCGGTCCCGTCGGAGGTGCAGGCCGCGCAGCCGGTGCTGCCGGCGCTGTCGGCGCTGTCGGCGCTGTCGGCGATCCGCAGGGCGACCTCGGCGCGGCGGGCCAGCGCCCCGGCGAGCCCCGCGCGGGCGGCGTCGAGCCGGACGTGCAGCCGGTCCAGCCGCCGGGCCCGTGAGAGGCACCACACGGTGAGCACGGCCACGACCAGCAGGACCAGAACGCCGGTCACGGCCGCGAGCACGCTCACCGCGCTCCCCCGGCGACGGGTGCGGAGCGGACCGTGCGGGGGTCGGCGGCGGTCGCGGCCCGGTAGACCTGCAGCACGGCGTCGGCGACGACCGGCCAGTCGAAGCAGGCGGCGCGGGCCCGGCCGGCGGTGCGCAGCGCGGCACGTTCGCGGTCGTCGCCGAGCACCCGGCCGAGGGCGGCGGCGAGCGCACCCGGGTCGCCCGGCGGGACCAGCACCCCGGCCGGAGGGTCGCCGAGCACCGCGCGGAAGGACTCGATGTCGCTGGCCACCACCGGGGTGCCGGCCGCCATCGCCTCGGTGAGCACCATGCCGAAGCTCTCGCCGCCGCGGTGCGGGGCGCAGAACACGTCGGCCGAGCGCAGCGCAGCGGCCTTGGTCGGCTCGTCGACGGCGCCGAGCACATCGACCCGGGGGGCCAGGTCGGGTCCGGCGGCCCGGAGCAGCGCACGGGCGTCGCCGGGCCCGACGACGAGCAGCCGCACGTCCGGCGGCAGGCGGCGCAGCGCGTCGAGCAGGACGGCGGCGCCCTTGCGGGGCTCGTCGAACCGCCCGACGAACCCGACGGTGCGTCCGGGCCGGTGCAGGCGGGGCCCATCGGCGAACGCGGGCACATCGACGCCGTTGGGGATCTCGGTGGCGTCCCCGCCGAGGTGCTCGACCTGCACGCGGCGGGCGGTGTCGGAGACCGCGATCCGGGCGGTGACCTTCTCCATCAGCGGCCGCAGGACCCCGCCGAACGCGACGAGCGCCCGCGAGCGCGGGGTGGCGGTGTGGAAGGTGGCGACGACCGGGCCGCGGGCGGCGAGCAGGGCCAGCGCCGAGACGCTGGCCGTCGTCGGCTCGTGCAGGTGCAGGACGTCGAACTCGTGCGTGGCCAGCCAGCGTCGCACCCGGCGCCATGTGACCGGCCCGAACGTCACGCGGGCGACGGATCCGTTGTAGGGCACGCCGAGCGCGCGTCCGGTCGAGGTCACCGAGTCGGTCGTCGCGGTCGGCCCGGTGGCGGGGGCGAGGACGTGCACGACGGCGCCGCGAGCGCGCAGCGCGCGCGCCAGGTCGAGGACATGGCGCTGCACGCCGCCGGGCACGTCGAGCGAGTACGGGCAGACCATGCCCACCCGCAGCGGCGTGCTCACCGGGTCCCGCCGATCGGCTGGAGCATGTGCCAGTCCTGCGGGCGCCGGGCGAGCAGGACGCCGAACGCGTCGGCGAGCTCCTGCACCGCCTCGGCCACCCCGGCCCGGGACGGCTCCGTCCCGACCGCGATCTCCGGAGCGACCTCGACGCCCCAGGCGTCGCCGGTGAAGAACGGGCACACCGGGTGCAGCGCGGCACCGGTGAGCGCGGCGAGGCGCACCGGTCCGGACGGGAGCCGCGCCGGGCCGCCGAGGAACTCCACCTCGGGCCCGGTACCGGAGAGGTCGCGGTCGGCGACCAGGCAGACGACCCCGCCGGAGCGCAGCCGGGCGGTGAGCGCGCGGTGCGCGGCGCGGGCGTCGTCGGCGGGGACGATCTCGAACCCGAGCGTGCGCCGGTAGGCCGCGAAGCGCCGGAACAGCGACTCCGGGCGCAGCCGCTGCACGACGGTCGTCATGGCCGGGTCGAGGCCGCGCCGGGCCAGCTCCCGCACCAGATAGACGCCGGCGACGTCCCAGTTCCCGGCGTGCGGCAGCGCGTACAGCACGCCGCGGCCGGCCTGCACCGACGCCAGGGACTCCTCGATGCCGTGCACGTGCGGGGCCATCGCGGCGTGCACCGCGGCCGGGTCGAGCGCGGGCAGGGTGAACGCCTCGCGCCAGTAGCGGGCGTAGCTGCGCATCCCGCGGCGGACGAGGTCGTCGAGCTCGGCGGGGGGCACGTCCGGCCGGAGCCGGGCGAGGTTGGCACGCAACCGCCGGACCCCGGCACCGTCGCGGCGGACGGCGAGATCGGCGCCTGCGTCGAACGCGCGGGCGACCAGCGCGTCGGGCAGCCGGGACAGCCACGCCCACCCGGCCGTGTACCCGGCGGCGGCGAGCCGGTCCCGCAGCCGCTCCCCCGGCGGCGCGCCCGGCCGCTCAGCCACCGCGCTCCGCCCGGCGCGCGCTCGTGCGGACCGACCAGATCCGCTGGGCCAGGGTGACCACGGTGCCGACGGCCAGCGCGACCAGCGCGACGGTCAGCGCCCACGGCACCCCGACACCGGCGAGGAACGCGCCGAGCAGCGCGAAGATCAGGCGCTCGGCGCGTTCGACCAGGCCGCCCTCGGCGGTCAGGCCGACGCTCTCGGCGCGCGCCTTGACGTAGGACACGATCAGGCCGCCGACCAGGGACACCAGCGCCGCGGCGCCGGCGAGGGGCTCGTTCCCCCCGGTCAGGGTCCACCAGGCCAGGGCACCGAGGACGGCGCCGTCGACCATCCGGTCGCAGGTGGAGTCGAGCACGGCACCGAACGGCGTCGAGTAGCCGCGGGCGCGGGCCATCGCCCCGTCGATCAGATCCGTGAGCACGAACAGCGTGACCAGCACCGATCCGACGATCAGCCGGCCCGTCGGCAGCAGGCCCACCGCCGAGGCGATCGCCGCGACCGTGCCCACGACCGTGACCGTGTCCGGGTCGACACCGCGTGTGACCAGCCCCCGCCCGACGGGGTCGGTGAGCCGGTTCACGGCTCCGCGGGCGAACAGGTTGAGCATCGTGGGCGGCGCTCCCGCAGCAGGACGAGGTGACGTCCGATCACCCTAGTCCGGCGCCGGATCAGGGCGCCGACGAGTGCGGGCCCGTGGCCAGTGCGGCGAGGCCGGCGTACAGATCGCCGGCGTCGGTCCCGCGCACGAGGTTCTGCATGACGATCATCCCGGGCATCAGCGTGGTGAACGCGCGGGCCACCGCGTCCGGGCTCGTGGCCGGTGCGACCAGGCCCGCCTCGGCCCAGCGGCGGGCCAGGCAGGCGAAGCGCTCCCCGACCGCGTCGTAGTAGGACGCGACCTGCGGCTGCGGCTCTACACCCTGGAGTCGCACGGCCCGGACCTCGCTCCGGACACCGGGGACCCGTGGCTCAGACCGGCGGTACCCACGCCTCGGCCAGCTGGCGCCGGGTCTCGGCCAGCAGCTGCGGGATGACCTTCGTCTGCCCGACGACCGCGATGAAGTTCGCATCGCCGCCCCACCGCGGCACGACGTGCTGGTGCAGGTGGTCGGCCAGCGACCCGCCGGCGACGGTGCCCAGGTTCAGCCCCACGTTGAACGCGTGCGGCGCCGCGACCTTCTTCATCGTCACCACGGCCTGCCGGGTGAACGTCATCAGCTCGGCGGCCTCGGCGTCGGTGAGGTCCTCCAGCTCCGCGACGTGCCGGTAGGGCAGCACCATCAGGTGCCCCGGGTTGTACGGATGCAGGTTGAGCAGCGCGAACACCGTGTCACCCCGGGCGACGACGAGGTTGTCCTCGTCCTGGGAGGGGTCGGCGCCGATCCGGCAGAACGGGCAGCCGGAGTCGGCGGCCGTCTTGATGTAGGCGAGCCGGTGCGGCGTCCACAGCCGGGCGAACCCGTCCGGGGTCCCGACGCCCTCCTGCGGCACCCACTCCGGCTCCTGCTGCCCCACCGGTCCGATCCTAGTCGGGCGGGGCCGCGACCCCGCCCACCCCGCGGCACTGCCCGCCCCGGAGCGGACCCCGGGGCCGGAGTGGCCGGCCCCGGGCGCAGGATCAGGCGGGCAGGAAGGTCTCGGCGTCCGGCGAGACGTTGGTGCGCGACCGGACCCAGTCGACGATCGCGGTGACGGCCTCGTCGACGCCGATCCCGTTGCGCTGCGAGCCGTCCCGGAACCGGAAGCTGACCGCGCCTGCCTCGACGTCGCGGGCTCCGGCGAGCAGCAGGAACGGCACCTTCTGCAGCGTGTGGGTGCGGATCTTCTTCTGCATCCGGTCGTCGCCGGAGTCGACGTCGATCCGGATCCCCTGCTTGCGCAGCCGGGCGGCGATCTCGCGGACGTAGTCGTCCTGGGTCTCGGTGACCGGGATGCCGACGACCTGCACCGGGGCCAGCCAGGCCGGGAACGCGCCGGCGTAGTGCTCGGTGAGGACGCCGAAGAACCGCTCGATCGACCCGAACAGCGCGCGGTGGATCATCACCGGACGCTGCCGGGAGCCGTCCGGCGCGGTGTACTCCAGCTCGAAGCGGTCCGGGAGCATCAGGTCGACCTGGATGGTCGACATCTGCCAGTAGCGGCCGATCGCGTCGCGGGCCTGCACCGAGATCTTCGGCGCGTAGAACGCGGCGCCGCCCGGGTCGTCGTAGAGCTCCAGGCCGAAGCTCTGCGCGGCCTCGCGCAGCGCCTCGGTGGCCTCGGCCCACGACTCGTCGGAGCCGATCGACTTCTCGGGGTTACGGGTGGAGAGCTCCAGGTAGAAGTCGTCGAGGCCGTAGTCGCGCAGCAGGTCCAGCACGAACTGCAGCAGCGACCGGATCTCGCCGGGCATCTGCTCGCGGGTGCAGTAGATGTGCGCGTCGTCCTGGGTGAAGCCGCGGGCGCGGGTCAGGCCGTGCACGACGCCGGACTTCTCGTAGCGGTAGACGGTGCCGAACTCGAACAGCCGCAGCGGCAGCTCCCGGTAGGACCGCCCGCGCCCCGCGAAGATCAGGTTGTGCATCGGGCAGTTCATCGGCTTGAGGTAGTAGTCGACCGCCGGGCGCTTGAGCTCGCCGTCGGCGGTGTACTCCGCGTCGAGCTGCATGGGCGGGTACATGCCGTCGGCGTACCAGTCCAGGTGCCCGGACTTCTCGAACAGCTGTCCCTTGGTGGCGTGCGGGGTGTAGACGAACTCGTAGCCCGCCTCGGTGTGCCGCTCGCGGGAGAGGTCCTCGAGCTCCTTGCGGACGATGCCGCCCTTGGGGTGGAAGACCGGCAGGCCGGAGCCGATGTCGTCGGGGAAGCTGAACAGGTCCAGCTCCGCACCGAGGCGACGGTGGTCGCGGCGCTCGGCCTCGGCGAGGCGCTCCAGGTACTCGTCCTGGGCCTCCTGGGACTCCCAGGCGGTGCCGTAGATCCGCTGCAGCTGGGCGTTGTCCTGGTCACCGCGCCAGTACGCGGCCGCGGAGCGGGTGAGGGTGAACGCCGGGATGTGCTTGGTGGTCGGCAGGTGCGGGCCGCGGCACAGGTCCGACCAGACGGTCGCGCCGGTGTGGGCGTGCACGTTGTCGTAGGCGGTCAGGTCGCCGGAGGCGTCGACCTCCATGACCTCGGCGTCGTCGACGCCGGCGTCGCCTGCGCTGCTCTTGAGGTCGACCAGCTCCAGCTTGTACGGCTCCTCCGCCAGCTCGGAGCGGGCCTCGTCGGTGCTCGCGTAGTCGCGGCGGGCGAACTTCTGCCCGGACTTGATGATCTTCTTCATCGCCGACTCGATCTTCTTCAGATCCTCGGGCGTGAAGGGGGTGTCGACGTCGAAGTCGTAGTAGAAGCCGTCGGCGACCGGCGGGCCGATGCCCAGCTTCGCCTTCGGGAACAGCTGCTGGACCGCCTGGGCGAGCACGTGGGCCGCCGAGTGGCGGATGACGCTGCGCCCCTTCTCGGTGTTGGCCGGGACGGGGACGACCTCGGCGTCGGCGTCCGGGGTCCAGGAGAGGTCGCGCAGCCGGCCGTCGGCGTCCTCGACGACGACGATCGCCTCGGGCCCGCTCGTCGGCAGGCCGCCCTCCCGGACGCGCGCGCCGGCGGTCGTCCCGGCCGGCACCCGGATCGGGGCGGACGCGGGCGGGGCGGGCGGTGCGGACACGGTGCGGCCTCCAGGGCTGTCTCTGCTGTGACGCTGTCTCTGCTGTGACGGATGCGCCCCGGACCCGGAACCTCGCACGTGCGCGCACGCTCCCGGGCGATACGGAGCTCCCCACGATGCTAGTCGGGGTGCACGAACGGCTTTCGGGCGCCGTGCCCACCGGCCGTTCCACCACGGCCGCCGCGGCGGGCATGATCACCCACGTGACCGACAGCGCGACCGACCGCAGTGCCGCCGCCCGGTTCCGGGCCGCCGTCGAGGCCGGGGACATCGACGCCGCCGTCGAGACCTGTGCCGACGACGTCGAGTTCCGCTCCCCCGTCGTCCACCGCCCGTACCAGGGGAAGGAGCCGCTGCGCGCGATCCTGCACGCGGTGTTCTCGGTGTTCTCCGGGTTCCGCTACGTCGCCGAGTACGACGGCCCGGACGGGCACGTGCTCGAGTTCGCCGCGCACGTCGGCGACCGCGAGACCCAGGGCATCGACCTGATCCGGGAGTCCGGCGGGCAGGTCCGCGAACTGACCGTCATGGTGCGCCCGCTGTCCGCGGCCGAGGAGCTCCGCGACCGGATGGCGCCGCTGCTCGGCGCCTAGAGACCCCCGTTCGGCGCGGTACGCCCGTTCGGCGTGCCGGGCGGATCCGCCGGTCGGCCGCCGGGCGCTGGGCCGACGGCGCGTCGTCGCAGCCGGACGCCCGTTCCTCGACGCGACGGGGGCACCCGCCCGCCCCGCAGGCCACGGCAGGCACGATGACGGGCGAGGTGCGCTCCCCGCTGCTCCCCTGTCGCGCCGTCACGCTGTGCCGCATGCCTCCCCCGCGTGCGGACATTCGAGTGATGTCGATCAGGTGGGCACACCGCAACACGGACGTAACTCGTTGGTGTCGTGGATCCACCCCCGGGATCCGCGACCGGACCCCACCGGAACCCCGGCCGGACACGGCCGGACCGTGAGAGGAGAGGCGGTTGACCGCAGGCCCGCCCCCGACGCCGCGGTCCCGTCGCGGACCCACCGAGTCCGGTTCGTACCGCGCTGACCGGTACGAGCCCGCCGGGTACGACTCCCCCGGCCACGGCGGCGTCGACACCGAGGAGCGCCCGTCCGGGCGGCACGGCCGCGACGGTGCCGCCGGCGACGACTCCGGTCGCCCGCCCCGGCACGGTTCCCCCGACGGCCACCCCTCCGGCCCGCTTCCCGGCGGCCCCGTGCCCGCGAACGACGCCACCGGCGGTGCGCGGTACGTCGACCGGCCGAGCGGTGCGAACGGTGCTGTACCGCAGGGTCACCGGCCGGCCGGTGCGCCGCAGGCAGCAGCCGCGCAGAACGGTGGCCCCCAGGGCACCGGCCGGGTCGGTATGCGGGTACGCGGCGGCACGGTTCCGCGCGAGCCCGGCACCGATGCCGCTCCCGCCGGGCCCCCGGCAGCCCCACGGTCCAACGGCGGGTCCAACGGCGCCGGTCTCACCGGCCCCGGCTCCCCCGGTGCCACATCGACCGGCTCGGCACCGAATCGCACGGCTGCTCCGCGGCCGAACGACGCCGGGCCGAACAGCCCTGCTCCGAACGGCCCTGCTCCGGCCGGAGCACAGCAGCCCCCGCGTGGGCCGGTCCCGCCGCCGCAGGCGTCCGGCAACCACCACTCGGGTGGCGCTGCGCGTCCCGCCGGGCCGCAGGCTCCGTCCGGGCGGCACGCGTCGCCGGGCGCTCCGGCTCCCGCGGGTCCGCGCCCGGACGCCCCCGTCGGCCGAGTTCCGCGGAACGGCGCCCCCGGTGCGGCGCCCGGCGTTCCGCGGAACGGTGCCCCCGGCCCCGGTGTTCCGCGGAACGGCGCTCCGGGCGGCCCGGACGGTGGCCTGCGCGGCTCCGGTGTGACCGGCGGGCAGCCGCGTCCGGCCGGCCCGAACGGCGCCGCTTCGAACGGCACCGCACCGAACAGCACCGCACCCGGCCACGCGCCCGGCACGGGCGCCACCCGTGTCGCCGGTGCGGTGGGTGCCGCCGGAGCCGCAGCTGCCGGAGCGGCCTCGCTCACCCAGCACCCCACCGACCGGCCGTCCGCGCCCGCCCCGCGGACGGTGTCCGCGCCCGCAGGCACCGGTGGCCGTCGTCGCAAGCCGGACTTCGACGCGGCGCCCGGCGGCGCGCCCACCCGGATCGGCCCGCCGCTCCCGCCCGAGGCACCGGCCCCTGCGACACCGGAGAACCCGGCGACACCGGAGGACCCGGCGACACCGGAGGACCCGGCGGCCACGGCCGTCGGCGCCCGTGTCGAGGACGGCCACGAGCCCGGCGGGCAGCCGCACGGCCGCCTCGCGCGGATCCCCGGCTACGCGAAGATCTCCGCGCTGGCCGGGCCGGGCGTCGACAAGGCCCGGCGCCGCCTCGGCATCCTCGACGCCGACGAGCGCGCCGCACTGTCCCCGGCGGAGCGGAAGACCTACCGGCGCAAGCTGATCGGCAAGTCCGTCCTCGGCGGTGCCGCGGCACTGGTGCTGCTGCCCATCCTGTTCTTCGCGATCGGCTGGGCGGTGTTCTCCGTCCCGACACCGGAGGACGCGGTCAACAACCAGATCGCCACGGTCTCCTTCGCCAACGGCGACCAGCTCGCCCGCCTCGTCCCCGAGCAGGGCAACCGGATCAAGGTCCCGATGGACCAGATCCCGCCGCACGTGCGCGAGGCGGTGCTCTCGGCGGAGGACCGGTCGTTCTACTCGAACCCCGGCTTCGACTTCACCGGCATCGTGCGCGCGGCGTTCAGCCAGATCACCGGCGGTGTCGGCGGCGGCTCGACGATCACCCAGCAGTACGTCAAGAACACCCTGGTCGGCAACGACCCGACGTACTGGCGCAAGTTCAAGGAACTGATCGTCTCGCTGAAGGTCTCGCAGGAGAAGACCAAGGACGAGATCCTCAACGACTACCTCAACGCGATCTACTTCGGCCGTGGCGCCTACGGCATCGAGTCGGCAAGCCTCGCCTACTTCGGCAAGCCGGCCCAGCAGCTGACGCCCGCCGAGGGTGCGCTGCTCGCCGGGGTGATCCAGTCGCCGTCGAAGTGGGACCCGGCCAACGACCCGGCCAAGGCCGAGCAGCGCTGGAACTTCGTCATGGACGGCATGGTCGCGCAGAACTGGCTGCCGAAGGCCGAGCGGGACGCCGCCCGGTTCCCGCAGACGGTGCCGCAGGAGAACACCTCGCGCTCGTCGTCGCTGACCGACGAGCGCGGCCACGTCCTCAACGCCGTGAAGTCCGAGCTCGGCTCGCTGGGCATCTCCGACCAGGCGTTCTCCCAGGGCGGCCTGCAGGTGACGACGACGATCGACCCGGGCCGCCAGCAGCAGCTCGTCGACGCCGTGCACACCGAGATGAAGGACCAGCCCGAGGTGCTGCGTTCCGGCGCGGTCGCCATCGACCCGCGCAACGGCAACGTCGTCGGCTACTTCGGCGGCGACAACGGCGCCGGCCTGGACTACGCCCAGGTGCACAAGCAGCCGGGGTCGACGTTCAAGCCGTTCGCGGTGCTGGCCGGTCTGCTGCAGAATCCGCCGATCGGGCTGGGCACCGTCTACGACGGCGCCGAGCAGCCCGGGCTGCGCAACGCCGAGGGCGCGAACTGCCCGCAGTGCGACGTCAAGCAGGCGCTGACGATCTCCAACAACGTCGTGTTCAACAAGATCGCCGCGGAGGTCGGGCCGCAGAAGGTCGCCGACGCCGCGCACCTGGCCGGGATCACGGCGCCGCTGGAGAACCCGGACGCCCGGCTGCCGCTGGGCAACAAGGAGGTCACGCCGCTGCAGCTGGCCTCGGCCTACGCCACGATCGCCGACGGCGGCGTCTGGCACGCCCCGCACCTGGTGTCCAAGGTCGTCGACTCCGACGGGCGGGTGCTGTTCGAGGCCAACCCCGGCGAGGGTGAGCAGCGCTTCCCGGAGCAGGTGGCGCGCAACGTCACCGAGGCGATGCTCGGCGTCGTCTCGCACGACAACCTGGAGCTGCCGTCCGGACAGGAGGCCGCCGGCAAGACCGGGACGGTCCAGTCCCGCTTCGAGGGGCAGAACAACGACGCCTGGTTCGCCGGGTTCACCCCGGACCTGGTGACGACGGTGTGGATCGGCACCGACCGCAACGACCCGATCCAGGACAAGGCCGGTCGCCCGATCAACGGCAGCGACCTGCCCGGCGACGTGTGGCAGGAGTTCATGTCGACCGTCGTCCGCAGCGAGGGCACCACCTCGGAGTTCGACCCCTACGACCCGATCGGCAAGCGCGCCTCGGAGCAGGAGCCGAACGCGCCGACCGAGACACCGAAGCCCTCGGCGACGTCGTCGGCGCCGGCCGAGCCCCCGGAACCCGAGGAGGCCCGCGCGACGCCGTCGGCCGAGCCGGATCCGCCGGAGCCGCCCGGGCGACCGGAGCCGACCGGGCAGCCGGAGCCCCCCGCCGCGGCGAGCACCACTCCCGCGCCACGCACCCCCGCGCCGTCGGCGCAGCGGCAGCCGGCACCCGAGCAGCCCGCCTCGGCGACGCCGAAGCCGACCGCCCAGCCGCAGGTGCGGTCCCAGGAGACCGGCCGCCCGGCCGACTCGGCGGACCGTCGCGGGAGCGACCCGGCCGAGTCTCGGGACGACTGACCGCCAGCCTGCGGGACGGTGGGAGGAGCAGCGCCCGGTGCGGCCTCACCGCCCTCGACCGCAGCAGTCGATGCGCTCACCGGGTTCCCACCTCCGTCGCCGTCATCGGATGTCTTCCGCACCCTCGGGGGTAGCCGGTTCGACCACGTCCGCGACACGGTGATGCCGTTCGGTGAACCAGATCGCGACAGCGCCCGCGCCCACGGCGGCGAGGAGGGCTCCACAGGCGATCATCACCGGGTAGCCGACGACTCCGGCGGCGGCGACGAAGCCCGCGGCGGCGATCAGACCGATCAGCGCGGCGAAGCTCGACATCACCGTGAAGTCGGTTCCGGCCGCCCATGAACGGCTGAAGTCCATCGCCACGGTGTAGACGAGGGTCAGGGTCGCCGCGTACCCGAGTTGCAGCAGGACGATCGTGGTCACGGCGAGCCAGTCCGGCGAGATCCCGAGGGCCAGAGGCAGCAATGTCAGGATGACGGGGATCTGCAGGACCATGAGTGTCAGCAGCGTGCGTCGCCTGCCGAACGCGGTCACGGCGCCACCGGACAGGAATGCTCCGACGATCCCGGACGCGCCCCCGATGATGCTGACCGCGACGGCCACGGTGCTCAGACTCCATCCGGCGTCGACCAGCAGTGGTGTCATCAATGCGTAGATGCCGGTGATCCCGGCCCAGCTCAGGGGAAGGACGACGAATCCCCAGATCATCATTCCGGGTTGCCTGAACAGGGTCACGACCGCGGCCGGGCCCGCACGGGCGATCGGCGCCGATGCGGCGGTGGGCTCGCGAAGGCGGATGATCTGGACGAACGGGATCGCTGTCGCCGCGGCAAGCACGATGATCGACCAGTGCCATCCGAAGTGGTCGTAGACGATCAGGACGAGCCCGCCGCCGATGATGTTGCCGACGTAGCCGCCGGCGATCTGGACACCGTTGCCGACCCCGCGTTCCGTCAGCGTCAGTGTCTTCACGGCCAGTGCGTCGGTGGCGATGTCCTGGGTCGCCGAGAGGAGTCCGACTGCGGCTACGACCGCCAGCAGGACTCCCAGATCGTCGACGACGTCGAGGGGCAGCGCGGCGAGCAGCGCGATGGCGATCAGCGGCTGCAGCACCAGCAGCCAGGAACGGTAGTGGCCGTGGCGCCGCCCGCCGACACAATCGAGCACCGGCGCCCAGAGGAACTTAAAGATCCACACCAGCCCGATCGACTGCATCAGTGCGATCTGCTGGAGGCTCACACCGCGCTCACGCAGGATCGCGGTGAGAGCCACGGTGAAGAACGCGACCCCCAGGTACTGGCTGATGTACAGGCCGCCGAACAGCCAGTACTTGCGGCGTGTGTCCATGGGCAACCCGTTCGTTAGACAGTATCTAACAGAAGAGCCTACCCTTACTTTGAGTTTGGGGGCACCGTGCGACCCGAGCCGCTCGGATACGATTCGGCGATGGGTACGGGTCCGGCGCGACAACCGTCTCGGCAGGCCTCGCGCCTTCCTCCGATCACCCCGGCACAGATCATCGACCGGGCCGTCGAGCTCACCCGCGACCACGGCGTCGACGGCTGGACGATCAGACAGCTCGCCGCGGCATTGCAGGCGTGGCCCCGCGTCATCGGTTACCACGTCGGTGATCGCGACGCGGTCGTGCACGGCGTGGTCGAACACGTCGTCGCGCAGATCCCGGTTCCGTCTGCGGACACACCGTGGCCGGAGTGGTTTCGCCGCATCCTGCACGACGCCCGACCGATCCTGCGCCGTCACCGGGGCACCGCCCGGCAGATCGTGGTCCTCGGACCTGTGGTCACCTCCTTCGCCCCGGCCCTGGACGCCGGAATCGGCTCCCTGCTGCGCGCCGGGTTCGGTGATCACGCCCTGGACATCTATCGCTACCTCGCCAACATCGCGTTCATGCTGGTCGCCGCCGAGGACGAACGTGACGACTTCCCACACGCACGTGCCACGAACAATCAGTTCCTCGCCTCCTATCGCGACGACGACGCCCACCCAGGACTCGCCGCCGCCGCCCGCATCGCCGGCGAACGCCCGCTCAACCGGGAATCGATCGAGCGCCAGGAACGGGACTTCTTCGACCAGTCGATCGAACGGTCCATCGCCGGTGCCGAAGTGCTGCTCCGCGAGATCCTCGACCGGCGCTGACGTCCCGCCGCCGCCCGCGCTGCCGACTACCCGCGGTTCACCCCGGTTTGTGGAATCCGCCCGGACGAGCCCGACGTGTCGTGGGCCGCGCCGCCGGTCGGCCTCAGGAAGAAGCACGCCAGCACCGCCGCCACGAGGCACGCACCCGCGGGGAACAGGAGCGACTGGCCCATCCCAGCAGAGAAGGCCGGCCGCAGTGCCTCGGGGAGACTTCGTAGGCCGCCGGAGCCGGACGCGACGCCGGGCGGAAGGTTCGCGGTGAGCCGGTTCTGCAGAACAGTCGCAATGCAGGCGCTACCGAGAACGGCGCCGATCTGGCGCATGGTGTTGTAGATTCCCGCACCCACACCGGCACGGTCCGGTGGCAGGTTCGCCGTTGCGGTCGCCGTCACCGGCCCCCAGATACCCGCGTTCGCGATTCCGAGCAACGCGCTGGGCAACAGAAGCCACGCCAGATCGACGTCGGCGGTCAATATCCCGGAATACCAGAACAGCGACACAGCCATGGCAACGAAACTGCCGGGCACGAGCAGACGCGCCGCGACCCGCCGCATGACCACTCCGGCGAGCGGCGAAAGCACCCCCAGCAGAACGCCCATCGGAGCGAGCATCAGAGCCGACCGAGTCGGAGTCATACCCCGGGCGAGCTGGAAATAGTAGACCAACGGCAACGACAACGCCGTCACCGCGAGACCCATTGCCGCGATGATCACCGTGGCCAGTGAGAAGTTCCGATCGCGGAAAAGCGCTAGCGGCACCAAGGGATCGGACTTGTTGATCGCCTGCCAGGAGACGAAGATACCGAGCAGAACCAAACCCGCGACGAGCAGGGACCAGATGCCGATCGGCCCGGTAATCGTGCCCCAGTGATACTGCTCCCCTTCCTGAAGGGTGAAGACGACCAGGAACACCCCGGCAGCACTGAGCACGCCCCCCAGGACGTCGACCCGATACTTGTGGGTGGGCAGCGTCGGCACCAACCGCACTGCCAGCACCAGGGCGACCACGCCGATCGGGACGTTGATGAAGAACGTCCACTCCCACCCGAGCGCGTCGACGACCACTCCCCCCAGGATGGGGCCCACCAGACTGGCGACGCCGCCGGCCGCAGCCCAGATACCCATGGCCGCGCCTCGCTTCCGGGCAGGGAAGATCCGGGTGATCACAGCCATCGTCTGCGGCGTGAGCAACGCACCCCCGATGCCCTGGAACACCCGGGCAACGATCAGCATCTCGATCGACGACGCGAATCCACACCAGGCGGACGCGCCCGTGAACACGACCAGCCCCGCGATGTAGATCCTCTTCAACCCGAACCGGTCACCGAGGCGTCCCGTCACCAGCAATGGTACCGCGAAAGCGATCAGGTAGGCACTGGTCACCCAGATCGCCGAGTTCAGATCCGCATTCAGCTCCACCATGATCCGCGGGGTCGCGACCTGCACGACTGTGGTGACCATCAGCACCATGAAGAAGCCGATTACCAGCGCCCACAAGGCCGGCCACGGTCGAACTGGACCAAGTGGGGCCACAGCTTCGGTGGTCGTCTCCGCCATCCGAACCCTCCGCGCTAGCGCTTCTTGTTAGACGCTGTATAAGACCGGAGCCTATACTTGAGATCTGAGGTCGGTCAAGTGCACCCGGAGGGTCGGCGACGCGAATGCCGACCACCGGCCGGCAGGTCCGTGCCCGCGAGACCGACCGGTTCCGTGAGCCGACGTGGGACTCGATCCAGCCGCGTCCTCGGACGTCCGACAGCTGACCGGCGCACCGGCCGCGGGCTACCGTGGTCGCCGTGACCGGGCGGCAGCACTACGAGGTGGTGGCCTGGCGGGCGGACCGCAGGCTCACCCTCTACGTGCCGTGCCTCGAGGCGTCGACCACCGTCGACGACCCGCGTGGTGCCGAGGAGGCCGTGCTCGGCCTGATCGCCGACCTCACCGGCGACGACCGCGAGCGGATCACCTGTGACATCCGGCTCGGCCGCCCGTGGCGGTCCGGCATCTGACCGGCCTCGCGGACTACTCCGGCTGCACCAGTTCCTCGGCGGCCGTCCGGACCACCGAGGCGGTCAGTGCGTCGAGCACCGGGGTGCGGATCCGCCAGTGCTGCCAGTACAGCGGCACGTCGAGATGGCGGCGCTCGTCGAGCAGGACGACCGAACCGTCGTGGGCCGGGCCGGGCGTGAACATCCCCCAGCCCAGGCCGGCGCGCACGGCCTCGTGGTAGCCGTCGGCGGCCGGGACCCGATGCACCGCACCGGTACACGGGCGGCGGGTCATCTGCCGCACGAACCGGGTCTGCAGCTTGTCCTTCGGCCCGAAGTCCACCCGGGGTGCCGTCGTGAAGCCCTCGGCGGCGGAGCGCCCGGCGAACCACCGCTCGTACACCGGCCGCGCCGCGACGGGGTGGTAGCGCATCGCCCCGATCGGCACGGCCGCGCAGCCCTGCACGGACTCGGGCGCCGTGGTCACCGCGCCGACGACGCCGCCCTCCCGCAGCAGCGCCGCGGTGCTGCCCTCGTCGTCGATCTGCAGGTCCAGGCGGGCGTGATGCTCCTCGGCAACCGGCGCGACGGCGTCGAGGAACCAGGCGGTGACCGAATCGGCGTTCACCGCGATCGGCAGCGCGACGCCGGCGCCGGTGTCCCCCAGGCCGTGGGCGACCTCGGCCTCCAGCAGTGCGATCTGCCGGGACAGGCGCAGCAGCCCCGACCCGGCGTCGGTGACCGTGCACGGCCGCGCCCGGCGCACCAGCACCTGCCCGGCCTGGCGTTCCAGCGCCCGGATCCGCTGCGACACCGCCGACGGCGTCACGTGCAGCCGCGCCGCGGCCGCCTCGAACCCGCCCTCCTCCACCACGGCGCTCAGCGTCGCGAGCCGGTCCCGGTCGAACATGAAGCCAGTCTAATGTTGCTGAAGAACATGAAGTGGTGGTCGTGATCGGCTGCTGCCTACCGTCGCCGGTGTGAGCGTGTGGGCAGGGTTCGGGACCGGGTTGTCGATGATCGCCGCGATCGGCGCGCAGAACGCGTTCGTGCTGCGCCAGGGGCTCCGCCGCGAGCACGTGCGCGCGGTCGTCGCATTCTGCGTGCTCGCCGACCTGGTGCTCGTGACCGCGGCGGTCGCCGGTGTCGGCTACGTCCTGTCGCAGCTGCCCGCGCTCTACGACGTCGTCCGCTGGGGCGGCGTCGTCTGGCTGGCGGGCTACGGCCTGCTGTCGCTGCGCCGGACGCTGCGGCCGGCGGCGCTCGTCGCCGACGCCGGCACCGACGGCGCCCGGCCACTGGCCCCGGTGCTCGGCTCGGCGGCCGCGATGACCTTCCTCAACCCGCACATGGCACTGGACCTGCTGGTCCTCGGCACGCTCGCCGCCGCACACGGCGGCGGCCGCTGGTCGTTCGGCGCGGGGATCCTGGTCGCGAGCGCGCTCTGGTTCTCCGGACTGGGATTCGGCGCGACCCGGCTGTCCGGGGTGTTCGCGCGCCCGGCTGCCTGGCAGGTGCTCGACGCCGGCATCGGGGTGCTGATGCTCGGGCTCGCCGCCGCGCTCGCCCTCGGGTGAGCAGGGCGGTTCCGCGGAACGCGGATCGGGAGTAGAACTCGCCTGGTGACCGAGCTGCCGCGGCACCCCGGACCCGGCCGACCCCCTCCCCTGGCTGCGCGCCATCTGCCTCGCGCTGCCGGAGGTGACCGAGAAGGTCAGCCACGGGTCGCCGTCGTGGTTCGTGCGGAGGATGTTCGTCTCCTACGTCGGCCGCCACCACGGCACCGAGCACCTCGCGCTCTGGTGCGCGACGCCGCCGACCGCGACGAGATCACCGGCATCGTGACCGACGCCTACCGGCTGGTCGCACCGGCCCGGCTGGTGCAACGGTTACCGTCACAGGCGTGATCGACGTCGACGGCGACCGGTACGAGTACGAGGACATCCCCGGCGACGGCGACCGTGCGCCGCTGCTCTTCCTGCACGAGGGGCTGGGTTCGGTCGGGCTGTGGCGCGGGTTCCACCAGCGGATCGCCGAGGCGACCGGACGGCGCACCGTCGCCTACTCCCGGCTCGGGCACGGCCGCTCCGGGCCGCCGCACGGACCGCGGACCCGGGAGTTCCACGCCGTCGAGTCCGAGGTCGTCGTCCCCGCGGTGTGCCGGGAGCTCGGGCTGGAGCGGCCGGTGCTGATCGGGCACTCCGACGGCGGCACGATCGCCCTGCTCGCCGCCGCGGTCATGCCGGTGACCGGGGTGGTCACGATGGCGCCGCACGTGGTCGTCGAGGAGTTCGCGCTCGCCGCGATCCGCGACGCCCGCACCGCCTACGAGACCGGTGACCTGCGGACCCGGATGAGCAAGCACCACGACGACCCGGACGTCCCGTTCTACGGCTGGAACGACCAGTGGCTCTCGGCGGAGTTCCGCGACTGGGACGTCCGCGCCCCGCTGTCGGCGATCACCGCTCCGGTGCTCGCCGTGCAGGGCACCGAGGACCCCTACGGCAGCGCCGTGCACGTCCGCGAGGTCGCCGAGCGCAGCGCCGGCCCGGTGCAGCTCGTCGAACCGGTATGCGGGCACTCGCCGCACCTGGAGCAGCCCGACGAGACCGCCGCGGTGATCACGGAGTTCCTCGCCGGGCTGCCCTGAGCACGCGCCGCGGGTCTCAGGCCGTGCCGGCTCCTGCTCCGGCGACGCCGGACGCACCGGGCTGCGACAGCCCCACCGACGTCGTCGACGACGACGAGCCGGACGCCGATCCCGCCGCCTGCCGCTTGCGCAGCTTGGTCAGCAGCCCCGAGTCCGGCCGCTCGGCCAGCGCCGAGGTGAACCGGTCGAGGAAGATCGCCACGATGACCACGGCGATGCCGCCCTCGACGCCGTCGGCGATGTCGAGCTGGGTGACCGCGGAGACCACCGTGGTGCCGAGCCCGTCCGCCCCGGCCAGACCGGCGACGACGACCATCGACAGCGCCAGCATGATCACCTGGTTGACGCCGGCCATGATCGACGGCAGGGCCATCGGGAGCTGCACCTCGCGCAGGATCTGCCGCGGCTTCGCCCCGAACGCGTGCGCGGCCTCGACCACCTCGTCGTCGACGCCGCGGATGCCCAGCTCGGTCAGCCGCACCGCCGGGGCGATCGAGAAGACGATCGTCGCGACGATGCCCGGCGTGACGCCGACGCCGAACAGCAGCACCACCGGGATGAGGTAGACGAACGCGGGGATCGTCTGCGCCAGGTCCAGCACCGGGCGCAGCGCCCGGCTCGCGGCGCGGCTGCGCGCCGTCCAGATGCCCAGCGGCACACCGATCCCGACCGCGATCACGGTCGCGACGATGATCAGCCCGAAGGTCTCCATCGCCTCCTCCCACAGGTCGAAGGAGGACACCAGCGCGAACCCGACCAGGGTGAACACCGCGAACGCGATCCCCCGCACCAGCAGGGCGAGCAGCACCAGCAGGATCAGCCACACCCACCAGGGCGGCGTCGTGAACACCGCGGTCACGGCGTCGACGACGGCGGTGACGACCGCGCCGAGGCCGTCGAAGAACCCGGACGCGTTCTGCAGCAGCCAGAGGACGAACGCCTCGACCCAGCTGCCGATCTCGATCCTGGGCATCACGCCACCTCGTTCCGGTCGCTGCGGTTGCGGTGCCCATCGTCGTCGGGGTCGAGGCCGTGCGCGTCGGCGTGCGTGGACAGCGCGGCAAGCACCGCCCCGCGCGGGACGACGCCGGTCAGCCGGCCGTTCTCGACGACGCCGAGCGGCACCGGGTTGCGCCCCACCCGGTGCAGCAGGTCGATCAGCGGCCGGTCGGGCTCGGTGGTGCGGTACTCCTCGACCAGCACCGCCGGGTCGATCGAGGTCTCCTCACGGCCCGCGGCGTAGCCGAGCTGGTCGTCGCGGATCACACCGAGGATCCGCCGGTCGTCGTCGAGGACGTAGGCGCCGGTGGCCTCGGCCTGTCCCAGCCGGACCAGCACGTCGGCCGGGTTCTCGTCGAGCCGCACGGTGATCCGCGGCTCGCGGATCACGTCGGCGGCGGTGAGCACGCGGCTGCGGTCGACGTCGGAGACGAACTCGGCGACGTAGTCGTCGGCCGGGGACTCCAGGATCTCCGGCCCGGTGCCGACCTGGACCAGCCTGCCGTCCTTGAGCAGCAGGATCCGGTCGCCCAGCAGCATGGCCTCGTTGAGGTCGTGGGTGATGAACACGATCGTCTTGCGCAGGTCCTTCTGCAGCCGGACCAGCAGTTTCTGCATGTCCCGGCGGATCAGCGGGTCCAGCGCGGAGTACGGCTCGTCCATCAGCAGGACGTCGGTGTCGCTGGCCAGCGCGCGGGCCAGCCCGACGCGCTGCTGCATGCCGCCCGACAGCTGGCCCGGGTAGGCGTCGGCGCGCTCGGCGAGACCGACCTGCTCGAGCGCCCACTCGGCCTTCGCCCGTCGTTCGGCGGGGTCGGTGCCGCGGATCTGCAGGCCGTACTCGGCGTTCTGCCGGACGGTGCGGTGCGGCAGCAGCGCGAACTTCTGGAACACCATCGCGATGTGCCGGTTGCGCAGGTCGCGCAGCTCGGCGTCGTCGAGCGAGCCCAGGTCGCGGCCGTCGACGTCGATCGTGCCCGACGTCGGCTCGATGAGCCGGTTCAGCAGCCGGACCAGCGTGGACTTGCCCGAGCCGGACAACCCCATGATCACGAACAGCTCGCCGGGCTCGATGTCGAACGAGACGTCGTAGACGGCGACCGTGGACCCGGTGCGGCGCTGGACCTCGCTGCGGCCGACACCGTCGCGGGCGAGGGCGACGGCCTCGTCGACCGCGTCGCCGAACACCTTGGTCAGGTTCCGGACGGCGATCTTGGCCGTGTCCCCCGCCGTGCCGCCGGACGTCTCGTTGCGGCCGGTGCCGGCCTTCCTGAGCGCGCTCACTTCTGCCCCACCCACTCCTGTACGCGGTCGGGGTGCGCGGCCAGGTAGTCGCGCGCGACCGTCTCGACGTCGTCCTTGTCCACATCGACCCGCTTGAGCATCTCCTCGACGTCGGCGACGGGGAGCTGGAAGTTGTGCAGCAGCGCGTCGAACCGCGGCAGCGTGCGGCCCAGTTCCTTCCCGTCCGCGGTCCACGCCGAGTACGGCGGCATCGCACACGCCCCGGTACCGGTGGTGTAGCAGTCGTCCTGCGGCGGGTTCGGTTCGTCGAGCTTGGTCAGCTTCATCTCCTGGAAGATGTAGTGCGGCCGGTACAGGTAGACCAGGATCGGCTGGTGGCGCTCGTTCGCCCGGCGCAGCTCGGCGATCTGGGCGGCCTCCGAGGAGGTCACCTGCTCCAGGTTCAGGTGGTAGCCCTGGAGCCGCTTGGCGTTGTACTCGGTGGTCAGGAAGCTCGGGTCGGAGTCGACGAGCCGGTTGCCGAGGGCGGCGGCGTAGTCGTTGAGCTGGGTGACGCTCTTCAGCCCGGCCAGCGGCTGCCCCGGTTCGAGGGCGTAGCTGGGCACGAACCAGCCCTGTTCGGCGCCGGCGTAGGTGGGCCGGACCATCTGGATCCGGTCCGCCGCCTTCTTCGCCAGCTTCGACTGGTTGGGCATCGCGACCTCGGTGAGCGCGTCGACGTCGCCGCGCTGGGCGCCTGCCCACGCGGTCGCCGGGCCGACCTGGATCTTCTTGATCTTGTTCACGCCCAGCTCCGGGTGCGCCGCGACGACCTGCTCGATGATCGCGTTGGTGACCTTCGCGGCACTCCACGGGAACTGGGCCAGGCGCACGGTCGCCCCGTCGCTCCCGGTCCCCGTACAGCCGGTGGCGACGAGCAGGACGGCCACCACGGCCGTCAGCAGGCGCGTCACACGCCGGGCACGGGGTACGACTCTGGGCGGATCGGCCACCGGTGGCACGTCCTTTCGGGGAAGGGTCGCGTCGTTGAACCCTTCATCACGGTCCGTGACCCGGCAACCCCCGACGGAGCATCCGGTGGCGCCGGTCACGTTCCTGCCGTGCGTCGCTCAGGCCGCCGACCAGCCCGTCCAGCGCACCGGGTGGAGGACGAGCACCGCGCCGTCCGGCCGCTCGTCGCGGTAGGGCGGGTACTTCTCCGCCAGCGCATCGACGGCCCGTTCGTGCAGGTCAGCGGGCCGGTCCGAGTGTTCGGACCGGTCGCCGGGGTCGTGCACGGTGGCCGTGGCGTCGAGGCGGACCCACCAGAGCCGGGACCAGTCGTCGTCGTAGTGGTCGGCCAGCAGCCCGACGCGCGGGTCGGCGTCGATGTCGCGCAGCCGGGCGAGGCGGGTGTGCCGCTTCGGTTTCACCCGGTCGACGGCGGACACGACGAGCCCGTCGACCAGCGCGAACGTGATCGGGACCAGGCGTGGGGTGCCGTCGGAGGCGCGGATCGTGGCGAGCCGGGCGACCCGGGCGCCGACCAGCAGGTCCCGGGCGGCGGCGTCGTCGAGGGCGGGCATCGCGGCCGAGTCTTCCCGTTCCCGCGGGCGGGCGCAGCGCATTCCTGTCGGGGGTGCCCCTTAGCGTGGGTGCCGTGTTCGTCGTCCACGCGCTGCACTCGCCCGGTCGCGGCGTCGTGCTGTGGGCCGAGGACGGCGAGCGCCCGCCGCGGACCGACCGGCGCACGCTGCGCACCGCGCGGCCGCATCCGTTCGCGGTGCCGGTGGCCGAGCTGACCGCGGTGCACCCGGGCCGCCCGGTGACGCTGACGGTGCTGCTGCCCTCCTACCCGTCCGGCCCGCAGGACTCCCCCGGCCTGGTCCGCAGCGGGCCCCGGGCGGCGTCCCGCAGCGCGCCGCGGCTGGCGCCGTGGTCGGTGCCTGCGATCGTGGTCGACCCCTCGGAGCTGGGCGACCCGTCGCCGGACGTGCGCTACGGCGCCGGGTTCGGCCACCTCGTCGAGCTGGCCCGCTTCGCCGAGGAACTGGCCGGGCGGGGCCGGGTACTGCCCGCGGTCGTCACCGAGCACGGCACCGACGTGGCGCGCTGGCGCCCCGTCGTACAGGGGCTCGACGCGGTCGCCCGCGCGGACCTGGTGCGGCGGCTCCCGCCGGTGGCCCGCGCCGAGCAGCGCCGCCCCGGGGACGTCGCGGGCCAGGACCCCGACGAGCTGGTCGACGCCGCGCTGGCCGCGTTCACCGACGTCGCGGTCCGTGACCGGCTGGGCCGCGCACCCGGGATGCCGCTGCCCGTCCCGGCCCGCCCGGACGCGGCCGCCGCGCTGCTGCACGCCCTGACCGGCCCGGCACCGGTGCTCGACGCCTCCCGCGACGCGGTCCGCGCGCTCCGGGCTGCGCTGGACGAGTGGGACGAGGTGGGCCGCGAGCAGACCGGAGCGGGGACGGCGCTGTTCCGGCTCACCGAGGTCTCCACGCTGCACGACCCGGACGACCCGGGCCCCGACCTGCTCGACCAGACCGGCGACGGCACCCGCTGGGAGCTGGAGTTCGCGCTGCAGTCCACCGACGACCCGAGCCTGCAGCTGCCGGCCGCGGACGTGTGGGCCGGCGACGGCGACCGGTTGGTCGCAGGCGCGCAGGACGTGCTGCTGGCCGAGCTGGGCCGGGCCGCGCAGGTGCTGCCCGAGCTCGTGCCGGCGCTGCGCCGGGCCCGGCCGACGGAGCTGGAGCTCGACGTCGACGGCGCGCACCGGTTCCTCACCCGCGACGCGCCGGCGCTGCTCGCGGCCGGGTTCGGGGTGGCGCTGCCGCGCGGGTGGGACGGGACGCGGTCGCTGGGGCTGAAGCTGTCGGCGTCGTCGGCGGCGGCGCCGGGGGCGGTGACCCGCGGCGGGCTCGGCCGTGACGAGCTGGCCGGTTTCCGCTGGTCACTGGCCGTCGGCGACGACGAGCTGGGCGAGGACGAGATCGCCGCGCTGGTCGCGGCCAAGGCCCCGCTGGTGCGGCTGCGCGGGCGCTGGGTCGCCGTCGACGCGGCGGCGCTGGCCCGCGGCCTGGACTTCCTGCGCCGCTCCCGGGACTCGACGCCGTCGGTGCACGACGTGCTGGCCGCGTCCCGGGGCGACGTGGACGCGCCGCTGCCGGTGCTCGACGTCGACGCGCGCGGGAGGCTCGGGGCGCTGCTCGACGGCTCGGCCGACGCGACCCTGGAACCGCTGCCGGCGCCGCCGGAGTTCACCGCGACGCTGCGGCCGTACCAGGAGCGCGGGGTGGCGTGGCTGGCGTTCCTGTCCTCGCTCGGGCTGGGTGCCTGCCTGGCCGACGACATGGGGCTGGGCAAGACGGTGCAGCTCCTCGCCCTGGAGGCGCACGACCGTGCCGGCACCGCGGCCGTGGGTGCGCCGACGCTGATCGTGTGCCCGATGTCGATGGTCGGCACCTGGCAGCAGGAGGCGGCCCGGTTCGCGCCGGGGCTGCGGGTGCACGCCCACCACGGCGCGGGCCGCCCGCGCGGCGACGCGCTGCACGCCCGGTTCAGCGAGGTGGACCTGGTGGTCACCACCTACGCGACCGCCACCCGTGATGCGGAGGACCTGCAGGCGTGGCGGTTCCACCGGCTCGTCCTCGACGAAGCCCAGATGATCAAGAACTCGCAGGCGGCAGCGTCGCGGACGGCGCGGTCGCTGGCCGCGGGTCACCGGATCGCGCTCACCGGCACGCCGGTGGAGAACCGGCTGGCCGAGCTGTGGTCGATCATGGACTTCCTCAATCCGGGGGTGCTCGGGGTTCCGGAGGTCTTCCGGCAGCGGTTCTCGGTGCCGATCGAGCGCCACGGCGACGCCGGGACCGCCCGCACGCTGCGGCGGATCACCCGGCCGTACCTGCTGCGGCGGCTCAAGACCGACCCCGAGGTGATCGACGACCTGCCGGAGAAGATCGAGATGGTGGCCGACCACCGGCTCACCCGGGAGCAGGCGTCGCTGTACCGCACCGTCGTCGACGACATGATGGAGAAGATCGAGGGCTCCGACGGCATCGAGCGGCGCGGCAACGTGCTGGCCGCGATGGCCAAGCTCAAGCAGGTCTGCAACCACCCCGCGCAGCTGCTGCACGACGGGTCGCCGATCCACCGCCCCGGCGGGGCGCACCGCTCGGGGAAGGTCGCACGGCTCGAGGAGATCCTGGAGTCGGTGCTCGCGGCCGGGGACAAGGCGCTGCTGTTCACCCAGTACACCGAGTTCGCCGCGATGCTGCGCCCGCACCTGGCCGCACGGCTCGACACCGAGGTCCTCTACCTGCACGGCGGGACGCCGAAGCGCCGCCGCGACGAGATGGTCGCCCGCTTCCAATCCGACGACGGCCCGTCGCTGTTCCTGCTGTCCCTCAAGGCCGGTGGCACGGGGCTGACGCTCACCGAGGCCAACCACGTGATCCACCTGGACCGGTGGTGGAACCCGGCCGTCGAGGACCAGGCGACCGACCGGGCGTTCCGGATCGGGCAGAAGCGCTCGGTGCAGGTCCGCAAGTTCCTGTGCCCGGGCACGGTCGAGGAACGGATCGACGCGCTGGTCACCTCGAAGCGGAAGCTGTCGGAGACGGTGGTGACCGACGGCGAGGACTGGCTGACGTCGCTGTCGACCGCGGAACTGCGCGAGGTGTTCGCGCTGGGCTCGGACGCGGTCGCCGACGCCGAGTACGAGCCCCAGGGCGACACCGAGGCCGACACCCAGGGCGGCACCGATGGGCCCGTCGACGACACCACCGACCGGGCCGCCGAGCAGACCCGGGAGTCCCGATGAGTGACCGGCCGTTCTGGGCGTCCGGCGAGTACACCGGTGGCCCGCCGATCCGGGTCGAGGGCGGCGTCCGGATCCACAGCGCGAAGGGCCCGGTGGCACGTACCTGGTGGTCGGCCCGGTTCCTGGCGGTGCTGGACCGGATCGGCGTCGGCGGGCGGCTGACCCGCGGGAAGAGCTACGCCCGGTCCGGGCAGATCGTGTCGCTCACCGTCGACGCCGGCGCGGCGGTCGCACTGGTCCAGGGCACCCGCCCGGCCCCGTACAAGGCCCGCATCGGACTGCGGGTGTGGGACAAGACCGAATGGGCGCGGGTGGAGAAGGCACTCGCCGCGGACGCCTGGTACGCGGCCGCACTGCTCGCCGGGACGGTGCCGCCGGAGGTCGAGGAACTCCTCGGCGGGCTGGGGCTGTCGTTGTTCCCGGCCGACGCCGGGGAGCTGGTGCAGGACTGCTCGTGCCCGGACCACGCGGTGCCGTGCAAGCACCTGGCGGCGGTGTTCTACGTGCTGGCGGAGCGTTGCGACGACGACCCGTTCACCCTGCTCGCACTGCGCGGGCGGGACCGGGCCGACCTGCTGGAACGGCTGCGCCGGGAGCGGGACCGCGCCGACGGTGACGGCGGTGCACCAGCGGTGCGGCCGCTGGCGGAGTCGTTCGAGGATTTCTGGACCGGGCCCGGAGCGGGCGCGCCGACGCCGCAGCCGCCGTTGACCGAGCCGGACGCGGTACTGGACCAGGTGCCGGAGCCGTCGCTGCGGGCGGGGCGGGAGACGCTGACCGACGCGTTGCGGCCGGTGTACCGCGCGCTGGTCGGCACGGAGCCGGCGGGCTCGGAGGAGGCCGGGCGCCCCTGAAACGCGGGACGGCCCGGCCGCTGTGGTCGAGGCGGCCGGGCCGTGATTCCCGAACTGACGCGCCGCTCCCACCACGAAGCGACACGAGAGAACTTAGCCAAGGCTTACCTGGGCTGTCAAGCGCCTCACCGAAGATCCCCGGACAGAGGTACGGCAACGCCGCCGGTGGACTCCGCAGGGTCTCCGGTGAGCTCCGCAGGGCTCAGTGCGCGGCGGTCTCCGCGGTCCGCGGTGCGAGCCGGCCGGCGCGGCGGGCGTGGCTCTCGAACCACAGCGTCGTCAACGGCGGGAGGCTCGCGAGCAGCCCGATGAGCAGGTACACCGGGCGCCAGCGGAACACGAAGCCCGCCGCCACGGTGACCAGTAGGTAGGCGATGAACAGCACGCCGTGGATCGGTCCCATGATCTGCACGCCGATGGGGCTGATCGCGAGGACCCACTTCACGAACATCCCGATCAGCAGGCCGACCCAGGAACAGGCCTCCGCGACGGCGACGATCCGGAGGATCCGGGCGAGGGTGGACGGGGCAGGCATCGGGGGCCTCCTGGTAGGCGTCGCGTGTGCTGGGGCCGGTGGTGGGCGTGGCGTGTGGTGGGGCCGGTGTAGCGGGCACCGGACCGCGCCGTGGCCGGCAGGACCGGGGGCCGGGTCGCGCGGGGTGCCGCGGGGAGACCGGCACCTCCACTCTGCCGCACCCCCGAGCCCGGCTTCTACCGGCCGTCGAACCTCACACGGCGAGGGCCATCGCGCTGCGCCGCTCCCCCGGTCCCGCTCCGCCCCGCACCGATGAGTCCGGGCTCCGGCCGCGGTCATCCCTGGTGAACCCGCACCGGAGGAGGCACCCCGTGTCCGCACCCACCATCCTCGACCTGGGCCCGGCCGCTCGCGCCGTCGCCGCCGTCGTCACCGCGATCCCGGACGACCGGCTCGGCGACCCCACCCCGTGCGACGACATGACCGTCGCCGCCCTGCTCCACCACCTGTACGGCCTGGCCTGGGCGTTCCGGGCGGCGGCGGAGAAGGACCCTGCCGCGGCGGACGCCGCCCCGCAGGCCTCCGCCGACGACCTGCCCGCGGACTGGCGCACGGCGATCCCCGCCCGACTCGACGCGCTCGCCGAGGCGTGGCGCGACCCGGCGGCGTGGGCCGGCACCACCGGCGTCGGCGGGATGCAGCTGCCCGGCGAGGCCGCCGGCACCATCACCGCCGACGAGCTCGTGCTGCACGGCTGGGACCTCGCCGCCGCCACCGGGCAGGTGTTCACGCCCGACCCGGACGCGGTGGCCGCCGTCCTGGCCTTCACGCAGATGATGTCCGGCCCGGAGCACGACGCGTCGCGCGACGGCTTGTTCGGGCCGGTCGTGGCCGTCCCGGAGACCGCCCCGCCGCTGGAGCGGGCGCTCGGCTACAGCGGCCGCGACCCGCAGTGGGCACCGTGATGCTTCCCAACCCGACGTCTCCCCACCCGGCGACGCGTCCCCACCCGACATCCGCCCACCCGGCGGGACCTCCGTCCGGTGACCGCTGCGTGCGCCCGGCGTAGCGTCGGACGGGTGGTCGACTCACCGCACGGCAAGGTCCGGATCGGCGTCGGTCTCGTCGGGGCACGCTCGGAGCCCGAGCTCGGGCCGGAGTTCGACGAGCTCCTCGCCGCGCTGGACGAGTCCGAGATCGACTCGCTCTGGCTGGCCGACCTGCCGTCGAAGGCGGTCGTCGACGCGGGCGTCGGCAGCACCTGGGCCGCCGCCCGCACCCGCCGGCTCAAGATCGGCACCGGGGTCACGGTGCTGCCCGGCCGCAACCCGATGCTGCTCGCCTCCGAGCTCGGCACCCTGGCGACGCTCGCACCCAAGCGGATCCTGCCGGTGTTCGGCATCCGCGCCGCGCAGCCGCACGACCGTCAGCTGCACCCCGTGCCGGGGAAGCTCCCCGCGGTGTTCGAGGAGTCGCTGGTGGTGCTGCGCCGCCTGCTGACCGAGGACCGGATCACCCATCACGGTGAATTCTTCACCCTCGACGACGTGACGCTCGTCCCTCGCCCGGCCCGCCCCCTGGACCTCTGGCTGGGCGGCCGGGCCGACGCGGGGCTGCGGCGGGCCGGCCGGCTGGCCGACGGCTGGCTCGCCAGCTTCCTCACCCCGGCCGAGACCGCACGCTCCCGCGCGGTCATCGAACAGGCCGCCGCCGACGCGGGCCGGACCATCGACGACGACCACTTCGGCACCAACATCTGGCTGGCAGAGCCGGGTACCGACGTCGACGCCGCCCTCGCCCGTGCCGCCGCGCAGCGCCCGGACGCCGACCCGCGCGAGATCGTCGGCGTCGGCTGGGAGGGCACCGCGGAGCTGATCCGGCGGCACGTGGAGAGCGGTCTCACGAAGTTCGTGGTGCGTCCCTCGGCGCCGGTTCCGGACTGGTACACCTATCTCGATCGCTTCAGCCAGGAGATGGGACCGTTGCAGTCGGGCTGACCCGCCCGAGCAGCTACCCGGAGTGACCGTATTATGCCTCATCGTGACGACCCCGGTCCCCCGGCTCGCGCTGCGCGTGGCACGACGCGGTGCACCAGCTCGACGCGACGCTCCATGTGGACCAGGCCGGAGTCCTTGTTGGGAGGGTGCGGACATGACCGCAGCGCGCGACCGTGACGAGCGCGGGCGCGCCCGCAATGCGCGTCCCCGCGACGCCGCGGGCCGTCCGCTGCCCCGCGGCGCCGACGGCGGGGTCGAGCGGGTCCCCGACGACCTGGTCCTCCCGCCCGACGAGGCCGTCACCGAGGCTCAGCGCCTCCTCGACGCCGGGCTCCCCTTCCAGGCCCACGAGATCCTGGAGGGCACCTGGAAGGACGCAGGCGACGCCACCCGCGATCTGTGGCGGGCGCTGGCCCAGCTCGCCGTCGGGCTGACCCACGCCCAGCGCGGCAACGCCCGCGGAGCGGCATCGCTGCTGCGCCGCGGCGCCGAGGGGATCCGCCTGTGGCGGGTCCTCGACGAACCCGTCCCCGCCGATCTCGACCTCGACGGACTCACCCAGCACGCCGAAACCCTCGCCGACGACGTCGAGCGGAACGGTACGGACACGGCCGGTCCCGACCGGCTACGTCCCCGTCTCCGCCGGCGCCGGTGACCGGGCCGCACCGGAAGCCGTGGCTCCGCGCGCTGCTGCGCGAGGCCCGCTCCCTCCCCACCGTCCTGCTCGTCCTGACGATCGCCCTCGTCGGCGTCCCGCTGGTCCTCGGCCTGACCCCCGAGAAGCACGTCACCGTCTTCGGCCAGGACGTCGCCGTCAGCGCGCGGGTCCCCCCGCTGACCCTGCACGGGCCGGCGCAGATCGTGCAGCTGGGCAACGCCGAGTTCGACCTGACCGGTGTCGACGTCTGGGGCCCGATGCGGCCGCGGCTGGCGATCGGGCCGCTGCAGCGCCCGCCGGACAACAGCCCGATGCTCAGCCCGGAGACCGCCGCGCACGCCGGCGGGGCGGTCCAGACCGTCGTCGACGGGTTCACCACCTGGTACCTGTGGGGCGCCGCCGGGATGGTGCTGGCCGCGCTGCTCGGGTCCGGGTTGTTCGCCTGCGGGCGGTTGCTGGTCGCGCTGCGCCGCACCCGCGGGCACGGCCACCAGCCGCTGCACTGGGACGACTTCGCCGGCCCGATCGGCCGGATGACCACGATCGGCGTCACCGCCTCGGTCCTGATCTGGGGCGGGGCCGGGGTCGCGGCGCTGCACGGGACGTCGACGGGGCTGCAGGGCATCACGTCGCTGTCGGACCTGGTCGGCGCGACGACGGTCAGCCCGTCGCCGGCCGGGCCGCCGATCACCGGCGTCACCGGAGCGGTCGTCGGGGACTCGCGCGCCGCCCGCGTCGGCGGTCCCCCGGTCGCGCGCCCCGACGCCGACGACGCCACCTGCGGCCGCAGCGCCGACTCCTCGGCCGCCGAGCTGGGCCTGCTGCGCGACGAGAACGTGCTCAACCTCGCCTGCGGCGGCGCGAGCGTGGAGTCCGGGCTGCGCGGCCCGCAGCTGCGCGCCGGGCAGACCGTCCCGTCGCAGGTCGGGCGGCTCAAGCAGGTGCAGGGCCTGAAGTGGGTCAACGTCGCCGTCGGCCCGAACGACCTGGCCTGGGAGGACTTCCTCCTCTACTGCTACGGCCTCAAGACCTGCGACGACCGGCTCTCCGACGGCGAGTTCTCGCTGCGCCTGGCCGAGTTCGCCCGCGACACCCAGGCCCTGTTCTCCGACCTCGACGCGCTGCCCGGGCGTCCGCGGGTCGTGGTGACGCTGTCCTACGACCCGTTCCCGGACGCCTACGACCCGTCCTGCCCGGACATGCGCGGCCCCTCGGGGACGCCGGGGCTCGACCAGTCGAAGGTCGCGCTGCTCGCCGAGCGCAACCGGCGGCTCAACGACGTGCTGATCGACGGCGCCGCCCGCTACGGCTTCTCCACCGCGACGCCGAACCTGACCCCGCTGTGCGCCCCGTCCGGCGACGGCATGGGCCCAGACGTGCAGGGGCTCGACCAGCCCGACCCGTTCCACCCGACGGCGACCGGCTCCATGCGGATGGCGGCCGCGGTCAGCGCGGCGCTGTCCCAGCCCCCGCCGCCCGCGCCCGTCGAGGGCCGTCAGCAGGCCGGGAACCGCTGAGGCGCAGCGGGTCGGCCGGCACCGGGCGTCCGGGCCGTACCGGGGCCCGGCTCCGTGCCGGGATCCCGCCCCGCGGCGGGGTTCAGGCCGCGTCGGCGGCGCGCAGCACCCGCAGCGCGTTGCTCCCGGCCACCTTCGCCAGGTCCGCGCGGCTCCAGCCGCGCGCGGCCAGGGCGTCGAACAGGGCCGGGTAGCAGGACACGTCACCGAGACCGTCGGGCAGGTCGGCGGTGCCGTCGTAGTCCCCGCCGATGCCGATGTGGTCGATCCCGGCGACCTCGCGCAGGTGCTCCAGGTGCGCGACGACGTCGTCGATCCCGGCCCGCGGCACCGGTGGCCCGTCCCAGGTGTCGGCGAAGGCGTTGCGCGCGTCGAGGTCGCGGTGATCGAGCCCGGCGTCGTCCATGGCCGCGTGCAGCCGGTCGTCCCAGGCGGTGACCGCGGCGGACACGAATCGCGGCACGAACGGCGCCATGCAGACGCCGCCGTTGCCGCGCAGGCGTTCCAGGACCGCGTCGGGGACGTTGCGGGGGTGGTCGGTGACGGCGCGGGCCCCGGAGTGGGTGAACAGCACCGGGGCGGTGGTGACGTCGAGGGCGGCACGCATGGTGGTCTCCGCGACGTGCGAGAGGTCGACGATCATGCCGATCCGGTTCATCTCCGCGACGACCTCACGGCCGAACGGCGACAGCCCGCCGTGCACGGGCTCGTCGGTGGCGGAGTCGGCCCACTCGTTGTTCAGGTTGTGGGTCAGCGTCAGGTAGCGGACGCCGAGCTCCCGGAACGTGCGCAGCACCGCCAGGCTGTCGCCGATCGAGTGCCCGCCCTCGGCGCCCATCAGCGAGGCGACCCGCCCGGACGCGGCGATCCGCTCGGCGTCGTCGGCCGAGCCGGCCAGGGCGAGCGCATCGGGGTAGCGGGCGGCGAGGCGCCGGACCCGGTCGATCTGGTCGAGGGTGGCGACGACGGCCGCGTCGCCGGTGTAGGAGCCGGGCACGTACACCGACCAGAACTGGGCGCCGAGCCGCCCAGCGCGCAGCCGCGGCAGGTCGGTGTGCAGCCGCGGCTCGCCGCCGGTCAGGTCCGGCTCGGCGGCCGGGTCGCCGCCGGAGAGCTGCCACAGCGCCCAGGGCAGGTCGTTGTGCCCGTCGACCAGCAGAAGATCGTCCACGCCGGTCACCGTAGTCCCGGTGGACCGTGACCACGCCGGAGGGAAGTGCCGCGGCGGGGTCGTCCCGCGACGGAGGCCCGGTCTCCAGCGGGGAAGTCCGTCCAGCGGGAAAGCCCCGTTCAGCGGGGCATGCGCCGCCACACCGCGCGCGGCAGCACCCGGAACGCCGCGGCCAGCAGCCGCAGCCGCCGCGGCACCCACACCTCCACCGTCGGGCGTGCGGACCGGACGGCGGCGACGGTGGCGTCGGCGACCGCGTCCGGGGTCGTCGACAGCGGCGCCGGGGTCATGCCCTCGGTCATCCGGCCGATCACGAATCCGGGCCGGACCAGCACCATCCGCACCCCGCTGCCGTGCAGGGCGTCGGCGAGGCCGGAGACGAAGCCGTCGAGCCCGGCCTTGGCGCTGCCGTAGACGTAGTTGGCGCGGCGCACCCGGGTCCCGGCGATCGAGGAGTAGGCGACGATCGTGCCGCTCCCCTGCGCCCGCATCCGCTGCGCGAGGTCGGTGAGCACGTGCACCTGGGCGAGGTAGTCGGTGTGCACGATGGCGGCGGCGTGCGCGGCGTCGGTCTCGGCGCGGGTCTGGTCGCCGAGGATCCCGAACGCGGCGACGGCGACGTCGATCCCGCCGTGCCGGGCGGCGACGTCGTCGAGCAGGGCGCGGTGCGAGCCGAGGTGGTCGGCGTCGAACTCGACGGTGTCGACCTCCAGGGGCTTGCCCGCGGCGGCGCGCACGCGTTCGGCCTCCAGGGCCAGCTCACCGGCGCGCCGGGCGGCGAGCACGACCGTCGATGCGCTCGGCGCGAGCCGCTGCGCGACCGCCACACCGATCTCGCTGCGGCCTCCGAGTACCAGCACCGTTCCCGTCACGATGCGGAAGCCTGCCATCGCATGAGGCAGGATCGGCGACGTGGGGTCGATCGAGGGACCGGTGTACACCTCCGTGCTGGACGGCGTCGGTGCGACGCCGCTGGTGCGGCTGAACAGGATCGTGCCCGCGGGCGGCGCGCCCGTGTGGGTGAAGACGGAGTGGGCGAACCCGGGCGGCTCGGTCAAGGACCGGGCCGCGCTGGCGATGGTGCTCGACGCCGAGCAGCGCGGCGTGCTGCGGCCCGGCGGCACGATCGTCGAGGGCAGCTCGGGCAACACCGGCATCGGGCTGGCGATGGTCGCGGCCGTGCGCGGCTACGCCTGCATCGTCGTCGCCCCGGAGCGCACGACGGCGGAGAAGATCGCGCTGCTGCGCGCCTACGGCGCCGAGGTCGTCCTCACGCCGGGGCTCGTTCCGCGGGAGGACCCGCGGCACGTGGTGAACCTCGCGACCCGGATCGCGGAGGAGACCCCGGGCGGCTGGCTCGCCGACCAGTACGGCAACCCGGCCAACCCGGACGTGCACACCGCGACCACCGGCCCGGAGATCTGGGCGCAGACCGGCGGGCGGATCACCCACCTCGTCGCGGGGGCCGGGACCGGCGGGACGATCACCGGCACCGGTCACCACCTGCACGAGCACGGCGTCACCGTGGTCGCGGCGGACCCGGAGACCTCCCGCTACGGCGGCGGCGACGGCAGCCCGTACAACGTCGAGGCCGTCGGCCACTACCTGCACCCGCTCACCGAGCAGGACGTGTGGCCCGCGGTCTACGACACCGGCGTCGCCGACCGCACCGAGCGGGTCCCGGACGGCGAGACGCTGCGCACGGTGCGCCGCCTCGCCCGCGAGGAGGGCCTGCTGGTGGGCGCGTCCGCGGGCCTGGCGGTGGCCGCCGCGCTGCGGGTCTCCGCCGAGGCGGGCCCGGACGGGCTCGTCGTCGCGGTGCTGCCGGACTCGGGCCGGATCTACCTGTCCAAGTACTTCGACGACGCCTGGCTGACCACGCTCGGGTTCCTCGACGCCCCCGAGGGCCCGCTGGTGCGCGACGTGCTCGGTGCGTCCGAGCCGGGGCTCACGGTGGTCCCGGCGACCGCGACCGTCGACGAGGCCCGCGCCGTGCTCGACGGCTACACCGGCCCCGCGTTGCCGGTGGTGCAGCCGCGGGCGACGTCGGCGACGACATGGGCGGTGCCCGACGTCGTCGGCACGATCACCGCGGCGTCGCTCGACGGGGTCCGCGGTGACGGCCCGGTCGGCACGCACGCGGGACCGGTACCCGCCGCAGTGGGGCACGGGGAGAACGCCGATGCGGCTCGGGAACGCCTGTCCGGCAACGAGTCCGGGGCCGGCTTCGCAGGGGGTTGCGGGTCGGGAGCCGGGCCCGGTTCCGAGGACCCCGTCCTGGTGCTGGTCGACGGCCGCGCGGTGCACCTGGTGTCCCGCGGCGACCTCGGCTGAGCCCTGCACCCGGTGGTGGCGTCACTCACACGTCGTCGCCGGGAATGGGCGGGGGCGCAGGTTCCGTTGTCTGCTGACACGGGGCGCACCGTCTGCGTCCGGGGAGGGGACCCGTCGTGGACCTGCTGCTGCACCACGGTCTGACCGCGTTCGGCCAGTTCGTGTCCTGGGCCGAGCTGATCGGGCAGGTCGGTGCGCTCGCCGTCGTGTTCCTGGCGCGCCGGCGCAGCCTCGCGACCTGGCCGGTGCAGATGGCGGCCTGCGTGCTGCTCTTCTCGGTCTACGCATCGGCGCACCTGGGCGGTCTCGCGTTCCGCCAGGTGATCGTGCTCGCGATCTCGGTGTTCGGGCTGGTGGCCTGGCTGCGCCGCCGCGACCCGGTCTACGGCCTGGCCGTGCGCACCGGGACGCCGCGCCAGCGGCTCGGGCTGGCCGGTCTGCTCGTCGGTGGGACCGTGGTCATGGCCCTGGTGCTCGACGCGCTGGACGCCTCCTGGGCGCCGTGGCCGGACGCGGCGATCTTCGTCGGGACCGCGGTCGCGTTCCTCGCCCAGGGGCTGCGGCTCATCGAGTTCTGGGTGATCTGGTTGCTGGTCGACGCCGTCGGCGTTCCGCTGCAACTGGCGTCCGGGCTGTGGTTCTCCGCGGCGATCTACCTGGTGTTCGCCGGGCTGGTCGTGCACGGCTGGTGGAGCTGGGCCCGTTCGCGGCGCGCGGTGCGCGCCGCGCAGCCGGAGCCGTCGCCCGCGGCGTGAGCCCCGGCGGGGCCGTCGCGGGGCGGTGGCGGGGCGGTGGCGATAATCGCCGCCGTGAGCACCACCGTCGCACGCCGGGCCGCCGTCCTCGGCTCCCCGATCGCCCACTCGCTCTCCCCTGCGCTGCACCGTGCGGCGTACCGGGCGCTGGGCCTGACCGGCTGGTCCTACGACCGGTTCGAGGTCGACGAGGCAGGCCTGCCGGAGTTCGTGGCCGGGCTGGGCCCGGAGTGGGCGGGGCTGTCGCTGACGATGCCGCTCAAGCGGGTGCTGCTCGACGTGGCCGACGAGGTCGACGACGCCGCGGCCGCGATCGGCGCCGGGAACACCCTGGTGTTCGGCGAGGACCGGTCCACCGCGTACAACACCGACGTCACCGGGATCGCGACGTCGCTGCGCGCGGCCGGAGCCGGGACCGGGCGGGCGGTCGTCCTGGGCGCGGGGGGCACCGCGCAGGCGGCGCTCGCCGCGCTGCACGAGCTGGCGGTCTCCCACGTCGACGTCCTGGTCCGCGACGCCGGCCGGGCCGGGGAGCTGCAGGCCACCGCCGAGCGCCTCGGGGCCGCCCCGGAGATCCACGCGGTGCTCACCGACACCCCGGCCGCGGCGACGCTGCTGCAGGGCGCCGACGTCGTCGTGTCGACGCTGCCGGCCGGGGCCGCCGACGAGCTGGCCGGGGCGCGGTGGCGGCCCGGCACCGTCCTGCTCGACGCCGTCTACGCGCCGTGGCCGACGGTCGTCGCCGGGGGTGCGGCCGCGGCCGGGGCGACGATCGTGTCCGGCCTGGAGATGCTGCTGCACCAGGCCGTGGCGCAGGTGGAGCTGATGACCGGGCGCCCGGGGCCGGAGGCGGCGATGCGCGAGGCCCTCGACGCGGCGGTCCTCGCGCGCGGCTGAGCCCGCGCGAACTCACACGGCGGCGGGGCGCGGCTTCCCGGTGCGGCGCTTCGCCGGCGCCCACGGCGTCCGGCCCCACGGCGTCGCCACCGACGCCCAGGTCATGAACAGGAACGCCGCCAGGTTCGTGCCCGCGCCGATGACCAGCGCCGTCCCGACCGGGCTGGCGGTGTCGCCACCGGCGTAGGCGGCGATGCTCTGTTCGACCCAGACACCGACGCCGAACGTGCTCCAGACGATCACGACGATCGTCAGCACCAGCTTGGTCAGCACCCACCAGTAGCGGGCCAGCCCCCACGGGCTCGCTACGGCGACGACGATCCCGGTGACCAGCGACGCGAACGCCGCCGGGATCACCAGCCACCAGTCGATGACGTCGACGAACCGGTAGGCCGCGGCCGCCGTCACGGGGTCCGCGGCCAGTGCGGCCGAGGCCAGCACGACGTTCGCCGCACCGGCGCCCATCCACCCCACCGACACCGCGACGTGGGCGAACACCAGCCACTGCCGCGTCTTCTTGCCGACCTTCCCCCGGGCCACGCCGTCCACGGTACGGGCGCCGGTCCCGGTCGGCGCGCGGAACAGGACCCGGCTCCGCACACTGGGCCCATGCCCCGCGAGCACCTGTCCTGCGAGCACCACACCGAGCCGGCGGAGAAGGCGTGCGCCGTGTGCGGGCGGCGCATCGAGTGGCGCCGCAAGTGGGCCGACGACTGGGCGCAGGTCCGTTACTGCTCCGCCGGATGCCGCAGGCGCGGGGTCCGGCCGGTCGACCACCGGCTCGAGGACGCGATCACCGGCCTGCTGGAGCAGCGGAAGGGCGGGGCGAGCATCTGCCCGTCGGAAGCGGCCCGGTCGGTCGACCCGGACGGCTGGCGGGAACTGATGGAGCCGACCCGGATGGCGGCCCGGCGCCTGGTCGACGCCGGCGCCGTCGAGATGCTGCAGAAGGGCGCCGTGGTGGACCCGTCGACGGCGAAGGGCCCCGTGCGGATCCGCCGCGCCTAGCCGCGCGCCGGATCGTCGAGCCGGTGCAGCGCCACCACGTAGTCGCCGTCGTCCCAGGGGTCGCGGTCCCAGGTCGACCACCGTGCCACCGGCGCCAGCCCCGCGGCTGCGCACCAGGCGTCGTGGTCGTCGGCGGAGGGCCAGCCCGGCCGCAGCGAGAACCCGGCCAGCAGCAGCCCGCCCTCGCGCAGGTGCCGGGCGCAGCCGGCGACGACCCCGGCGGCGTCGGCACCGGCGTAGGGAATGACGTTGCCCGCCAGCACGACCAGGTCGAAGCGCTCGGCCAGGTCCAGCTCGTGCAGCCCGTGGCGCTCCCACCGCAGGCCGGGCGCCTTGGCCCGCGCCGCGGTGATCATGTCGTCGTCCGGGTCGACCCCGACGGCCTCGATCCCCCGCCGGTCCAGCTCGACCGCGACCCGGCCGGTGCCGCAGCCGCCGTCGAGCACCCGCGGCGCCGTGACGCCCTCCTCGGCGAGCAGGGCCTGGACCAGCGCGACCTCACCGTGCGGGTCCTTCCCGGCGGCGGCCATCGCGGCCCAGCGGGCGTCGTAGGCGTCGAGGTCGGCGCCGTCCTTCCACGCGGTCCAGTCCTCGGGCAGGCTCACCCGGCGGACCCTAGTCGATCACCCGACGGCGACGTCCGCCCCGAGCCGCCGCCGCAGCCACCGCCCCACCCGCATCCCGCGGTAGAGCGGGTGCACGAGCACCACGGGGTCACCCACCGGATCGCCGCCGTCGGAGCCGTCGCCGGGGCCGGGCCCGACCGAGGCGACCGCGACCAGGTCCCCGGCGACCGTCCGGGCGGCCAGGCAGCGGCCGCCCGCGGGCACGAGCACCTCGCGCAGGTCCGCGGCCGTCCAGTCGACGACGAGGTCGTCCGGCTCCCCGCTCAGGCAGGTCCGCAGCAGCACGTCCAGCTCGACGACCTCGTCCCCCGACGACGGCGCCGCGACCAGCTCCTCGCCGCCGGGCAGTACCAGCTCGTGCGTCGCCGGACCGGGCTGCGGGGCCGTGACCCGCACGAACGCCTCCGCGCGAGCCCGCTCGGTGACGGTGAACGGCGCCCACGCCCGGCGGGCGACCCACCAGCCGCCCCCCGGGGCGCGCACCCCGAGGGCGTATGCGTCGGCCGCGTCCGGCGGGCCGGTGTCGAACACGGTGTCGTCGGCGTCGAGCAGCGCGGTGAGGCCGCGGCGGGCGTCGTCGGCAGTGCCGGAGCGGGCGACGAGGTCCAGCGCGCGGGCGGGGGCGTCGACCAGCTCGTGCGGATCGGCCTCGACCACGCGCACCGCGTCGTGTCCCGCGGCCGGGAGCCTGCGGCGGATCACCCGGGTCAGCCGGGTCGCCGACACCGGCCCGGCGACGAGCATCTCGTCGATCACCGAGCGGGGGTCGCTGCCGTGCACGGCCAGCGACAGAATGTTCCCGCCGACCTCGGCGACCGCGGCGGTGAGCCGGGCCAGCGCTCCGGACTCGTCGGGCAGCCGGACGCGGACCTTGTGCAGCACCGGCGGGCTCGTGCCGGACGGATCGCCGTCGTCGCCGCCGGTGATCTCCGCCGGGGTCTCCGGGACGACGTGCAGCGTGGGCCGGCGCCCCGGGGTGCGGCTCTCGATCAACGACTGTCCTGGCCCGACGGCGGCGACGCCCATCGCACCGAGCGCGGCCCACATGGTGACCTGGTTGGCGGCCAGCACCGGCTTGCCGAGCTCGTTCTCCAGGTCGCCGATCAGGTCGTAGGTGGGCAGGTTGGTGCAGGAGACGAACACCGCGTCGGCGTCGGGGTGGTCGGCGGCGCGCACGGCGGCGACGACGTCGGCGGGGGTGGTCTCCCAGATCCGGCCGAGCAGGCCGAGGCCGTGCCGGCCCGCGGTGCCGATGCCGTGCTCGCCGAGGAACGCCTCGAGCCGGGCGGTGAGGTCGTCGACGTAGGGGGTGGCCAGTGCCAGGCGCCGCACCCCGAGGTGTCCGCAGGCCCGCACCAGCGACCCGGCCGTCGTGACCGCCTGCGGCGCACCGGCGGCGAGCATCGTGTCGCGCAGCGCCCACTCCCCACCGGAGCCGCAGACGAAGCTCCCCGAGGTGCAGGAGTAGGCGACGACACCCGGCTCGGGCAGCAGCACGTCGCGTACCGCGCGGTCCACGATCTCCGGCGCGGAGATCAGCATCGCCTGGTCGGCGTCGGCCGGGCTCGTCACGTGCGGGGTGCGCGTCACGTACAACGACGACGACTCCGGCACCCACCGCCACATCTCCCGGTCGAGGGCGAAGTCGTAGGGCACGACGACACCGACCCCCGTCCCCGGCCGGTCCGCCTGCTCCCCCGCCCCACGCGTCTCCATGCGCCCACGATCCGGCCCGCGGATTGCGCCGCCGTTGCGCGCCGGTAAGGAAACCCCGCCCCACCTGCGACGACCGATACGCGCCGCCCCCGGGGTGTCCGGTTGGTCCGGCTCGGTGTCACCCTGGCGAGGTGAACACGGTCACCGGGGAACAGCCAGCCACGTCCGCTCTCGCCGCGGTGCTCGGCGCACTCGACGATCATCCGCAGCCGTGGACGGAGCAGGAGTTCCTGTCCGCGCCCGCGACCCGGCGGGTCGAGCTGGTCGACGGCAGCCTCGTCGTGCACCCGGATCCGGGGGCACGGCACGAGCGGCTCTCGGCGCGGCTGACCGCCGTGCTGGAGGCCGCCGCGGCCGCGGCCGGGCCGCACGCCCGGCTGCACGCCCTGGAGGCGCCGCGGGTCCGGCTCGCCCCCGGACGGGTGCTGGTGCCCGACGTCGTCGTGCTCGCCCACCCCGACCCGGACACGGTGGCGCATCCGGCGCGGTCGGTCCGGCTCGTCGTCGAGGTCACCGGCCCGGGCCGGGCCCAGGTGACCCGCGGGCTGGCGCAGGAGCTGTGGGCGGCGGCCGGGGTGTCGCGCTACCTGCGGATCGAGCTGGACGGCGACGCCCCGACCGCGTCGCTGTTCGCTCTGGAAGACGGTTCCTGGAACCGGATCGAGCGGGTTCCGCCGGGCGGGACGACGTGCCTGGCCGAGCCGGTCGAGGCGGACCTGGACCTGGGCGTGCTCGCCGCCGACTGACCCGGGCACGAGAAGACTCCGGGGACGAGAACGGGCCGAGCCCGCCGGGACACGAGAACGGGCCGGGTCCTCCGTGGAAGGAGGACCCGGCCCGGTCGTCGTGCTGGTGCTGTGTTGGTGCGGTGCCGTGCCTCAGCGGGCGCCGGCGTTGTCCCGGTCGCGCCGCACGTTGGCCTTGCGGCCCTTGAGCGTGGTGGCGCCGCGCAGCGACTTCAGGACGTCGTCCGCCGCGTGCTCGGGCACCTCGACCAGGGCGTGGCGCTCGTGGATCTGGATGGCGCCGATGTCCCGGCCGGAGAGCCGGGACTCGTTCGCCAGCGCACCGACGATGTCCTGCGGGCGGATGCCCGAGGAGCGGCCGGCGGACACGAACAGCCGGGTGGTGCCGGCCTTCGGCGGCCGGGGCGCCTGACGCGGGCCACCGGGACGGCCGTCACGGTCGCGGCGCGGGCCACGGTCGTTCGGGCCCTTCTCGCGGCCGCCACGCGAGCGGACCTGCGGGATCTCGACCTCGTCGTCCGGGACGGCGTTGTCGGCGCGGGCCAGCCGGATCGCCGCGGCGGCGACCGAGGACAGGTCGTGGTCGCGGGCGAGCTCGCGGACGAGCTCGGCGACGCCGTCGTCCGGGGTGGTGTCGGCGTCGGTCCCGATCTGCTCACGCAGCGCCAGCGCGGTCCGCGCGAGGCGGACGGCACGCAGGTCGTCCGGCGTCGGCACCGGGGCCGAGGCGACCGAGTGGCCGATGAGCCGCTCGATGTTGCGCAGGTGACGCACCGACCCCGGGGTGACCAGGGTGATCGCGACGCCCTCGCGGCCCGCGCGGCCGACCCGGCCGATGCGGTGCACGTAGGACTCCGGCGACGACGGCACGTCGTGGTTGACCACGTGGGTCAGCGAGTCGATGTCCAGGCCGCGGGCCGCGACGTCGGTGGCGACGAGCAGCTCGGTGCGCCCGGAGCGCAGCCGCTCGACGACGCGGGTGCGGTGCTCCTGGTCCATGCCGCCGTGCAGCGCCTCGGCGCGCAGACCGCGCGCGGTGAGGGTCTCGGTGACGGCGTCGACGTCGGCGCGGGTGCGGCAGAAGACGATCGCGGCCTTCGGCTGCTCCATCTCCAGCACGCGGCCCAGTGCGACGGTGACGTGGCTGCGGGGCACGTGGTACGCGGTCTGGCGGACCTTGGGGGCCTCGCCGTCCGGCGTGGGCGCCTTCTTGATCCGGATGTCGGCCGGGTCGGTCAGGTGCTTGCGCGCCAGGCTCTGGATGCGGCCGGGCATGGTCGCGGAGAACAGCACGGTCTGCCGGTCGGCCGGGGTGGAGCCGAGCAGCGTCTCGATGTCCTCGACGAAGCCCATGTCGAGCATCTCGTCGGCCTCGTCCAGGACGGCGACCTCGATCGCGTCCAGCGACAGGGCGCCGCGCTCAACCAGGTCGATGGCCCGGCCCGGGGTGGCGACGACGACGTCGACGCCGCGGCGCAGCTTGCCCATCTGCGGGCCGATCGGAGCGCCACCGAAGACGGTCTCGACCTTCGCGCCCATCGGGGCGCCGTAGGTGGCGACCGACTCGCCGACCTGCATGGCCAGCTCACGGGTCGGCGCGAGCACCAGGCCGAACGGCTTGGCCCCGCGGGTCGACGACGTGCGGCCGTCGGCGAGGCGCTGCAGCATCGGCAGCGCGAACGCGGCGGTCTTGCCGGTGCCGGTCGCGGCCTGGCCGAGCAGGTCGCGCCCGGAGATCAGCGGGCCGATCGCCGCGGCCTGGATCGGCGACGGCGCGGTGTAGCCGAGCTCGTCGAGCGCGGAGAGGATCTTGGGGTCGAGGCCGAGGTCGGCGAACGACGGCCCGGCAGGCTCGGCGGCCTCGGTGGTGTCGCCGCCGTCGGTCGCGGTCGCATCGGTCCCGGTCGCGTCGGAAGCGGTCGAGTCGGACTCGCCGGCGTCGGACGTGGTCGCGTGGCCGGCGGAGTCGGCCTCGGGAAGAGCCTCGGGAGCGTCGGCCGACTCGGCGGCGGGCTCGGGCGCTTCGGCCGCGGCGTTGCTGTCGGCCGTGGTGTTCTCGGGGGCGACATCCACGGTGGTGTTCTCCGCGGACTGCGCGGCGGAGTCGTTCGTGGTGTCGTCGTTCGGAAGGTGCTGGTCCAGCAGGGTGTTCACTCGTTCCTCAGGGTCGCGCAGGGGATGCGCCTCGTCGTCGGGCGACTCTCGCCCGTTCCCAAACCCGACAAGGCCCGCGCGCGGCATGCAATGAGATGTGCCGATGAACCCAGACCTCCGGGGCTCCGGCCGAACATCGTCGATGGCGGCCGTCAGCTGTCCATACTGTCATGTCGGGTGCGCCGCTGTCGCGCCGGGTCGGCGTGATCGCGGACACCGACGTCGCTGGTCACCCGGTCCACCGGATGATCACTGCTGATCACCCGGTGGACCCGGTCGGTACGGCGCGTACCGGCCGGCCCGCGCCGCGGCCCGTACCGCAGCCGGGCCGCAGCCGGTGGCTCGGTCCGAGCCGCAGCCGATGCCTCAGCCGATGCCTCAGCCCTTGCCGAAGCCGGCGCGGCGCAGCGCCTCGGCCATGGCGTCGTTCGCCGGGCCGCGGTCGGACCGTCCGGACGGCTTGCCGCCCTGCTTGCCGCCGGCCTGGCTGCCGCCACCCGGCTTGCCGCCGCCCTGCCGGCCGCCGGCGTTCCGGCCGCCCTGGTCCCGACCGCCCTGGCCTCCGCGACCACGGCCGCCCTGGTTGCCGCCGCCCTGCTTGCCACTGCCCTGCTTGCCACTGCCCTGGTTGCCACTGCCCTGGTTGCCACCGCCCTGGTTGCCACCGCCGCGCTCGCCCTGCTTGCCGCGGTCTCCCCCGCGCTGCTGCCCGGCGCCCGGCTCGTCGTCGAGACGCAGGGTGAGCGAGATGCGCTTGCGGGCCTCGTCGACGTCGAGCACCTTGACCTTCACGACGTCACCGGACTTCACGACCTCGCGCGGGTCGGACACGTAGTCCCTGCTCATCGCGGACACGTGCACCAGACCGTCCTGGTGCACCCCGACGTCGACGAACGCCCCGAACGCGGCCACGTTGGTGACCACGCCCTCGAGCAGCATCCCCGGCCGCAGGTCGGAGACCTTGTGGACGCCCTCGGCGAAGGTCGCGGTGCGGAACGCCGGGCGCGGGTCACGGCCCGGCTTCTCCAGCTCGGCGAGGATGTCGGTGACGGTCGGCAGACCGACGGTGCCGTCGACGTAGTCCTTGGGCTTGATCTGGTGCAGCCGTGACCCGTTGCCCAGCAGCGCGGACACGTCGACCTGGGTGCGCTCGACCATCTTCCGGACGACCGGGTAGGACTCCGGGTGCACACCGGTGACGTCGAGCGGCTCGTCGCCGCCGCGGATGCGCAGGAAGCCCGCGCACTGCTCGAAAGCCTTCGGCCCGAGCCGCGGCACGTCGGTCAGCGCCGACCGGGACCGGAACGGTCCGTGCTCGTCGCGGTAGCCGACGATCGCCCCGGCCAGGGTCTCGGAGATCCCCGAGACGCGGCGCAGCAGCGGCGCGGACGCGGAGTTCACGTCGACGCCGACGGCGTTCACACAGTCCTCGACGACCGAGTCCAGCGACCGCGACAGCGACGACTCGGGCAGGTCGTGCTGGTACTGCCCGACCCCGATCGACTTCGGGTCGATCTTGACCAGCTCGGCGAGCGGGTCCTGCAGCCGCCGCGCGATCGACACCGCGCCGCGCAGCGAGACGTCCATGTCGGGCAGCTCCGCCGACGCGTACGCCGACGCCGAGTACACCGACGCACCCGCCTCGGACACCATCACCTTGGTCAGCTTCAGGCCCGGGTTGTCCTTGATCAGCTCCCCGGCCAGCGCGTCGGTCTCCCGGGACGCGGTGCCGTTGCCGATCGCGACCAGCTCGACGGAGTGCTTGCGGCACAGCTCCGCCAGCGTCTTCAGCGATCCCGCCCTGTCGTTGCGCGGCTCGTGCGGGTAGATCACCGCGGTGTCGACGACCTTGCCGGTCGCGTCGACGACGGCGACCTTCACCCCGGTCCGCAGGCCCGGGTCGAGCCCGATCGTGGCGCGGGTGCCGGCCGGGGCGGCGAGCAGCAGGTCGCGCAGGTTCGCGGCGAACACGCCGATCGCGCCGTCCTCGGCCGCGGAGCGCAGCCGGACCCGGATGTCGATGCCCAGCGCGGTCTGCAGCCGGGTCCGCCAGGCCCATCGGACGACGCCGAGCAGCCACGCGTCGGCGGCGCGGCCACGGTCGGCGATGCCGTACTCGGCGGCGATCGCGTTCTCGTACGGGTCGATCTCGGAGTCACCGGAGCCCGGGTCGAGGGTGACGTCGAGCGCCTCCTCGGTCTCGCCGCGGAAGACGGCGAGGATGCGGTGCGAGGGCAGCGTCGTGAACTTCTCGGCGAAGTCGAAGTAGTCGGAGAACTTGGCCGCGGCCTGGTCGTGCTCCTTGCCCTCCCGGACCTTCGTCACCAGCCGGCCGTGCGACCACATGCGCTCGCGCAGCCCGCCGACCAGGTCGGCGTTCTCCCCGATCCGCTCGACGAGGATGGCCCGGGCCCCCTCCAGCGCGGCCCCGGCGTCGGTGACCTCGTCGGTCACGTACTGCGCGGCGGTCTCGTGCGGGTCCAGCGACGGGTCGCCCAGCAGGGCGTCGGCGAGCGGCTCGAGGCCCTGCTCGCGGGCGATCATCGCCTTGGTGCGGCGCTTGGGCTTGTAGGGCAGGTAGATGTCCTCGAGCCGGGCCTTCGACTCGGCGGCCCGGATCGTCGCCTCCAGCTCCTCGGTGAGCTTGCCCTGCCCACGCACGGAGTCGAGGACGACGGTGCGCCGCTCCTCCAGCTCCCGCAGGTAGCGCAGCCGCTCCTCCAGGGTGCGCAGCTGGGCGTCGTCGAGCCCGCCGGTCGCCTCCTTGCGGTAGCGGGCGACGAAGGGGACGGTGGACCCCTCGTCGAGCAGGGCCACCGCGGCCCCGACCTGGTCGGAGCGGGCGCCGAGCTCGTCGGCGATGCGCTGGTTGATCGAGCGGTGCTGCTGCGGGACGTCCGTGCGGGCGTCCACCGGTGCCGTGCCTGTCACCCCACCATCGTGGCGAACCGTGCGCGGACCGCGACCGCCGGGTGGGGGCTCGCGCGCGGATGGTGCGTACCGGCTTCCCGCCGGGTGCGCACCGTCCTGTCACCGAATCATCAGGATCCGCTCAGGTACCAGGGCTAACGTCGGCGCCGTGGGAGCCGACATGGCCGAGGTGACGTCGGGAACCGGGATCGTGATCCCGCAGTGGTCGTTGCTGGACGGGTGGCTGCCGCTGACCGTGCAGGGCCTCGCCGCGCTCGCCGTGCTGCTGGTGGTCGTCCGGCGCGGGCGCGACTGGTGGACGGCGTGGCTGCCGCTGGCCGTGCTCGCCGGGATCGCGACCGCGTTCGCCGTGCACGCCGTCGCCGGGGCGGAGGGGATGCTGACCGACCCCGCCCCGGCGGCGCTGTGGGTGTGGACGGCGGTGACGGCGACCGCGGCGGTCGCCGTCGTCGCCGGGTGGCGGGCGCGCTGGTGGCGCCGGCTCACCGCACTGGCCGCGGTCCCGCTGGCCCTGATGTCGACGGTGCTGGTGCTCAACCAGTGGGTCGGGTACCTGCCGACGGTCGCGGACGCGGTCGCCGACGCCGCCGCGGCCCCGCTGCCCGACGAGTCCGGCCCGGATGTCTCCTCCACCGCGTCCGGGCCGGTCCCGGCACACGGCCGGCTGGTGCCGGTGACGATCCCGTCGACGGCCAGCGGGTTCGACCACCGCCAGGAGCTCGTCTACCTGCCACCGGCCTGGTTCACCGGCCGTGACCGCACCGCGCTGCCGGTGGTGCTGATGATCGGTGGCGAGTTCTCCCAGCCGTCGGACTGGCCGCGCACCGGCGACGCCGTCGACACCGCCGACCGGTTCGCCGCCGCGCACCACGGCCTCGCCCCGGTGCTGGTGTTCGCCGACGCATCGGGCTCGTTCTCCACCGACACCGAGTGCGTCAACGGCACCAAGGGTGCCGCCGCGGACCACCTCACGAAGGACGTGCGTCCCTTCGTCGCCGACCACTTCGGACTGTCGACGGCGGCGGCGCACTGGGGTGTCGCCGGGTTCTCCACCGGCGGGACCTGCGCGATCGACCTCACCGTCATGCACCCGGAGCTGTTCTCGGCCTTCGACGACATCGAGGGCGACCTCGCACCCAACACCGGCACCGTCTCGCAGACGGTGAGCAGGCTCTTCGGCGGTGACGCCGCGGCGTACGCGGCGTTCGACCCGGCCGCGGTGATGGCCCGGCACGGCACCTACACCGGCACGGCGGGCCGGTTCGACGAGAGCAACGGGCACACCGCCTCCGGCGCGACGGTCCCCGCGGCACAGCGGGCGGCGGCGTTCACCCTGGCCACGCACGCGCGCCGGGCCGGCATCCCGGTGGCCGTCGAGCAGCGGACGGGCGGGCACAACTGGCAGTTCGCGGCGAACGCGTTCGGCTCGGCGCTGCCCTGGCTGGTGGAACGGCTCGCCGGGCCGGTGGCCGAACCGCGTCCGGGGCCCACCACGAACCACGGAACGTGACACCTCGCCTGCTGCCCGCCACCGTCGTCGCGTCGGGGGTGGCCGCGGTGGCCCTGCTCGCCGGGTGCGCCGCGGAACCCGACCCCGGGCCCGCGGCGGCCGCCACCGCACCGGCCGCACCCGGACGTGCCGGGGTACCCGCCCGGTTCGCCGAGCCGCTGCCCCCGCCCGCGGAGCCGGGTGTCGCGCCGCCGGTGACCGGCACCCCGCCGGGCCGCGTCGTCGGCGTCGGGGCCTCCCCGGAGGGAATCGTCGCGGACGGGCCGAGCCGGCGGGTCGTGGTCGGCGTACGGGACCCGGCGCGGCTCGTGCTGCTCGACGCCGACTCCACCGCCCGGGTCACCGACGTGCCGGTACCCGGCCCGCTGCGCCACCTGCAGCTGGCCGCGCCAGGCGGCCCGGTGCTCGTGCCCGACGAGGGCGCAGGCGGCCTGCTGCGCGTCGACCTGCCGTCGGGAACGGTGTCGTCGCAGGTCGGGACCGGCGCGATGGCGCACGACGCGACGGCCACGGCCGCCGGAACCGTGTTCGTCGCCAACGAGGGCGGCGGCAGCGTGTCGGTCGTACGCGGCGACCAGGTCGTCCGGCAGCTCACCGACGTCACCCAGCCCGCGGGCCTCGCGCCGGTCGGCGACCGGGTCGGGCTGATCGACGTCCGGGAGAACTCCCTGACCGTCTACGACGCGGCTACCGGCGACCCGATCCGCGAGCTCCCCGCCGGCGACGGCCCCACGCACCTGGTCGCCGACAGGCACGGCCGCATGATCGCCACGGACACCCGCGGCAACCGGATCATCGTGTTCGACCCGTCCGGCGACCCCCGCGAGCTCGCCCGGGTCGACCTGCCGGGGCAGCCCTACGGCATCGCCTACGACGCCGAGCGCGACCGGCTCTGGGTCGCCGCGAGCGGCGGGAACGTGCTGGTCGGCTACGACATGACCGACCCGACGCCGCGGGAGGTCACCCGCATCCCGACCGTGCAGCAGCCGAACACCGTCGCCGCCGACCCGCGGACCGGGCGGGTCTTCGTCACCGGGACCAGCGGGGGCGTGGTGCAGGTGGTCGAGCCGCCGGCCTGAGGCAGGGGTCGGGCGCTGGGCTCACTCGCGACGCTGGGCTCACCCGCAACGCTGCGCTCACCCGCAACGCTGCGCTCACCCGCAACGCTGCGCTCACCCGCAACGCTGGGCTCACTCGCAACGCAGTCACTCGCGCCCACTCGCACGCAACACAGTCACTCGCGCCGCAGCACGAACACGAACGGCGCCGCGAGGTCGCGCAGGTCCATCGCACCGAGCACGGTGCGCTCGTCGACCCGGCGGAACACATCGTTGATCGGCAGGTCGTCGTAGACCATGGTCGCGCTGACCACGCCCCGGTACCCGGTCATCCGCAGCCGGGCCTTCGGCGCCGTCGTCGCCAGGCGGGGAGCGACCGACCGGGTCAGCGACAGCAGCGCCGCGCTGCGCAGCGCGGCCGGGTACCGCAGCAGCGCGGGCAGCGGCACGAACGCCGGGTTCAGCGAGTAACGGCCGCCACGCGGATGGTCCATGACCAGCGGGTGGACCGCGTCGGGACTCTCGAACCGCTTGCCGTGCCAGCCGATCCGGCCCAGCAGTCCGTCGAGCGGGTTGCCGGTGGGGATCTCGCCGCCCGCCCACTCCCCCAGCATCTCCTCGACGCCGACGGTGGGCAGCGCGTCGAACAGCGCGAGCGCCTCGCCGAGCGTCGCCCCGTGCTCGAGGTAGTCCAGGGTTGCAGCGGGTGCCGTCACGATTCCTCCGGTACGGACGAGGGGGCTTCCGGGAGAACCGTAGCCCGCGCGGGCGGCGCCGGACCGCACACCGGGAGCCGCACGCCCGGAGCCGCGCCGCGTCCACAACCGGCGTCGAGTACCGGCGTCGAGTACCGGCCTGCACCACCGGCCATCGCCGCGGCCGCCGCCGACCGCGTCGTTCCGCGGTCCCCTAGGGTCGGGGCATGGGCGGCATCTCCAAGATCGGCGACCTGACCGGCCCCGGGTTCACCGACGCGTTCGGGATCGGCGGCACCGACCTGGGCATCGTCACGACCGCGCCGGACGGGCGGCTGGTCGCGGTCTTCGGGGACACCTTCGACCGGGCCGGCGTCGGCGGGCCCGGCTGGCGGTCGCCGGTGGTGCTGTTCGCCGACCCCGCCGACGTCGGGTCCGGGCTGCGCTGGACCGGCTCCGGCGGCGACACCGAGGACTACGCGTGCCGGCTCGTCAGCAAGCCGCGCACGAAGATCTTCAAGCCGCACCACCGCGTCACGACGATCCTGCCCGCCGACGTCATCACCCTCGGCGACACGATGTACCTCTACGTCATGGCCAACAAGGGTCTCGGGAACGTGCGCTACACCGAGATCCTCGCCTCGCACGACAACGGCGTGTCCTGGGAGCGCACCGGTGCCTGGTGGCCCGGCACCCACTACGACGGGCTGTTCCAGCAGCTCACCTGGTGCGCCGAGGACGACGGGTACGTCTACGCCTACACCACCGGCTTCCAGCGCCGCGACGGTCTGCTGCTGCACCGGGTGCCGGCCGAGCGGATCACCGACCCGGACGCGTGGGCGCCGTGGGGCTTCGCCGGGGAGCGCTGGGGCTGGGGCAACCCGCCGACGCTGACGATCCCCGGCGCGTTCGGCGAGCTGAACCTGCGGAAGGTCCCCGGTCCCGGCGGGCGCGAGTACCGGCTGCTGACGTTCTTCGATGCCGGCAACTACCGCATCGACACCATGCTGCTCGACGCGCCGAACGCCGACCTGCACCACGCCCCGCGGATGACGCTGCTGCAGGGCTGCGCGTGGCACGACGAGGACCACGACGGCGGCCGGGTCGCGCAGCTCTACGGCGGCTACGTCGTGCCCGGGTCGACCCTGGACGACCTGCACCTGGTCGTCAGCCAGTGGAACACCGCGACCAACTGGCCCTACCGGTCGATGCAGTTCCGCGCGGACGCGACGCCGCTGCTCGGCTGAGCGCCTGTGCCGGTGGCCGTGCCTGTGCCTGTGCCTGTGCCGGTGGCCGTACCTGTGCCGATGACCACGCCGAGCGCCCGGTAGTTAACACGGACGATCTTGTACGGCCGATGCCGCGCTCATAGGTTCCTCGCCGCAGAGGGGTCGGATGGCCCCCGGAAGTGCGAGGAGACCACCATGAGCCGCGGCATCCACCCGTCGTCGGAGGTACCTGAGCCGGAGAGCTCGCCGGGCGAGGTCGCTCCCGACCGGATGAGCAGGCGCGGCGTCCTGCGGGGCGCCGCCACGGCCGGAGCCGGACTCGGCCTGGGTTCGCTGATCGCCCCCGCTCCGGCCGTGGCGGCGCCCGCACTGCCCGCCCCGGATCCGGCCGCCGCGTCGTCGGCCGGCGCGGCGCCCACGCCGACCGCGGACGGCATCCCGCCGGAGCTGCTGGCCCGGATCCGGGCGGGTGAGCGGTTCCGCCTGCGCGAGCTCGGGATCGCGATCGGCGACATCCCCACCGGGAAGTTCAACGCCATCACCGACGTCCCCGGGATCAAGGTCGGCTACAAGACCCTGATCCACGACGAGCCCGGCATCGCACGCACCGGTGTCACCGTGATCGTCCCGCGGGACGACATCAAGGACAACAACTGCTACGCCGCGTTCTTCTCGCACAACGGCAACGGCGAGATGACCGGCACGCACTGGGTGACTGAGAACGGGCTGCTCACCAGCAACATCGGTATCACCAACACCGCCCAGGTCGGCCTCGTGCGCGACACCCTGGTGAAGCTGCAGGCCGAGGCGGACCCCACGCTGACCTGGGCGCTGCCGGTCGCCACCGAGACCTGGGACGGCAAGTTCAACGACATCAACCGGTTCTGGCTCACCGAGAACGACGTCCGGGAAGCCGTGGCCTCGGCCCGCAGCGGGGTGCCCGACGAGGGCAACGTCGGCGGCGGCACCGGGATGAGCTTCATGGGATGGAAGGGCGGCAGCGGGACGTCGTCGCGGCAGGTCCGGCACGGTGCCGACACCTACACCGTCGGCGTGTTCGTGCAGTCGAACTTCGGCAAGAAGGACGACCTGCGCGTCAACGGCGCACCGGTCGGCAAGGACCTGCCCGAGCCCGGGAAGTACGACGTCCCGAACGGGAAGACGAAGTCCTGCATCATCATCGTCGCCACCGACGCGCCGCTTCTCGCCGACCAGTGCCGGCGGCTGGCGGTGCGGGCCGCGAACGGCCTCGCCGCGGTCGGCGGGATCGCCTCCGACGGCGACGGCGACATCTACTTCGCCTTCTCCACCGGCAACTCGATCCCTGCCGAGTCCGAGGAGCCCTCGGCCAACCGGCCCACGGCCCTGTCCGGACGCGACATGGACCCGTTCTTCCGGGCCACCATCGACGCGACCCAGGAGGCCCTGATCAACTCGGGGACGAAGGCGCAGACCCTCGCGGGGCTCAACGGCCGGGTCAAGTACGCCATCCCGCTGGAACCGTTCATCCAGTCGGTCCAGTACCACCGGGTGTAGCCGCCCCGGCTGCGGCGTCACTCCTCGCCGGGCGGCAGCAGGCTCAGGTACCAGCGGCCTTCCTTCTGCATGATCGACAACGACGTCAGGACCGGTCCGGAGCGGATCTCCAGGGTGTCCGCCGGGGTCTCGTGCACGACCGGAGTCCCGGCGGCCCGCAGCCGGGAGGCGTAGTCGTCGGAGAAGCCACGGTCGGGGGAGTCCTCGAGCAGCTCGTGCAGCCGGGAGCCGTCGCCGTCGTGCAGGGCCGCGCCGGCGCGGGCGACCAGGGAGGCGCGATCGTCCGCGCCCCGCTCGCCCTGCGCGGTGATCGTGACGACCGTGCCGATGATCCAGAACGCCATGAAGGCGACGGCCAGCCAGGACAGCGCGCGACGCCGTCGGCTCGGCCGGTGCGGGATGGGGATGGCGGTCATGGCGAAGCCACTCTGACACATCTGCGACCCATCGCGGCCACGCTGCCGCACCATCCGGCCGCACCATCCGGCCGCACCGTCCGGCCGCACCCCGGCGCGCCGGGGTGCGGCGCACCCGACGTTCCCCTGTGCCCGGCACGGGCCGGGGCTGTGAGGCGGGCGCCGGGTCGCCGGGTCGGCCGGGTCGCCGGGTCCACGCCGGAGGTTTCGGGGCTGCCGGGCGGGCCCGGCCCGACAGAACGGCCTGCGCCACAACCACACTGTCCGGGGCAGCACCGTCCGGTCCAGCACCGTCCGGGGCAGCACCGTCCGGGGCAGCACCGTCCGGCGCAGCGGGGCTGCCGCCCACCGCGCCGTACGGGTGGGACGTCGAACCCCGGGACAGTCGTACGACGTAGGTCCTGGAGAACAGTGGATCGAGGCGAGCACTCGTGGGCCCGGCGACGGGCCCGCACCGAAAGGGGCGGCGTGACCCAGCACGGCACGGTACGACGCACGGCGTCCGGCGACCGCGCTACCGCGCCCCGGACCGGGCTGCTGGTCACCCTCGCCCGCTGGTGGCGCCCCGCGCTGCTCGTGCTGCTGGTGACGGCCGGTTCGGCGATGTTGCTCGTCACCGGCTGGCCCTCGGTCGACGGTATCCGTGAGGCGACGGCGGGCGCCGGTTGGGCGGCCCCGGTGCTATTCGTGCTGCTGTTCGTCGCGGTCACCCTGGTCCCCGCCCCGGCGACGGTCATGGGTATCGCCGCCGGTGTGCTGTTCGGGCTCCCCCTCGGCCTGCTGACGACGATGATCTCCGTCGCGCTCGGTTCGCTGATCGGGTTCGCGATGTCGCGCTCGCTGGGCCGCGAGGTCATCGCGGGTCTGGGGAGCGCACGCATCCGCCGGCTGGACGAGCGGATCCGCCGCGGCGGCATCTGGACGATCGCGGCGGGCCGGCTGCTGCCGCTGCTCCCCTACCCCGTCCTGAGTTACGCCTGTGGTCTCACCTCGGTCCGGACCCGCGACTACCTCCTCGGCTCGGTACTGGGGACACTGCCGAGTGCGCTCGCGTTCGCCACGATCGGCGCGTACGGCGGGGACCCGTCGTCGGCGCCGTTCCTGCTCGCCGTCGCGGGGATGGGGGCGATCGCCGTTGCGGTCGTCGTGACCAAGCGGCGCCGTGGTGGGGTCGATGCGGGGATCGCCGCCGATCCGCTGAGCTCGCCCGCCGACGTGCACGACCTGCGCCCGACCGACACGGCACACGACCCGCGCCCGACCGGCACGGCATATGGGCCGCGCTCGACCGGCGCTGTGCACGACCTGCGCCCGGCCGACACCGCCCCGGCCTCGGGACCGTCCTCGCCTGCGCCCTGATAGCACCCGCCCAGTCCCGCCGGGCTCCGGCCGGCCCATTCGGGGCGTCCCCGGCCTACCCAGCGTCCCTCGGGCCATCCGGCTCCGCTCGGCCCACTCCGCTCGGCCCACTCCGCGCCACTCGTCCCACCCCGCTCCGCTTGTCCCACCCCGTGCCGCTCGTCCCACCCCGTGCCGCTCGTCCCACCCCGCTCCGCTCGTGCCACTCAGTGCCCAGGTCCACCCGGCCCTGCTCATCCCGTGCCCCGACCGGCCCGCTCCTCTCAGCTCCGTTCCGCAGGCTCGAAGCCGCTCGGTCCCGCCCCGTACTCCCCCGCGAGCACCCCTGCCGTGAACGCCTGCAGGTCGTCGATCAGCAGGTCCGGTGCCTGCAGCGACGCGAAGTGCCCGCCCCGGTCGTGCTCGGTCCACCGCACGATCCGATGCGACCGTTCCGCGAAGGGCCGCACGGCGTGATCGCCCGGCAGGTTCAGCACCGCGGTGGGCACCCCGGACGGCGACCGGGCCTCCCCGAACGCGGCGGCCGCCTCCGCGTACAGCCGCATCGCCGACCCGGCGGTGCGGGTCAGCCAGAACGACGTCACGTCGGTCAGGTAGGCGTCCGGATCGACCGGCGTCTGCGCGGTGCCGGCCGGGTCGTAGTCGACGAACCACTCCAGGTGCCAGGCCAGCAGCCCCAGCGGGGAGTCGGTCATCGCGTAACCGAGGGTCGAGGGCCGGGTGGACTGGATGGCGGCGTAGCCGTGGCGCTGCGCCCAGATCGTGCCCAGGTCGGCGACGCGGGCGCGGTCCGCGTCGTCGAGCCCGGCGAGCGGGTCCGGGTCGGCCGGGTCCGGGTAGCTCCCGGCGAGCGCGTTGACGTGCACGCCGAGGACACGCTCCGGATGCAGCCGCCCGATCTCGGGCCCGATCAGGGAGCCGAAGTCGCCGCCCTGGACCAGGTAGCGCTCGTACCCGAGCGCTGCCATGACCTCGGCCGCGCAACGGGCGTGCCGCACGACGTCCCACCCGAGTTCCCGGGTCGGTCCGGAGAACCCGAAACCCGGTAGCGACGGGGCGACGACATGGAACGCCGGGAGGTCGACCGGCGGGACATGGCTCGCCATCTCACTCGGCGTCGGCTCGGTGAGCGGGCCCAGCATGTCGAGGAAGTCCGCCGACGTCGACGGCCAGCCGTGCAGCAGCAGGACCGGCACCGCGTCCGGACGCGACGACCGCCGGGTCAGCACGTGCACCCCGGCGTGGTCGTCGGTGTCGACGACCACCGAGTCCGCGGCGATCCGCCGCTCGGCCGCACGCCAGTCGAACCGGTGCCACCAGTGCTCGGCGAGCTCGCGCAGGTACCCCGGCGGCACACCGAGCGACCAGGTCGCGGCGTCCGGGACCTCCGGCCAGACGGCGTCGTCGAGGCGGGCGTGCAGCCCATCGATGTCAGCCTGCGGCACGGGGAACGGGAGCGCCGCCGTACCGGTCGCGTGAGCATCGGCGGGAGGAGAGTCCGGCGTAGGAGCACCGGTCGGCCGAGCGTCGGTCAGGCGGGCGTCGATCGGGCGGGAGCCGGTCGGGTGGGCCGCGGCCGGGCGGGGGCCGGTCAGGCGGGCGTCGGTCAGGCGGGGGCCGGCCCTGCGGGAACCAGTCATGCCGAGACCGTTCCATCCGACCCGGACACCTCCTGCCCTGTTCGCTGCGCCCGATCGCCTGTCGGCACCTTCAGAACGGCGGCTCCGCGGTCACCTCCCCCAGCCGCTCCGCCAGCCCCGGGTCCCGCAGCAACGCCACGATGCCCGGACCCCGCCGCCCGACGGCGTTCGTCGCCCGCACCGGACCGACCGGGCCGGGTTCGGCGGTGTAGGTGTGCCCGGACGGCGTCGTCCAGACCACCGAGTCGTCGTCGCGCAGCTCGACGCTCCACCCCGGACTGTGCTTGAGCCGGTGGTGCGAGCGGCAGAACGGGCACAGGTTCTCCTCGCAGGTCTCCCCGTGGTGCACGGGACCGTGCGGGACGACGTGGTCGAGGTCGCAGCGGTGCGCGGGCACCCGGCAGGCCGGGAACTCGCAGCGGGGATGCCGGGCCCGGACGAGGTCGGCGACCGCGGCGGGTGGCCGGTAGCCGGTGCGTCCGCGTTCGACGACGCGACCGGTCACCGGGTCGGTCAGCAGCCGGTACCAGGTGGACGTGGGGTCGAACGCGAGCGCACGGGCGTCGGACGCCGGGATCGGGCCGTGCCCCGCCAGCTCCGCGGGCTCGTCGGAGGAGCCGAGGAGACTGTCCAGCGGGACGGTCACGTTGATCCGGATGGTCACCGCGTCGCGGACGGTCGGGCTGCCCTCGGCCGGCGCGGGCACGACACCCGGCACCGCACGTGACCCGGACGAGGTGTTGGTGTTGGCGCCCGCGTCGGTCCCGCTCTCCGAGGATCCACCGCCCGACCCGGCGCTCATCAGCCCGGTCCGCCGCAGGATCAGGTCGACCAGTACGTCGGCACGGCGCTCGTCCATGGTCCGCGCGTCGGCGGTGCCGCAGCGGCGGGCGTGCTCGTCGAGCACCGCGTACACCCCGGTCGCCGCAGCGGCCGGGAGGAACAGCCGCAGCGTCGCCATGCCGTCCGGCTCGGGCTGGATGGTGGCCGAGCGCCCGCGGGCCTTCTTCTCGCGGCGCCGCGCGGGGACGTCGGCGTCGGACAGGCCGGTGAGGACCTTCTGCACCGAGGCGCCGAGCTGCCCGGTGGTCTGGCCCGGAGCGGTGGGCAGCACCTGTTCCTGCAGCTGCGCGAGCTGCTCCGGTTCGAGCTCGATCGCCCCGTCGAGGATCTTGCGGAGCTTCGGCTCGGTCAGCAGCCCCGCGCGGGCCAGCTGGGCCGTCGGGGCGAAGGCCGGGTCCTGCAGCTTCCGGGCCCGGTCGAGGCGGTCGAACATCGCCGCGGCGGTCGAGTGCAGCATCAGCTGGATCTCCGACGCCGCCGACTGCCCGGCTGCCCCGACGGTGTCGAACGGGCCGACGGGACCGTCACGGCCCGGGTCGTGCTCGGCGAGGAACGTCGCCATCTCCTGCTCGGCGTCGGCGACGAACGACGCCATCTCCCCGGCCTGCCGAGCCTGCAGCCAGGCGATCGAGCGCTCGAAGGCGCCGATGCGCTCCAGCCGCTCGAAGGAGCCCGTGCCCGGGCTCGGTGGTCTCTCCAGCACCCCGACCAGCGCGGCCGAGGGGGTGCGCTCCGACCAGCGCACCGGCCCGGCAGCAACACTGTCGGACGAGGAAGCAACAGACGCATCATCGAACATGCGGTCGATGATGCAGGTGACCCCCGACACTTTCGGGCCTCATGAGCCCACCCGACCCGACGACCACCCGAACAGAGCAGCGGGGGGGGGGCCCCCGGGGGGCCCGCGACGGCGCGGCCCGGGGTGTGCGTGCGGT
>NZ_JBKGXS010000005.1:0-360765 GCF_046546475.1 Pseudonocardia phyllosphaerae
TGTTGTCGGTGGTCATAGCGGTAGGGGAACGCCCGGTCCCATTCCGAACCCGGTAGCTAAGCCTTCCTGCGCCGATGGTACTGCACTCGTCAGGGTGTGGGAGAGTAGGTCGCCGCCGACATTCAACCTCTGAAGGGGGAGTCCGTTCCGGTGTCATCACCGTTCGGGCTCCCCCTTTTTCTTGTTCGTGTGTTCTCGCGATCCTTCCGGCCGGGCCGGCCGTGGACGGGTCGCCCGGTGCGGTCGACGACCGCGAAAGTGACGGTGTTCGTTTGTACCCTGAGCACGTGACGGACGGGGAGCGTCCCGGCAGCGGCCGGGCGGACAGCGACGACCGGCGGCGCGGCGACCGCTCGGACCGGGCACGCGGTGCCGGGGGGCGTACGGGCTCGGGCTGGTCCGGCGGCGACCGCGGCCGTGGCGACACCGGCCGGCCGGCGCGCGATGACCGCCCTCGTGGCGACGATCGGCGCGGTGGCGACCGCGGCTCCGCCCGCGAGGACGGCCGCGGCGGCTCGCGTGGCGGCGGTTCCCGTGACGGGCGACCGGGTGACCGCGGAGGCTACAGCTTCCGCGACCGTCGTGACGGCGGTGGCCGCGACGACCGGCGGGGCGACGACCGGCGTGGCGGGGGCCGTCCGGGGCGTGACGACTCCCGTTCCGGCGGTGACCGTGGTCCGCGTCGTGACGACCGCGGATCCGGTGACCGCGACGGGCGCCCGTCGTACCGCCGCGAGGACGGTGAGCGCCGCGGCGGCGACGATCGCGGGCCGCGGGGCGGCAACCGGAGCGGCCGACCGGACCGTGGCGGTTTCCGCAACGACTGGAACGACCGGGGTGGTCGTGGCGACCGCCCCGTCCGGGACGACCGGGGCCCCCGCAGCAGCTCCCGGGACGACCGCGGGTATCGGAACGACCGGCGCGACGACCGCGGCGGACGTCCCGACGGCGACCGTCGCGCCGGCGGCTTCCGGGACGACCGCGGACCGCGCAACGACCGGGGTGCCCGCGAGGAGCGGGGTGGTTACCGGGGCGACCGCGGGCCGCGGGACGACCGGGGTGGCCGGGACGATCGTGGGTTCCGGAGCGACCGTGCGCCGCGTGAGGACCGTGGGTACCGGAACGATCGCGGGCCCCGCGGTGTCCGTGAGGACCGGGGTGGGCGCGACGACCGCACCCCGCGCAGTGACCGTGGTCCGCGCAGTGACCGTGGCCCCCGTGAGGACCGGGGCTTCCGGAACGACCGTGGCCCGCGTGACGACCGGGGCGGCCGCGGCTTCGACCGCGACTCGCACGGCAACCGGAGCTCGGGCCCCGGCCGTGACCGCCACGACGGCGACCGTCCGGGCTTCGTCCGCGACGAGGACCGCACGCGTCGTTCCGGGGACCGTCGTCCGGAGCAGCGCGGCTCGCGGGGCGACGACCGCCGCCCCGACACCCGCGACCGCCGGGACGACCGTGCCCCACGGGACGACCGCGGTCCGCGAAACGACCGCGCCCCGCGGGACGATCGGGGTCCGCGTGAGGACCGGGGGCCGCGGCAGGACCGTGGACCTCGTCGCGACGACCGTGCCCCCCGCCGGGACGACCGTGGTCCGCGTGACGACCGCCGCTCCCGCGACGACCGTCCCGCCCGCCAGGGCGGCGGCTACCGCGACGGCGGCCGCCCGGACCGTGGTGACCGCGACGAGCGGCGTCCGCGCCGGGCGGTGCCCGAGTCGGCGGAGCGCAGCTTCGTCCAGGAGCCGGAGCTGCCGGACACGGTCTCGGCGTCCGAGCTCGACGCGGACGTCCGCCGCGACCTGCGCGGCCTCCAGAAGGAGACCGCCGAGTCCGTCGCCCGCCACCTCGTCGCCGCCGGGATGCTCGTCGACGAGGAGCCCGAGCAGGCCCTCGAGCACGCCCGGTACGCGCGTAAGCGGGCGTCGCGGATCGCCGTCGTCCGGGAGGCGTCGGGGATCGTCGCCTACCACGCCGGTGAGTGGAACGAGGCGCTCGGCGAGTTCCGTGCCGCCCGCCGCATGGGCGGTGGCCCCGGCCACGTGCCGGTCATGGCCGACATCGAACGTGCCCTCGGCCGTCCCGAGCGGGCCCTCGACCTCGCCCGCAGCCCGGAAGCCCGTGAGCTGAGTGCCGAGGAGCGTGTCGAGCTGCTCATCGTCGCCGCCGGCGCGCGCCGTGACCTGGGCGAGTTCGACGCCGCCGTCGTCGGGCTGCAGGTGCCCGAGCTCGACGCCAAGCGCCGGGAGCCGTGGAGCGCGCGGCTCTTCTACGCCTACGCCGACAACCTGCTCGCCGTCGGCCGGGAGTCCGAGGCCCTCGAGTGGTTCGTGCACGCGCACGACGCCGACGCCGACGGACAGACCGACGCCGGCGCCCGGATCGCCGAGATCACCGGTGAGGAGCTGCCCGGCTCACCCGACGACGACGTGCTGGTCGGCATCGAGGACGTCCCGGGACCGGTCCCGGCCGGCGCGGTCGACCAGGCCCATGGGGCCGAGGACCCCGACGAGTCCGACGGTGAGGACGACGCCGACACGGCTGCTCACGCCACGCCCGCGGAGACCGACACCGAGACCGACTCGGATGCGGACTCCGCCCGCGCCGCGGACACCGGGCCCGGCGGGACCGACGCTGCGGACGCCGGTACCGACGACCCCGACCGCGTCGACGACGATCTGCAGGTTGACGAGGCGTACCTGACCGACACCGACGACGAGGGCCCCGCCCCGGTCGTCGAGCCGGCCACGGAGTCGGACATGGAGTCGGACACCGGGTCGGACACGAAGTCGGACACCGAGGCGGCGACGGAGCCGACCTCCGCCGGGGCGCGCCCGGCCACGGACACCGGCCCGACGGAGGCCGGTACCCGCACGGACCCGGAGGCCCGATGAGCGACGACCTGCTGTCCCGACACGACGTCCTGCTCGCCGATCTCGACGGCACGCTCTACCGCGGACCCGATCCGGTCCCCGGTGCGGCGGACGCCGTCGTGGCAGCGGCCGAGCGTGGTGTCGGCACCGCCTACGTCACCAACAACGCCTCGCGCAGTGCTGCCGACGTCGCCCACCACCTCGCCGAGCTCGGTTTCCCGGCCGGCGTGGACGACGTCCGCACCAGCGCGCAGGCCGCCGCGTCGCTGCTCGGTGAGCAGCTGCCGTCGGGGGCCTCGGTGCTGGTCGTGGGCACGTCCGCCCTCGTCGACGAGGTGCGTGCTCAGGGCCTGCAGGTCCTGAGCGACGCCGAGGGCGCCGACGCCGTCGTCCAGGGCCACTCGCCCGAGACCGGGTGGCGGCAGCTGGCCGAGGCCGTCGTCGCGATCCGCGGCGGCGCGCTGTGGGTGGCGTCGAACATCGACCGCACGCTGCCCACCGAGCGCGGGGCGCTGCCCGGCAACGGTTCGATGGTGCAGGCCGTGCAGAACGCCGCTGGTGGGGCGCCGCAGGTCGCGGGCAAGCCCGCGGCCCGGCTGCTGCGCGAGGCCCAGGGCTCCGCGACGCACCCGCTGGTCGTCGGCGACCGGCTCGACACCGACATCGAGGGTGGGCACTCGCTCGGCGCGCCGTCGCTGCTGGTTCTGACCGGCGTGGCCGACGCGGCCGAGCTGCTCGGCGCACCGGTGGAGCAGCGCCCGACCTACATCGGTGCCGACATGTCCGCGCTGTTCCGCCACCCCGACGAGCTGCTGCCCGGCCCGCGCGCGGGCTGGCGGGCCGAGCGCTCCGCTGACGGCCTCGTGCTGTCCGGGGACGGTGCCGGGTCACCGGAGCCGGCCCTGGACGCCCTGCGGGTGCTCGTCGCCGTCGCCTGGGACGGCGGTGCCGCTCCCTCCGGGGTCCGCGCCGACGGTGCGGCCGCCGAGGCCGCACTCGCCGAGCTCGGGCTGACCGCAGGCTGACCGCGCGGAGCCGAGCGCACCGACCCGTGTCGGTGCGTTCGGCTACCGTGACGGCGAGAGCCCCGTTCCCCGGAGATCACCTGATGACCGTGCCCACACCCGGGCCCACTCCCGGCGACCCGCGTCCGCCCGCGCAGCAGCCCGTCGCGGCGCTGCGTGCCGACGTCGAGGCTGCCGTCGCCGCACTCGAGGACCTGGCCGACAAGCCGGTCGCCGAGCACCCCGAGGTGTTCGAAGCGGTGCACGCGGCGCTGGGCCGTGCGCTCACCGCCGGGTCGGAGCGCGGCTGAGGTGGCGCCGGTACGTGCACGTCTCGACGCGGAACTGGTGCGGCGCAAGCTCGCCCGGTCCCGCGGGCAGGCCGCGGAGCTGATCGCCGCCGGCCGGGTCACGGTGAACGGGATGCCGGCGGGGAAGGCCGCGACCGTCGTCGACCGGGACGCACCCGTCGTCGTCGCGGCCGACGACACGGAGCCCGACTGGGCGTCGCGCGGGGCGAAGAAGCTGCTCGGCGCGCTCGAGGCGTTCCCGGCGGTCGACCCGGCCGGGCGGCGCTGCCTCGACGCCGGTGCCTCCACCGGCGGGTTCACCGACGTCCTGCTCACCCGCGGGGCCCGCGAGGTCGTCGCCGTCGACGTCGGCTACGGCCAGCTCGTCTGGCGGCTGCAGTCCGACGACCGCGTCCACGTGCACGACCGCACCAACGTCCGCGCTCTCGAGCCGGAGCAGATCGGCGGCCCGGTCGACCTGACGGTCGGCGACCTGTCGTTCATCTCGCTGCGCACCGTGCTGCCCGCCCTCGCCGCCTGCACCGCCGACGGCGGCGACCTGCTGCCGATGGTGAAACCGCAGTTCGAGGTGGGGAAGGCCCGCCTCGGCTCGGGTGGCGTCGTACGCGACCACGGACTGCGGACCGAGGCGCTGCGCGACGTCGCGACGGCCGCCCAGGGACTCGGCCTGGCCGTCCTCGGCGCCGCCGCCAGCCCGCTGCCCGGCCCCTCCGGCAACGTCGAGTACTTCCTGCACCTGCGTCGCGGCGGCGAGCCCGCCGGCGGCGAGGACCTGGAGCGGATGCTCACCGCCGCCGTCGCGGACGGGCCGGCATGAGGGAGATCCTGCTCGTCCTGCACACCGGCCGTCCCACCAACCGGCGCACGGCGCTGCACGCCATGACCGTGCTCGGCAGCTACGGCATCCGCACGCGCGTGCTGGCCGACGAGTGGGCGGAGCTGCCCGAGAAGCCCGACCTGCCAGCGGAGCTGGCCCCGGTGCCCGTCGCCGGGACCCCGGACTGCGGCCGCGGCGCCGACGCCGTACTGGTCCTCGGCGGTGACGGCACCCTGCTGCGTGCCGCCGACCTCGCCCGCCCGGCCGGTGTCCCGCTGCTCGGGGTGAACCTCGGCCACGTCGGGTTCCTCGCCGAGGCCGAGGAGGACACCCTCGACGACGCGCTCGCCGCCCTGGTCAGCGGCCGGTACTCGGTCGAGGAGCGCACCACCCTGGAGGCCGTCGTCCGGTCCAACGGGCACGTGCTCGGCCGCACCTGGGCGCTGAACGAAGCCGTCGTCGAGAAGACCACCCGAGGCCGGATCCTCGAGGTCGTGCTGGAGGTCGACGGGCGCCCGGTGTCCTCGTTCGGCTGCGACGGCGTCATCTGCTCGACACCGACCGGCTCCACCGCCTACGCGTTCTCCGCAGGCGGGCCGCTGGTGTGGCCGCAGGTGCAGGCCCTGCTCGTGGTGCCCAGCAACGCGCACGCGCTGTTCGCCCGCCCCATGGTGATCGCGCCGGACAGCGTGGTCGCGATCGAGGTCTCCGCAGGCGGGCCGTCCGCGGTGCTCGACTGCGACGGGCGCCGCACCGTGTCCGTGCCGCCCGGGGCGCGGGTGGAGCTCTTCCGGGCCGACGAGCCGGTGCGGATGGTGCGCCTGGCCGCGCAGCCGTTCGCCGACCGGCTCGTCCGCAAGTTCGACCTGCCGGTGCGGGGCTGGCGCGGGGCGCAGCAGCGGCGTGAGCAGGAGCGGGCGGCACGCAACGGGCACACCCCGGACACGCGCGTCCCCGCCGATCCGCTCGCCGCCGATCCGCCCGAGACCGGGGCCCGCGACACACGGCCGCCCGCCGCGGGGACCATCGAGACCGGGCCACTCGACACCGGGCACTCCGATACCGGGCACGCCGATACCGGGCCGCTCGACGCCGGGGGTACGCGCGAGGCGCCCTGACCGCGATCGAACTACCGTTCGGCGCACGGAACCGACCGTACGAACACCCGTTCGGGGTTTGCGGTGCGCCGGGCCTGGTTCCTGTCGGTGGTCGAACGTATGGTCGCCCCATGTTGTCCGAGATGCGGATCCAGGGGCTCGGCGTGATCGACGACGCGACCCTGGAACTCGACCCGGGCCTGACCGTCCTCACAGGTGAGACGGGTGCCGGGAAGACCATGGTCGTGACCGGGCTGACCCTGCTCGGCGGCGGCCGGGCCGAGTCCTCGCGGGTGTCCGCGGGGGCGCGCCGGGCGGTCGTCGAGGGGCGGTTCGTGGCGTCGCCGGGTGCGCGTGAGCTGGCCGAGGAGGTCGCCGCCGACACCGACGAGGACGGCACCCTCATCGCGGCCCGCACCGTGTCGGCCGACGGCCGCTCCCGCGCCCACCTCGGCGGGCGCTCCGTCCCGGTCGGGGTGCTGGGGCGCCTCGCCGAGACCCAGCTCGCCGTGCACGGGCAGAACGAGCAGCTCCGGTTGCTGCGTGGCACCGACCAGCGGGCCCTGCTCGACCGGTTCGCCGGAGACGCCGTGGCCGGTCCGCTGGCGCAGTACCGCACCGTCCGCGAGACGTGGCTGGGGGTGATCGCCGAGCTGGCCGAGCGCCGCGACAACGCGCGGCGTCTCGCCCAGGAGGCCGACATGCTGCGCCACGGCCTCGCCGAGATCGACGCCGCGGATCCGCAGCCGGGGGAGGACCGCGACCTCGTCGCGCAGGCCCGCCGGATGACCGAGGCCGACGACCTGCGCACCGCAGCCGAGGGCGCCCGGCTCGCACTGTCCGGCTCCGAGGACGGTGAGACACCCGGCGCGCTCGGGCTCGCCGGCCGCGCCCGCGCCCTCGCCGAGAACAGCGGCGACACCGCACTCGCCGAGCTCGGCCCACGGCTCGCCGAGGCCTCCGCGGTCCTCGCCGACGCCGCCGCGGAGCTGACCGGCTACCTCGACGGCCTCGATGTCGACCCCGACCGGCTCGGTGAGGTACTCGCCCGGCAGGCCGAGCTCAAGGCGCTCACCCGCAAGTACGCCGCCGACACCGACGGGGTCCTGGAGTGGGCCGCGCAGGCCCGCGAGCGCCTGGCCGGGCTCGACACCTCCGACGAGGCGCTCGCCGAGCTCGCCGCGCGCCGCGACGAGCTGGCCACCGAGCTGGCCGGGCACGCCGCCCGGGTGTCCGCGGCGCGGACCGAGGCAGCCGGCCGGCTCGCCGAGGCCACCACCGCCGAGCTCGCCGGGCTCGCCATGCGCGACGCCCGTCTCGAGGTCGGTGTCGCACCGCGCCCGGCGTCGGACGCCGGCCCCTCGCTGGTCGTCGACGGGCGGGAGTGTCACGCCGGCTCCGGTGGCGTGGACGAGGTGGAGCTGCGGCTGGTCCCGCACGCCGGGGCGTCGCCGCAGCCGCTGCACAAGGGCGCCTCCGGCGGTGAGCTGTCCCGGGTGATGCTCGCCCTCGAGGTCGCCCTCGCCGGCTCCGACCCGGTACCGACCATGGTGTTCGACGAGGTCGACGCCGGGGTCGGTGGCCGCGCGGCGGTCGAGATCGGGCGCAGGCTGGCGAAGCTGGCCGCGTCGCACCAGGTGATCGTGGTGACCCACCTGCCGCAGGTCGCCGCCTATGCCGACCGGCACCTCGTCGTGCAGAAGGCGTCCGCGGAGGGCAGCACCCGCTCCGCGGTCCGCCGGCTCGACGACACCGAACGCACCGCCGAGCTCGCCCGGATGCTCGCCGGGATGGACGACACCGATACCGGCCGCGCGCACGCCGAGGAGCTGCTCGCCGCGGCGACCACGCACCGCGAGGCCGACCGTCGGCCCGGCGCCGCCCCCGCCGACCTGGCCGAGGCCCGCTCCCGGCGCGCCGGTGGCGCGGGCCGCGCCCGGGCCGCTCGGACCGGCCACGCGGGCGAGGGAAGCGGTCGGAGCCGTCGCACACCGCGGGTGAAGGCGGGGTGACCCCGGCCGGTGAAGGTGTGGTGACGGTCCGGCGTGCCTCCGGCGCCGCGGGCCCCGCTGGTGTCATGGTGCGCCCATGAAGCTCTCCGGCCTGCTGCACCGCTCGCGTCCCGAGCTGCCCGGGCTCGCGGGGACCGCGCGCACCGACCGCCGTACCGAGTCGCTGCTGCGCCGGCTGCGCCCCGGGGACATCGCCGTCCTCGACCAGGTGGACCTGGATCGGGCGACGGCCGACGCACTCGTCTCCGCCCGGGTGGCCGCCGTGGTCAACGCCGCGCCCTCGGTCTCCGGACGGTTCCCGAACCTCGGTCCCCAGGTGCTCGTCGAGGCCGGTGTCCCGCTGGTCGACGACTGCGGCCCCGAGATCATGCGCGCGGTCAAGGACGGCGTGCGCGTCCGGCTCTGCGACGGCGTCCTCTACACCGGTGAGCAGCCGCTCGGTGAGGGTCGTGAGCAGACCGAGGACACGGTCGCCGACGCGCTCGCCGAGGCCAAGTCCGGTCTGTCGCACCAGCTCGAGGCGTTCGCCGCGAACACCACCGAGTTCATGCGCCGCGAGCGGTCGCTGCTGCTCGACGGCTACGGCGTCCCCGAGGTCGACGTCGACCTCGAGGGCCGGCAGGTACTCGTCGTCGCCGCCGGGTACGACCACGTGGCCGTGCTCAAGCAGCTGCGGACCTACCTCAAGGAGTACCGCCCGGTGCTCGTCGGCGTCGGAGCGGGCGCGGACGCGCTCATCGACGCCGGATACAAGCCCGACCTCGTCGTCGCCGACCCCTCCGAGGTGTCGAACCAGGCGCTGACCAGCGGAGCCGACGTCGTCGTCCCGGCCTTCCCGGACGGGCACGCTCCCGGGCTGCACCGCGTCCAGGACCTCGGCGCGAGCGCGGTGACGTTCCCGTCGATGGCCAACCCCGAGGACCTCGCGCTGCTGCTGGCGCACCACAACGGCGCCACGATGATCGTCACCGTCGGGTTGTCGGCGTCGATGGCGGAGTTCCTCGACCGCGGCCGCTCCGGCTCCAACGCCTCCACGTTCCTGACCCGCCTGCAGGCAGGCGGCACCGTCGTCGACGGCGCCATGATCGCCCAGCTGTACCGCAGCCGCTCCTCGCTGCTGCCGCTGCTGCTGCTCGTCGCGGCGGCGGTCCTCGCCGTCGTCGTCGCGGTCCTGCTGGTCACCGGCGCCGGGGGCGACGTCCTCGGCTGGGCGCAGGCGATGATCGAGCGCGTCCGGGGGCTGTTCGCGTGATCTCGCGGGCGCGGCACCGCATCTCGCTGGTCGCGATCGGCATCCTGGCGCTGGTCGCCGGGGTCCTGGCCGCGACGTTCGGGCTGCCCGACCGGGTCGCCGACGCCGCCGCGGGCGCCGACGACGCACAGACCGCCCAGATCCGGGAGCTCACCGCCGAGCGCGACGGCCTCGCCGCCCGAGCCGACGCCGGCGACCGGTTCGCCGCGGGTGTCGGGCCCGGGGTGGTCCGCGGGAAGCTGACCGGGGTCCCGGTCACCCTGGTCACCGTCGGCGGCGACCCCGCCGGGACCGACGCCGACACCACCGCCGTCGCCGACCTCGTGACCGCCGCGGGCGGCAGCGTCGCCGGCCGGGTCCGGCTCACCGACGCCGTCACCGACCCCGCCAAGGCCGACCAGCTCCGCGACCTGTCCGCGCGGCTGCTGCCCGCCGGGGCGCAGCTGCCCGCCACGTCGGAGTCCGGGACCCTCGCCGGGGGGTTGCTCGGATCCGTCCTGCTCACCCCGGCCGAGGGGCCCGCGCCCGATCCGGGGCAGGCCCAGGCCGTGCTCGCCGGGCTCGCCGGCGCAGGGTTCGCCGAGGCGCCCGCCGCGCCGCCTGCGCCGGGCCGCCTGGCCGTCGTCGTCACCGGGGGAGCGGCCCAGGGTGTCGACGCGGGCGCGTCCGCGGCGTCGCTCGCCCGGATGGCCACCGAGCTGGACCGGCACGGCGGCACCGTCCTCGCCGGACGCTCCGGCTCCGCCGTCCCGGACGGCCCCGTCGGAGCCGCCCGCACCGACGACGCGAACAGCGCAGGACTGTCCACCGTCGACGACGTCGACACCGCCTCCGGGCGGATCGCGACCGTGCTCGCGCTGGGCGAGCAGAAGGACGGGCGCTCCGGCCGCTACGGGTCCGGACCCGGTGCGGCAGGGCCGGTTCCCGCCCTCGGATGAGACACCGATAGGCTGAGACCCCGTGCAGACACGCGTTACCCGTCACCTGTTCGTCACCGGCGGGGTCGCTTCCTCGCTGGGTAAGGGTCTGACCGCGTCGAGCCTGGGCCAGCTGCTCACGGCGCGCGGGCTCCGGGTCACGATGCAGAAGCTCGACCCGTACCTCAACGTCGACCCCGGGACGATGAACCCGTTCCAGCACGGCGAGGTCTTCGTGACCGAGGACGGGGCCGAGACCGACCTCGACGTCGGTCACTACGAGCGCTTCCTCGACCGCGACCTCCGTGCCCCGGCCAACGTCACGACCGGCCAGGTCTACTCCGAGGTGATCGCCAAGGAGCGCCGCGGCGAGTACCTGGGTGACACCGTGCAGGTCATCCCGCACATCACGAACGAGATCAAGGACCGGGTCCTCGCGATGGCCGAGCCCGACGCCGAGGGCATCGCCCCCGACGTCGTCATCACCGAGGTCGGCGGCACCATCGGCGACATCGAGTCGCTGCCGTTCGTCGAGGCCGCCCGCCAGGTCCGCCACGAGGTCGGCCGGGACAACTGCTTCTTCCTGCACGTCTCGCTGGTGCCCTACCTGGCACCGTCGGGTGAGCTGAAGACGAAGCCCACCCAGCACTCGGTCGCGGCGCTGCGCAACATCGGTATCCAGCCCGACGCCCTGGTGCTGCGCGCGGACCGCGAGATCCCCGAGGCGATGAAGCGCAAGATCTCGCTGATGTGCGACATCGAGCTCGACGGCGTCGCCGCCGCCCCGGACGCGCCGTCGATCTACGACATCCCGAAGGTGCTGCACCGCGAGGGCCTCGACGCCTACGTGGTCCGCAGGCTGGGCCTGCCGTTCCGCGACGTCGACTGGACGGTGTGGGGCGACCTGCTCGAGCGGGTGCACCACCCCCAGGAGACCGCGACGATCGCGCTCGTCGGCAAGTACGTCGACCTGCCCGACGCCTACCTCTCGGTCACCGAGGCGCTGCGCGCCGGCGGGTTCGCCCACCACGCGAAGGTCGCGATCCGCTGGGTCCCCTCCGACGACTGCGAGACCCCGGCCGGTGCCGCCGAGGTGCTCGACGGCGTCGACGGCGTCCTGATCCCCGGCGGGTTCGGCATCCGCGGCATCGAGGGCAAGCTCGGCGCGATCCGGCACGCCCGCACCCGCGGCATCCCCACCCTGGGCATCTGCCTCGGCCTGCAGTGCATGGTGATCGAGGTGGCGCGCGACGTCGCCGGGCTGCCCGGCGCGAGCTCCACCGAGTTCGACCCGGACACCGAGTTCCCGGTCATCTCGACGATGGCCGAGCAGCGCGACGTCGTCGCCGGCGAGCGCGACATGGGCGGCACCATGCGCCTCGGCGCGTACCCGGCGGTGCTTGAGCCCGGCTCGGTCGCCGCGCGGGCCTACGGCGCCAAGGAGATCTCCGAGCGGCACCGGCACCGCTTCGAGGTCAACAACGCCTACCGCAAGCAGCTCTCCGAGGCCGGTCTGGTGTTCGGAACCTCGCCGGACGGGACGCTCGTCGAGTTCGTGGAGCTGCCCGCGTCGGAGCACCCGTTCTTCGTCGGGACCCAGGCGCACCCGGAGCTCAAGAGCCGCCCGACCCGTCCGCACCCGCTGTTCGCGGCGTTCGTGAAGGCGGCGCTGCGCTACCGCGCCGAGGACCGGCTCCCGGTGGAGCTGCCGGGCCGCAACGGCACCCGCACCGAGGACGGCCCGGCCGCCGACGACGCCGACGCACCGGCAGGCGGGACCGACGCGGTCGAGGCCACCGAGGGCTCGTCCCGGTGACCCGACCCGGCGAGCACGACTTCCCGGTCCGCTCGGCCACCGACGTCTACTCGGGCCGGGTGATGGCGCTGCGGTCCGACCGCGTCGTCATGCCCGGCGGGCGCGTCGCGACCCGGGAGATCCTGGAGCACCCGGGCGCGGTGGCCGTCGTCGCTCTCGACGAGCACCGGCGGGTGCGGATGCTGCACCAGTACCGCCACGCCGTCCGCCGCCGGCTGTGGGAGCTGCCCGCCGGCCTGCTCGACGTCGCGGGGGAGGACCCCGTCGTCACCGCCGACCGCGAGCTCACCGAGGAGTCCGGGCTCAGCGCGTCGACCTGGTCGCTGCTGCTCGACGTCGTGCCCTCGCCGGGGTTCTCCGACGAGTCCGTCCGGGTCTTCCTGGCGCGTGACCTCGTCGAGAAGCCGCGCCCGGACCTGGGCGACGACGAGGAGGCGGACATCGAGCTGCGCTGGATCGACCTCGACGACGCCGTCGGCATGGTGCTCTCCGGGGAGATCGTCAACGCCGTCTCCGCCGCCGGGCTGCTCGCGGCCCGCGCCGTGCTCGACGGGGACGCCGAGCCCCGCCCGGTCACGACGCCGTGGGAGGACCGCCCGGTCCGCTTCGCCCGCCGCCGCGACGGCGACTGAGCGGCCCCGGGCTCAGGGCCGCAGCGGGAGCCCGCGCTGGTCGGTCGGGCGGCCGGCGAGGATGACGATGCCGTCGACGAACGGCCAGATCGCGCCGAACCCGAAGGTCAGCAGCGTGACCAGCAGCTGCGCGACCCCGAGTCCGGCCTGGCCGGTGTAGAACCGGCCGATCCCGAACGGGATGAGGATCTGCAGCAGCCCGGCGACGATCTTCTGCTTGTCCGAGTACGGCATCCCGGACCCGGGTTCGCGCCCGTAGGGCGCCGACGGGTCGTAGCCCTGCGGCCCGTACGCGGCCGGGCCCGGGTGCGACGGGTGGACACCGGGCGGACCCCCGTAGGCGCCGGCCCCTGGATACTGGTGCTGGTACGGCGGCGGGTACTGCTGGGCCGGGTACTGCGGTTGGTTCGGATACTGCGCTCCCGGATACTGGGGACCCGGGTACTGCGCTCCTGGGTACGGCCGGGTCGGCGCACCGGACGGCGGCCACGCCCACGGCGCCTGCGCCGGTGGCGGCACATCCGGTCGGGGATGCGGCTCGGGCAGGTCGGTGAACTCTGCCCACAGCTCGCTCGCCGTCGTCGCCGCGCGGATCCGCCCGGCCCGCTCCTCGAACTCGACGGCGTCCAGTCGCCCCGCTTCGTGGTGGGCGGACAGCGCCCGTTCGGCCTGCGTGCGCTGCTCGTGCCCGACCCGTTCCTCCATCCCGCAACGCTAGCGGTCAGCAGGCCCGGCGACGATCGTCCGGAGAACCGAACCGTGCGGTGTTGCACGGCGGATCACGCGCCCGGCGGGCCTAGGCTGGGCCCCATGCGCTTCGGACTGTTCGTTCCCCAGGGCTGGCGACTCGACCTCGTCGGCATCGACCCGGCTGCCCAGTGGGATGTCATGCGCGGCATCGCCGAGCACGCCGACCGCGGCGACGTGTGGGAGTCGGTCTGGGTCTACGACCACTTCCACACCGTCCCCGCCCCCACCGACGAGGCCTGTCACGAGGCCTGGACACTGATGGCCGCCCTCGGCGCGACCACCGAGCGCGTGCGCCTCGGCCAGATGTGCACCTGCATGGCCTACCGCAACCCCGCCTACCTGGCGAAGGTCGCCGCCACCACCGACGTGATCTCCAAGGGCCGCGTCGAGATGGGCATCGGCGCCGGCTGGTACGAGCACGAGTGGCGCGCCTACGGCTACGGCTTCCCCCGCCCCGGCGTGCGCCTGGGCATGCTCGACGAGGGCGTGCAGATCTTCCGCCAGGCCTGGACCGAGGGCCGGGCCACGCTGGACGGGAAGTACTACCAGGTCGACGACGCCATCGTCGCGCCCCGCCCGCTGCAGGACGGCGGTATCCCGCTGTGGATCGCCGGTGGCGGTGAGAAGGTCACCCTGAAGATCGCCGCGAAGTACGCGCAGTACACCAACTTCGACGGCAGCTTCGACGGCTTCCGGCACAAGTCGGCGATCCTGGCCGACCACTGCAGCGAGCTCGGCACCGACTACGACGCGATCGTCCGCTCCGCCAACTACAACGTCGCGATCGGGCGCACCGAGGCCGAGGTCGAGGACCGGCTGCAGCAGATGGTCGACCGGCTCACCCCGATCGTCGGCGCCGAGAAGGCCGAGGCCCAGCTGGGCGGGTTCCGCGGGCTCCCGGCGGTCGGGACGCCGGAGCAGATCGTGGAGAAGCTCTCGGCCATGCGCGCCGTCGGCATGACCTACGGGATCTTCTACTTCCCCGAGGCCGCCTACGACCGCTCCGGCATCGAGCTCTTCGAGCGCGAGGTCGTCCCGGCGCTGCGCGACTGAGCCCCGGCGCCGTGCCCAGTCCCGAACGCGTGGTCCAGGACTACCTGGGCCACCTCGCCGTCGAGCGCGGGCGGGCGCAGAACACGCTGCGCTCGTACCGCCTCGACCTCGACCGCTACCTCGCGCACCTGGCCGCGTCCGGCCGCGACGACCTGGCCGCGGTCACCGAGAGCGACGTGTCCGGGTTCGTCGCGGCGCTGCGGACGGGGGAGCGGCCCCTCGCGGCGTCGTCGACGGCCCGGGCGCTGGCCGCGGTGCGCGGGCTGCACCGGTTCGCGGTGCGCGAGGGGCTGGTCGCCGCCGACGTCAGTGCGGCGGTCGCCCCGCCCGCGCAGCCCTCCACGCTGCCGAACACGCTGTCGGTCGACCAGGTCGAGCAGCTGCTCGCCGGCTGCGTCGCCGACGGCCCGTTCGGCCTGCGGGACCGCGCGCTGCTCGAGCTCCTGTACTCCACCGGCGCGCGGATCTCGGAGGTCATCGGGGCCGACGCCGACGACCTGGACGTCGAGGCCCGGACGATCCTGTTGCACGGCAAGGGGGACAAGCAGCGGATCGTCCCGGTCGGGCGTCCGGCGCTCGAGGCCGTCGAGGCCTACCGGGTCCGGGCCCGCCCGGAGCTGGCGGCCAAGGGGAACGGGTCGCCTGCGCTGCTGCTCAACGCGCGCGGCGCCCGGCTTTCCCGGCAGAGCGCCTGGCACGTGCTGCGCGGCGCGGCGGAGGCGTCCGGCCTGGGCCCCGAGGTGGTCGCGTCGGTCTCGCCACACACCCTGCGGCACTGCTTCGCGACGCACCTGCTCTCCGGCGGTGCCGACGTCCGCGTCGTGCAGGAGCTGCTCGGGCACGCCAGTGTCGCGACCACCCAGATCTACACCCACGTCACCGTGGACACGCTGCGTGAGGTCTACGCGACCGCGCACCCCCGCGCCCGCGGCTGAGCTGCGGCGCAGACCTGCCGCGACACGCCGGGCAGGTGGCCGGAGATCCGTCACGCCCCGCCGGTAAGGTGACGTGGAACCGGTTCGCGGCGTGACGCCTCGCAGTCGTGGTGTCGTCGTGGGCGCCGCACGACGGGCGTCGACACGTCCGGTGCGCAGCGGACGACGTGGGCCGGCCCCGGTCCGGCGACCCTCCGAGCGTCCGGCCCGGTACAGCCCTCGACGAGACCGGAGACCGCATGGACCCGACGCGGCCGGACACCGACCACCGTCAGACACCCGCCGTCGACAACGGTGCTGCCGAGTCGACCACCGGACAGTCGAGCACCACCGGGCACTCGAACCCCGGCCACGCGAACCCCGCGCACCCGAACGCCGGGCAGGTGTCCCCCGGGCACCCGCATGCGGGGCAGCAGAACTCCGGGCAGCCGAATCCGGGGCAGCCGGGCACCGGGCAGCCGAACATCGGGCGGCCGAACTTCGGGCAGCCGAACACCGATCAGACAGGTGCCGGGCGGCCGAACCTCGGGCAGCCGAGCGCCGGGCAGCCGAACACCGAGCAGACGGGCGCCCGGCAGCAGAGCACGCCGGACCGGCTCGACGCCGCCGAGGCCGATGTCGCGCAGGCGGTCCGCACCGACGCCGCCGACGCCGCGGGACAGAACGCCGCGGGACAGAACGACGACGTCGCCACCGCTGACGGCCATGACGGCCATGAGCACGACGCCGACGCCATCGACGAGGCCGAGGCCGCGGCCGTCGAGAGCTCGGTGGTCGAGACCGGTGCACTCCCCGGCGGCCGGCACCGCGCCGCCGTCCCCGAGCCCGAGCCGCTGACCAGCCACGGGCCCGCGCGGATCATCGCCGTCGCGAACCAGAAGGGCGGCGTCGGCAAGACCACCTCGACGATCAACCTGGGCGCTGCGCTCGCCGAGTACGGCCGCAAGGTGCTGCTCGTCGACTTCGACCCGCAGGGCGCGCTCTCGGTCGGCCTCGGCGTGCAGCCGCACCAGCTCGAGTCGACGGTCTACAACCTGCTCATGGAGCGCGACGCCGACCCGGACGACATCGTGCTGGAGTCCGGCGTCGAGAACATGCACCTGGTCCCGTCGAACATCGACCTGTCCGCCGCCGAGGTCCAGCTGGTCACCGAGGTCGGCCGCGAGCAGGCGCTCGGCCGGGCGCTCAAGCGCTTCCTGTCCGACTACGACGTCATCCTGATCGACTGCCAGCCGTCGCTCGGCCTGCTCACGATCAACGCCCTGTCCTGTGCCGACGAGGTCCTCATCCCGCTGGCCTGCGAGTTCTTCTCGCTGCGCGGCGTCGCGCTGCTGATGGACACGATCGACAAGGTCACCGACCGGCTCAACCCGGACCTGCAGCTGCTCGGCGTGCTCGCCACCATGTTCGACACCCGCACCCTGCACACCAAGCAGGTGCACGAGCGGGTGGTGGAGGCGTTCGGGGACAAGGTGTTCGAGGCCGTCATCAACCGGACGATCAAGTTCCCGGAGACGACCGTCGCCGGTGAGCCGATCACGACCTGGGCCCCGAACTCCGGCGCCGCCGCGGCGTACCGGCTGCTGGCCCGCGAGGTCATCGCCCGGTGACCCTGCTCGCCGACGGTCCCGGCGCGGGACCGGGCGGACCGGAGAACCTCGACGACACCGACGTCGCGTCGCCGCGCAGCCGCCGATTCACGGTCCGGCTGGCGAACTTCGAGGGCCCGTTCGACCTGCTGCTGCAGCTGATCGGCAAGCACGAGCTCGACGTCACCGAGATGGCGTTGCACAAGGTCACCGACGACTTCATCGCCCACCTCACCGACCTCGGTGACGATGCCGACCTCGACGAGACGACCGAGTTCCTCGTCGTCGCCGCGACGCTGCTCGACCTCAAGGCGGCCCGGCTCGTGCCCGGCGCGGAGGTCGACGACGAGGAGGACCTCGCACTGCTCGAGGCCCGTGACCTGCTGTTCGCCCGGCTCCTGCAGTACCGGGCGTACAAGGAGGCGGCGCAGCTGTTCGTCGAGCTGGAGAACGGGGCGCTGCGCCGGTTCCCGCGCTCGGTGTCGATCGAGGACCGGTACGCCGAGCTGCTGCCGGAGGTGCTGCTCGGCGTCGACGCGCAGGCCTTCGCCGAGCTCGCCGCCGCGGTGTTCCGCCCGCGCCCGCCCGAGGAGGTGGGCGTCGACCACCTGCACGCGGTCCACGTCTCGGTCGCCGAGCACGCGCAGCTGCTGCGCGAGCGGCTCGCCGTCGAGCGGGAGGCGACGTTCGCCCAGCTCACCGCGGACTGCGTGGCGACGATGGAGGTCATCGCCCGGTTCATGGCGCTGCTGGAGCTCTACCGGGAGCGGTCCGTCGCGCTGGAGCAGGACGAGCCGTTCGGTGAGCTGACCGTGAGCTGGACCGCCGATCGCGCCGACGACCCCGTCGCCTACGCCGCCGCCCTGGAGGACGAGGCGGCCGCCGCCGAGGAGGCCGTTCGGGCGCGGAACCGCAGGCGGCGCAAGAAGAACCGGGTCCCGGAGCAGGACGTGGCCACGTCGGACGAGCCGAGTTCGGCGGAGGACGACTCGGAACCCGATGCCGAGCTGTCCGGGCCCGACGACGCCGACTCCGAGGCAGACGACCTCGACGACGACACCGACGACGACACCGTCGGCACCGCCACCCCGGACGGCGCCACCCCGGACGGCGCCACCCCGGACGGCGCCACCCCGGACGGCATAGCCCACGCCGACACCACGGACACTGTCCCGGTGAACGACCCCGTGGACATCGAGCACGACGGGAGCGGGCCCCGCGGTGACTGATCCGGACGACCGGCCGGGCTCCGACGACCCGGAGGACCCGTCCGAGCTGCTGCGCCTGATCGGCCGCACCGTGCCGCGCAGCCCGCACGCCGACGAGCGCCGTACGGCGCCGCCGCCGGTGGAGACACCGCACGAGCCCCCCGCCGACGAGCCCCCCGCCGACGAGCCCGTTGCCGACGAGCTCCCCGGCACCGAGCCTCCTCAGCCCGGTCGATCAGCACCGTTCGGCACCACCGACGACAGCAGCGTGCTGATCAACAGCACGGAGACCCCGGCGGAGGACCCGAACGCACCGCCCGCGGCCCCCGAGGAATCGGCCCCCGAGGAATCGGCCCCCGAGGAACCGGCCCCCGAACCGGAGCCGACGCCCGCCCTCGACACCGAACCCGAGCCCGTCGAGATCGACGCCCCCGCCGACGACCTCGACGACGACACGAACCTGGAGCACGCGCTCGAGGCGTTGCTGCTCGTCGTCGACTCCCCGATCGACGAGGCTTCCCTCGGCACCGCGCTCGGCCAGACCCCGGGGCGGGTCCGGCAGACGCTCAACCGGATGGCGATCGCCTACACCGAGCGGGCGAGTGGCATCGACCTGCGCCGCGCGGGTGAGGGCTGGCGGTTCTACACCCGCGACTGCTACGCCCCCTACGTCGAGAAGTTCCTGCTCGACGGCCAGCGTGCCCGGCTCACCCGGGCCGCGCTGGAGACCCTCGCCGTCGTCGCGTACCGCCAGCCGGTGACCCGGTCGCGGGTCGCGGCGGTACGCGGCGTGAACTGCGACGGCGTCCTGCGCACCCTGCTCACCCGCGGGTTGGTGGAGGAGGCCGGAACCGAGGAACAGACAGGGGGGACACTGTTCCGGACGACCGAGCTGTTCCTGGAACGGCTCGGGCTCTCCTCGGTACAGGAGCTGCCGCCGCTGGCGCCGCTGCTGCCCGACATCGACGCGATCGACGACCTGGACGGAAGCTAGAACCATGAGTACCCCACACGACCCCGACGGCGTACGGCTGCAGAAGGTGCTGGCCCGTGCCGGGGTCGCCTCCCGGCGTGCCGCCGAGGAGCTGATCGCGCAGGGCCGCGTCCAGGTCGACGGCCAGACCGTCCGCGAGATGGGCCGCCGGATCGACCCGGACACCTCCGTCGTCCACGTCGACGGCGCGCGCGTCACCCTGCGCGACGACCAGGTCTACCTGGCGCTGAACAAGCCGGTCGGCCTGCACTCGACGATGTCCGACGACCTCGGCCGCCCCTGCGTCGGGGACCTGCTCGCCGACCGCGTCGAGCTGATGAACGAGGCACAGCGGCTGTTCCACGTCGGCCGGCTCGACGCCGACACCGAGGGCCTGCTGCTGCTCACCAACGACGGCGAGCTGGGCCACCGGCTCATGCACCCGTCCTACGAGGTGCCCAAGACCTACCTGGCCGAGGTCGAGGGCCGGATCGCCCGTGACCTGGGCAAGCGGCTGCGCGACGGCGTCGAGCTCGACGACGGCGTCGCGAGCATCGACGCGTTCAAGCTCGTCGACGTCGTTCCCGGCCGCTCGACGGTGCAGCTGGTGCTGCACGAGGGCCGCAAGCACATCGTCCGGCGGATGCTGGCCGAGGTCGGGCACCCGGTGCTGCGGCTGGTGCGCACCGCCGTCGGCGAGGTCCGCCTCGGCAACCAGAAGCCGGGCAAGCTGCGCCCGCTGGACCGGGTCGAGGTCGGGTCGCTGTACAAGGCCGTGGGACTGTAGATCCATGCCCGTACGTGCACTGCGCGGTGCGACCCAGGTCGACGCCGACGACCGCGAGCAGATCCTGGACCGCTCCGCGGAGCTCGTGACCGCCGTCCTGGAGCGCAACGAGCTGGCCTCCGACGACATCATCTCCATCTGGTTCACCGCGACACCCGACGTCACCGCCGAGTTCCCCGCCTACGCCGCCCGGCTGGTCGGGCTCAGCGACGTCCCGCTGATGTGCGCCACCGAGATGGCGGTGCCGGGTGCGCTGCCGCGGGTGCTGCGGCTGCTCGCGCACGTCGAGACGCCCAAGGGGCGCGCGGAGATGCGGCACGTGTACCTGCACGGGGCCCGCGCGCTGCGCACCGATCTCCCGCAGTAGGCACCCCGCCCCGCGTCCGCGGGCGCCGACCGGCGAGAATGCCGGGCGAGATGTCGGCGGAACGAGCTGGGGGACAGGTGGCCTTGCGCGGGGTCGTGGCGATGGACGGCCCGTCCGGGACGGGCAAGTCGACCGTCTCGCGACGGTTGGCGCAGGCTTGCGGGGCTGCGTACCTGGACACCGGGGCGATGTACCGGGCGGCGACGCTCGCCGCGCTGCGTGCCGGGCTGACCGAGCAGACGCCGGCCGAGGAGATCGCCCGCGTCGCGACCGGGGCGCCGATGGAGTCGGGCACCGACCCGTCGTCGCCGACGATCACGCTCGACGGTGACGACGTCTCGGCCGAGATCCGCGGCCCGGAGGTCACCGGGTTCGTCTCGGCGGTCTCGGCGGTGCCCGAGGTGCGGGCGGCGATGGTCGACCGGCAGCACGCGCTGATCGGGGCCGCGACGGGGGCCGGCGGCGGGATCGTCGTCGAGGGCCGCGACATCGGTACCGTGGTGGTGCCGGACGCGCCGCTCAAGGTGTACCTGACGGCGTCGCCCGAGGTCCGGGCCGCACGACGCGGCCGGCAGGACGCCAAGGCGGGGCGCGGCAGCGACATGCACGCGACGCTGGCCGACGTCGAGCGGCGGGACCGCCTCGACTCGTCGCGGCGCGTCTCCCCGCTCTACGCGGCGGCCGATGCCCTGGTGCTCGACACCGACCTGCTCTCCGCGGACGCCGTGCTCGACCGGCTCCGCGAGCTGGTCGTCGAGCGGGGACTGGACGGGTGACCCGGGAGGGTCGCTCGTGAACGACAGCGAGGCCGGATCGAACCGGCCGGGACGTGAGTGACAGGTGAGCGAGAACGAGACCCCCTACGTCGTCGGTGACGACGACCGGGCGGAGATGGACCGGCTCGGGCTGGACCCCGGCGAGTTCGTCGCCGTCGACGAGGAGGGGCGCGTCGCGTCCGGGATCGACCCGGACGAGGTGCTGGCGGTACCGACCCTGGCCGTCGTCGGACGGCCGAACGTCGGCAAGTCGACGCTGGTCAACCGGATGCTGGGCCGCCGCGAGGCGGTCGTGCAGGACGTCCCGGGCGTCACCCGGGACCGCGTCGTCTACGACGGGCTGTGGAACGGCCGCCGCTTCAAGCTGATGGACACCGGCGGCTGGGAGCCCGACGCGGCCGGCCTGCAGGGCTTCGTCGCCCAGCAGGCCGAGACCGCGATGCGCAGCGCCGACGCGGTGCTGCTCGTCGTCGACGCCTCGGTGGGCGCCACGACGACCGACCAGGCAGTCGCCCGCGTGCTGCGCCGCGCGGACATCCCCGTGCTGCTGTGCGCCACCAAGGTCGACGACGACCGGCTCACCGCCGACACCGCCGAGCTCTGGAAGCTCGGTCTCGGCGAGCCGATCCCGGTGTCGGGCCTGCACGGACGCGGCTCGGGCGACCTGCTCGACGCGATCCTCGACGTCCTGCCCGAGACCCCGCGTGAGACGTTCGGTCCCGGTGGGGAGGGCCCGCGCCGCGTCGCGCTGGTCGGCAAGCCGAACGTCGGCAAGTCCAGCCTGCTCAACAAGCTCTCCGGTGAGCAGCGCTCGGTCGTGCACGACGTCGCCGGCACCACCGTCGACCCGGTCGACTCCCTGGTCGAGCTCGACGGGCACACCTACCGGTTCGTCGATACCGCGGGCCTGCGCAAGCGGGTCAAGATGGCCTCGGGCATGGAGTACTACGCGTCGCTGCGCACCAGCGCCGCGATCGACGCCGCCGAGGTCGCGCTGGTGCTGATCGACGCGTCCGAGCCGATCGCCGAGCAGGACCAGCGGGTGCTGTCGATGGTCGCCGAGTCCGGCCGCGCCCTGGTCATCCTGTTCAACAAGTGGGACCTGGTCGACGAGGAGCGCCGCTACCAGATGACCCGCGAGCTCGAGCGGGACCTGATCAGCGTCCGCTGGGCCGAGCGGGTCAACGTCTCGGCGCTGACCGGGCGCTCGGTGCAGCGGGTCGGGCCGGCTCTGGAGCGGGCGCTGGAGTCCTGGGACACCCGAATCCCGACCGGGCGGCTCAACCAGTGGCTGTCCGACCTGGTCGCCGCAACCCCGCCGCCGGTGCGCGGCGGCAAGCAGCCCAAGATCATGTTCGCGACGCAGGCGGCGACCCGTCCGCCGACGTTCGTGCTGTTCACCAGCGGTTTCCTCGAGGCGGGCTACCGCCGGTTCGTCGAGCGCAAGCTGCGTGAGGAGTTCGGCTTCGCCGGTTCGCCGATCCGGCTGTCGGTGCGGGTCCGGGAGAAGCGGCCCCGCAAGAAGTAACCGACCGGCCCCCGGCGGCGAGACCGTCGGTGTGACGGCGCTGGAGCGGCTCTGGGTGTGGCGCGTGCGCGCGGCGTGCGAGCTCGCACTCGTGCGCCGCGGCGGCACCGGCCTCGCCGACGACGCCGCCACCGAGGCGTCCTGGTACGCCGACCTGCTCTTCCCGTGGGACGGGGCCGACGGTGAGCCGGACCGGCGCGTGTTCGCCTGGCTGAGCATCCTCGTCGCGCGCCGGCGGCTCGTCGAAGCGAGGTCGACGCGTCCGGACAGCTGATCTTCATCAGGTGTGTCCGCGCAGGTCCGCGGGGCTCCCGGGCGCGGGGACACCCCCGGCGGACGCGGGCGGGGCGTGCGGTAGTCTTGACGTGCCCCGCAAGGGGTGGCCGGGACGTGGCGCAGCTTGGTAGCGCACTTGACTGGGGGTCAAGGGGTCGCAGGTTCAAATCCTGTCGTCCCGACAGGCCGGAAACGGGCGGTTCTCCACTGGGAGAGCCGCCCTTTTTCATGCTCTGACCAGGGAAGACGTCAGGCTGCATGATCGTCTATGTTGATCATGTAGTTGATCTTCGGAGGGACTGCTCCGACAGTCCGTGGTGCCGTTCGTGGTGCGAAACCGGGCTCTTGAGTGCCCCGCGGCCGGCGGGCCCGGATGTCGCGGGGTCCCTGCGTCCCGGGTGTCTGCCGCGATCGGCGCCTGGCTCGAGCTGCCCGCGGCGTGGGTGTGGGCTGGACGCGGTGCTCGACGAGGTGGAGGTGCGGGCGGTCGCCGACACCTGGACGCGGGCGCTGCGAGCCATCGCGATCTCGGACTGATGCCGGATTGGTCCGGAACGCCTTTCTTCAGATTAGGGTAGGCGAACGTCATACGAACGAGTGACGAGGGCGGAAGTCGATGAGACGGATGGGGACCGGGTCGGTGCGACACCGGCTACGGATGACCGGCGCGGCGTTCGCGGCGGTGGTGTTGGCGGGGGTGCTCGCGGCGTGCGGGTCCGGTGCGTCGTCGGGCGGGGCGTCGTCCGGGGCCGGGGGCGCGTTTCCGGTGACCATTGCGCACAAGTTCGGCTCCACCGAGATCCCGGCCGAGCCGAAGCGTGTGGTGACGCTCGGGTATACCGATCAGGACCCGGTCATGGCGCTCGGTGTCGTCCCGGTCGGTACCACCGAGTGGTACGGCGAGTATCCCGGTGCGTTGTGGCCCTGGGCGAAGGAGAAGCTGGGTTCCGCCCCGCTGCCGACCGTCCTGCCCACCGCGGACACCGTTCCGATCGAGCAGGTCGCGGCGTTGAAGCCGGATCTGATCCTGAGTCTGTACGGCGGTCTGACGCAGGCCGACTACGACCTGCTCTCCCGGATCGCTCCGACCGTGGACCAGCCGCAGGGTGTGCAGGACTACGGGATCCCGTGGGACGAGCAGACCCGGATCGTCGGGAAGGCGCTCGGCCGCTCGGAGCAGGCCGAGCAGATGATCGGCGACGTCCGGGCGAAGATCGACCGGACGAAGGCGGCGCACCCGCAGTGGGCCGGTAAGAAGGTGATCACCGCCGGCTGGTTCAAGGAGCAGTGGTATGTCTACTCGTCGAAGGATCCGCGGGGAGAGCTGCTGACCGAGCTCGGGATGACCGTGCCGGCGGAGTTCGACCGTCTCGCCGGGGACAAGTTCGGCTCCTACATCAGCCTGGAGCGGGCGGACCTGCTCGACGTCGACGGCATCGTCTGGGTCACGTTCGCCGACGGTGAGGAGGCGGCGATCAAGTCCAGCCCCGGCTATGCCCAGGGGCCGGTGGTCAAGCAGGGGCGTGCGCTCTACATCTCCTCCGAGGGCCGCAACAACCTGGATCCGATGACCGGCTACATCACTGTGCTCAGCCTGCCGCGGCTGCTCGACGCGCTGCCGCCGCAGCTCGACGCCGTGCTCGACGGCAACCCGGCCACCACTCCGCCCGCGGTGGCTCCGTCATCCTGAGTGCCGGTTGAACCGCGGCGTTGAGCAAATGTGGCCGACCTCGGTGGGGTCACGGTGAAAAGCGATGCCTTTCGCGGAACGCTGGTTCCGAAGTTGCTCACTAATCGACAGGCGAGGTTAGCCAGTTGCCGGCGAGCATCACTGTACGACCGGCGAACTCGTGGTAGCCGTTCCAGACCTGGATTCGTGTGGGACACAACCTGATGTAGAGGTATCCAGGCATGTGGCGTGGGTCGTGGGAGACGGCTGCGAACCTGTCCGCGACAGGCTGCGAAATCTCCGACACGGTCTCGAACCGTTCCAGGCTCGCGTCCACCATGACCACGTCATCAGTCGTGCCGAGGGCGAGCCGAGCTCGTTGTGACTCACGGAGATTCGCGACTGTCCGGCTCCGTTCCGCTGTCGCGGTGACGATCTGTCCGTCGTCGTACACGAACGCGACGGGGATCATGTGCGGCCCACCGCTTCCTCCGGACGCGAGCCAGAGCTGGTGGGTATCGCTGAGTCGTCGCCGTGCGGCGCTGATGCGATCGTCAAGCGGACGCGGAGCGATCATGAACGGAATCCTTCCGGTTTGCTTCCGGGCTGCGCTGCGACGTCCTGCGCGGCGGTGGAGACCCGCGCATACCCGTCCTTCGTTCCGTTCACCGGATGAGTGTTGCAGGTAACGCACCCCCAGCGCGCATTTACTCGAACGACTGCATCAGCTGCATCCCGACGTCCGCGGGCGCATCGTCAGCGGAACCCCGCCTGTCGGCAATCATTGTTGCCGGACCGGCAAACTCGGCAGTCTGTGACTGATGACGCGCGACCGACGACGGAGGAGAGGTGTCGTGCGGTGAGCCCGACGACCGAGGCCGATGTTCTGCTGGCCCGCCGCTGCGCCGAGCTCGCGGGGGCAGCCCTGCTCGCCGAACGCGCCCGGCCCGGTCCCGGACTGGGCGATCGAGGTGACCGGATCGCGCACGAGGTCATCGTCGGGTTGCTGGCCGCCGAGCGGCCCTCCGACGTGGTGCTGAGCGAGGAGGCGGCCGACGACCCGGCACGCCTGGCCGCGGACCGGGTCTGGATCATCGACCCGTTGGACGGGACCCGCGAGTTCGCCGACACCGACACCGTGCAGTGGGCGGTGCACGTGGCGCTCTGGGAACGCGGTGCCGGACTGACGGTCGCCGCGGTCGGACTGCCGGGCCGCGGCCTCGTGCTCGACACCGCCGCGCCGCCGGTCGCCCCGGTGGCCCAGCGGCGATTGCGGATCGCGGTGAGCCGGACGCGGCCACCCGAGGTGGCCCGGCAGGTCGCCTCCCGGCTCGACGCCCAGCTGGTCCCGCTCGGCTCGGCCGGCTACAAGATCGCCGCCGTCCTGCTCGGGGAGGCCGACGCCTACCTGCACTCGGGCGGGCAGCTCCAGTGGGACTCCGCTGCGCCGGTCGCGGTCGCGCAGGCGGCCGGCCTGCACGCGAGCCGGCTCGACGGGGCACCGCTGCGATACAACGTCGCGGAGCTTGCGATACCCGATCTGCTGGTCGCCTCTCCGCCGGTGGCCGAAGCCGTTCTCACCGCGATCGGCGGCAGGCAGAACCGGTAGACCGCAGGCCCGGGGTGGACGCGATCGGCCGTCCCGCGGCGGGTGCCGCAAACATCTTGAATGTCGTTCAGAATTAGGTATGGTGCGCCTTAGTCAGCCCGCGGAGGGGCTGCTCGAGGAGCGCCATGACAGCGACGGACGCGCCGACGCGCGCACCGGCAGCCGGGTCCACGGAGCGGGCCGCCGATCCGAAGGACCAGCAGCGGCTCGACATACGAGCCCTGAAGGATCTGCTCCGGCCGGTTGCCGGGAGTCTCACTGCCGGCCGGGCACTCGCCGTGGTGTCGGGAGTGCTGGCCGTCGTCCCGTACATCGCCCTGGTCCAGCTCGGTGCCGTGCTGCTGGACGCCGCCGGAACCGGCACCGCGGTCGGAGGCGCCGAGGTCGACCGGTGGTTGCGGATCCTGCTGATCGGGTTCGCGTTGCGGCTCGCCGTCTACTTCATGGCACTGGTCATCACCCACGTCGCCGACATCAGGCTCGGGCATCTGATCCGGCAGCGGATGGTGCGGCGGTTCTCCCGGGTGCCGCTGGTCTGGTTCACATCCACCAACTCCGGCCGGGTCCGCAAGGCGTTGCAGGACGACATCGGGACGATCCACAACCTGATCGCCCACCGGCCGGTCGAGGCCACGAACGCCGTCGTCATGCCGCTCACGCTGATGGTCTACGCGTTCGTCATCGACTGGCGGCTCGGGCTGCTGGCGATCGCCACGCTGCCGCTCTACGCGGCGGCGATGACGATCCCGATGCGGGGCATGAACGAGAAGACCGTCGAGATGGACCGCAAGCTCGGCGCCGTCTCGGCGCGGATGGTCGAGTTCGTCACCGGCATCACCGTCGTGAAGGCGTTCGGCCGGGTCGGCCGTGCCCACCGTGCCTACCAGGACGCGGCGCGCGAGTTCGGGCAGTTCTACTACGCCTGGGTACGCCCGCTGATCACGGTGAGCGCGCTGGGGAGCTCGCTGCTCGCCGTGCCGCTGGTCCTGCTGGTCAACGTGGGGGGCGGGGCATGGCTGGTGAGCCAGGGCGTGGTCACCGCGGCCGACGTCCTCGCGACTGCATTGATCGCGCTGCTCATCCCGTACGGCCTCGAGGTCCTGATGCACTCGATGTGGTCCCAGCAGCTGGCCGGCGCCTCGGCGCGGCGGCTCACCGATCTGCTCCGGACTCCGGTCCTCGCCGACGACGCCGACCGCGTGATGCCCAGCGGGCACGACGTCGTCTTCGACCACGTCAGCTACTCCTACGGCGACGGCCCGGACGCCGACCTCGCCCTGGACGACGTGTCGCTCACCCTGCGGGAGGGAACGGTCACCGCGCTGGTCGGGCCGTCCGGTTCCGGCAAGTCGACGATCGCGACCCTGCTCGCCCGGTTCGACGCCCCCCGTTCCGGCACGATCAGCCTGGGCGGTGCGCCGATCGATGGCATCGACGATCTCTACGCCCGGGTGGGCTTCGTCCTCCAGGACCCCCAGCTGCCGTCGGTCAGCCTGCGGGACAACATCGCGCTCGGCCGGCCCGACGCCACCGACGAGCAGGTCCGGGACGCCGCCCGCGCCGCCCGCGTCCTCGACGAGATCGAGGCGCTGCCGGACGGCTTCGACACCGTGTACGGCGTCGATACCGGGCTGTCCGGTGGTCAGGCACAACGCATCGCGATCGCCCGCGCGATCCTGGTCGACGCGCCCGTGCTGATCCTCGACGAGGCCACCGCGCTCACCGACCCCGAGGCGCAGCACCAGATCCAGCAGGCGCTGTCCGATCTGGTGCGCGGCAAGACGGTGCTGCTGATCGCGCACCGCCCCGAGGTGATCAAGGGTGTCGACCAGATCGTGCTCGTCGACGGCGGCCGGGTCGCCGCCGTCGGCACGCACGACGAACTGGTCGACCACCCCGGCTACGCCCACCTCCGGGAGACCGGAACCCACCCGTCCGACCGGGGAGCGGACGAGTGAACCTCGCGCTCATCGACATCGTCCCGCGCATGAAGCGCATGGTCTCCGACCCGGACGCGCTGCACCCGGCACTGGTCGTCGCCGGGCTGAGCGGGCTGGCCGAGGGGCTCGCGCTGACGTCGCTGCTGCCCGCGATCAGCTCGCTCGCCGCCGGTCAGCCCGTCTGGGGACTGGGCGTCGGCGGCTGGCTGGTGGTGTTCGCGGTACTCGCGGTCACCTGCTTCGGCCTGCACTACCTGCAGGAACGCCGCACCTACGGGGTCGCGCTCGACTTCCTCGACAGCATCCACCGGCTGGTCGGCGACCAGGTCGCCAAGCAGCCGCTCGGCTGGTTCGCCCGGCCCCGTGCGGGACGCCTGTCCCGAATGGTGTCCACCGAGCTGATGAGCGCGGGGGAGATCTTCGCGCACATGATCGGCCCGCTGGTCGGCCGGATCGTCGCCGCCGTGACGGTCGTGATCGCCGCCTGGTTCTGGAACCCGCTGCTCGGCCTGGTGCTGACGGTCGCCGTGCCGGTGTTCTTGCTCCTCACGCTCGTCTCCGCGCACCTGATGAGGCGTGGCGGCGCCCTGCACGAGCCGGACGAGGTGAACCTCGCCCACCGGATCGTCGAGTACGCGCAGTGCCAGGGAGCGCTCCGGTCGTGCGGCCGCAGCGACGAGTTCGTCCCGCTCACCACCGCGCTCGAGGACACCCGTGCGTCGAAGACCCGCGCGTTGTGGCTGGAGAGCACCGGCCTGCTGATCAGCGGGGCCGGAACCCAGGTCGTGATCGTCGCGGTGGTCGGACTGACCGGCTCGCTCGCCGTGACCGGCACGCTCGCGCCCATCCCGGCGCTGGTGTTCATCGGGCTGGCGCTGCGGTTCACCTCCACCCTCTCGACGATCACCGACAGCGCGATGGCGCTGGAGACCCGGCGCCCGCTGCTCGACGCGATCGACGAGGTACTCACCGCCGAACCTCTTCCGGAGCCGTCCGCGACGTCGGCGCCGGCCGAGCTGCCCGCGCCGGGAACCGTCGAGCTGGAACGGGTCACCTTCGCGTACGCGCCGGGCGCCGAGCCGGTGCTGCGGGACGTCTCGCTCTCGGCCCCCGCCGGATCGATGGTCGCGCTCGTCGGACCGTCGGGCAGCGGAAAGACGACGATCGCCCGGCTGGTCAGCCGCTTCTACGATGCCGACTCCGGCACCGTGCGGGTCGGCGGGCTGCCGGTCACCGAGCAGACCACCACCCAGCTCATGGGGCAGCTGTCGATGGTCTTCCAGGACGTCTACCTGTTCGACGACACGTTGGAGGCGAACGTGGCGGTCGGCCGCGAGGACGCTGTCCCGGCGGAGGTTCGGGCGGCGGCCGACCTGGCCGGAGTCACCGAGATCGCCGAGCGGCTGCCCGACGGCTGGCGCTCCCGGGTGGGGGAGGGCGGTCGCGCGCTGTCCGGCGGCGAACGGCAACGCGTCGCAATCGCCCGCGCGCTGCTCAAACGGTCCCCGATCGTGCTGCTCGACGAGGCCACGTCCGCGCTCGACGTCGAGAACGAGGCGAACGTCGTCGCGGCTGTCGAGCAGCTGCGGACCCAGGCGACCGTCCTGATCATCGCGCACCGGCTCGACACCGTCGTCGCCGCCGACCTGATCGTCTCGCTCGACGGCGACGGCCGGGTCGAGGCACAGGGAACCCACGCGCAGCTCCTCGCGGCGGGCGGCACCTACGCCCAGTTCTGGGCGCGGCTCCACGAGGCGCAGGGCTGGCAGCTCGCCGGCGCGGACGCGGGATCGCGGGCCGATGGCTGAGCGGTCGCCGGGCACCCACCGTGGACCCGTCCCCGGAGGGCGCAAGGTCGGGCGCAAGCCGGCGTTCACCGCGGAGGACGTCGTCGCCGCCGCCCTCGCGGAGGGGATCGACCGGTTCACGCTCGCGGCCGTCGCCGAACGCCTCGGGGTGGTCACCACGGCGCTCTACCGGGTCTTCCCGGCACGGGACGACCTCGTGGTCGCCTGCCTGGACGCCGCCGGCGCGACGATCACGCTCCCCGGTGTGGACATGCACTGGCGTGCGGCGCTGCGGCTGTGGGCCGACGAGTGCTGGCGCATCTGCGAGGACTTCCCCGGACTCAGCCGGCTCGTCTACACCTACCCGACGGCACCCACCCGCATCCAGTACGTGTTCCGGGCCTACGCGACCAACCTCGCCGCCCAGGGCCGGACCCCCGGCCAGGCGATGTTCGCGATCGACTTCATCGGCGACACCGTGTTCGCCTCGCACTGGGGCGTGGAGTCGATGCGGTCGGTCGACGAGCGCGGCCGCAGCGGCCTGGAAGCCGTTCGGGACGTCGTAGGTGACTCCACCCGCGACGCGGACGCGATGTTCAACCCGGACGACTCCTGGACCGAGCGGACCGCGATGGACGTGAAGATCGAGTTCATCCTCGCCGGGCTGGAGCGCGACTGGCCCGAGTTCCCCTCCGCCACCCCACCGCGGATGGACCAAGTCCGCGAGTAGATCGAAGCCGTCGAGTTGTTCACCGTCGGATGCCTGCGCGGAGCCGGTCCCGCGTGCTGGAACCGACGCGGGTGCGATCCTCGTCGGACAGGCGAGCGGCGGCCAGGAATCCGCGGGCGTCGAAGTCACAGGGGCCGTTGAAGGGATAGTCGGTCGCAAGCATGATCCGCTCGATCCCGACGACCTCGGCAGCCCACCGCAGGTAGCGGTGGCTGGCGACGCGTCGTCGCCTGCGTGGAGCCGTGGGTGGTCACCCGCGCTGCACTGCGCCGGGCCGCCCCGTCCCCGGGCTCGCGCTGTGTGGTCGTCGGAGCGGGCAGTCAGGGCACGCTGCTGTGTCTGACCCTGCTCGCAGCCGGGTTCGTGCCGGTCGTCGCCGAACCGCATCCGGGACGACGTCGCCGCGCCGAGGACCTGGGAGCCCGCCCGTTCGTGCCGGGGGAGACGTTCGCGACGGTGTTCGAGACCTCCGGCGCTCCGGCCGCCTGGAGCACCGCGGTCGAGGCGGTGGATCGAGCCGGGACGCTGGTGCTCATCGGTCAGCACGACGGGCCGTCGTCGATCAACACCCACGACCTCGTGCAGCGGCAGGTGACGATCGTCGGGTCGTTGATCTACGACCACCCGCAGGACTTCGCCGCGGCGATCGCGGACCTGCCGGTGGTCGTCGACGCCCTGACCGGGTTGATGGAGCCGGAGCCCCGGGAGACCGATCGGGCAGGGGCGGCGTTCGACGCGGTGTCGAGAGCGGACCGGAAGGTATGGCTGTGCCCGCAGGACGTACCGAACGCCGATTCGCCGTCCCCGTCGGTGCGGTGACCGGACCGCCCCGGCAGAAGGGCCGGTGTCCGAGGGTCATCGGGACCGGCCCTGTCGTCTCACTACCTGAGGCGATGCAGGCAGCCGCCGGAGCGGCCGCCATGGATCACATACCGAGCAGCACGTACGCCGTCGGGACGAGTCCGCTCACCGACACCAGGAACCCGGCGGCGAGGTTCATGAGGCGGTTCGTGCGGACGGGCGTGGTCGCGGTGGCCGGGACGGAGAACTGCGGGGCGGTCATTGCATCCTTCTCAACGGGTTGGTGCGAACTGTGCTTCCACGTGGTGCATCGCGTCGATCAGGCACTTCGTTCCCGGTGTGAGCGGTGTCGTGCGTCTCCCCGGTTCAGACGCGTCCTGACCGGGGTGGGAAGGCAACTCCGACGAGCCACACGCGGCGGTCGAGGTGCTCACCTGGACTCCGGATCCTGGCCCCGGGCGGCACGTCCACCGTCGACGGGCAGCACGACACCGTTGATGAAGCTCGCCGCGTCGGAGAGCAGATAGGCCACGGCATCGGCGACGTCGTCCGGCCAGCCGACGCGGCCCAGCGGGTGGATCGCCGCCATCTCCCGGCGGGTGTGGTCGGCCGCCACGGTGCCCTGATCGTCGAGCAGAGCCTCGTAGCGGTCGGTCGTGATCGAGCCCAGCGCGACGGCGTTGACGCGGATGCCGTCCGGCCCGTGATCCACGGCGGCAGCCCGCGTGAGTCCCTCGACCGCGGCCTTGGCGACGGCGTAGGGAAGTGCTCCGCGGACGGCGCGCTGTGCCTGGTGACTGGAGACGTTGACGACCGAGCCGGGCGTCTGCGCCTCCTGGAACCGGCGGACCGCCACGCCGGTCCCGACGAGTGCAGGCGCGAGGTTCGCGTTGATCAGGTGCAGGACCTCGTCCGGCGTCGCGGAGATCAGGTCGGCGTCGCGGAAGATCGCGGCGTTGTTGACCCAGCCCGAGAAGGTGCCGAGCTCCTGAGCCCGGTCGGCAGCTCGGTCCGCGGCGGCTTGGTCGTCCGCACTGCCGATCACGGTCGCGACGCGCGTGCCCGTGGGGTGCCGCCCGACCCAGCCGGTGGCGTCGGCGTCGTACTCGAGGACGACGACTGAGTCGCCGGCGGCGAGCAGTTTCTCGGCGATGGCGCGTCCGACTCCGCGACCGGCGCCGGTGACGACATGCGACCGGGACATGCGCAGGGAGTTCCCGGTCGACCGTTCAGGCGAAACGGTGTGCTCGGCTACGTCACGGACGTTCAGCCTCGAGCTGCGGCAGCCGCTCACGCACTCGCGTGACGGTCCGTGACCAGGCAAGACCGACGACGAGGAGCAACACCGTTGAGAGACAGAAGAGGGCCGTGAAGAAGTGGGCGGCCTCACTGAGGCTGACCAGGAGCTGCAGTACCTGAGACGCCGCGAGGAAGAAGAACAACCAGGCCTTACGGGGCCGGCGACTGAGGTCACGAGCGACCCGTATCGCGAGGTCGTGCTGCTCAGGCGGAATCGGATCGCCGCGACGGAGCCTCGTCAGCAACCGGCTCCGCTGTCGCATGGTCGGCAGCTCGTTCAGCGGCGACGGTGCGTGCCCGCGCCGTCGCCGCCATCGGGTGATGACGGAGGCCAACAGGAGCGCGACCACGATGGGCGCCGTCGTGAGTGAGATGAACAGCGCTGCCTGACCCGGTTCAAGGCGGCCGGCCCCGTCATCGACAAGAACCCAGAACGACACGAACAGAACTGCGGTACCGAGTAGGAGTGCGGCAGCAGCCCGGATCCACCGCTGCTCCCGACGCGCTGCGACATCCTCGGCGGAGTGCTGTTCGTCGGCGTGAGCCGGCTCGTCCACGGAACGCCCCCTGTCGGTCGATCATTGATCGGCAGCGGAGACGGATTCGTTTCGTCGACCGACGGTCAGGGCGGCGCTGCTCGGACCGCGTCCTGCAACGGCCCGTCCACCCAGCTCCGCATCTCGGCGTGCGACCGCAGCCGGACGACCGTCAGCCGCGGATGGTCGCGGGCGACGGCCGGTACCGACGCCCGGTACTTGTGCCGGGTCGAGATCGCCCAGCGCAGGATGTGGTCGTCGTCGACGAGCACGCGGGGGAGCGGCGGTTCGACGTTGCCGTTCCACAGCTCCTGACGGGTCCGGCTCCGTCGCCAGGTCCGGCGCAGAACCTGCGGGAACGTGACCGTCCAGAACGGCAGGTCGAGCCACACCAGCAGGTCCGCTCGGGTGGCGAGCAGCGGGCGCGCGGTCCGGTACTGCCATTCGGTGGTCCAGGTGTCGGTGTCGGCCAGCCGGCGGACGTCGTCCATGAAGGACGGACGCGGCACCCAGCCCGGTCCGTGGAACAGCGCGTCGATCTCGGTGTGCGGTGCATCCAGGATCGGAGCGATCTGCGCGGCGAGCGTCGTCTTGCCCGAGCCCGACACCCCGGCGACGAGGATGCGCCGGGGCCGGTGGGGGAGCGGGTCGTCCCAGCGCAGCATTCCGCCAGCGTACGAGCAGGCGCACCGTCGACCGGTTCCGTGCAGCGCCGGAATGTGGCACCGTGACGGCATGGCTTCGATCCGAAAGGCCCGTGCCGCGTAAGCGACCGGCCCGTGTGCGGGCCCTCAACCAGCAACAGCGGCATCCCACGCCGATCGACGGCGTGCCTTTGTCGACGAGCCGGTTTCTCGACCGGCTCGGATTCCCCTCGAGCCGGGTCCGAGACGACTTACTCACATACCAGGATGTCGTGCGTCGTCCCAGGTCCCACTTCCGGTCGGAGAACAACGACCTCATCATGTTCATGGCGCCGATTCCTCGCGACTATCTGGAACGTGCACTCCGGGCTCTTCCGCCACATCGGGCGCGACCGCTGCGTCGCCAGATCGGGCATTACGACGCGTTGTTCCGCGCCAAGTCCGTGAACAACCCGTTCTGCGATCCGCGGGCGCCCTGGTGGATACGCCGGATGTGACAGCGCGGCCCGCTCGTCGACGTGCGCGATCTGTCAGGATGCCACGACGTCGTCCAAGGTGACGACGTCGGCGAAGCGGCCTTGCAGGGCCGCGGCGGTACGGTCCCGGATGTCCTCGGGTGCGAGGTCTCCGGAGTCTCGCCAGCGCGGGAGCGGCATGGTGGCGGTGGCGTCGAGGACGAACGTGACCCGATAGCCGAGGTCGGATGCGACCCGCGCCGTCGTCTCACAGCACTGCTCTGTGCGGATCCCGCAGATGACGACGTGGTCGACGCCGCGCTCACGAAGCTGCTGGTCCAGATCGGTGCTGGTGAACGCGTTGTGGCTGGTCTTGCTCAGCTCGATCTCACCGGCATCGGGGATGAGGCCGGGAAGAAGGCGTACGTGGCCGATGCCAGGGTCGAAGACGGTGCCCGTACCGGGTTCCGTGTGCAGGACCCAGACGATCTCGTCGCCGGCCGATCGTGCGTGTTCGACGAGCGTGGAGATGCGGTCGGTGATTTCGGCCGGAGCGATCGTGGCCCAGTCGTCCGGGCGGGCGCGGAACGACTCCTGGGCGTCGAGGACGACGAGCGCGGTGGACATGGCGCCGACCGTGCACCACAGCCTGCCGTGCGCCCATGCCCGGATCGGCCCCGATGCGGAGGGATCCAGCCATCCGGGATGCCGCCTACGTACGGTCGGCCGTCAGTACGCCTGGAACCCGAGCCAGACGGCCAGCCCGACACCCGCGACGGCGATGACGACGCGGAGCCGTGCGACCGGCAGGCGCCGCGCGATCGGCGGCCCGACGCCGGTGCCGATCAACAGGCCGACGGCGAGCGCCGGCACCAGCGGCCACTCCACCGGTCCGAACAGTCCGAAGGCGAGCGCGGCTGCCACGTCGCTGACCAGGACGAGGACGTTCTTCATCCCGTTGATCGTCGGCAGCGGCAGCGTCGTGGTCAGGACCAGGGCAGCGATCATCAGCACGCTGCTGCCGGCCGCGAAGTATCCGTTGTAGACGGAGACCGCAGCCAGTGCGGCGACGGGCGCGAGACCGCGACGGCGGGGTGCGGAGTCGGTGCTCGTGGCCGACGCATCGCGTCGCGGCACGAGGATCAGTAGTGCCGCGACCGCGACGAGGAACGGCACGACCTTCTCGAAGACCCCCGGCGGGCTGAGCAGCAGCAGCGCCGACCCGGCGACGGTGCCCACGATCCCGGCCGCACACAGCTGCAGCGTCAGCCGGGTGTGGCCCACGGTGTCGGGGCGTGAGCTGTACGCGCCGCCGATCCCGCCGAACGCGAGTGCGACGGTGTTCGTGACGTTGGCGGCCGTGGCGGGCAGGCCCAGCCAGAGCAACACGGGGTAGGAGAACACGGATCCGACGCCGGTGATCGTGCCGGCGACGCCCGCGACGACGCCCGCGGCGATGAGCGCGGGCCATGTCGTCAGCACGTGGTCGAGCCTGCCGACGACGTCCGGAGTGGACGACCCGAAGATGGTTGTCCGGTCATACGGCACTCTCCGGGTACCAGCGCGGTTCGTACCAGTGCGGTTCCTCCGCACAGACCCAGCGCGTGGCAGGCCCGCTGACGGCGGCGGCACCGGTCAGCCAACGGCTCTCGTCCGGGTTCCATCCGGCCAGGACCGAGGAACGGCCGGCGCCGACGTCGATCGCGCGGCCTGCGGTGCTCAGGTAGCCGGCGACGGTGAGGTGGACGGCGTCGTAGTCCTCGGCGACCGCTCGCCAGTCCGGCAGCACCCACGTCCGGTCGACACCGGTGGTCAGGAACCAGCAGCACCGACGTGCTGCGGTGACGTCGACCGGACGGATGCGGCACAGGTGTGCCCAGTCGTCGGGCCCGGTGATCTCGTAGACCCGGGCCGCATCGTCGAGCGTCACCGGGGCCACGTCCGCGGCGGTCCAGTTCATCCGGTCCTCGAAGAGGGTCAGCCCGGCCGGTCCTGCGGAGCCGAGCTCGCGCGTCGTGCTGAGCAGGGCCACTGCCGGACGGGACCACCAGCAGCCGCCGTACGCCGCCGTGGGGTCGCTGGGACTGTCGCGCCGAGCTCGCGTCTCTTCCTCGAGCAGGGCCGCATGCTCGGCGGCGAGTGCCGCGGCCGGATCCGCGGTGGGGTGCGGGAGGTGCTCGAACCTGACGGCGTACTGCCGGGTGCGGTCGATCGGTTCGGCCCACCACCCCGTCGACGGGGAGGCGGTGACGAGCTGGGCTAGCCACTCGAGGGCGTCCCGCAGCGCGGGCTCGGCGGCGAGAACGTCCTCACCGCTCGGCCGCTGCCAGTACGTGGCCGCGTCGACAGCCTCGCGGAGGGCCTCGAACGCCTCGGTGCCGTCGGGTTCGTTCAGATCCGCCTGCCGGATCAGGTCGGCGACCTCGGCAGCGCTGGGATTCGGGATGTCCTGCTCGGCGGGGTTGTCGTAGAGCGCGGGGTTTCCGTAGAGCACAGCGCCGAGGCCCTGGGCGACCGACCGTTGGTAGGAGGCATAGAACGTGGCGCTGGCGAGCGCCTGGAAACGCACCGCGTGCGCCGACCGGACCGCGTACTCCATGCACAGCCTGCGGCCGCGCGGCCCGGCGAGGAGCTGCTCCGGCGTGAGCGTCATGGGGCTCGACCGTACGGGGCGGTCGCGTCGTGACCGAAGCGGTTTCGGCTCCGGATACCTGCAGGTGCTGTCCCGGGTCTGCAGCAGCTGCAGCGTCGGCCGGCTTCCGCCGAGGTCGCTCGGGCAGACCTGACCAGAGAGAGCCAAATGCCCTACATTTGGGCTATGGCGGTCGACGAGCCCGGGCATCGTGCGGTTCAACGGCGACGGATGCTGCTCGTCGCGGCGGTGTTGCTGGTGGCGGCCAACCTGCGAGCGAGCCTGACCGGCGTCGGTCCGCTCCTCGATGTCATCACCGCCGACGTGCATCTCTCTGCGGTGGCCGCTGGTGCGCTGACTGCCCTGCCCCTGCTGGCGTTCGCAGCAGTCTCGCCGTTGGTCCCGCGGGCGGCCTCGCTGTTCGGGGGCGCGGAGAACGCGCTGGTGCTCGCGCTGTGCGTATTGATCGTCGGGATCGGGGTGCGGTGGTTGCCGTCGGCCGCCGCCTTGTTCGTGGGCACGTCGGTGATCGGAGTCGGGATCGCCGTCGGGAACGTGCTGCTCCCCAGCGTGATCAAGCGTCACTTCCCGGACTCGGTCGGTGTGATGACCAGCGCCTACGCCACGGTGATGAGTGCGGTGGCGGCCGTCGTGTCAGGGGTCGTCGTTCCGATCAGTACGCGTCTCCCCGGAGGCTGGCGGTCGGCGCTCGGCGTCTGGATCGTGCCGGCGGTTGCTGCCGCGGCCATCTGGGGATGGCGTCTGCTCGGGCGCCGCCGAGGCAATCTCGGCACGGCGCCGCGGTCGGGTGGGAGCCGATTGCCGTGGTCGTCGGGCACGGCATGGGCCGTGACGGCGTTCATGGGGCTGCAGTCACTCGGGTTCTACGTGGTGATCACCTGGCTGCCGAGTGTCGTGCAGGACGACGCGGGGTTCTCCGCGGACCAGGCGGGCGTGTTGCTGTTCGTGTTCCAGATCGTCGCGGTGGCGGTGAGTCTCGTCGTTCCTGTCCTGCTGCGGACGATCGCCGACCAACGGATTCTCGCCGTTGCCGGCTCGGTGCTGAGTCTTGCCGGGTACAGCGGGCTCCTGACTGCTCCGGCGCTTGCCGTTCTGTGGGTCGTGGTGCTGGGCGTCGGGGGCGGAGCTTGTCTCGTCTTGGCTCTGATGTTCTTGAGCGTCCGGGCCGCCGACCCCGCAGCCGCCGGAGCGTTGTCGGCGATGGCCCAGTCGATGGGCTATCTCCTCGCCGCGATCGGGCCTGTCGGGTTCGGAGCCTTCCACGTCGGTAACACGTGGGCGGCGGCACTCACGGCGCTCGCCGTCGTGGCGGTCCTGCAGATCGCTGTGGCGGGTTTCGCCGGACGGGGCACTGTTGTCGTTCGCTGAGAGTCGTCGATTTCGTCGTTGGACTAGCCTGCACGAATCCGTACGGGTCGGAGGGGGAGCGGTTGAGCGAGCTGCGGGTTCCTGAGCGGAAGGTCCCCCTGGCTCGGCAGGTCGCCGACCAGATTCAGAGCATGATCACCAGTGGCGACTGGCCGGTCGGGTACAAGATCCCCGCCGAGCACGACCTCGTCGAGAAGTTCGAGGTCAGCCGCAACACCATCCGGGAGGCTCTCCGCGCGCTCGTGCACGCGCAGCTGCTGGAGGCTCGGGTCGGTGACGGAACCTACGTCCGAAGTGCCAGCGAGATCGAGCAACCGCTGATCACCCGCGCTGCCCGCAGCGAGTTCGAGGAGGTCCTCGAGGTGCGTGCGGCGCTGGAATGCCGGGCTGCTCGGCTTGCTGCGCTCCGACGGACTCCGGAGGACGCCATTCAGCTACGCGAGCTGCTGGAAGTGCAGCGAGAGGCGTCCCGGGCGCCGGATCGCAGCGTTTTCACCACTGCCGATACCCGGCTGCATCGGGAAGTCGTCGCGATCGCCGGAAACGAGCTGCTCGCCGAACTCTACGATCATCTCGGCACGGCCCTGGCCGCCTCGATCGAAGCGATGCCCTGGACGGAGTCACTCGCCGTCGAGCACGACCGCAACCACGCCGCGCTGGTCGACGCGATCGTCGCGGGACGGCCCGATGACGCCGAACGAGCAGCTGCGAAGCTGGTCGAGACGTCGAAGGGTGACCAGGTTCCGGAACGTTCCGGACGCCTCCGACCCTGAGCCCTCCGTCTCGCCCGTGACGTCGTCGCGTGTTTCATCGCGGCCGCGTCGGCGGCGCACTTCTCGTGCTCGCCGGCCGTGGCATGGGCGCGGTGAGACGGGCGATCTCATGAGCTAACCGTCGCGTTCGGACGGCGACGGCGACCCGACCTGTGACACCGGCGTACTTCCGAATCGGCGCTCGACATCGTCGGTCAGGAACCGCAGCAGCTCGTCGAGCGTCTCCCGTCGGGCCGGGCCGAGGCCGGCGAGCAGATCGGCGTCGAGGTCGGCGATGCTGCCGACGAGTCGATCGACGAGCTCGTGCCCGGCCGGGAGCAGGCGCACCAGCCGCTGCCGGCCACTCCTCCCCTCGATCCGTTCGACCAGGCCCGCCTGTTCGGCGCGCCCGAGCCGCTGGGAGATCGCACCGGCCGTCACCAGTGCTCGGCGCGCGATCTCACCGGGAGCGAGCTCGTAGGGAGGCCCGGAGCGGCGCAGGACCGAGAGCAGATCGAGGGTCGCCTGGTCGGCGCCGCCCTCGGCGATGACCCGGCGACGCTGATCGCCGAAGACCTTCGCCAGCCGCCACAGCCGCGTGACGACCGCCATTGCCTCGACCGAGATGCCGGGTCGCTCACGCGCCCATGCCGCGGTGATCGAGTCGACCTCGGCGTCGGAACGTGTCTCGTCTGGCGGCACGACTTGCCCTCCAAGGCTTTAGGTCTAAACTTTAGGTCTGAAGTCGATCCGAGGAGAGTCTAGATGCGCACCGTCGTCGTCACCGGAGCCGCGACCGGAATCGGTCGCGCCGTCGCCGAGTCGTTTCATGCCGCGGGGGACCGGGTGGTCCTCACCGGCCGCCGTCGGGAGCTGCTCGGCACGGCCGCATCCGAGCTCGGTGGCGCCGCGAAGGCGGTCACTTTCGACGCGGCCGACGCCGCAGCGGTCACGGCCGCGCTGCAGGAGCTGCCGGAGCGGGTCGACGTGCTGGTCAACAACGCCGGCGGCAACACCGACTTCGACCGCGACGCCCCGGTCACGCTCGCCGATACCGCCGCGGCCTGGCGGGCGAATCTCGACGCGAACCTGCTGTCGGCGGTACTCGTCACGACGGCGTTGCGTGACCGTCTCGCCCCGGGCGCGAGCGTGGTCAACATCGGCTCCATCGCGGCGGACAAGGGCGCCGGCTCGTACGGTGCTGCGAAGGCGGGCCTCGCTTCGTGGACCGTCGATCTCGCAGGGCAGCTCGGGCCACACGACGTCACGGTCAACACGGTCGCACCGGGCTACGTCGCCGACACCGAGTTCTTCCGGGACAAGCTCGACGACGACCGCCGCCGGTCACTCGTGGACTCGGCACTCACCCGGCGCCCGAGCCGGCCGCACGACATCGCCGCGGCGGTGGCCTTCCTGGCCGGCCCCGGCGCGCGGCAGATCACCGGACAGATGATCGCCGTCAACGGTGGTGAGCACACCACGCGGTAGATCCCCGGCGGGCCGGGCTTCCTCGTCGGCCGCCACATCAAGGCATCCGCCGCCGGCGTGACCGGCAGCCCGAAATCCCGTTCCGGGCGACGCATTCCCGCCGTAGCCTGCTCCCCGGACGAACGTGCTGCTGTGCCCAGGAGGCGGAACGTGCCACGCGAACACGGCTACACGGTGACGGTGACCTGGACCGGTGACCGCGGAACCGGGACCAGCGGTTACCGCGACTTCGACCGGGAGCACGACGTCGAGGCCGAGGGCCGGCCCGTCGTCCGAGGCAGCGCCGACCCCGCGTTCCGCGGCGACCCGACGCGCTGGAACCCCGAGCAGATGCTCCTCGCGTCGCTGTCGCAGTGCCACATGCTCTGGTACCTGCACCTGTGTGCCGACGCCGGCGTCGTGGTCACCGGCTACGTCGACGACGCCCGCGGCACGATGGTCGAGAGCCCCTCCGGCGGCCGGTACACCGGCGTGACGCTGGCGCCGCGGGTCACCGTGCGCGACGACGGGATGGTCGACCGCGCCCTTTCGCTGCACCGCGACGCCCATGCCCAGTGCTTCATCGCGAACTCTGTGGCGTTCCCGGTCGAGCACGAGCCGACCGTCGTCGTCTCCGAGCCTGCCTCCTGACGCGCCGGTCGGTCAGCGGACGACATCCGCCGGCACCCGCGCCAGCAGCTCGTCGAGCGCCTCGCCCACGTCCGGCAGCGTCTCCATGTCCTGTGCGACCGCCCGCGCCGAGGCCGCGTACGACGGGTCGTCGAGCGCCGTCCGCACCGCTGCGGGCAGGTCGTCCAGCTCGTCGACGACGACGGCCCCTCCGGTCGCGGCCGCGCGCTCCGCGTTGCCCCGATGGTCGGCGAACCGGGGGAGCAGCACCATCGGCACCCCCGCGCTCAGACTGCCGAGGACGGTGCCGGCACCGCCCGGCGCGATGACCAGTGACACCCCGCGCAGGAGCTGTTCGAGCGGGACGAACCCGACCGGCAGGACCCGCGATCGGTCGACCGGCGCGGTGCGGGGGTCACCGCAGGGCGACCAGGTGACGACGACGTCGACGTCGAGCGCGCCGAGGACGTCGAGGGCCCGCAGGTAGAGCGCGGGATCGTCGATCATGGTGCCGAACGTGAGCAGGACCGTGGGGCGGTCGTCGTGCCCGAAGGACACCGGTCGCGACCACGACGACGAGAGCGCACCCCGGTGCGGGCGGGGCCGGAACGCCACCCGGTCGTCGGGGGCCACCCAGCCCGGTGCCTGCAGGAACGCGGGACAGGGGTCGACGTAGGCGATGCGCTGGTGTCGCTGCAGGCCACAGGCCGTGTAGGCCGTCGCCAGCGGAGCCTCGAGCACCTCGGTGAACCCCGTGGGCAGCGCCGGCCCCAGCCCGTGGGCGGCCCACGGCACGCCGAGCGACGCAGCCGCCATCGGCCCCACGTAGTCCACCCACTCGGCGACGACGAGGTCCGGGCGGAACCGGCACACCGCGGAGAGCGCGTCGTCGAAGGTCATGTCGACGCGGGTCCCGGCGTAGAGGTCGGCCGCCTCGGCGGGACCGATCCGGTCGTGGGGCAGCGCACCGCCCCAACCGTCCGGGTGGCGACGGCCGTTCTCGGCGACGATCTCGGACCACTCCGGCCCGACACCGTGCACGGGGACCGGCGCGGCGAGCCCGTTCATCGACTCGGACGAGAACAGCGCGACGTCGTGACCCTGGTCCTGCGCCGCCTGCGCCAGCGGGAGCAGCGGCAGGACGTGCCCGGCCTCGGCGTTGGCGAAGAACGCGATGCGCATGGCAGGAGTATCGGGGACGCGATCCGGGCCCGGGGACGGGAGCCGGCGGACGGAGTTCGCGCGGGGGACACCCCTCGTCGACGCACCGCGGGCGGTTCCGCCGGTGCGATCCGGCGGCGCCCCGGCGAGAGCGACTCGGTCAGTTCTTGCCGAAGGCGTCCTTGACGCCCTTGGCGGCGAGACTCACATCACACCGCACCGGCGTGAGGATCGCAGCCCCACGGCGTCCCACGGACAGACCGGACGAGCCCGGATCCGGTCGGGACGGCCGTGACATGCGGCGACGCCGAGTCGGGCAGGGGAGATTCCGTGACCAGCCCGGGCGCCGCGCCCCGCCACGGGGGCAGGCTCGACCACCAGGCCGACGCCTGGCTGGTCGACAAGGCGAAGGCCGGGTCGGTCGAGGCGTTCGAGGTGCTCATCCGCCGGCACCGCGACCGCATCTACCGGATCGCGCTGCGGATGCTCGGCAGCCCGCACGACGCCGAGGACCTGACCCAGGAGGTCGTCATCCAGCTCTGGACGGCGCTGGCCGGGTTCGCGGGCAACAGCCTGTTCACGACGTGGCTCTACCGCGTCGTGGTGAACCGCTGCCTGAGCACGATCCGGCGCCGCCGCGAGGACGACCCGCTGACCGATCCCGACGTCGTGACCACCCCGGGCGCCGACGCCGAGGCACTGGCCCGGGACCGGCTGCGGGCGGTGACGGCGGCGATCATGAACCTGACCCCCGAACAACGCGCCGCCCTCGTGCTGGTCGACATCGAACAGCTCGGCTACGACGAGGCGGCCTCCGTGCTCGGGGTCTCCGAGCCGACTCTGCGAGGGCGGCTGTTCCGGGCCCGCCAGCAGCTCGCCGACACCATGCGGGAGTGGGCATGACCGACGACCAGCACGAGCAGCCCCGGCCACGCGAGACCCTGACCTGCGGGGCCTCCGCCGAGGAGCTGATGGCCCAGGTCGCCGACGGCCGCGCGGCCGAGCGCGACGAGCACCAGCGGTCCTGCGTGCACTGCCGGGCGTTCCTCACCGAGTACGACCGGCTGTGGTCACCGCTGCGCGAGCTCGCCGCCCAGCCCGTCGCCGTCCCCGACGGGCCGGTCGAGGCCGCACTCGCCCGCATCCGCGGCGCGCTCGGCGATCCCGGCTACGCCGTGCTGGAACAGGGCGGGCAGGGCCTCACCCGGGTCGCGGCGCGGGTCGTCGTCGTCACCGCGCGGTACTCCGCGCAGCAGGTGCCGGGGGTGCGGGTGGCGCTGAGCCGGGAGGTGGCCGCGGAGGACACCGGGCAGGACACCGGCTCGCAGGTCGTCGCCGGGGTCGCGGGGGCCAGTGCCGCCGTGGAGATCACCCTTGCCGCGGACTACGGGCGGTCGCTGCCGGAACTGGCCGAACAGGTCCGCCGGACCGTGACCGAACGGATCTGCCGCCTCGTCGACCTGGAGGCGCTGGAGGTCACCGTCGTCATCGACGACGTGTTCCGGTGAGGTACCCGCCGGCGAGCCGCGGACGCTCACCCGTCCCGCCGATGCTCGCCTGATCGCGGGAGCGTTCGCGGAAACGGGTGAGCGTTCGCGGGCGGCTCCGGGTTCAGCGCGTGCGCGCCTCGGCCAGGATCTCGGAGACGACCTGCTCCGCCAGCCCGGTGCTCGAGTTCCAGCTGGTCACGTCCGGGTAGACCTGCGCGGTCGTCGCCAGCCGCAGCCGGGTGTCCCCGACCCGCGAGCCGGGCTTGGTGCTGCCGTAGCCCAGCGGGTAGATCGGCTCCACGAACGGCGCCCGGAACACCCGCACGCCGGCGACGTCGGCCGCGGTGATCCGGTCCGGGTACAGCGCGACGAGCTGCTCGCTCCAACGTCGGGCGATGTCGGCCTCGGGCTCGGACTGCAGCGGCTCGTCGCGGCCGCAGTAGTGCATGGCGTAGACGACGTACTTCCCGCCGTAGCGTTCGGTGCCGGTGAGGGCGGACATCTCGACGACGCCGTCGAACTCGGTCCCCGAGCGCATCACCGGAGCCCAGTAGTGGCCGTCGAGCGGGCGATCCAGGAAGAACACCGCGTTGACCACGCCCTGGTAGCGCAGCTGCGGCGCCGGGACCTGCGGCGCGAGCGCCGGCGAGGCCAGCGCGGCGAGCGCGGGCAGCGGCAGCGTGGACACCGCGTCGTCGGCGACGACCTCGGTGCCGTCCGCGCAGCGCACCCGGACCTCGCGGTCGTCGGCGTCGACGCCCGCGACCGGGGTGGCGGTGCGCACCGTGCCGCCGCGCGCGGTGATGCCCGCGTGCAGCGCGTCGACGATCGAGGCGTAGCCGCCTTCCGGGTAGCCGCGGGTGGCGACGTTGCTCTCGCGGCCCAGGCGCTGCCACAGGTAGTTCGCCGGGACGTCGCCGAACGCGTCGCCGAACTTCCCGCCGAACATCGGGACGAACATCGACTCCCAGATGGTGTCGCCGTAGAGGCGGCGCAGCCAGTCCTCGGTGCGGACCCGGTCCAGGTCCCGGCCCCTGCCGAGGCGGCGCAGCGACACCGACACCGCGCCGAACCGGATCCGCTGCGGCAGCGTCAGCGCGTCGAAGCGCAGCAGGTCCAGCGCGGTGTTGAACGGGTACCGGTGCCCGTCGGCGACCATGCCCATCGTCGTGGGCTCCCACCGGACCCCGTCGGCGAGGCCGAGCTCGCCGAGCAGCGGGAGCAGGAACGTGTCCGAGGGCATCACGCAGTGGTAGAAGCGCTCCAGCGCGTGCCCGTCGTGGTCGAAGAACGTGCCGAGCCCGCCGAGCTGCGGGGCGCTCTCCAGCAGTGTCACCGCCCGCCCGGCCTGCGCGAGGCGGTACGCGGACACGAGCCCGGCGATGCCGCCGCCGAGCACGACGGCGCTGCGCCCGCCGGCGTCGCCGGGGACACCGGCGGCGACCGGGCCGGTGGTCGAGGCGGTCACAGGGACCGGTACGGCGCCGGCGCGAGCCGGTCGCGGACGAGGAGCTTCATGTACTGCATGATGGTACGGCGCAGCTTGAGTTTCGAGGTGCTGAGCTTGCGGTCGTACTGCAGCACCAGCGGGACCTCGGCGACGACCGGGTCGCAGTGCCGCAGCTTGAGCAGCAGCTCGACCATGCAGGCGAAGCCGCGCTCCTCGATCAGCCGCTCGCCGTAGTGCTTCGCGGCGCGGGCGATCAGCCCGACCCGGTAGGCGCGGAAACCGCTGGTGAAGTCGTGCACGCCGTCCATCCGCAGGACCCGGCGGAACGTGACGGCCGCGCCGCGGGACAGCAGCCGGCGGAACGGCGGGGCGGTGCTGTCGTCGCCGCCGGCGACGAACCGCGAGCAGATCGCGACGTCCGCGCCCCGCTCCAGCGCCCGGCGCAGCTCGGTCACCAGGTTCGGGTCGTGGGTGTCGTCGGCGTCCATCACGACGACGAGGTCGTCGGGGTCCGCCGCGTCGAGCACCGCGGTCAGCCCGGACCGGACGGCCTGGCCGAGCCCGAGGTTGCGCGGGTGCTGGACCAGCCGGACGTCGAGCCCGGGCCTGCCGGCCCGCGCGATCGCCGCCGTCTCGTCCGACGAACCGTCGTCGACGACCCAGACGACGAGCCGCTCGGTCCGGGCCGTCTCGGCCAGGCGGGCGAGCAGGTTCGGCAGTGATCCGGCCTCGTCGAAGGCCGGCAGGACGACGTGGGCGGTGGTCCGCGTCGTCGCCTCGACCGGTGCCGCCGGCGCCGGAACGGAGATGCGTCCGGTCGTCCCGGCCGTCAGGTCGTCGATCACAGTTGTTCCCCCAATAAGTCACTGTGTGTGAAATGCGGTTCGGATGATGCTCTCTCTGGGTGACTGCAAGGTGTTACCTCGGTTAACACCCATGTGGGCGAGATCAACCTACACCGAGGACTGGGTATGGTTCCGGTGCGTGACATCGTCTCGCACGAAGCTCACGCTCTGTCGAACGATTTCGACGATTGCACGATCGGCTTTCCCGAACGGCTGAACAGCTGAATGCATTGGGTGAGGATGCTGGAGGCACACCCGTGACAACGCAAGGTGACGACGTGCGCGACCGATCAGGGGTCCGCACCTACACCGCTGCGCCGACACCGACGTCGTGCCCGCGCCAGCCGACCCGCAACACCGGGTCCGGCTCCGACCGCTCCGCGACGGATCCCGCCCGCACCGGGTCCGGTTCCGGCCGCACCGGCACCGGGGAGCTCGCAGGGCTCGGCGCGCTGACGACGACGGCCGGGATCGGGGTCCCCGGGCGCCCGCTGGCCGAGCGCCTCAGCGCCCTGCCCGTGCTGCTGGTGCTCGTCGACGCCGCCGCGGCCGTCGCCGCGTCGCTGCTCGCAGGGCTCGGCCCGGGCCGCGCGACGCTGACCGTCGCCGTGCTGGTGGCGTGCCGGGCCCTGGCCGGGCTCTACCGCAAGCGGCTGCAGCTGTCCTTCGTCGCAGAGCTCCCGCGCGCGGCGGCCGCCACCGCGGTCGCGTTCGCGGTGCTGCTGCTCGCCGGGCACCACGGTGCCGACGACATCGCCCAGGTCGAGCAGGCCGTCGCCTGGTTCGTCGGGCTCGTCGTGCTCCCGCGTGCCGCGGTGTTCGAGGCGGGCCGGCAGGCGCGACGGCGCTGGGGCCGCTGCGAGCGGGCGGTGATCGTCGGCGTGACCGGCGTCGGCGTCGACCTCGCCGACAAGATGCTGACCCACCCCGAGTTCGGGCTGCGCCCGGTCGGCTTCGTCGACCGCGAGCCGAGCGGCCCGGGCCACCCGTCGGTGCCCCACCTCGGCGACGACGTCGTGCGCGCCGTGCGCGAGACGCGCGCCGGCTGCGTCGTCGTCGCGTTCGCCGAGGCCTCCGACAGCGACCTGGTCGACCTCGCGATCACCGCGCACCGGCTGAAGGTGTCGCTGCTGATCGTGCCGCGGTTCTTCGAGCTCTACCACGACGTCGCCAGCGTCGAGCGGCTCCGCTCCTACCCGCTGGTGCGCCTGGCACTGACGCCCACCGCCCGCCCCACCTGGTGGATCAAGCTGGCGCTGGACAAGATCCTCGCCGGGCTGGCCCTGCTGCTGCTCGCGCCGCTGCTGCTCGCCGTCGGGGTCGCCGTGGTGGCCGAGAGCGGCTTCCCGGTGCTCTTCCGGCAGGAGCGCGTCGGGCTCGACGGCCGGCTGTTCGAGCTCATGAAGTTCCGCAGCATGCGCCCGGCGACCGATGCCGAGTCCCGGACCCGCTGGAACATCGCGGGCGACCCCCGGGTCGGCCCGGTCGGCCGGTTCCTGCGCCGGACCTCGCTCGACGAGCTGCCCCAGCTGTGGAACGTGCTGCGCGGCGACATGAGCCTGGTCGGCCCGCGACCCGAGCGCCCCGGCTTCGTCCGGCAGTTCTCCGCCGAGCACACCCGCTACTGGGCCCGGCACCGCGTACCCACCGGGTTGACCGGGCTCGCGCAGGTCAACGGGCTGCGCGGGGACACCTCGATCGCCGACCGCGCCCGCTACGACAACTACTACATCGCGAACTGGTCGCTGTGGCTCGACCTGCGGATCGTCCTCATGACCACCCGGGAGCTGCTGCGCCGGGGCCAGCACTGATGCCCGCCCCGCAGCACCGCGCCCGCCGAACCGGAAGGTCGTCATGAAGGTCCTGCACGTCAGCCAGCCGGTCGAGACCGGGGTGCCGGGCGTCGTCCTGGCCCTCGCCGCCGACGAGCGTGCCCGCGGCCACGACGTGCACGTCGCGTGCCCGCCCGGCCCCGGGCTCGCCGACACGGCGGCCGCCGCGGGCGCGACCCACCACGCCTGGGCGGCGCGCCGCGCCCCGGGGCCGTGGGTCGCCGACGAGGCCGCCCGGCTCGGCCGGATCGTGCGCGACGTCGATCCCGACGTCGTCGTGCTGCACTCGGCCAAGGCCGGGCTCGCCGGGCGGATCGCGGTGCGCGGCCGTATCCCCACCGTGCTCGCCCCGCACGCCTGGTCGTTCGAGGCGGTGCACGGCGCGGTGGCGGCGGCGGTGCTGGCGGGGGAGCGGGCGCTGGCCCGCTGGACCGACCGCACCGTCTGCGTGTCGGAGGAGGAACGCGCCCGCGGCGTCGACGCCGGCATCGACGGGCCCTTCACCGTGGTCCCCAACGGCGTCGACACCGACCGGTTCGCCCCTGCCGACCGGGCCGCCGCCCGCGCCGAGCTGGGCGTCGCCGACCGGCCGACCGTGGTGTGCGTGGGCCGATTCGCCGAGCAGAAGGGCCACGACCTGCTGCTGGACGCCTGGCCCGCGGTGCTCGACCGGGGCCCGGACGCGCAGCTGCTGCTCGTCGGCGACGGGCCGCTGCGCGCCGACATCGAGCTCGCGGCCGCCCGCACCTCCGGGGTGCACCTGCTCGGCGCCCGCACCGACGTCGCCCGCTGGCTCGCCACCGCCGACGTCGTCGCCGCCCCGTCGCGGTGGGAGGGCGCCTCACTGGTCTCGCTGGAGGCGATGGCCGCCGGCCGCCCCGTCGTCGGCTTCGACGTCGGTGGGCTCGCCGACTCGGTCGGGGAGACCGGTGCGGCCCTGCGCCCCGGCGACGTCGACGGCCTGGCCCGCGCGCTGGCCGACCGGCTCGCCGACCCGGCCCGCGCCGCCCGCGACGGCGCCGCCGCCCGCGAGCGCGTGACGCGGCTGCGCGACCTGCGCGGCACCCTCGACGGCTGGCAGGCCGTTCTCGACGACGTCGTACGCGACGCCGTCCCCACTGCCGCACCCGTCCCGGGGGCGGGCCCGGAGGTCAGCGTCGTGCTCACCGTGCTCGACGAGGGCGAGGCACTCGACCGGGTCGCCGATGCGCTGCTGGCCCAGCTGCGCCCGGACGACGAGCTCGTCGTCTGCGACGGCGGCTCCACCGACGGCAGCCCGGAGCGGCTCGCCGCCCGCCAGGACCCGCGGGTCCGGCTGGAGGTCGTGCCCGGCGCCGGCATCTCGGCCGGGCGCAACATCGCGATCGACGTCGCCAAGCACGACGTCCTGGTCTGCACCGACGCCGGCTGCGTGCCCGATCCCGGGTTCGTCGACGCCTTCCGCACCGCGTTCGACCGCCCGGTCCCGCCCGCGCTGGCCGCCGGGGTCTACGGCGTGCTCGCCCGCAACGCCCTGGAACGTGCCCAGGCCGCGGCCTGCTACCCGCAGCCCGACGAGGCGGTCGACCCGGACGCGTTCGTGCGCGCCTACACCCGGGTGTTCGGCACCGGCCACGACCCGACGCTGTGCGTGGGCCGCTGCGTCGCGTTCACCCGCGAGGCCTGGCAGGACGCCGGGGGGTTCCCCGAGCACCTGCCCACCGGCGAGGACGTCGCGTTCGGCGTCGCGGTCGCCGCGGCGGGCGGGGACCGGGTGCAGGTGCCGGGTGCGCGGGTCGACTGGGTCCAGCGCGACGGCGTCGCCGCCACCTGGCGGATGTACCGCGGCTACGGCCGGGCCAGCACCGACGGCGGTGGCGGCGGGATGCTCGTGCGCGACGCGTTGCGCGGCAGCGCCTACCTGGTGGCGCCGCTGCTGGCCCGGCACCGGGCCGGGCGGGTCGCGCTCGCCGCCGGGGCGGCGGCATACCTGTCGCTGCCGCTGCGCCGCGCGTACCGCGCCGGGGCCGGCCCCGCCGCGGCCGCGCTGGTCCCGGTGGCGCTGGCGACCAAGGACCTCGGCAAGCTCGCCGGGGCGCTGCAGGGCGCCGGGCGCGTCGCCCGTCGCCGGCTCGGCCTGCAGGGGCCCCGGTGAGCCCGCGCCCGGGAACTCCGCGCCCGGTGCTGCTCGTGATGCCGTCGCTGGGGCACGGCGGGGCGGAGCGGCACGGCGTCCGGCTGGTCACCGCCCTGGACCGGGCCCGCTGGGCCCCGCACGTGCTCGTCCTCGACGACGGCCCGCTGCGCGCCGAGCTGGAGGCGGCCGGGATCGGCGTCCGCGTCGTCCCGGTGCCCGGCGGACCGCGCGGGCTGCGCGCCACCCGGGACGCGGTCCGCGCCGAGGTCGACGCCGTCCGTCCCGCGGTCGTGCTCGCCCAGCACCTGCGCGCCGACCTGCCGGTGCGCGCCGCGCTGGCCGGGACCGGCGTGCCCTACCTGTGCTTCAAGCACACCTACGGCCACATCGGGCACCGCGGGCTGCGCGAGCGGATGATCGAGAAGGCCACCGGCGGGGCGGTGACCCGCTACGGTGCGGTCTGCCACACCCAGGTCCGCTACCTGACCGGCGAGCTGGGTCTCGACCCGCGCCGGATCTCGGTGCTGCCCAACGCCGTGCCCGTCCCGGAAACCCCTCCCGCGCCCGCCACCGGCGACGCGGCGACGACCGTGCTCATGGCGGCCGCGATGCGCGCGGACAAGGACCACGACCTCGTGCTGCGCGCCTGGCCCGCGGTGCTGCGTGCCGTGCCGGAGGCCCGGCTGTGCCTGGCCGGGGACGGGCCGTGCCGGGCCGACCTGGAGCGCCGCGCCGCCGAGCTCGGGATCACGGGCTCGGTGGAGTTCCTCGGCGTCCGCGACGACGTCGAGGACCTGCTGGCAGGCAGCCGCGCCCTGGTCCTGGCCTCCTACGCCGTCGAGTGCTTCCCCTACGCCGTGCTGGAGGCGATGGCCGCCGCCCGCGCCGTGGTCTCCACCGACGTCGCGGGCCTGCCCGAGATGGTCGACGACGGCGTCACCGGCCGGCTCGTCCCGCCGCACGACCCGGACGCCCTCGCCGCCGCGCTGGTCGAGTCGCTGTCCCCGGCCGCCGACGGCTGGGGCGCAGCCGGGCACGCCCGTGCCGCGACGGTGTTCCCGTACGACGGCTGGGCTGCCCGCGCCGACGCGCTGCTGCAGACGGTCGCCGGGACTCCCGGCCGCACGGAGCACGGTGATCCGCCCGGCGCTGCGCCGGACGGCGGGTGTGACGTGCGCCGGGCCGAGCCCGGGGCGATAACGCCGCCTGCCGCCGTACCGACCTCCTCCGCGGAGGGCCACAGACCGTGACGACCGAACGCACGACCGAACGAGGAGTGTCCGCACCGTGTTGAGCAGCACCCGCCGGTGGCCCGTGATGACCGTGCGCCGTGCCGCCGTCCTGATGGGCACGTTGTTCCTGGTCGGCCTGCTGGCCGGGCTGGTCGTCGACCAGCTGCGGCCCGCGTCCTGGAAGGCGGGCACCGACGTGCTCGTGCGGACCTGGTCGACCGACTCGCTGCTGCTCACCGGGCAGCCCGCCGAGCTGACCACCGCCGACCAGGCCGACGCCGCGACCGTCGCGGTCTCCGAGCCCGTCCTGACCCGCGCCGCGGCCACGCTGGGCGCCGGGATGGACTGGCACGAGCTCACGACGACCGTGACCGCCGAACCGGTACCCAGCTCGCACCTGGTCCGGATCACCGCCACCGGCACCGACGAGCGCACCGCCGCCGCCCGCGCCGACGCCGTCGCCGCCGCCTTCGCCGACCTGCGCAAGGAGCAGCTCGACGCGGCCGCGGCCGGGCTCGTGCGGACCCCGGCCGGGGCGACCAGCGCCGACGTGCGGCTGCGGTCGCAGCTGCTGATCGGGGCCACCCGCCCGCTGGAGGTGTTCCGCACCGCGGTGCCGGAGCAGACCTCGCCCGGGGTCACGCTGCCCGCCTCGGCCGCGATCGTCGGACTCGGCGTGGGGGCGCTGGTCGTGCTGGCGCTGACCACGCTGCGGCCCGCCCTCGGCACCGGGCGCGACGCCCAGCGCGCGGGGGCGCTGCCCGGCGTCGACTTCGACCCGGCGCGCTCCGGGGTCGACGCGGGCGAGGAGCTCGCCCGGATGCTCGGCACCCTGGTCGACGACGGACGGCGCGGCGCCCTGCACGTCATGCCGATCGTCCCGGCCGCCGACAAGGACGCTTCGGCGGTCGTCGAGTGGGTGCACGAGCGGGGCTACGGCAGCGCCGCCCCGGTCCTGCTGCCCGAGCCGACCGCGGCGGTGCTGCGGCCGCGGCCGCTGTCGAACGCGGTGCTCGCGCTCGCCCTCGTCGTCCCCGCCGGGACCAGCCGGGAGCAGCTGCGCGACGCGCTGCGGCTGCTGCGGCCGTGGCGGGCCGCCGACGTGGTCGTCGTGACGGCGTGACCGGGCGTGCTGCCGTGCGTGGCCGCGCAGCCGTGAGCGTGCGCCGGTGACCCGCCCCGACATCGGCGCTGGTCCCGGCACCGACCCCGGCATCGATACCGCTCCTGGACGGGTCTCCGCTCGGCCCGCGCGACGGGTGCCGCTCGCGCTCGTCGTCGCGCCGGTGGCGGCCGTCGCGGTGCTGCTCACCGCCGTGCTCACCGTGCGGGACCCGGCGGGCGGTCCGCTGCTCGCGGCCGGCGCCGTGGCCGGCCTGGTCGCCGCCCTGGGTGCGGCACTGCTGCTGTACCGGCGGCCGTGGCTGGCGCCGTGGGGCGTGATCCTGCTGTTCTCGACCACGGCCGAGCTGCGTGTGCGCCTCGGTGGCCCGGTCGGTGCGGCGAAGGACCTGCTCGTCGCCCTGCTCGTGGTGGTCCTCGCCGCGCAGCTGCTCGGCGACGGCCGTGCACTGGCCCGGCTGCGCACCCACGCGTTCCCGCTGGGGGCCCTGGGCCTGCTCGTCGCGCTGTACCTGCTCGACCCGGCCGGGCAGTGGGGGCTGTCCTGGGTGTTCGGGTCGCGGATGCTGCTGGAGGGGCTGCTCCTGCTCATGATCGGGCTGCTGTGCGCGCAGCCCGAACGCACCACCGCCCACCTCGTGCGGGCGCTGACCGTCGTGCTGCCCGTGCAGGCCGCACTCGCCTGGGCCCAGCAGGCCGCCGGGGCCGACGCGCTGATGCACAGCTGGGGCTACCAGTGGGGTGCCCAGGTGCGGGTCACCTCCGACGGCGGGCTGCGTACCACCGGCGCGTTCGAGGACCCGTTCCAGCTGGCCGCGCTGGCGGTGCTCGGCACCGCCGTCGCGCTGTTCCTGGCCTCGCGCACCCAGGCCGTGATCCTGCTGGTGAGCGCGGCCGCGGTACTGGCGGCGACGTCGGTGCGCACCGCGGCGCTGCAGGTCGCGATCGCCGCGCTGGTGTGGATGGTGCGCCGCGGCTGGGCGCGCCAGGCCGCCGTGCTGGCCGTCCCGGCCGTCGCCGCGGTGCTGTACCTGCTGGCGACGACGACCACCGCGCTCTACCCGGGCGCTCCGGAGACCCCGCTGCTGTTCGGTCTCAACGGCCGCTCGACGGCCTGGTCCCAGGCCGTCACCGGGCCCTGGTCGGCGGTGGCGGGCAACGGCGTCGGCGAGGTCGGGACCGGCTCCGACCGGGCGGCCACGCTGATCTCCGCGCCGCCGGAGTACGACCCGGAGGTCGAGCCGGAGGCCGAGATCGCAGGCAGCTCGGCGTTCCTCGACTCCGCCTACGCCCAGGTCCAGTCCGACGTCGGGCTGCCCGGCACCGTCGCGCTGCTCGTGTGGATCGCGGCCACCGGCCGGTTCCTGCTGTGCACCGCCCGCACCGGCGGCCGCTGGGGTGCCCCGGCGGCCTGGGCGGGGACGACCGTGCTCGCGGCGAGCGCCGTCGACTGGGTGGGCCGCTCGTCGCTGTCGAGCTACACCACCGGCTTCCTGACCCTCTACGTGCTCGGGGTGCTGCTGGCCGCGGCGACCGCAGAGCACGACCGGCACACCGAGCTCGACGCGGGGGAGACCGTCCGATGACCGTCCAGGAGCAGACGCGCGACGCCGGACGGCTCGCCCGGGTCGGGCTGGCCGCGGCGATGGTGTCGCGGGTGCTCGGCCGGCTGGTCGGGGTGCTGCTGGTGGTGCTGCTCGCCCGCGAGGCCGCCCCGGAGACCGTCGCGGTCTACGGCTACCTGCTCGGCACCGCCACCCTCGTCGCGACGCTCACCGACCTCGGCGTCGCCGGGATTGCCGGGCGCGAGGTCGCCGCCGGACGGCTGCCCGCCGGCCCGGCGCTGTACGCGGCGCTGCTGCCCCAGGCGGTGTCGATCGCCGGCGCGGTCGCGGTGACCGTGACGCTGACCCTGCTCGCCGGCCCGGCCGGGGTGCCGCCTGCGGCGCTGCTGCTGACGTCGCTGTTCGTCGTCGTCGCCGGGTTCGTGAACCTGTGGTCGGAGCTGCTGCGGGCCTCCGGGCGTGTCGTGGCCGAGGCGGTGCTGCAGGTCGGGTCCGCGGTGCTGCTCGTCGGCTCCGGGATCGCCGTCGTCGTCTCCGGCGGGGACGCGGTCGCGCTGCTGGCGGTGGTGCTGGCGAAGGAGACGGCGCTGCTGGTGGTGCTGGTGGCGCTGGTGCGCCCGCGCCGCGACCTCGGCGTCGTCCGGAGCCGGGCGCTGCTGGGGCAGAGCCTGTGGCTGGCCGCGGGCGGGATCGGGATCATCCTGCTGTGGCGCCAGGGCACCGTCGTCGTCGGTGCGACCGCGCCGGTCGCGGCGCTGGCCGCCTACGTCGTCGCCTCCCGCTTCCTCGACGCCGGCGTCACCGTCGCGCACACCGCCGGGTTCGGGCTGGTCCCCGGCATGTCCGGGCTGGCCGCCGGCGACGACCGGGCCGCGTTCCGCCGCGAGGCCCGGCGCCTGGTGCTCGGCGCCGCCGGGGTCGGCGTCGTCGTCGGGGTGGCCGGGGTCGCGCTGGCAGGCCCGCTGACGACGGGCCTGTTCGGCGACCGCTGGGCCGGTGCCGTCGACGCCGTCCGCATGATCGCGGTGATCGCGCTGCCGATGCTCGTCGCCTACGTGTGCTGGACGCTGCTGCTCGCGCTCGGCCGGGTGCGGCGGATCGCCGCCGTCGCCGGGGCCGCGTCGGCGACCGGGGTCGTGACGAGCCTGCTGTGGACCCTCGCCGACCCCAGCCCGTTCGGTGCCGTGGCCGGGACCGCCGCCGGAGCGGTGGTGCTCGCCGCCGGGTTCCTCACCGGGGTGCGCGACCAGCTGGTGTGATCACCGGCCGCGCAGCCACTCCTGGCTCTGCCGGAACGCGCCCAGCGCCGGTTTCGGCGAGCCGTCCCGGTTGAGCAGCCCGAACTCGTTCTCGTACGGCGTCGAGTCGTCGCGGTCGACGAGGGTGAACCAGAACGCGTGCGAGACGTACGGGTACCGCTGCTGCACCTGCTGCACGGCCTCGCTCAGGTAGCGGGCCTGGGTGCCGGGGTCGACGCCGGGGCGGTCGCCGGTGTCCGCGGTCGTCCAGCCGAACTCGGTGAACCAGATCGGTTTGGCCGCGTCGCCGCGCTCGACCATGAGCCGGCGCAGGTCGGGCAGCGACGTCAGCCGGTACCGGCGTCCTTCGGGCGGCGCGTCGGGCGGCGCGGTGGCCGGGTCCAGGTAGGGGTGCACGGCGACGGCGTCGAACCAGCCCGCGGCGCCGGTGTCGTAGAGGCGCCGGTACCAGTCGACGTCGACGCCGCTGGTCCCGGCGGTGACGACCAGCGCGTCCGGTGAACCGGCCTTCACCCCGCGGTACCCGGCCTGCAGGAACGGCACGTAGCGCTCGGGGTCGCCGTTGCCACAGCCGCCGAAGCAGTCCGGCTCGTTGGCGATCTGCCAGGCCGCGACCTGCCCGCGGTAGCGCCCGGCCAGGTAGGTCATGACGCGGGTGAACTCGGCGTCGTCGTCGGGGTAGCCGTTGTACTGGGCGTCCGCGCCGCCGGCCCAGGCGGGCGGGCAGCCGACCATCATCAGCACCTGCAGGCCGCGGGCCCGGGCGTCGCGTACGACGGTGTCCATCCGGTCCTGGTACCAGGACGACACCTGTCCGGGGCCCTGTTCCTCGAGGCTGCACCAGCCGGAGTCGACCCGGATCCAGGAGGCGCCGTTGTCGCGGGCGGTGTCGAGCAGGTGCTCACGGTCGTCCCAGTCCCGCCACAGCGCCAGCACGGTCACCCCGAGCTGCAGCGGGGCGGGGCGGGCCCCGGCGGCGCGGGCCGTGCCGGTGGCCGGGTCCGGGCCGGCCGGTCCGGGCCCGGGAGGCCGGGACGGTGACGCCACGGCGACCGCGGTCACCGCGACCGCCGCGGCGACCAGCACGACGACCGCGACGAGCAGCGCACGCAGCCGCGTCATGCCGCGGACCTCTCGTGCCGGTGCGCGGCCGCGGCGACCAGCAGCGCGACGAACGCGAGCGCGGTCAGCACCGCCTGCCCGCCCTCCGGGCGCCACCCTCCGGACCCGGCGAGCGGCAGCAGACCGGCGGCGACCAGCGTCACCATCGCGGTGATCGCGGCGACCCGCGCCGCCCCGGCCGCGGGGGTGCGCAGCTGCTCGGCCGCGGCCAGCACCATCACCGGGAACAGCAACAGCAGGTCGTAGGAGCAGTGCGGGCCGACGAGCACACCGCCGGTCGTCGCGGCGAACGCACCGAGCGCGGGCAGCCCGGTGCGGTGCAGCCGCCGTCCGGCCCAGATCCCGCCGGCCAGCGCGACGACCACGAGCACCGGCGTGAGCAGCTCGGGCAGCCCGTACCGGTACACCGTCGCCGGCAGGTCGATCCACGGGATGCCGTCGGTGTGGTTCTGGTCGTAGCGCGAGTGCCGGCCGCCGACGGCCGCGGGAAGGCCCAGCACCCAGCCCGCGACACCGGTCCCGGCGATCCACCCGCCGACGGCCAGGCTCAGCACCGCGGTCACGACGAGCGCCCACAGCAGGTCGCGCCACCGCCGGGCCGCGACGAGCGTGACGGTCAGCGCGATCCCGGCCTGCGGCTTGGCGAACGTGGCGGCGGTCAGCGTGGTGCGCGCCCACGGGGCGAGCCCGGGTGCGATGACCGTGGTCGCGGCGGCGACGGCCGCGACCGGCCCCCACAGCGCCGACGGCTGGCCGAGTCCGTGCGCGATCGTCGTCGGCCGCCAGAACCAGACCGCGATGACCCCGGCCGACGCGGCGCCGAGCGCGACGGTGCGGCCGACCGGCGCGCCGCCGTGCAGCAGCCGGGCGGCGGCCCAGCCGGTCCAGGCACCCATCGCGGCCAGCGCCACCCCGGTGACCGCGGACCACACCAGCGTCGCGACCGGCCACGGCAGCGGCCACGCCCACGCCGTCAGCAGCAGGTGCGACGGCGTGTACGGGCTGAAGCCCTGGGTGTGCGGGAACAGCGCGAGGAACGAGGGTTCGTCGTAGGGGTCGCCGCCCGCGCCGAGCATGCGTCCCGGGAGCCACACGGCGTCCCGGAAGTCGCTCATGATCAGGTTCGTGTAGGGGAAGCGGGCGTCGACCGGGATCCGCCCGGCCCAGCTGACCAGCACGTAGCGCAGGGTGAGCAGCCCCGCGGCGGCCGCGAGCAGCACCGACCCGGCCCGCGCGACCCGCGGCGGGACCCGGCGTTCCAGCACGGCGCTCATGCGGGCACCTGCTCGGGACGGCTCCCGGCGCGGGCGACGTCGCGGGTCGCGAACCCGGCCCGGGCCCGGATCCGGGCGGCGTGCTCCCCGGTCCCGACGACGTCGAACCGCTCGCGCAGCATGTCCAGCACCGCGGTGAGCAGCCGGGCCTTCTCCGGCCCCGGCACCGCCATTCCCGGGAAGAACGCCATGCCCGGCGCCTCGGTCGCGTCGAGGACGTCGGTGGGGTGCAGCAGGAACGTCGGCTCCACCCCGCGCAGCAGGCAGAGCCGCAGCGCGGTGCGGAAGTAGGTCAGCGCCAGCCGCGGCGACGCCTGGTGCAGCTGCAGCAGGTAGGAGCCGTGGATCGGGACCCGGGCCAGCGGCATCGTCGTCACCGGCAGCTCCAGCACCCCGGTCCCGGACCAGACGTGCGGGCGCAGCGGGCCGACGGCGTCGGAGACCGGGCCGAACAGCTCACCGGCGTCGGTCGTCGCGGCGGAGCGGTTGTGGAACGCGCGGGCCAGCGGCCCGATCCAGGTGGGCAGCGCGGTGGAGTCGTAGGTGTAGCCGTGCCGGTCGAGCACCCGCACCAGCCCGGGGGTGAGGCTGAACCCGGGCCCGCGGAACCCGACCGGGCGGGGCGCACCGGCGGCGACGATCGCGTCGCCGGTGTCGACGACCTCGGCCTCCAGCTCGGCGGGGGAGTAGCGGTGCAGCCACGGCTCGTGGCCCCAGGAGTGGTTGGCGACCTCGTGCCCGGCGGCGTGGAACGCGGCGACCGCGGCCGCGCCGTCGTCGCGGGCGGCGTCGGCGCCGACGACGAACACGGTGCTGCGCAGCCCGTGCCCGCCGAGCGCCTCGAGCAGCCGTGGGACGGCGGTGGGCAGGAACGACGGCCGGGACTCCCAGGCGGGGTCGCCGTGGGTCTTGAGGTAGGCCCAGAGGTTGTCGAGGTCGAGCGAGACGCTCGCCGTCGGGCGGGGGGTCACGAGCGGGCTCCGTCCGGGAGGGCGCTGCCGGGGGTCGGGTCAGTTGCCGGGTCGGGTGCGGGTGCGGGTGCCGGTCCGGGTGCGGCGGCGTGCCCGCGGGCGTCGTCGACCGGCCGTCCGACCACGGCCATCGCGGCGACCGCGGCGGTGACCAGCACCAGCCCGGCGGCGACCCACCAGCCGCGGCCGTCGACGACGGCGTCGCCGAGCACGGCCAGGCCGGCGGCGGAGGCGACCACGCACGTCGTCGCGTCCATCGACGCGGCCGCGGCGGTCGCCGACCCGCGCTGCAGCGCCCCGGCCAGCATCAGCTGCCCGACGAGCGCGGAGCCGACCATCAGCCAGGCCAGCGGGGACAGCGCCATCGCCCACACCGACCCCAGCCCGGCGACCGGGCGGGCGGCGATCGCGAGGATCGCGAACGCGATCCCCGCCAGCACCCCCATCGCGACGACGCCGCGGCCGCCGTGCAGCCGTGACGCCGGGACCGCGGCGGCCGCGGTCACGGCCAGACCGGCGAGCAACGTCCAGCCGAGCACCGGGCCGACGGTCCCCGCGGTGCTCGGGTGCGCGGCGCCGACGAGCAGCACGAGCCCGCCGAGCAGCACGACCAGCGCGACGACCTCGGCCCGCCCGACGCGCCAGCCGAGGACGAACCAGGCCAGCACCGCGGCCACCCCGACCGCGGCCGAGGACCCGGCCTGCACCAGGAACAGCGGGAGCGTGCCGCGGGCCAGGAACGCGAGCACGAACGCGGCGACCTGGGCGGTGAAGCCGAGCAGGTACACGCGGTCGGTGGCCAGCCGGGCCAGCAGGCCGGGGTCGACGCCGCCACGCCGCTCGGCGCGCCGAGCGGCGTAGGTCTGGCAGACGATCCCGATCGCGGCCGCGACGGCGGACGCGACCAGTGCTGCGTATCCCACGGGTCCCTCTCCTGGCCCGGCGGATCCTCCACCGGGCCGGTCGTGGCGCGACGGCGCCGAAATGATCACTTCATCGCGGAACGGGCCGCCGCGGTCAGCCGGTGAACGACTCGGGGCGCTCGGCCCGGCCCAGCAGCCAGGCCACGGCCTGCGCGCTGCGGGCGGCGGCGCGGCCGTCGCCGAACGGGTTGGGGGCGGTGGGCAGCGACCGGTCCTCGGCGAGCAGCTCCTTCGCGGCGGCGACGATGGCGCCGTCGTCGGTGCCGACGAGCCGGGCCCAGCCGGCCTCGACCGCCTCGGTCCGCTCGGTGACGTCGCGCAGCACCAGCACCGGGACCCGGAACGTCGGCGCCTCCTCCTGGATCCCGCCGGAGTCCGACAGCACCAGGGTGGCCCGCGACAGCATCCGGCACAGGTCCCGGTAGGGCAGCGGGTCGGTGACGACGATGCGCGGCTCCCCGGCCAGCGCGGCGTCGACCTGGGCCCGCACGGCCGGGTTGGCGTGCGCGGGCAGCACGCACACCACGTCCGGGTGCGCCTCGACGATCTCGCGGACCGCGCGCAGCACCCTGTTCAGCGGGGCGCCCCAGGACTCGCGGCGGTGTGCGGTGACCAGCAGCAGGCGCCGGCGGCCTGCGGCGACCTCGGCGTCGACGGCGGCCAGCTCGGGCGTGGTGGGCGGGGTTCCGACGGCGTGCGCGGCGATCGCGGCGGCGGCGTCGACGACGGTGTTGCCGACCCGCAGCAGCCGTGGCCCGTCGACACCCTCGGCGCGCAGCGCGGCCTCGGCGGTCGCGGTCGGGGCGAGGTGCAGGTCGGCGAACACCCCGAGCATGCGCCGGTTGGCCTCCTCCGGGAACGGCGCGGCGAGGTCGCCGGACCGCAGCCCCGCCTCCAGGTGCACGACCGGCACGTGCCGCCACATCGCGACCAGCCCGCCGACGAGCGCCGATGTGGTGTCGCCCTGGACGACGACGGCCGACGAGCCACCGGCGACGACGGCGTCGAGCTCGGGGACCAGCCGGGCGACGAGCTCGGCCTGCTCGCCGGAGCGGCGGTCCAGGGTGAGGGTGACGTCCGGGACGAGGCCGAAGTCGGCGAGGGTGTCCCGGACCATGGCCGGGTGCTGGCCGGTGGCGACGAGAACCGGGTCGACGAGGCTGGCGGCACGCATCTCCAGCGCGAGCGGGGCGAGCTTCACGGCCTCGGGGCGGGTCCCGACGACGAGGTGGACGATCGAGTTCACGGGTCCATCTAACCGATTCGGCACCGCCGGATCGACACGGGACGGGCATCGAATTCGCTTCCGCGCGAAGAACTTTCCGGATGATCGACGCTGCGTACCGGGACGGTTCGCGAGGGTGGCGACACGCCGTGCTCCGCCCCGAACGGTCGCCGCCTCCGTGGGCGAACGCTCACCAGTTTCCGAAGGCGCGCACCCGATCGCGTAAGCGCCCCCGGGAACGGGTGAGCGTCCGCGGAGCGACGACCGGCCGGGAGCGGTCCCCGAGGTGTGTCGACCACGGAGGTCAGATGCCGCTGGTGTGCGAGGCCCACCCCGGTAGTAGCCAAGCAAGTAAGGCCGCGAGGGCGGAAATTCCGGCCGAGGCCCCAAGGGAAAGGATGTAGCCGTCGATGGCCGGCTGTCCGGCAGCGTCGGCATGGGCGGCCAGGACGCTCGCGGTCAGCGCGCTGCCCATCGAGAAGCCGGCGAAACGGACCACCTGGTAGAAGCCCATGGCACTCCCGGTCTCCCGTCCCGGAACCGCCTGGACGATCACGCCGGGAATCGCCGCGAATGTTGTCCCCAGGCCGACTCCCAGGACTGCCGACATGACGAACGCCTGCCAGAGGGCGTCGTGGAACACAGCGAAGAACCCGCATCCCACTGAAGTCACCAGACAGCCCAGCGTCAGCACCGCCCGACCTCCGAGGCGGGTGACCACGGCAGGCAGGAGGTGGGAGCTGCCCAGCATGAACATGGAGAGTGGGACGAGTACGAGGCCCGCTGTCACGGCTGAAGCGGAGAAGCCGAACCCGCCCGAGCGTGGAGACTGCACGAACTGAGTTACCGCTGACAGCACCATGTACATCGCGGCACCGAGCACGAGGGCGCATGCGTCGGCGGCCAGCACCGACGGATGGCGGAGCAGACGGAGCTGGACCAGCGGATTCTCGGCTCGCAGCTGCTGAACGGCCCACATGGCGAGGAGCGTCGTGCCGACGAGCGACAGGATGATGATCACCGGAGAACTCCATCCCCAGTCCGTTCCTTCCGCCGCGGCCACCAGTAGGGGGACCAGTGCCGACGTGAGGAGTACGGCGCCGGGCCAGTCCAACCGTTCACCTGGGTTGCGGCGCGCACTCGAGGGCACCACCGCTGCGACACAGAGCAGCGCGACGCCGGATACGGCCGCCCCGAACCAGTAGGCGCCTGCAAGCCCCCACGCGTCAGCGAGTACGCCGCTGATCGGGTAACCGAGGCCGAGACCGGCTCCCGCCGATACCGACAGCAGTGCGATCGCCGGACCGACCTCGGCCTGGGGCAGTTCGTCGCGAGCGGTGGCGATCGCGAGCGGTGCCAGGCCGAGCCCGACGCCCTGCAGGGCGCGGCCGGTTATGAGCACCGTCAGGCTTCCCGCCAGTGCGGCCACGATTCCACCCGCCGTGACCAGGGTCAGGCCGCCCAGCATGGTCGTCCGCCGATGCGGGCCGTCGGCGAGCCGGCCCAGGATCGGGGAGCTCACGGCGCCGACGAGCAGCGCGACTGTCAACGTCCACTGCGCCGCACTCGGCGGCTCATGAAAGTCGCGAGCGACTGTCGGGATGAGCGGCGCTCCGAACGAGCTGATGACGCTGGCGACGAGGGTGACCAGCACGAGCACCGGCCTCATTGCCAGGCTGTGTGCTCGACCGACGGGAACGGGATCCCAGTCGCGGTCCGCGGAGTCGGAACGGTTGGCATCCATGTGACCCCCTCGGCAACTGCGTGCGATCTGCACGCATGACCGTACGCGCAATCCGTGTGACTTGCACGTATAGTTGCCGGATGGCGAGCATGGAGCTGGCGCGTGACCTGGAGCAGGTCTTGGGGCGGCTGTTGCTGCGGCGCAATCGGAGCGCGCTTTACGACGCGGTGCTCGACGCGGCCCCGACCGGCGTCGATCGCCAGACCTACCCGGTGCTGAGTGGCCTCGGCCGGCTCGGGCCCCAGACCGCGGCACGGCTGGCCGACGAAGTCGGCATCGATCGGTCCGGCGCCAGCCGGTATGCCGATCGGCTCCAGAGGGCGAGCCTGATCGAACGCCGCCCCGACCCCGACGACGGCCGGGCCACGCTGCTCGTGTTGACACCGCAGGGGGAGGACACGGTGGCCGACCTGCGCATTGCGTTGACTCGCCATCTGGCAGGCCGCATTTCGGAGTGGCCGGACTGGCAGGCGCAGGCCTTGGTCGACGGCATTCGCCTGCTCATCGAGGAAGCGGGCTGACGTCGGGGCTCGGTCGAGCAGTAGTCACCGGTTCGGTTCACCTGATGCTGCGACCGGCACTCGATGATCACCAACGACCAAGCGAACGGAGTGGGTCCTGCCGGGTGTCGGAACCCGGGCAGATTCACTGCACGTTCTGCACCTTGGTCGCCAGCAGCTCCCAGCTGCGCCACCAGGCGTCCCGGCGGGTGGCCGGCCCGGCGACGATCAGTTCGTCGGCGTCGGCGGTGGCCGCGAAGTCCTCCAGGAACCGGGCGACGACGTCCGGAGTGCCTGCGGCGGTGTAGCGGGTCATGTTCCGGATCTGGTCACCGGCCTGGCTGTCGAGCACGGCGTCGACCTCGGCGTCGGTGAGCGAGCGCCCGCGACGGCCGATGAACATCCGCACCCGCTGGCGCCGGACCCGGTGCAGCTCCTCCTGGGCCTCGGCGTCGGTGTCCGCGGCGATCACGTTGACCCCGGCGATCACCCGCGGCTCGGACAGCTGCGCAGACGGCCTGAACTCCTTGCGGTACAACGCGACCGCCTGTTCCAGGGCGTCCGGCGCGAAGTGCGAGGCGAAGCCGTAGGGCAGCCCCAGCGCGGCCGCGGCCTGGGCGCCGTAGAGCGAGGAGCCGAGGATCGACAGCGGCACGTTCGTCCCGCGGCCGGGGTAGGCGTTGACGTTCGGGACGAGGCTGTCCTCGCCGAGGAAGCCCTGCAGCTCCTGAACGTCCTGCACGAAGCGCTCCGAGGCACGCGGGTCGCGGCGCAGCGCGCGCACGGTCTCCTGGTCGGTGCCGGGTGCGCGGCCGAGGCCGAGCTCGATCCGGCCGGGGTGCAGCTCGGCGAGGGTGCCGAACTGCTCGGCCACCTGCAGCGGTGAGTGGTTGGGCAGCATCACGCCGCCGGAGCCGAGGGTGATCCGCTCGGTGCGCGCGGCGATGTGCGCGATCAGGACGCTGGTCGCGGCGGAGGCGATGCGGCGCATGTTGTGGTGCTCGGCGTACCAGATGCGGCGGAAGCCCCAGTCCTCCGCGCGCTGCGCCAGGGTCGTGCTGGCCTCGAGCGCCTGGCCCACGGTCTCCTCGTCGGTGACGGTGGCCAGGTCGAGGATCGACAACGGAAGGGGCAGGGCCACGACGGTTCCTCTCGATCGGCAGTACGTCCGGGCGGGCCGGACCTGTCGTACAACGTCGAGCGGCCCTCGCCTCTTCCCGGTCCGGCGGCCGACCGATGCGGAGGCCGGGGTGCGTCGGGGCCTGTCCCGCCGGGACAACGGTCCGCGGCGTGGTTGTCCCCCGCGGAGATGGGGGCGGCGACCGATCCCGGTGATGGTGGCCCGGTCACCTCGCAGGAGGCCCCACGGCACCGTCGCTGCACGTCACGGAGGACCCATGACCCAGCCGAGCACCCTCGACGTCGACCTGGACCGGGACTACACGATGACGATCGACGGGGAGCCCGCGACGGCACCGTCGACGTTCGAGGTGGTGAACCCGGCGACCCGCGAGGTGATCGCGACGGTCCCGGACGCCACCGCCGCCGAGCTCGACGAGGCCGTCGCCGCCGCGTGGCGCGCGTTCCCCGGCTGGTCGGCCCGCCCGATCGAGGAGCGCCAGGCCCTGGTGTCGGCGATCGGCGACCGCCTGGAGGAGCACGCCGAGGGGTTCATGGCGCTGCTCACCCGTGAGCAGGGCAAGCCCCGCGCCGGCGCGGAGTGGGAGGTCGGCGGCTCGATCGCCTGGTTCCGCGAGATCGCGAAGCAGTCGCTGCCCGACGAGATCGTCGAGGACGGGCCGGAGCGCCGCGTCGTCACCCGGTTCACTCCGCTCGGCGTCGTCGGCGCCATCACGCCGTGGAACTTCCCGATCCTGCTCGCCGTCTGGAAGATCGCGCCGGCGCTGGTCGCCGGGAACACGATCGTCGTCAAGCCCTCGCCGTTCACCCCGCTGACCACGCTGAAGCTCGCCGAGCTGGTGTCGGACCTGCTGCCGCCCGGGGTGTTCAACGTCGTCTGCGGCGGGGACGACCTCGGCCGCCGGATCAGCGAGCACCCGGACATCCGCAAGATCGCCTTCACCGGCTCGACCGAGACCGGCAAGCGCGTCATGGCATCGGCCTCGGGCACCCTCAAGCGGCTCACCCTGGAGCTCGGCGGCAACGACCCGGCGATCGTGCTGCCCGACGTCGACCCGGAGCGGATCGCCCCGCAGCTGTTCTGGGCGGCGTTCCAGAACAACGCGCAGTTCTGCAACGCGGCCAAGCGCCTCTACATCCACGCCGACGTCTACGACGCCGTCCGCGACGCGCTCGTCGCCTACGCCCGCACCGTGAAGGTCGGCGACGGCGCCGAGTCCGACACCGGGCTCGGCCCGATCCAGAACGCCCCGCAGTACGAGAAGGTGAAGGAGTACTTCGCCGACTCCCGGGCCCAGGGCCACACGTTCGCCCTCGGCGGCGAGATCGACGAGTCGGCGCCCGGCTGGTTCGTCCCGGTCACCCTGGTCGACGACCCGCCGGAGACCTCCCGTCTGGTCCGCGAGGAACCGTTCGGCCCGATCCTGCCGCTGGTCCGCTGGACCGACGAGGACGACGTCATCGCCCGCGCCAACGACACCGACTGGGGTCTCGGTGCGACCGTGTGGGGCGCGGACCTGGAGCGGATCGAGCGGATCGGCCGGCGGCTCGAGGCCGGCACCGTGTGGCTCAACGAGGTTCACCAGTACTCGCCGTACCAGGCGTTCGGCGGACACAAGCAGTCCGGCATCGGCTGCGAGAACTCGCTGCACGGGCTCACCGAGTACACGAACTGGCAGTCGCTGACCCTGAACAAGGTCCCCGGTTCGGTCTGAGCACCCGGCGGGGCCGGGCGCGTCGCCCGGTCCCGCCGGTTCCACCCCTGCTCCACCCACTGTCCGACGAGGAGGTCGAGCGATGCGCGGTCCCGGTGAGATCCTGCCCGCCGCCGCGGCCCGGTTCGGCGACCGGACCGCCCTGATCTGCGGCGAGCGCCGGTTCGGGTTCGACGAGCTCAACCGGCTCAGCGACCGGATCGCCGTCGCGCTCGTGGGGCGTGGCGTCCGCCCCGGGCAGCCGGTGTCGCTCTACGCGCAGAACCGCTGGGAGTGGGTCGTCGGTTACCACGGGGCGCTGAAGGCGGGCGCGGTCGTCAACCCGGTCAACGTCATGCTCACCCCCGAGGAACTGGCGTTCGTCCTGCGCGACTGTGCCGCCGCCGTCGTCATGACCGGTGGGGAGCACGCCGCGGGTGTGGTCGAGCTGACCCGGGAGCTGCCGGAGCTGCACACCGTCGTCACCTTCGACGCCGGCGCGCACGACGAGGCCGTCGACTTCGCGGCGCTGCTCGACGAGCGCTCCGGCCCTGCTGACGGCAGCGGCACCGGTGCCGGCCCGTTCGAGCCCTGCGACGTCGACCCGGACGCACCCAGCACGATCGGCTACACCTCCGGTACCACCGGGCATCCGAAGGGCGCGGTGCAGAGCCACCGGGCAGTGCTGCTCAACTGCGCGCTCACCGCGACCATGCACGGGCGCACCGAGCACGACGTCGTCGTCACCGCGCTGCCCGCACCGCACGTCTACGGCAACGTCGTGATCAACGGGACGTTCCTGGCCGGCGGCACCGTCGTGCTGATGGAGCGCTTCGACCCGGCCAAGGCGCTGACGCTGATCGCGGCCCACCGGGCGACGCTGTTCGAGGGCGTCCCGGCGATGTACGCGATGCTGCTCGCGCACCCCGACCTGGAGCGGACCGACCTGACGTCGCTGACGCGCTGCACAGTCGGCGGCCAGACGATCCCGCTGTCGACGATCGACCGCTGGCAGCAGCGCAGCGGAGCCCCGCTGATCGAGCTGTGGGGGATGACCGAGATCTCCGGGCTCGGCACCACGCACGCGCTGCACGCCCCGCCGGTGCCCGGTTCGATCGGCGTCTCGCTGCCCGGGGTGGAGGTGCGCATCGCCGACCTGGCCGACCCGGGCCGCGACGCCGTGACCGGCGAGCCCGGTGAGCTGCTGATCCGCGGTCCGATCGTCATGCTCGGCTACCACGGGAACCCCGACGCGACGGCCGAAGTGCTCGAGCCCGACGGCTGGCTGCACACCGGCGACATCGCGACTCTCGACGCGACCGGGCACGTCTTCGTCGTCGACCGGCGCAAGGACATGATCATCACCGGTGGCTACAACGTGTACCCGGCCGAGATCGAACGCGTCGTGGCCGGGCATCCGGGAGTCGCGATGGTCGCGGTCGGCCCGGTTCCCGACGACGTCCGCGGCGAGCTGGCCTGCGCCTACGTCGTACGCGCCGACGGGGCGACGGTGACCGGCGAGGAGATCATCGCCTACGCCGGTACCCGGCTCGCCGCGTACAAGCGGCCGCGGCTGGTCCGGTTCGTCGAGTCCCTGCCGGCCACGTCCACCGGCAAGATCATGCGACGTGAGCTGATCAAGAGCTTCCGGGAGGGCCCGGAGGCCGGCGCTCAGTAGGCGACGACGCCGTCCGGGCCGTCGACCGCGCGGCGGATCGCCTCCTCGACCTCCAGCGCGTGCCAGACGGCCGGATGCACGACGTGCCCGCTGTCCGCCCGGTGCGCACCCGGGTGCCCGCACCAGGCGCAGCCACCGGCCGGGGTCACCGTCGCCCGTGCCTCGACCGCGACCCGGATCCCGTCGGTGCGGCCGCGCTCGTCCTTACCGGCGCCGGCGCGTCCGGCGACGAGCAGAACGGCGAAGAGTGCGGCGACGCCCACGAGCAGGCTCCCGGCCGTGAGGGAGGCGGCGAAGGCCCGTGCCACCAGGGCGACGGCGACGGCGAGGCCGAGGACAACCGCCCAGCCCCGCACGGCGCGGGCGCCGGAGCCGGGGGTCGTTGCGGCGTCTCCGGGAGAGCCGGCTGAAGATCCGTGCGGTTCGACCATGACCGGACCTCCGTGGCACGCGGGACGGGGTCCGGCCGGCGTCGCCGCGCTGGGGGATGTCGCGGGCGCCGTCGGCCGGATGTGAGGACCCTCGGAGCATCGGCCCGGCGTGTTACGACCGCCCGGCTCGGCGCCGACGGCGCCGGGTCGCTACCCGACGGCGGGCGCCGCGATTGCGTCCAGCTCGGTGATGGTGGCGCGGTCGAGCAGGACGTCCTCGGTGGCGACGTTCGCCTCCAGATGCGCGACGTCCGCGGTGCCCGGGATGAGCAGCACGTTCGGCGCGTGCTGCAGCAGCCAGGCCAGGCCGACCTGGGCGGGGCTGCAGGCCATGTGCTCCGCGGCGGCGATCACGGCCGGGGCGTCGGTGACGTTCGGCAGCTCGGCGAACGCGCTGCCCAGCGGGAAGTACGGCACCCACGCGATGCCCTCGGCGGTGCACAGCTCGAGGATGTCCTCGTGCGTGCGGTCGAGCAGGCTGTAGGAGTTCTGCACGCAGGCGATGCCGGCCGGCAGGGCGCGGCGGACCGTCTCCAGCGGCACCGAGCTCAGCCCGATGGCGCCGATCAGGCCCTCGTCGCGCATCGCGACCATCTCCGCGATCTGGTCGTCGACGTCGACGACCTGGTCGCCGTGGGCCCTGATCGGACCGTCGTCCATGCGCCGCAGGTTCACCAGCGGGATCCGGTCGAGGCCGAGGCTGCGCAGGTTGTCGTGCACGCTCGCCCGCAGCTGCTCCGGGCGCTGGGCGCTACGGATCGGGGGAGTGCCGCCAGGGTCGGGGTCGCCGCCGACCTTGCTGACGATCAGCACGCCGTCCTCGGGCCGGATCGCCTCGCGGAGGAACCGGTTGGCGAGGCCGTCGCCGTAGAACTGGGCGGTGTCGACGTGGTCGATGCCCAGCTCGACGGCGCGGCGCAGCAGCGTGTGCGCGGCCGCGGGGTCGTCGGCGAGGCGGGGGAGCTGCATCGCGCCGAAGCCGATGCGGCGGACGGAGTGGCCGGCGAGGTCGTAGGACATGCCTGCTCCCATGGGGATGCGAGGGATCGTGTACCTGCGACGCCAGCATAAACGGAAAGGGCTCCGTTTATCTCGCGTTCGTCCGCAGAACCGCGCGCATCGCCGGAGCGTGGGTCACCCGGAACCCCGCGGCCTCGTACATGCCGCGGCCCTCGTCGGTCGCCATCAGCTCCGCCCGCCCGGCGCCCGACTCCGCGGCCCACGCGACGACCTCGTCGAACGCGGCCCGCGCGTGCCCCTGACGGCGCGCGCCGGGATCGGTGCAGACGTTGCCGATCAGGGCGTCACCTTCCGAGGAGCCCGGCGACGGCGCCGACTCCCGCAGGATCCCCATGGCCGTGGCGACGACCGCACCGCCGGTCTCGACGACGGCGAAGCAGAACCGCGGGTCGCCGATCCGCTCGGTGAACCAGCCGGCGGCCGCGGCCTGCCAGGACGGTGCGTCGTGGCCGGGGGTGCCCATCGCGCGGAACATCTCCGCGCGCAGCCGGACCAGGTCGGGGACGTCGCGTTCGACGGCGCGGCGGACCGTGCGTGCAGTCACGGCGTCGACCCTAGGCGGACGCGCCGCTCACAGCAGATCCAGCGCCGCCCCCACGACGGTGTCCGCGTCCAGCCCGTGGTGCGCGTACACCGAGGCCAGGTCCCCGGACTGCCCGAAGCGCGTCACGCCCAGGTGCGTGGCGGGCACCCGGTTGACTCCGGCGAGGAACGCGAGGGTGTGCGGGTGCCCGTCGAGCAGCGTGACCAGCGGTGACGCCCGCCGCGCCGGGAACGCCGACTCCAGGATCCACGGCTCGGCCTGCGCCGCGGCGGGGCGCCCGGACCGGGCCTGCACCGCGTCGAACAGCAGGCCCGGACTGGTCACCACGACGACGTCGACCGCGTGACCCAGCTCCTCCAGCCGGTCCGCGGCGATGAGCGCCTCGGTCGTCGGCGCCCCGGTGACCGCGATCGTCAACGACGGTGCGGAGCCGCTGCGGCGCAACGGGTACGCACCGGCGACGACCTGGCGGCGACGGCGTTCCCGCGCCGCCGGATCCGCCGGGACGGCCGCGAGCGACTGGTCCACCGGACGCGTCGAGAGCCGCAGGTACGCGCTCGTCCCGTCCGGGCGGCCGAGCCGGGCCAGCGAGGCGAGCAGCGTCCATTCGACGTCGATCGCGAACGCCGGCTCGTAGGCCACGCAGCCCGGCTGCTCCAGTCCCACCGACGGCGTCGTGATCGACTGGTGCGCGCCGCCCTCGGGTGCCAGCGACACCCCGGACGGGGTTCCGACCAGGATGGACTGTCCGCCGGCGTAGATCCCGAACGACCACGGCTCCAGCGCGCGCTCGACGAACGGGTCGTAGAGCACCCCGATCGGCAGCACCGGCTCGCCCCAGCGAGACCACGTCGCGCCCAGCTCGCCGAGCGCACCGACCAGGTTCCCCTCGGCGATGCCCAGCTCCAGGTGCTGTCCGGTCGGCCGCTCCCGCCAGTGCAGGATCGTCTCGGGGTCGTCGTCGAACCAGTCCTTGCGCTCGGCGGTGGACCACACCCCGACCTTGTTCACCCAGCCGCCGAGGTTGGTCGACGACGACACGTCCGGGCAGAGCGTCACCACCCGTGCCGCTGCGGCGGGCGCCTCGCGGGTGAGGTCGAGCAGCGCGCGTCCGAGCGCGGCCTGGGTGGTCGCGCGCCCGGTCGGGGTGCGGCCCACATCGGTCGGCATCGGCGGGACGGCGTGGTCGATGACCGGCTTGCGGCGCAGGCGTTCCGCCGTGCGGACGACGAGCTCGCCGGCCGGTGAGGCGGGGGAGATACGCCGCCACGGGTGCTCCGGGTCGGCGCCGACGGCGTCGGCGAGCTCGCCCATCTGCTCGGCGGTCAGGATCGAGCCGTGGTTCTGCGGGTGCCCCTCACTGGCGAGTCCGTGGCCCTTCACGGTGTAGGCCAGGATCACCGTCGGGCGGGTGTCGTCGATGCCGGCGAACGCCTCGCCGAGCGCGTCCGCGTCGTGTCCGCCGAGGTTGCGGACGGCGGCGAGCAGGGTCGCGTCGTCGAGCTCGGCGACCAGGGCGGCCAGGCCCGCGTCGTCGCCGGGGAGCCGGTCGCGGACCTCGGCCGCGTCGCAGCGCAGCAGCCGCTGGTACTCCGGGTTCTCCATGGTGTCGATCCGGGTGCGCAGCGCGTCGCCGCCGGGCCGGGCGAACAGCTCGTGCAGCAGCCGTCCGTACTTGACCGTGAGGACCTGCCAGCCCGCCGCGGCGAACATGCCCTCGATCCGCGGTGCACCGATGTTGGGCACGACCCGGTCCAGCGACTGCCGGTTCAGGTCGACGATCCACACGACCTCGCCGAGCTCGCCGACCATCGGGTCGAGGATCGCCTCCCAGACCGCTCCCTCGTCGAGCTCGGCGTCGCCGACCAGCGAGTACTGCCGCCCGGGGTGCGGGCCGGCGGGGACAGGGCCGTCGGCGGTGTCGCCGCCTCCGTCGTCGCCGAAGTGGGTCTGCACGTAGCGCCGCGCGAGCGCACCCCAGATCGGGGCGGTGGCGCCGATGCCGACCGAGCCGGTGGAGTAGTCGACGGGGTCGGGGTCCTTCGCCCGCGACGGGTAGGACTGCAGCCCGCCGAAGCTGCGCAGCGTGCTGAGGTGGCGCTCGTCGAGCTCGCCGAGCAGGTAGTTGATCGCGTGCAGCACCGGTGAGGCGTGCGGCTTGACCGAGACCCGGTCCTGGGCGCGCAGGTGCTCGAACCAGAGCGTCGTCATGATCGTGACCAGCGACGCCGACGACGCCTGGTGCCCGCCGACCTTCAGCCCGCTCGGGTCCCCGTGCCGGTTGGCGGCGTCGACGATCGCGGTGGACAGCCACAGCACGCGGCGTTCGATCTCGGCCAGCGCAGCGCCGGTGTCCTGCGTGGACGGATCGATCCCGGTGGTGGTGTTCGTGCGCCCGGTGGCGGTGTTCATGCGGCGCTCCAGCTCCGTCGGCCCGGGCCGGGTGCGGCCCCTCTCCACCCTGCCGCGACGGCCGTCCGGTGGCCAGTACGTGACCGGCACGGACCCCGGTCGTTGATCGAGTGTGCGGGCAACCGGCCCCGCCGCTCACCGAGCGGCCGCGAGCGCACCTGGAAGGCGACGAATGTTCAGAACCGCAGGACGCCGGGCAGCGATCGGCGCGGTGGCGCTGGTCGTCGGCGCGGCCCTCACCGCGACGGCCACGTCGGCCCAGGCGATCACCGACGGGCAGGACGCCGCCCCGGGGCAGGCGGGTTTCGCGGCCGCGCTGTCGATGCCGCGGATCGAGCGGTCGGACGGCACCGTCTACTCCAGCGCGTGCTCCGGCGCACTCGTCGCCCCGCGCTGGGTGATCACCGCCGGGCACTGCGTGCACGACGGCGACCGCAACGAGATCAGCGGCAAGCCCCGCTACGAGATCGACGTGACCGTCGGCCGGGATCGGGACCGGACGCCGGCCCGCGCGGTGCGGGCGGTGCAGCGCAAGGACGCCGACGTCGTCCTGCTCGAGCTCGACCGCGAGATCACCTCGACCGACCCGCTGCCGGTCAGCGACTCCGCCCCGCAGGTGGGTGACGAGCTCACCCTGGCGGGCTGGGGCTCGACCGACGGCGTCGAGAACCCGCAGCACCGGCCGGACCGGCTGCAGGTCGCCGACTACGAGGTCACCGGCGTGAGCGAGACCGGGATGACGGCGAAGGCCACCGGCCCGCAGAAGGACACCAGCGCCTGCCCCTACGACTCGGGCGCACCGTTCGTGTCGGGCTCGGGCAGCTCGGCGAAGCTGGTGGCGACCGAGGTCAACGGCCCGGTCTGCCCGCACCACGGCGAGGAGACGACCGCGCGCAGCGACCGGCTGGCGGGCTGGATCGCCCAGCAGACCGGAGTCGGCACGCACTACTGAGCACCGCACCCCGGGGAACGGGTGGACTTGCACTGTCGCGCAGGAGGCGCCGGGTCTACGGTCGGCCCGACCCCGCTCCCGTCGCGTCAGGAGACCCTGTGCCCGCCGTCGTCGTCATCGCTGTCTTCCGCCCGGCCGAGGGGCGGCAGTCCGAGCTGGTCGAGGCACTGCGCGGGGTGATCCCGGCCGTGCACGACGAGGCGGGCTGCGAGCTCTACGCCATCCACGACGCCGACGACGGCTCCGTCGTGCTGGTCGAGAAGTGGAGCAGCCGCGACGACCTCGCGGCGCACTCGAACGGCGAGCCGATCGCCGCGCTGCGCCGTGCCGTCGACGGGCTGGTCGCGGGTCCGCCGGAGGTGACGCGGATGGACGCGCTGCCGGCGGGGACCGCGGAGCAGGGCGTCCTGTGAGGACCGGAGCCTGAAGTTCTGCTGTGAGTGTGCGGCAGGCACTTGAATCCGCCGACGAGGCGGGAGGACTCTTCCTGCACAGGGACGTCACACCTCCGCCGAGGAGCTCGCCATGACCGCATCCGCCGCAGGCTCCGCCCGGGTCGCGCCCCGCTCCGCCGTCGCCGGCATCGCGCTGGCCGTCGTCGCCGCGACGGTCGCGTCCGGCATCGTCAACTTCCTGCTCTCGCTCGCCGCCCAGGCCCTCGGCGCGGACGTGTCGACGGTGATGGGCCTGCAGCCGCAGACGTTCCTGCTGTTCACCCTGATCGGCACGCTCGTCGGCGCGATCGGCTGGCAGGTGATCCGCCGTGTCACGGCGACGCCGTCGCGGGTGCTGCGGGTGCTGGTACCCGTCGTGGTCGTCCTGTCGCTGATCCCCGACGCGTGGGTCGCGGTGTCGTTCAGCGCGGTCGGCGGGATCGCACTCGGGCTGATGCACCTGGTCGTCGCGGCCGCGGCGGTCCCGGCCTACCGACGGTTCCTGCCGCTGGCGCGCTGACGTTCCGGCCCGGCCGTTCACCAGGTCACGAGCAGCCGGTGCACCCCGTAGACCGACCCGTCGTGCTTGAACGCCACGTCGGACAACGGCTCGGCGGCGGCGAGCGTCGGGATGCGCCGGTAGAGCGTCCCGTAGACGACCTGCAGCTCCATCCGGGCCAGCGTCAGCCCCAGGCACAGGTGCACGCCGAACCCGAATGCGAGGTGATGGCGCGCGTCGCGGGTGAGGTCGAGGTCGTCGGGCCGGTCGTAGACCTCGGGATCCCGGTTGCCGATGTCGTTCGGGAAGATCACGCCCTCGCCGGCGCGGATGGTGTGGTCGGCGAACTCGATGTCCTCCAGCGCGACGCGGCGGCGGCCGTTGTGGGTGACGGTCAGGTAGCGCAGCAGCTCCTCGACCGCGCCGTTGACGACCTGCTCGTCGTCGGAGTGGTCGCGCAGCAGGGCCAGCTGGCCGGGGTTCTCCAGCAGCGCCAGGGTGCCGAGGGCGATCATGTTCGCGGTCGTCTCGTGCCCGGCCACCAGCAGGAGGACGCCGATGCCGGCGGCGTCGTCGGCGGTCAGCTCACCGGCGGTGACCCGCTCGGCGAGGCCGGTGAGCAGGTCGTCGCCGGGCTCGGTGCTCTTGCGCTGCACGAGCTCCGCGAGATACTCGGCGAGCCGGCCCGACGCGGCGCCGCGCTCGTCGGCCGAGGACCGCCGGTCGATCATGATCCGGCTGCACTCCTGGAAGAAGCCGTGCTCGGTGTAGGGGACGCCGAGCAGCTCGCAGATCACCAGTGACGGCAGCGGCAGCGCGAACGCCTCGACCAGGTCGGCAGGCTGCGGCCCGGCGAGCATGTCGTCGATCAGCCGGTCGGTGAGCTCCTGCACGCGTGGGCGCATCGCGCGGATCCGCCGGTGCGAGAACGGCGCGGTGACCATCCGGCGCAGCCGCGCGTGCTCCGGGTCGTCCATGAGGATGAAGCCGATCCGGTTGGCGCCGTCGGGTATCCGGCCCTCGTGCGGGTAGCCGGGAAGCGAGGCGTCGGAGCTGAGGCGTTTGTCGGTGATCAGGCTGCGCTGGTCGGCGTAGTGCGGCACCAGCCAGGCGACGGTCCCGTCACCCAGCCGGACCGAGGTGAGGCGCCCCTCGTCGCGGGTGCCGCCCAGCTCGGGCGGAGGGTCGAACGGGCAGCGGCCGTCGCGCGGCATCGGGTAGCGGGGCGGGACTCCGGTACGGACGTCGGCGAGGTCGGTCACGTGTGCTCCTTCGGGTCGAGGTGGGCTCCGGTGCCGGTGGTGACCGGCGCCGTCCAGATGCCGACGATCGCGTCGACGAGTCCGGTGGCGGCGTCGGTCCAGCTCGCGCGGGGGGTGGGGAAGCCGTCGGCCAGCGCCCGCTCGCGCTCGGCGAAGTGGTGCACGAGCAGCAGGCGGCAGATGTCGGCGCGCTCGGCGGCGACGTCGTCGGGCAGGGCGGGCAGGCAGGCGTTCAGCCCGCTGAGCAGCGCGCTCAGCGCGGGGGAGGTGAGCGACTCGCGCACCATGATCTCGCGCAGCGCCGGGTCGGTCATGAGCTGCGCGGCGAACCGGGCGAACCAGGTCGGCCTGCCGAGCTCCTCGAGGTGCTGCGCGGTCGGGAGCACCAGTGCGGCGACCCAGTCCCGGACGCCCGGCTCGACGGGCAGATGCTCCAGCATCGCCTCGCGGAGCCGGTCGATCGGCTCCGCGTGCCGGTGCACCAGCGCCTCGACGAGGTCGGTGCGGGTCCCGAAGTGGTACCCGACGACGGCGTTGTTGCCCTGCCCGGCGGCCTCGGCGATCGCGCGGTTGGACACCGCGTACACGCCGTGCTCGGCGTAGAGCCGCTCGGCGGCGTCGAGGATCGCCTCGCGGGTGGCGGTGCTGCGGTCGGAGCGGGCACGAGCGGTCACGACTTAAGTCAAGCACATGATTTAATCGTGGTCGACCTCGACGCCCCCGATCGACAGGAGTTCCGCATGACGCCCGCCCCGCCCCGCATCGAGCCCGTCACCGGGAGGCAGTCGAACCTGCTGGTCGCGGTGCTCGCGGCGGCGGGCATCGTGGTCTCGCTGCAGCAGACGCTGGTGGTGCCGCTGCTGCCGCAGTTCCCGCGGCTGCTGGGCTCCGCACCGGCGGACACCGCGTGGATCGTGACCGCGACGCTGCTCGCCGGGGCCGTCGCCACCCCGGTCGTCGGACGGCTGGCGGACATGGTCGGCAAACGCCGGATGCTGCTGGTCTGCCTGGTGGTGCTGGTGTGCGGCTCGGTGCTCGGGGCGCTGTCGTCGTCGCTCGTCCCGCTGGTCGTCGGGCGCGCGTTGCAGGGGCTGGCCGCGGGGGTGGTCCCGCTCGGGATCAGCCTGATGCGCGACCTGCTCCCCGCGGACCGGCTCGGCTCGGCGACGGCGATGATGAGCGCCTCGCTCGGCGTCGGGGGAGCGCTGGGGCTGCCGCTGTCGGCGCTGGTCGCGCAGAGCCTGGACTGGCACGTGCTGTTCTGGGCCGCCGGCCTGGTCGGGGCGGCCGTCACCGGGCTGGTGCTCACGATCGTCCCGGAGTCCCCGCAGCGCGCCGGCGGCCGGTTCGACGGCGTCGGCGCCGTCGGGATCTCGGTCGCGCTCGTCGCGCTGCTGGTCGCGGTCTCCAAGGGTGCGAGCTGGGGCTGGGGCTCTCCGCTGACACTGTCGCTGTTCGCGGTCGCGGTGGTCGCCGTGCTGCTCTGGGGGCGCTGGGAGCTGCGCACCCCGCAGCCGCTGGTGGATCTGCGGGTCAGCGCCCGGCGCGGGCTGCTGCTGACCAACGCGGCGTCGGTGGTGTTCGCGTTCTCGATGTTCGCGATGTCGCTGGTCTACCCGCAGCTGCTGCAGCTGCCGGAGGCCACCGGCTACGGGCTGGGGCAGTCGATCCTGGTCGCGGGGCTGGTCCTGGCGCCGGGCGGACTGTGCATGATGGCGATGTCGCCGGTGTCGGCGCGGATCAGCGCGGCGTCCGGACCGAGGACGACGCTGCTGGCCGGGGCGGTCGTCGTCGCCGCCGGGTACGGGCTGGGAGCGGTGTTCCACGGCGCGGTCTGGCAGCTGCTGGTGTCGGCGGTGGTGATCAGCTCCGGGATCGGGCTCGCGTACGGCGCCATGCCGTCGCTGATCATGGCGGCGGCTCCGCTGAGCCAGACCGCGGCCGCGAACAGTCTGAACAACCTCATGCGGGCGATGGGGACCTCGATCGCCAGCGCCGTCGTCGGGGTGCTGCTGGCGCAGCTGACCGTGACGTCCGGTGGGACGGCGCTGCCGTCGGAGGCCGCGTTCGTGATCACTCTGGTGCTGGGTGCGGCCGCCGCCCTCGCTGCGGCGGCCATCACCGTGTTCCTGCCGCGCCGCGACGTGCAAGCCGCTGCGGAGGCCGTCGGGGTGTCGGTACCGGCGACGCGCTGATTCGGCACCGGTGACGCGCTGGGTTGGCACGGCGACGGGCTGGGGGGTGCCGAGTCGCTGGACCGGTTGCTGCACGACGGCGAGCTGGCCGCCGCGGCGCGTGAGGTGCGTGGGGAGATCGCCGCCATGCCGCCGCCGCAGTCGCGGGTGGAGGTCGTGACCACGCTGGCGTGACGGGGCCGCGGCCGTTACTGATCGGATGCCCGGTCTGTCGGGTGCCCGGCTCGGCGAGGGCCCATGATCGGCGTTCTGCCGGTCTTCGGTGCCGGATATGGCACCGATCCCCGGCAAACCGACGATCAAGGCCGTAGGCGACGACGGTGTCGCCAGCTGCAGGGCAGCGCGCGTGCCAGTCCGCCTCTGTGTGAGCACGGCAGAGGACGCGGTCGAGGCCGCGAACCCGACCGAGCCGCCCCTCACGTCCCCGTCATCGTCCGCGCCTGCACCGTTCAACGGTCGGATCCCTGCGCCGAATGACCGCAACTTTTACTGGAGAACTGGCTGCATACTCCGGTAGAATCGAACACGTGGTCGACACAACGGTCGAAGAGGCACTCGCCGGGCACATGCCGCCCGGCGGGACCCTCGCCGCGTTGTGCGAAGCCACCGCTGCGGTACCCGAGGATCTCTCCGACCGTGAGCTGCTGAAGACCGTCGAGGCCGCGGTGCAGCTGGAACGCTGGGCCGGAGCGGTCCGCACCCGCCTGCTCGGCGCCCTGGTCGAACGACACCCACCGGGCAGCACTGCACCCGTCCCCGATGCCACCGGGAAGACTGCGGTGCCGGTGGCCCGCTGGCTGCCCTCCCAGGTGGCGATGGCGACGCATCTGACCGAGGACCAGGCCCGCGGCGAACTCGGCATGGCCGAACGCCTCTACCGCGTACTGCCGGAAACTCTCGCCGAGTGGGAGGCCGGGCGGATCGGGGAACGTGCCGCCGAGGCGATCGCCGAGTCCACCCAGATCCTCGACGACGACGCCGCCCGTGCGGTGCAGGCTGCGATCCTGCCCGGCGCGTCCACGATCACCCAGACCCGGCTCCGCGCCCGGCTGCGCACCGCGATCCACCGCGCCGACCCCGACGGCGCCGCTCGCCGTCATCAGCGGGCGTTCGACGACCGCGAGGTCTCGATCAGCCGCAACGACAACGGCATGGGCTCCCTCTGGCTGTCCGGCTCCGCCGCGCAGACCGAGGCGTCCTGGAACTCCCTGGACCGGCTCGTCCGCTCCCTGGGCAGCGAGGACCCGCGGACGCTGGCGCAACGCCGCTGCGACCTCGCCCACGAACTGCTGCAGGGCACGGTCACGATCACCGACCTGACCTCGGTGATAGCCGCGGTGAGCACTGTGGTCAACAGTCGCCACCCGGCAGACGCCGCAGCGGACACGACGACCGGCACCGGCGCTGGTGTACCGGCGGCGACGCGCCCCGCGCATCCCACCGGTGCCGCGCGCGCCTCGAACGAAGCGTCCGAGCGAGGCTCCGCGACCGGAGCCGGCACTGCACAGGCCGCCGAGGCCACAACCGGCACAGCGACCAACGCAGCGACCGGCACGATGACCATCGCAGCGACTCCCACAGCGACCGGCGCAGCGATCGCCGAGCTGACCGGAGTGGACCCCGAGATCATCGCCACCGCCGTCGCCGAAGTCCTCGCGTGTAAGCCCGACCCCAACGCCACGATCGGCCGCAAGCCGCTGATCCAGGTCGTGGTCGGGCTCGACACCCTGCTCGGCGGTAGCCGGCCCGGGGAGATCACCGGCCACGGCCCGATCCCCGCCACCACCGCCCGCGCCCTGGCCGCCGGTGGTGACTGGAAACGCCTGGTCACCGACCCCGTCACCGGGCAGTTGCTCGACTACGGACGCAACACCTACCGGCCTCCGGCGAATCTGCACGATCACGTCCACGGCCGTGACGGCACCTGTCGTGGTCCGGACTGCGAACGCCGCATCCGCGATCTGGATCATCACCAGGACTGGGGCAAGGACGGCCACACCGTCGACCACAACCTGTTCGGGCTCTGCCAACGCCACCACAAGCTCAAAGACGTCACCGGATGGCACGCACTGGTGCGCCCCGACGGTGGGCTGACCTGGATCAGCCCCGACGGCTACCAGTCGACGACGTACCCGAAGGATTATCGCGTCTTCACCGAGGACACGGTGGTCAGCGAGGGCGTCGCGGAGCGGCGGGTGATCGACCCCGGCACCGAGGGGCCGAGACCGGCGCGCTCGAGGCTCGCCCGGCCCGCAGCCGGGGCACAGCCGACGATCCCGGAACCCCGGGACGGAACCGACGATGATCCAGCGCCGTTCTGATCGCCTCCGCCGCGGCGTCGGCGAGCCGTCCCCGGCCCGACAACTCACTCCCGGAACCCGGCGAACCGTCCCCGGCGGATGGCGCCGGCTCAGTTGGGAGCGCCGGCCCAGCCGGAAGCACGGAAGCGCCGGCCCAGCCGGAAGTACTGGTCCGGCCGGAAGCACCGACCCAGTCACCGACCCCTCGCGGTAACGGAGCCACGGCGGATCGCTCCCGGTCCCCGGTGGGTTGCGCGCCGTCACGCGCCACAGGCGGGACCGCGGCCGGCCGGAGGCGGTGGCTGTCCCCGCAGGACAAGTCGCCCGGTCACTTTTGTCCGCGCGTTCCATCGGACACCGTGGACGTCGCGGGCACTGTGACCCACGCAACGTCGCGAGGCCGGGACGGCGGGAACCAGAGTTGGCGACGGTCCGATGCGATCGCCACGTCCCACCCGAGTGCAGCGCCCACCCGAGTTCAAGGAGGAACTTCCATGGCCGACGTGCTGGCCGAGGGCTACAACGTCTTCGACACCGCCAAGTCCCCGAGCGGAACGGTGAAGTACCTGTCCTCGCCGGCCGACGTGATCTCGTTGATCCAGTCGGGCAAGCTCGCCGAGCACATCCTGCTCGTCCAGGGCGGGACGACGACCTTCCTGGCGCCCGCCCTGTCGATGGGCGCGATCGGCGTCATCACCATGTCCGGCGCCCCGGAGTCGCACCTGGGGATCCTCTCCCGGGAGTTCCAGACCCCGTGCGTGATGACCGCGCACCTCACCGACAGCGAGTCGCGCTACGTCGTCGGCAACACCGACCCGGCGCACTTCGACGAGATCGCCAAGGCGCTCGACGGCCGCAAGGTGCGCCTCGACTGCAGCGACAACGAGGTCGGCCGGGTCGTCGCCGACGACTGAGCGGGACCGGCACCGGCACGGCGACGGCGCCACCAGCACGACCGATCTTCTTCCACGCGGGCGAACCGGGACAGGAGCACAGCGCAGTGACCACCACCGAGGGCAAGAAGGCGACCTACAAGAAGCGCTACGAGGAGGGCGACGACGGCCTCCGCTTCCAGGACCTCACCTACACCGGCAACTTCGTCGGCATGGAGCCCGTCACCGACGGGATCAAGGGCGACAAGATGATGAAGGCGCGCGCGAAGTCGGGCGTGCTGGAGAAGGTGTCGAAGGAGGACGTCCTCCGCGACGAGTTCACCATCGACGAGCTCAACGACCTCAACAACTACCTCGCCTGGAACATCTGGGACGTGCTGGTCATGCGCGCCACCGAGGGCGTCAGCGGCATGATCCCCCGCCAGGAGTACGAGATCCTGGCCTTCATGCACGAGTTCTACCGGTGGCCCGAGATCATGGCGATGACCACCCGCGAGGTCGGTGGCGCGCAGGGGATCATGGACATCGGGGCGACCGCGCGCCGCGAGATCGGCACCAAGGTCAACGCCGTGCACGACTGGTGCATCGGCGCCGTCGGGTTCGGCATGGGCCGCTGCGGCCTGCTGGCGCTCGAGGCGATCAAGCCCGATGAGTACGTCGGGGAGTCCAACGAGATCCTCAAGTTCATGCAGCGCGTGCTCTGGGGCAAGCGCCAGGACGGATACATCCTCAACTCCCAGGACCGCTACCGCTGCCGCATCCACGAGCAGGACTTCCTCGACCAGCTCGTCGCCCAGACCGAGGAGCTGGAACCGGGCAGCGCCAAGCACGGCGCGTTCACCCAGTTCAACGCCGCCGCCGAGCTGCTGGCCTTCCTCGACCACTACGACTGCCGCCTCGGCCTCGGCGACACCGGCCCGTACGAGCTGCCCGACGGCAAGCTGCTGATCCTGCGGGACCTGTTCGTCAACGAGGAGGTCTTCCACTGGTCCGACGTCTGCGAGGACGCCGGCCTGCCGCACTGCTACACCCTCGCGCTGATCATCGACCCGGAGAAGATGGGTCTCGAGGAGATCCGGGTCAACGACATCTCCACGACGTTCACCCGGCCCAAGAACTACATCGAGGCCGTCGTCGGCGGTGCGGTGTTCGCCCGCGAGAAGTGGAACACACCGATGGGCGAGGTGTACCCGATCGCCATCGACGACCTCGCCGACCACCTCGGCCGGGTGCAGACCGCGACGCTCAAGCTCTACTCGAAGACGTCGAAGATGTGCCGCCGCGACCTGATCTGGAACGGCCAGTACGTCTACTACATCGACATGATCCTCCCGCACATGCGCCTGGCCGGGACCTACGAGAAGGCCTGCCGCGACTACGACCTGTGGGAGATCGACCAGCGCGTCGCGAACTACTACTACGAGATCACCAAGCGCGGGTTCGCCCAGGAGACGGTGCCAAGCAAGATCTTCTCCGGCGCCGGCTACCTGCCCTTCCCGGAGAACGCGAGCCTGCGGCACTCGAAGGGCCGTTGGCTGTAGGTCCGCCTCCGACACGAGCCGGCCCATCGGGCGGCGCGGCGCTCCCCGCCGCGTCGCCCGCCTCCGTGAAGGGACACCTCCATGACCGCAGTCGTGCTGGACAAGAGCGGCTACGACGTCCTCGACGTCGTCGCGCTGAAGAAGATGGCGAGCCCCGACGTCGTCGCCGCGGCGTCCGGGATCGAGCAGGACCGCGTCGACGAGATCCTCGAAAGGCTTGCGGGGCAGGGGCTCGTCGTCGTCGCGGGCGGGTCGGCGCTGCCCACCGACGAGGCCGAGCCGGCGCTGGCCCGCGCCGCCGCCGAGCACTACGCCGACGTCCGCACCGACGACGAGGTGCTCGCCCTGGTGGCGAAGTTCGAGACGACCAACGCCCAGTTCCTGACGACGATGTCGTCCTGGCAGCAGATCGACGTCGGCGGGAGGAAGGTCACCAACGACCACACCGACCCCGACCACGACGGCAAGGTCATCGACCGGCTGGAGAAGCTGATCGCGAAGCTGACCCCGCTGCTCGACGCGCTGGCCGGGCACGACGCGCGGTTCGGCCGCTACCCGCAGCGGTTCGAGGCCGCCGTCGAGGCCGTCGACCAGGGGCGGCACGAGTACGTGTCGTCGCCGACGATCGACTCGGTGCACAACATCTGGTTCGAGTTCCACGAGGACCTGCTGCGCACCCTGGGCCGGGAGCGGGCGGAGTGACGGTGACCGAACCGCAGACCTCCGGGCCGTCGGCGGGCGGCTCCCGCGGGTTCACGCTCACCTTCGACGAGGCCGACCCCGCCGACGTCGACCGGCTCGGCGGCAAGGGCAGCGGCCTGGCCCGGATGAGCCAGCAGGGGTTGCGGGTCCCGCCCGGCTACGTGATCGGCACCGACGCATGCCGCAGCTACCTGCGGGAGAAGGCACTGCCCGCCGGGCTGGCCGAGGAGGTCACCGCCCGGCTCGCGGAGCTGGAGCGGCGCTCCGGGAAGACGTTCGGACGCGGCCCGCAGCCGTTGCTGCTGTCGGTGCGGTCCGGGGCCCCGATCTCGATGCCCGGGATGATGGACACGATCCTCGACCTGGGCATCAACCGCGAGGTCGCGCGGGCCGTGGCCGCCGCGACCGGGGACAGCCGGTTCGTCGCCGACCTCGTCGCCCGCTTCCACGCGATGTACGCCGAGACCGTGCTCGGGGCGCTCGACCCCGGCGACGGGATCGACGAACTGGTCGCCGCGGTCGACCCCGGTGAGGACGCGGGCGAGGTCTACGACCGGATCTGGGCCGCGTGCGAGCAGTCCCTCGCCGAGTCCGACGACGAGTCGGTCCCCGACGACCCGCAGGCACAGGTGATCGGCGCGATCGAGGCCGTGTTCCGGTCCTGGAACACCCGTCGCGCCCGCACCTACCGCGAGTTCCACGCGATCCCGCACGACCTGGGCACCGCGGTCGTCGTGCAGTCGATGGTGTTCGGCAACGTCTCCGACGACTCCGGCTCCGGCGTGGTGTTCACCCGCAACCCCGCGACCGGTGAACCCGGCCTGTTCGGCGAGTACCTCGCGCACAGCCAGGGTGAGGACGTCGTCGCGGGCACCCGTACCCCCGACCCGGTCACCGAGGCGCTCGCCCCGGACGTGCTCGACGAGCTGCGCCGCACCTGCGCCGACCTGGAACGCGACCGGGCCGACGTGCTCGACATCGAGTTCACCGTGGAGCACTCCACGCTGTACTTCCTGCAGGTCCGCAGCGCCAAACGGACCCCGGAGGCGGCCGTTCGGATCGCGGCGGACTTCCTCGCCGAGGGCGAGGTGAGCCCCGCGGCGGCGTTGCGCAACCTCACGCCGGAGCAGGTCCGCCAGGTCCAGCGTCCCGGCTTCGACGACGACGAGGTCGCCCGCGCCCGCGACGAGGGCCGGCGGCTCACGACCGGGACCGGCGCCTGCCCGGGGCAGGTGTCCGGGGTGCTCGTCCTCGACCCGGACCGGGCGAAGGAGCGTGCCGAGGCCGGTGAGGACGTCGTGCTCGCGCGCGCGGTGACCAGCCCCGCCGACCTGCACGGGATGATCGCCGCCCGCGGCATCGTCACCGCCACTGGCGGCTCGACCAGCCACGCGGCCGTCGTCGCACGGGCGCTGGGGACGGCGTGTGTCGTCGGCGCCGGCGCGATCACCATCGACGCCGAGGCGCGCACCCTGACCGTCGGCGGCCGCACGGTCGTCGAGGGCGACGAGGTCTCCCTCGACGGAGCCGGCGGCGAGCTGTTCGCCGGGCGGATCAGCACCGCGACCCCGGCCGCCGCGACCGGTGCGCTCGGTGCGGTGCTGGCCGCGGCGAGCCGGGCGTCGGAGTGCGAGGTGCTGGTCAAGGTCACCCTGCCCGCCGACGTGGACGGTGCCCGCGAGGCCGGTGCATCCGGCCTGGTCACCGGTATCGACGACGTCCTCGCCGCGACCGGGCACATCGAGGGCCTGGTCGCGCAGCTGCTCGGCCCCGCGTCCGATGCCGCTGCTGGGGCCGACGACCGCTTCGACCGGATCGCCGAGCTCGTCGAGGCCGAGTTCACCCCGCTGCTGGCCGGGACCGGTGAACTCGACGTGGGTGTGCGGGCGATCGACCTGGTTGCCGACGAGGCCCGGGAGATGCTGCAGCAGACCGCGATCACGACGCGGCACCCGGAGCTGGGGCTCCCGCTCGGACGTCCCGCGCTGGTGGCCGCGCAGCTGCGCGGGCTGAACCGGGCCGCCGCCAACGCCGGCCGTACCTCCGGCGTGCACCTGGCCGTACGGCACCTGTCCGACCCCGCCGAGGCGGCCGCGCTGCGGGCGATCGCCGACGAGATCGGCGGTCCGGTGTCGGTCGGGGCCTACCTGACCGGGCCGCGGGCCGCCGGGAACGCCCCGGCGATCGGGGACGCCGTCGACGTCCTGTGGGTGGAGGTACGGGCGTTGCAGGCCGCGGTGTTCGGGATCCCCGCCCGGCAGCTGCTCACTGCCGAGCCGCTCGACGACTACCTGCGCCGCGGGCTGCTGCCCGTGGACCCGCGGACGGCGCTGGACCCGATGGTGCGCACGCTGCTCGGCGACGTCGCGCGGGCACAGCACGACGGTCGCCCGGTCGGGATGCGGCTGTCCGGCGAGGTCCCGGAGGAGGCCGCCGCACAGCTGTACGGGCTGGGGTTCCGCCGGTTCGCCGTCGAGGCCGACGGAGCGCGGCCGCTGGTGCTGGCGCTGGGGAAGGCGGCGCTGGCGGGGTAGCGCACCGGCGTGCGGTGGGACGAGCCGCGGCGGGCGGGCCGGTCGGGTGCGAACCCGGCCGGCTCGTCGTGGGTGCGGCTACCCGCCGTGGGCCGTCCGCGCTGCGTGGGAGCCGACCGATCCCCCTGGGGAACACCTCACCTACTGAGTCATCTCGGCATCGGGGTCATATCGGCATCGGGGCTCTCCCGCCGGCCTCCGGCACCGGGCACCGTGGGCGGCCTCGCCGAGGACCGGTCGAACCAGCGCAGGCGCTCACCGGAGTCGTGAACGCGCACCTGATCGCGCGAGCGTTGACCACACCGGTGTGCGCCTGCAGTCCGTGCCGGGACCCCGGGGCGGGGCTCAGCCGCAGATCCGGCGGACGGCGTCGAGCAGGGGGTCGCGGCCGGTCACGGCGGTGCCGGGGTGGGGGCCGGGAGACGGGGCGGGGGAGGCCGGCACGAGGGCCGCGGCCTCCCGGCGCCGTCGGCGCCGCCGGGCGCCGGGGGCCTCGGCGGAGCCCCCGGCAGCCTCGGCGGAGCCCCCGGCAGCCTCGGCGGAGCCCCCGGCAGCCTCGGCGGAGCCCCCGGCAGCCCCGGCGGGGTTCCCGGCAGGTGCGGCGGACGTCGCGGTTCCGGTTCCATCGGCGGGACCGGGGCAGGCCGCACCTCCGGAGCACCCGCATCCGCAGTCGTCGCCGGGCTCGGAGCCGGGCACCCGGTGGGAGGGCACCGCGCACGCGTCGGCCGGCTCCCGGGCGGCGTCGTCGCCCAGCAGGTAGGACAGCACCTCCTGCGGCCAGAGCGCGACGAACTCGGCGCCGGCCTCGGTCAGCTCGGCGGCGGTGTGCATCCCCCAGGTCACCCCGACGACGCGCACGCCGACCTCGCGGGCGTCCCGGACGTCGCCTGCGGTGTCGGTGACCAGCACCGTCGTCGCGGGATCCGGACGGGCCGCCTCACCGCCCTCGTCGTAGTCGGCGGAGCAGCGACGGCCGAAACCGCTGCCGGCGTCGGCGAGGAAGGTGCGCAGTGCCGCCCGCTTGTCCGGGGCGACGTCGCCGCCGAACACGTGCGCGAAGCAGTAGGCGAGGTCGTTGTCGACCAGCACCCGCCGCAGCACCTCCATCGCATTCGACGACATCACCGCGAGCGTGCACTCCGACGCCAGCCTCCGGACCACCGCCTGCATGCCCGGCACCAGCGGCGGCGAGTAGGACGACCGCAGCGCAGCCAGGAAGTCCGCCGTCGCCGCCCGCGCCTGCTCGTCGGTGGAGCAGAGGCTGCGGATCGAGGTGAACACGTTGCCGCGGAACAGGCCGAAGTACTGCCCCGGGGTGTCCACCCCGAGACCGTGCCGGCGGCTGATCGGCTCGAAGACCTCCCAGGAGGCCAGCCGCGTCTGGACCAGGGTGCCGTCGAGGTCGAAGACGACCGCGCGTACCGGCGGGGTGCTCATGGGCGGCTGTAGACCTCACCGAGCTCGCCGAGCCCGATGAAGTCCATGCACTCGCCGTAGCCGGTGCGCCCCTCGCCGGTCCAGCGCAGCAACGCGTTGTGCCCGACGACGCCCGGCTGGGACTGCCACGGGAACGTGGTCAGCGCCTCGCCCTCCACCGTCAGCCGCCGGTCGCCTGCGGTCACCTCGATCGCGATGTGCTCGGGGTAGAGGCCGCGGCGCCGGGTCAGGCCGCTGCCCCCGTCGAGGCCGTGCAGCTTGCCGTTCTCGACGAGGTAGCCGTGGGTCAGCCGCAGCGGGGAGTCACCGTCCGGCCCGTTCGCGGTGTCGAAGTCGAACAGCCCGTGCACGACGAGGTCGCCGCCGAAGTGGGCGTGCAGCCAGGACAGTCGCGAGGTCTGCCGTTCCGCGCGCACGCCCCAGCTGTGGTCCATCGTCGCGACGCAGTCGATCGGCAGCGTCCGGCCGCGGACCGACAGCTCGCCCTCGTAGTGCCCGGACTGGTCGAAGTGCCCGGCGTAGGCGTGCCCCCAGGTCTTGGCCATGTCCCGGTCGGCGGCCAGCGGGTCCATGCCGGGGTCGTTGATGTCGTACGCCGGCATGATCGCGGTGTAGCGGAACCGGATCTCCACCCCTGCCGCCGGGTCCGAGTACGACACGTCCCACACCCGGTTCGGGTCGGTGGCGACGACCTTCAGCCCGTTGGGCAGCTCGTAGTCGAGCAGGCTCTCGGGCACGGGCAGGTTCTGCGCGTCCCAGTACTCGGCGGCCCACGGCTCGCGCACCCGCCGGGAGTTGATCGACACCGTCGAGCCGACCATCCCGATCGGCTTGCGGTGCAGGGCGTAGAGCCCGATGTTCACCGGCCGGTCGGTGTCCTGCCCGGCGTAGAGACCGAAGTAGTTGGTCTCGGCCCAGAGCGGGTCGTCGCTGGTGGGGGTGTGGAACTCTGCGTCCTCGGGGCGGATCACCGGTGAACCTCCTGGCGCGGGCACGTGCTCGACACCCTGCACACTCCCGCTCGCGTACCCGTCGCGGCCACGGCGCCGGTGGACAACGGCCACGGCCGACGTTGTCCCGGACGGATAACGCCGACCGGATCATCGCGGTCCTACTGTCCCGGAGCGACGGTGGCCCCGCTCACACGAGGGGCCGCCACACACCGACGGAGGTGGCCCGGGCATGCAGCTGGCGACGGTGCTCGGCCAGGTCGTCTCGACGATCAAGGGTCCCGGGCTCGAGCGGTTCACCCTCCTCCTGGTCGCCGACGCGACCACCGGCACCGATGCGACGACCGGCACCGATGCGACGACCGGCACCGATGCGACGACCGGCGCCGACGCGCGCACCGGCGGCGCGCCGGACGTCACCGGCTACGTCGCCGTCGACACCGTCGGAGCCGGCGTCGGGGAGCTCGTGCTCGTCGCCACCGGCGGTGCCGCCCGGATCGCCGCCGGCGCCGACGTCCCCACCGACCGCGCGGTCGTCGGCATCGCCGACACCGTCGTACGGGACGGCGCGGTCACCTACCAGAAATCCTGATCCCGGTCCCTGCGCCCGCAGGGCCCCGCCACCCCAACCCGGCACACCCAGAACCAGGCACACCCAGGAGGACACCATGGCTCCGACGAGCGAGGCCCCGGCCGCCCCCACCCTGCGCGGCGCGCTGGGCCTGATCGAGACGAAGGGTCTGGTCGGCGCGATCGAGGCCGCCGACGCGATGGTCAAGGCCGCGAACGTGCAGGTACTCGGGCACAAGGAGATCGGCGGCGGCCTCGTCACGATCATGGTCCGCGGCGACGTCGGCGCGGTGAAGGCCGCCACCGACGCCGGCGCGGTCGCCGCCGGGAAGGCGGGCGAGGTCGTCTCCGTGCACGTCATCCCGCGCCCGCACGACGAGACCGAGGGCATCCTCACGTCGCTGACCCGCCCCAAGAGCTGAGCCGGATCCCGAGCGAACCCAGCTGAGCCGATCACCGAGGGGTGGAGATGACCGCAGCAGCCACCGGCGCACCGGCCGGCCTCGACGCCGACCTGGCAGGCCTGGCCGACGTCCGGGCCAAGGCCCGCGCCGCCCGCGAGGCCTTCACCTCGCTCGAGGGCGTCGACCAGGAGACCCTCGACCACTGGGTGCGCGCCATGGCGCGGGCCGGGACGAAGGCCGCCGAGGAGCTCGCCCGCCTCGCCGTCGACGAGACCGGCTACGGCGTCTACGAGCACAAGATCTACAAGAACCGCTACAACACCGGCTTCGTCGCCCGCTGGATGCTGGATCGTCGCGCGATCGGCGTCCTCTGGGTCGACGACGACGCCCGCGTCACCGCCGTCGGTACCCCGATGGGGGTGATCGCCGGGATCATCCCGGTCACCAACCCGACGTCGACGGCGCTGTTCAAGAGCCTCGCGGCGGTCAAGTCCGGCAACGGGATCGTGCACGCCCCGCACCCGCGGGCCGCACGGTGCACGCTGCGCGCCGCCGAGATCATGGCCGAGGCCGCCGTGGGCGCGGGTGCCCCGGAGGGGCTCGTGTCGTGCCTGGAGAACCCGACGCTGCCCGCCACCCGGGAGCTGATGAGCCGCGACGAGATCGCGCTCGTGCTCGCCACCGGCGGGCCGGGGATGGTGCGCGCGGCGTACTCCAGCGGGAAGCCGACGATCGCCGTCGGTGCCGGGAACGTGCCCGCCTACGTCGGCCGCAGCGTCCCGGACCCGGCCGAGGCCGCCGAAATGATCATCACGTCGAAGTCGTTCGACAACGGGACGGCGTGCGTGGCCGAGCAGTCGGTCGTCGTCGTCGAGGACGTGGCGGAGCCGTTCCTGGCCGCGTTCGGCGAGCGCGGCGCGTACTGGATGAACGCACCGCAGCAGGCGGCGCTGGCCCGGGTGCTGTTCGACGAGCGCGGGGCGATGCGGCCCGCGTCGGTCGGCCGGACCGCGGTGCAACTGGCCGAGCTCGCCGGGTTCGGCGTGCCGACGGCGACCCGCGTGCTGGCCTGCACGCTCGGCTCCGTCGGCGTCGACACCCCGTTGTCCCGGGAGATCCTCGGGCCGGTGCTGTCGGTGTACCGGGAGCCCGATCCGGCCGCCGGCCTGCGGCGCTGCCGCGAGATCCTGGCCCTCGACGGGGAGGGGCACACCGCCGCGGTGCACGCCGCCGACCCGGAGGAGGTCGCCCCGTTCGGCTCGCTGCCCGCCGGGCGCATCGTGGTCAACACGCCCGCGCTGTTCGGCGGGATGGGCTACTCCACCGACGTCGACCCGTCGTTCCAGCTCGGTACGGGGACGTGGAGCGGCTCGATCTGCTCGGACAACGTCACCCCGCTGCACCTGATCAACATCAAGCGGATCGCGCACGAGGTACGGCCGTGGCGCACCGTCTACGACCCGGTGGAGCTGTGACCATGACCGCTCCCACTGTCTCCTGCCGGGCCGGTTCCGCTGCGGCGCAGGGCCCCGAGGCGCTGCTCACCGCCGCCGCGGCGACCGCGCAGGCCGTCGCCCGCGACGGGGTACCCGACGCCCCGGCCGCCGCTGCGCTGGCCGCGGCGTCGTCGCTGCGCACCGGGGTCGACCTCGGCACGGCGAGCTGCGTGCTCACCGTGCTCGCCGTCTCCGGCGACGGGGCGCAGTACCCGGTGTGGGTGGACGCCCACCCGTCCGGGGCGCTGGCCGACGGCGTCGTCGTCGACTTCGCCCGGGCCATCGCTGCGGTCCGCCGGCTGCGCGAACGCGCCGAGGCCGGGCTCGGCACCCGCCTCGCGACGGCCGCGACGGCCTATCCGCCGTGCATCCCGGTCACCGACGCCCGGGCGTGCGCCTACGTCTGCGAGTCCGCCGGGTTCGACGACGCCGTGCTGGTCGACGAGGTCGACGCCGCGCAGCGCACGCTCGGCGTGCACGACGGGGTCGTCGTCGACGTCGGCGGCGGCTCGACCGGGGTCGGCGTCTACCGCGGCGGCGAGCTCGTCCGGCTCGACGACCGGCCCGGCGGTGGCCACCACCTCGACCTGATGCTCGCCGGTGGTCTCGGCATCGCCGTCGAGGACGCCGAGCCCTACAAACGCGCCCACCCGGACGAGGCCTTCCCGGTCCTGGTCCCCGGCCTGCAGCGGATCGCGGAGAACGTCCGCGTGCTCACCGCGGGCGCCGAGGACCTGCCCCTGCACATCGCGGGTGGTGCCCTGATGATCGCCGGCGCGGAGACCGTGTTGGCCAGGTACCTGGAGCGAACCGTCGTGACCTATCCGCACGCACTGCTCATCACCCCGCTCGGCATCGCGAGGGCCGCGGCATGAGCACACCCACCCCCACGCTGCGCACCTACGCGTTCATCGACCGCATGCAGCCGCAGTGCGCGGCGCACATCGCGGCCACCAGCCCCGGCGACGTCCCGATCGCCGGGATGGCCGAGCTCTACATCGAGATGGCCCCCGGGAACGAGGTGTTCCGCGCCGCGGACATCGCGCTCAAGGCAGCCGGGGTGCGCCCCGCACTGCAGATCATCGAGCGCGAGTTCGGGCTGCTGGAGATCCACTCCGAGCAGCAGGCCGAGGTGCTCGCGTCCGGCCAGGCGATCCTCGACGAGCTGGGCATGACCGAGGCCGACCGGATCCGCCCGACGATCGCCTCCACCCAGTTCATCACCAACGTGCACCCGTACCAGGCGCAGCTGCTCAACAAGTGGCGCAAGGGATCCATGCTGATGCCCGGGCAGAGCCTTTTCGTCATGGAGGTCGCCCCGGCCGCCTACATCTCGATGGCGGCCAACGAGGCCGAGAAGGCCGCGAACATCACCGTCATCGAGCTGCGCGCGGTCGGCCGGTTCGGCCGGATGTTCCTGTCCGGCACCGAGAGCGAGGTCCAGTCCGCGCGCGACGCCGCCGTCGCCGCCCTGGAGACCGTGCACGGCCGGGAGGACACGCGGTGACCGTCATCGGAGCGGCTCAGGTCGACGGGGCCGTGGGCGACGGTGGGGTGCTGCGGGTCGGCCCGCGGGACGTGGTGACGCCGCTGGCGCGGGAGCGGGCCCGGGAGCTGGACGTCGAGATCGTGGCCGGGACGGATGCGGCGGGGAACGCCGGGCCGGCGGCGCCGGGGAATGCCGGGCTCGGGAGTGCCGGGCCGGGGAGCGCCGGGCCGGACAGTGCGGCGACCGGAGCCGGGGGCGCACCGCTGTCGCCCTCGCCGGCCGGGCGAGGGCACGGTGGCGCCCAGGGTGCTCCGCCACCACCGCTGCGGCCGCCGTCGGGCGCGCTCTACCGGCGTGGCGCCCCGCTGCCCGCGGCCGTGCGGCCCGGGGGAGCGCCCGCCGGAAACACCGGGCGGGTGGTCGTCGTCGGCGCCGGGAACGTCGGCATGGTCGCAGCCATGCGCCTGGCCGACGCCGACGTGTTCGGCGAGGTCGTGCTCGTCGACATCGACGAGGGCCGTGCCGCGGGGATCGCGCTCGACCTCACCCACACCGCGGCGCTGTCCGGCTTCGACACCCGGGTGCGCGGCGCCGGGACCGTGGAGGAGGCGGGCCCGGCCGACTACGTGGTCATCACCGCGGGGAAGCCGCGCACCCCCGGCATGACCCGCTCCGATCTGATCAGCACGAACGCCGCGATCGTCGGCGACGTCGCCCGCCGGGTCGCCGCGACGTCGCCGCAGGCGGTGATCGTCGTCGTCACCAACCCGCTGGACGAGATGACCCAGCACGCCTGGACGGCGTCCGGTTTCCCGTCGGACCGGGTGCTCGGCATGGCCGGGGTGCTCGACACCGCTCGTTTCCAGGCGCTGGCCGCGCTCACCGGCGCCGCGCGCGCGGACCGGATCCAGGCGTGGGCGCTCGGCAGCCACGGCGAGGAGATGGTCATCCCGCTCTCGGCCGCGACGGTCGGCACCCGCCCGCTCGCCGACGCGATCGCCGCCGACGAGCTCGACGCGATCGTGCAGCGCGCCCGCGCCTCCGGTGGCGAGGTCGTCGGGTTGTTGCGCAGCGGCAGCGCGTTCATGGCGCCCGGCATGTCCGCGGCCCGGATGGTGCTGGCGATGGCCGCCGACTCCGGCGACGTCATGCCCGCCGCGGTGTACGCGGACGGCAGCTACGGCATCTCCGGTGTCTACGCCGGGCTCCCGGCCCGGCTGGGACGCGGGGGGCTGCGGGGGATCGTCGAGCTGGACCTGCGTCCGGCCGAGCTCGAGGCGTTGCACGAGGCGGCGGCCCGGATCCGGGAGCGCCTGGCGGACCTCGCGGAGTCCGCCGCGGCGGCGTGACGGGAGCGACATGAGGGCCGTGGTCTTCGCCGGGGACGGCGGCGTGCGGGTCACCGACGTCCCGGAAGCGCGGATCGAGGAACCGGCCGACGCGCTGGTACGGGTGCGGCGGGCCGCGGTGTGCGGCACCGACCTGCACACCGTCGCGCACGGCGACGGGCTCGACCCCGGCACCGCGCACGCCCCGGGCACCGTGCTGGGGCACGAGTTCGTCGGCGAGGTCGTCGCGACCGGTGCCGCCGTCGTCGGGCACCGGGCCGGGGACCGGGTCGTCGGCGCGGACTTCACCGCGTGCGGGTCCTGCTGGTGGTGCCGGCGTGGCGACCACTGGGAGTGCCCGGGGCGCCGCTTCTTCGGCACCGGCACCGCGTTCGGCCCGGCGCTCGACGGCGCACAGGCCGAGCTGGTGCGGGTGCCGTGGGCCGACACCGTGCTGCGGCCCCTGCCCGACGCCGTCGGCGACGACGCCGCGGTGTTCCTCGGCGACACCCTCGCCACCGGCTACGCCGCCGTCCGCCGCGCCGATCCGTTGCCCGGGGACACCGTCGCCGTCGTCGGCGGGGGACCGGTCGGGCAGCTCACCGCGCTCGCCGCCCAGGCCTGCGGAGCCGGGACGGTGCTGCTGGTCGAGCCGGTCGAGGCCCGGCGGGCGCTGGCCGCGGCGGAGGGCTCGGTCGCCGTCGCCCCGGACGATGCCGGCGGCGCCGTCCGGCGGCTCACCGACGGGCGCGGCGCGGACGTCGTCGTCGACGCGATCGGGGGCCCGCGGGGCCTGGACACCGCGTTCGGCCTGGTCCGGCGGCGCGGGACCGTCGTCTCGGTCGGCGTGCACACCGGGGACTGGTCGCTGCAGGCCGGCCGCGCGTTCGCCGACGAGCTGACCCTGCGCTTCGCGATCGGTGACGTCATGCGCGACGGCGACGCGCTCGTCGCGCTGCTGGGGTCCGGGGTGCTGGACCCGACGGTCGTCGTGGGAGAGACGGTGTCGCTGGACGACGTTCCCGAGGCGTACCGCCGCATGGCCGAGCGACGTACGCTCAAGTCGCTGATCGTGCTCTGACCGACGGGGGTGGGGGATGACGACGCTGGACCCGTCCGGCCCGGCTCTCGCCGGCGAGGAGGGGCACGAGCGGCTCGACCGGCTGCTGGCCTCGGTCCCCGCCGACCCCGTCACCGCCGCCGACGAGCTCGCCCGGCACGCCTCCGCCGCGGCCGGGACCCCGGTGTCGGTCTGCGCCTGGCGCGACGGCCGCTGGTCGGTGCTCGCGGGCTCCGGGATCGGCGTCGCCGGGCTGCCGGTGGGCGGACCGGACACCGGCGCCGCCGACGGCGCATCGGGCCTGGTCCACGGCCCGGACGGGCCCGCCGCGCTGTGCTGGGACCCCGACATCCGGCCCGGCCGCGAGGTACTCGCCCGGCTGCGGCACGGGCGGGCGTGGCTGTCGCTGCAGCTGCAGGGCACCCGGGCCCGCGGCGAGATCGAGTCCGTCGCCGCGGAGACCGAGGCCGTCCGGGAGGTGTCGCGGCGGCTGCTGACCGTGCGCGACCTCGACCAGGTGCTGCTCACCGTCGCCGAGCAGACGCTGCGGCTGCTCGACTCCGACATCTGCGGGGTGATGCTGCGCGAGGACGACGTCGTCCGCATGCGCGCCTGCGTCGGCAACCGTGCCACCGAGACCGCACGGCTGCGGATGCACCGCGGCCAGGGCGTCGCCGGGCTGGTGTTCCTCACCGGGGAGCCCGCGCGCGTCGACTCCTACCTCGACGACCGCACGATCAGCGACGACTTCATGTCCCTGGCCGAGCGGGAGGAGACCCGCTCCGCGCTGGCCGTCCCGCTGCAGCTGCACGGCGAGTTCCTCGGCGTGCTGGAGGTGTGGCGGCGGCGTCGCTCGGTGTTCACCGACAACGACGTGCGCCGCATGGTCACTCTCGCCGACTTCGCCACGATCGCCATCGACAACGCCCGGCTGCACGACGAGCAGACCGCCGCCGCAGCCGAGCTGGGCCACGCCCACGACGCGCTGCAGCGCCACGTCGCCGTCGTCGACCGGGCGTCGCGGCTGCAGCAGGACCTGCTGCGCACCGTGATCGGCGGCGGCGGGCTGCCCGCGGTCGCCCGCGCCGTCGCCACCGAGCTGTGCTGCGAGATCGCCGTCTACGGCCCGGACGGCGAACGCGTCGCCGGGCACCGCTCACGCGACCTGGTCTCCCAGCTCCCGGCGGTGCTGCCCGTGACGACCGGCGGCAACGCCACCCCGACGCTGCGCAACCGGCAGGTCGTCGCCCGGCCGGTGCACGCCGACGGGGACCAGGTCGGCCAGATGCTCATCGCCCGCACCGGGCGCACCGACGATCTCGTCGACGTCGTCGCCGGGCAGGTGGCGATGGCCTGCTCGCTGGCGTTGCTGCGCGAGCGTGCCGCCGGACGGGCCCGCGCCGAGGCCGCCGAGCAGGTGCTGTGGGATCTGCTGCAGGGCCCCGTCGAGCACCGGATCGCCGCACGCACCCGGGCCCAGCAGCTCGGGGTGCACCTCACCGGCGGGTTGCGGGTGCTGCACGGCCGGATCGACGACCTCGCCGCCGTCGCCGCCGAGCACGGCTGGGACACCTCGCAGACCGACCGGGTCCGCCGCCGGGTACTGCGGATCGTCCGCACCCTGCACGGGCACGGGCTCGCCCTGGCCAGCCTGCGTGGCGACCTGATCGTCGGGATCGCCGCGGACCTGGATCGCAAGGCGGCCCGCGAGCTGGTGACCGCGTTCTCCGCGGCGATCCACGAGGAGCTGCCGGAGCTGCGGCTGACCTGGGGGATCAGCCGGGAGCGCCGCGAGGTCGTCGACCTGCCGAGCGCGTTGAACGAGGCCCGCACCGCGCTGTCGGCGGCCACCCGGTTCGGCGGGCAGGACGTGTTCCTCTACGAGGAGCTGGGGATCGTGCGGCTGCTGCTCGGCTCCGGCGACGACCCGGACCTGCAGACCTTCGTCGACGAGGTCACCGGTCCGCTGCTCGACTACGACCGGGACAACGACGGCTCGCTGGTGCGCACCCTGCGCGCGTTCTTTGACGCCGACTGCTCGCAGAAGCTCGCGGCGGACCGGTTGTTCGTGCACCACAAGACGCTGCGCTACCGGCTGGAGCGGATCCGCCAGCTCACCGGACTGGACCTGAGCCGGCACGAGGACCGGATGCGGGCGGACTTCGCGCTGCGGCTGCTGCAGGTGACCCGGGCCGACGAGGACGAGGGCCCGGACCCGGTGTGAGCCCGGGCGCCGTCGCCGGGTCAGCGGGGTGGCTGGACCGAGCCGGTCACCATCGTCTCGGTGTCCCCGGCCGGACGCGGGATGACGTGGCTGGTGTACAGCTCACCGGTCTGCGCTGCGGCGACCCGGCCCGCGGCGATGGCGGCGGTGACCGCGCCGACGTCCCCACGCACCAGCACCGACACCTGCCCGTTGCGCAGCGTGCGGTAGCCCTCGACCTCGACGTTCGCGGCCTTGACCATCGCGTCGGCGGCCTCGATCGCGCCGACCAGACCCCTCGTCTCGATCATGCCGAGCGCGGTGCCGGTGCGTCCTGCGTCCGCCATGGCCGTCCCCTCTCCCGAGCCGCGGACCGCCGTCGGTGCCGGTCCCATTCGCGAGGCTAGGCCGGACCCGTGGCGACGACGTTGTCCCGCAGGGACAACAGCAGGGGTGTCGGTTGTCCCCGGATGCCTGCGTCGCCGACGTCCGCGGGGTGTCGCGCCCGCCGAGCGCCTCCGGCCCGGATGGTGGGAGCTCAGTCGGCCGGTTCGGCGTCGACGCCGGTGTTCTCGTCGTCGCCGGCCGGGGTCGGCTCCTCGTCGTCCCGGTCCCGGTCCTCGGGTTCGCGCTCGCCGAGGATCCGCTGTTCGGCCTCGTCGAGGGCGCGCTGCGGGTCCTGGCGGGCCTCCTCCGGGGAGAGGCCACGTGCGTCGCTGTCCTGGGAGTCGTGGTCGGTCACGGCAGGGGAGTACCCGCGACGGGGCCCCGCGTCACCCACCGAGGGGCCGTGTCGCTTCTGCGCCGTCCTCGCGCCGTTCCCGTGTCCGTCGTGTCGTGGAGCTGCGCCCGCCGAACGCGCACCCGTTCCGGGGACGCTCACCTGGTCGGCTGCGCGTTCGCGGAACGGGTGCGCGGCTGCGGACCGGCCCGGCGGACCGGCCTGCGGCTCGGCGGCCTGCGGGCCGGCTCCGGGCCGGTCTCAGGCGTCGGACCAGGCCGGGTCGCCGGGGACGTCGGACGCCGGCGCGTTGGTGCGCACCAGCTCGGTGCCCTTCTCGAAGTCCTCGTCGGCCTGATACGTCGCGACGGCGCAGACGGTGCCGTCCTTCTGGTACCAGGCGGTGAACCCGCCGTCCGGGTGCTCGACGAACGCGACCCGGTCGAAGCCGTCGCCCCAGCCGGTGTACTGCAGCGAGTACTCGCCGAGGTCGGTCCAGAAGCCGGGCGGGGTGTCCCAGGTGGCCTCGCCGCCCGCGGCGGTGGTGCCGGCGATGCCGCCCATGGTCTCGGCGTCGTCCCAGTGCTCGACGGCGAGGTGCCGGCCCGCGGCGGCGTTGCGCGCGTAGGCGACGTCCCCTGCGGCCAGCACCCCCGGCACATCGGTGCGCATGTGCTCGTCGACGACTACCCGCTTGTGCTCGACCGGCAGCCCGGCGTCGTCGGCCAGCTCCGAGCGGGGCGCAGCACCCGCCGCGACCAGCACCACGTCCGCGGCGACCGGGTCACCGCCGTCGATGTGCACCAGGCGCCGCCCGTCGACGACCTCGATCGAGGTCACCTCGGCGGAGCCGCGCATCAGCACGTTCTCCTGCCGCAGCCAGCGCCCGATCTCGGTCCCGACCCGCTCGCCGAGGCGCGCGGCCTGCGGCACCGCCTCCCGCCCGACGAGGGTCACGGTGAGCCCGCGGCGGGCCAGCGACACCGCCACCTCGCAGCCGATGAACCCCGACCCGACGACGACGGCGGTCTCCGCGCCGTCGAGGGAGTCGATCAGGTTGCGGGCACTGGCCAGGCTGCGCAGGTGGTGGGCCTCGTCGTCACCGGGGATGGGCAGGTGCACCGGGCCGGCGCCGGTGGCGAGGATGCACTGCTGCCAGGTGACGGTCTGCCCGTCGACGGTCGCGGTGCGTTCCTTCGGGGCGAGTTCGGTGACCGTGGTGCCGGTGCGCAGCTCGACGCCGTCGAGGTCACCGAGCGGCAGGTCGTCGGCGGTCGTCTCGCCGACCAGCAGCTCCTTGGACAGCGAGGGGCGGAAGTAGGGCGCGGTGTCGTCGTCGGAGACGACGAGGATCGGTCCTGCGCCGCCGTTGTCCCGGTAGGACGCGGCGGCCTGGTGCGCGGCCGGGCCGCCGCCGACGACGAGAAGGTCCACTGTCGTGTCGCTCATGGGAAGGGGTTACCCGCACGGCGCGCTCCCACGCACCCCGCGCGCGAACCGGCACCCGCACGCGAACCGGCACCCGCGCGCGAACCGGCACGCGCGCGCGAATGGGCACGCGCGCGCGAACGGGCAGCTGTATCCGACCGGGCACCGGGACGGGCCGGGAACCCTCAGGTGACCGGGCCGGCCGGGTTGCCCCGCCACACCGCACCGGCGCCGACCCGCTCGCCCTTCATCAGGAACGAGTCCGGGTCCAGCACCGCACCGTCGCCGATCCCGGTGTCGTAGTGCACGAACGCGCCCGCGCCGAGGGTGACGCCGTCGCCGATCCGGATGTGGTCGGAGCGGAAGATCCCGTCCTCCATCGAGTGCGCCTGCAGCACGACCCCGGCGCCGAGCGTGGCGTCGTCGCCGATCTCGACCAGGGTCTTCTCGCTGATGCTGACGCCGTCGTCGAACACCCGGCGGCCGATCCGCACCCCCAGCAGCCGCCAGGCGAACGCCTTGAACGGTGTCCCGTTGAGCAGCGAGGGCTGGATCGACAGCTTCCAGAACCGCTCGTGCCACCAGAAGTAGCGGTCGTAGATCGAGCAGTAGCGCGGGGTCAGCCGCCGGAACCCGGTGACCGCCCGCTCGACGAGTACCGCGACGGCCAGGTCGGCCACCGCGGCCCCGAGCGCACCGAGACCGACGGCGAGCGGCCCGGCGATGGGCAGTGCCGCCGCCGCGACCAGCCCGACGGTGAGCACCAGGTGGAACCGGACCCAGGTGACGAGCAGGAACAGCGCCATCGTCACCAGGTTGTGCCGGTCCTTCGCGGCGAGCCGCTCCCGCAGCCGTGCCGGGGTGAGGGTGAACCGCGGGTCCTCGGTGCGGGCGCGGGGGAACTCGAACGCCGGGGAGCCGAGCAGCCCGACGTCGCGGCGGATCGGGCCGTCGGCGGGGACCATCGTCTTCGTGCCGACCAGGCAGCCGTCGCCGATCCGGCTCCCGGCCGGGACCGACAGCACGTTGCCGAGGAAGCAGTCGGCGCCCAGCGTGGCCGGGACCAGCCGGAACGAGGTGGCCGAGAACTCCGCGGTCTCGAAGGAGACGCCGTCGGAGACCATCGTGTTCGGGCCGACCGACACCAGGTGCGGGACCTCGTGGGAGACGTCGGCGCCGAAGTTCGAGCCGGTCTGCCCGCCGCGCCCGATCCGGTAGCCGACCAGCCGGAGATAGCCGACGACGTACGAGCTGTCCCCGAACAGCTGCACGTACAACGGCACGTTGCTCAGCGCGGCGATCGTCCGTTCGCACCAGTGGGCGAACCCGTACAGCGGGTGCACCCGCTCCGGGCGGACGAGCAGCGCCACCGCCCGCGGCAGCACGGCGACCGCGAGCAGGCCCGCGAGCAGCGTCGCGGCGAGGAACCCGGCCGACCAGGCGAGCCCGGCTCCGGAGAAGCAGAGCCGCAGCAGGTCGGCGGGCCCCAGGCCGTCGATCAGTGCGGTGATCCGCGGCCCGTCGCCGACGAGCCGGTCGGCCAGGGTCAGCACGGCCGGGGCGGTGAGCAGCGGGACGAGCAGCTGCAGCGTCGCGAACACGACGCGGCGCAGCCGGGTCACCCGCGCCGGGGCGGGCCCGCGGAAGTCCGAACCGCACGCGACGGCGGGGGAGCCGGCGTAGGCCAGCCCGTCCGGGACCCGCACACCCCGCGGCAGCGACGACGCGTGCCCGAGCTGGGCGTACGCCCCCACCGCGGAGCCGACGTCGAGGTGGGTGGACTCGGCGACGACCGCGCCGGCCCCGATGGTGACCGGCCCGGTGACGATCGTCCCGGCCTCGGCCCGGTACCCGGTGAACGAGCTGCGCTTGCGGACCACGGCGCCCTCGCCGATCTCGAGCAGGTCGGTGCAGACCGGGGTCGTGCGGGAGAACACCACCGCGCCGCGCCCGACCCGCGCACCGAGCGCCCGCAGGTGCACCAGGTAGAGCGGGGACCCGGCGAACAGCAGCATCGGGCTGGTCCGCAGCAGCGTCGTGACCAGCCAGAACCGCAGGTACTGCGGGCTCCAGATCCGGATCTCGGAAGGCTTCCAGCGACCGACGAGCAGCCACTTCGCCGCGACCGGGACCACCGCGAGCACCGCGAAGGTGACGGCCAGGGCGGCGACGCCACGGCCGTAGAGGTCCAGGGCGCCGGTGGCGTCGTCGAGCCACTCGACGTCGCCCCACAGCAGCGTCGCCGCGACCGCGGCACCCAGCACGAGCAGCAGCAGCTGCGCGGCCCCGCAGGCCAGGTACTCCCAGCGGCGCGGCCGGGACGGGGTGTGCCGGGCGGCCGGACACGGCTCCGGCGCGGTGGCAGCGGTGTCGGTAGTGTCCAGGTGGGCGGCGAGCGCGCGCACCGTCGGGTTGAGGTAGAGCCGGCGCATCCCCAGCGTGCAACCGGGCCCGCGCTGCTCACGCACCCGCGCGGCGAACTGGGCCAGGGTCAGCGAGTCCGCCCGCAGGTCGTCGACCAGGTGGGCCTCGACCGACACCGCGGGCACCCCGAGCAGGTCGGCCAGCAGCGCCGCGAGCGCGGCCTCGGACCCGGTCGCCGGGGCGACGACGGCCCCGGCGTCGCGCACCGTCGGGGCGGGAAGCGCGCCGCGGTCGACCTTCCCGCTGGTCGTCGTCGGGATCACCGCGAGCGGTTCGACGAACGCCGGGACCATGTGCGACGGCAGTCGGTCCCGCAGCTGCGCGGTGACCTCCCCGGCGTCGACGCGGCCGGCGCCGGGCCCGGCCCGGTAGAACGCGACCAGCTCCTTCACCCCGGGCCGCGGCTCGTGCACCGCGACGGCCGCCTGGGCGACCCCGGGCAGCGCCATCAGCACCGCCTCGACCTCCGACAGCTCCACCCGGAAACCGCGGATCTTGACCTGGCCGTCGGCGCGGCCGACGAAGCTCAGACCGGCCGGCTCGGCGCGCACCAGGTCACCGGAGCGGTAGGCGCGGTCCCAGCCGAGTACCGGGACGGCGGGGAACCGGTCGAGGTCCTTGGCCCGGTCCAGGTAGCGGGCGGTACCGACCCCGGCGATCAGCAGCTCGCCGACGTCGCCGTCGGGCACCGGCATGCCCGTCGCCGGGTCGACGACGGCCAGCTCCCACCCGGCCAGCGGCAGGCCGATCCGGACGGGCCCGTCGGCGTCGAGCCGGGCCGCGCAGGCGACGACGGTGGCCTCGGTCGGCCCGTAGGTGTTCCAGACCTCGCCGCAGGCACGGGCGAGCCGGTGCGCCAGCGGCTCCGGGCAGGCCTCGCCACCGAGGATCAGCAGCCGGATGCCGCGCAGCTGCTCGGCCGTCCAGAGCCCGGCCAGAGTCGGGACGGTGGACACGACGGTGATCCGCTGCTCGACGAGCCAGTCGCCGAACTCGGTCCCGGAGCGGACCAGCGCCCGCGGGGCCGGGACCAGGCAGGCGCCGTGCCGCCAGGCCAGCCACATCTCCTCGCAGGAGGCGTCGAAGGCCACCGACAAACCGGCGAGCACCCGGTCGCCGGGCCCGAGCGGGGCGTCGCGGCAGAACAGGCCTGCCTCGGCGTCGACGAAGGCGGCGGCACTGCGGTGGGTCACCGCGACACCCTTGGGCCTGCCGGTGGAGCCGGAGGTGAAGATGACCCAGGCGTCGTCGGCCGGGCCAGGTCCGGTCACCGCGGTCCCGCCCCGCGGCGGCACCGGGCCCCGCAGCACCCGCAGGTCCTCCTCGATCACCGCGCAGGCACCGGCCTCGGTGACCACGGTGCGGACCCGCTCGGCCGGGTCGTCGGCGTCGACCGGGACGTAGGCGGCGCCGGACCGCAGCACGGCGAGGACCGCGACGTAGAGGTCGACGGTCCCCGACGGGACCCGGATGCCGACCCGGTCGCCCGGCCCGATCCCGAGCCCGCCCAGGCGCGCCGCGAGGTCCTCCACCGCTGCGCGCAGCGACCGGTAGGTCAGCGTCCGGTCGGCGCCCTCGATCGCCGGGGCGTCCGGGAAACGGGCCACGGTCGTCGCGAGGACGTCCCAGAGGGTCCGGGGCGGAGTCGCGGGCCCGCCGGAGAGCACACCGGGGCGGAAAGCGGGTGAAACCGGGCGCAGAGGAACGGTGCCCGGGCCGTACTGCAGCATGACGGTCCTTCGGGAAACGGGGCATGGACGTTTCTGTGGAATGGCTGCCGTCGACATTACGCACACGATTTCGCCGTGTCGATGAAGGGGGTTCGTACGAACGTCGAACGTCGCAGACGAAGCGTTGGCCTGCGACGAAGCCGGATGCAGTGCAGACGGAAACTGTCGGCGCGAGCAGGCGGAGATGGTCATTCCGGGCGGTGGGTACACGATGGTTAGGGGTGGGTTATCGGCCGGGAAGAATTGTGTTGTGCAGCCGGCTCCGGTTCCCGGAGGGAAAGTTCCGGCCATGCCACGTTCACCCGTCGTACCGGGTGTCGGCGCAGCCGGATGCGGACCTGATCGTGAATGATTCGCACCGACGCCGCAGAACACGGGAGGGGTCGTGCGTTCTGGAACACAGGTGGGGCTGCTCGCCGCACTGGTCGGCACGCTGGCCCTGGCGGTGCTGCTGCTCGGCGGGGTGATCCCGCTGCCGGACGTCGGCTCGGCCGCCCGGTCGTGGAGCACGGCACCGTCCGCCCCGCCTCCGGATCCCGCGGGGCCGGAGCCCTCGGCCACCGGCCCCGCGCCGGACGAGGAGGACCCCGAGCCGCCCCGGCCGCCCGTGCAGGCCCCGCCCGCCACCGGCCCGGCCGCGGTGACGACCGACCCCGCCGGGGTCTCGCACCTGTTCTTCCACTCGCTGATCGTCGACCCGCAGCGCGCCTTCGCCGACCCGCACTCCGGCAAGGGCTTCCACGACTTCATGGTCACCGTCGACCAGTTCCGCACCGCGCTCGACGACCTCTACAGCCGCGGCTACGTGCTGGTCGACCCGCACGCCCTGGCCGCCCCCGGGCCGGACGGCACGATGACCGCGCGCCGGCTGGAGCTGCCGCCGGGCCGCAAGCCGCTGGTCCTGTCGATCGACGACGTGTCCTACTACGAGTACATGGACGGCGACGGCTTCGCGAGCAACCTGGTCGTCGACTCCGCCGGGCGCGTCCGCAACACCTACGTCGACCGCGACCGGCACACCCACGTCGGCGCCTACGACGTCATGCCGATCGTCGACGACTTCGTGGCCCAGCACCCGGACTTCTCCCACGACGGCGCCCGCGGCGTCATCGGGATGACCGGCTACAACGGCGTCCTCGGTTACCGCACCTCGCCGAGCGTCTACGGCGGCGGCCGCAACCCGCACCTGGCCGCCGACATCGACACGGCCCGCCGCGTCGCCGACGCGATGAAGGCGCAGGGCTGGCAGTTCGCCTCGCACTCCTGGGGTCACATCGACTTCGCGAAGAGCAGCGCCGAGACCATCCGCCGCGACGACGCCCTGTGGAAGGCCGAGGTGGAGCCGGTCATCGGGCCGACCGACCTGCTGATCTACCCCTACGGCGCCGACATCGCCGGGATCGAGCCCTACGCGGGCGACAAGTACCGCTACCTGCACGACGCCGGCTACCGCTACTTCTTCAACGTCGACGGCTCCCGGGTCGCCTGGGGGCAGGTGGGTCACGACTACCTGCGCCAGGGCCGGATCAACGTCGACGGCATCAGCCTCGACGCCGCGAAGCACGGGCGCCCCGTGCTGGGGCACTTCTTCGACGTCGGGAAGGTCGCCCCGCCCGGGACGTGAGCCCGGGTCAGTTGACGCAGGGGAGTGCCGACGGTGGCTGTGCCGGTGCCCGGGCGGGCGCCGGTGAGCCCGGTCCGGTCGCGAACGCGGCCGGTGCCACCGGGGTGTCGACCGCGGCGGGCCGGGTGGCGTCGGGAGCCGCGGCCCCGGGCCCGGCGGTATCGGCGGCTGTGTCTGCGGCGGGGCCGTCGACGAGGCCTGCGACGTAGCCGCGTACCGCCTCGGGGTCGACCTCGACGGCCGTCCCGTCGCCGCGGGTCCGCAGGTCGTCGCGGACGGTCGGGATCGTGCCGAACGCGATGTCCCCGCCGGTCGTCCCCGCGGCCTGCACCCCGAATCCGACCAGGTCCCAGCCCTGGTCGACGACCACGGCGCGGCCCACGGCGTCGGAGATCCGGCCCAGCTCGGCCGGGTCCAGCAGGGTCCCGGCGTCGAGCACCTGGCGGGCCAGCGACCCGAGGAACGCCTGCTGGCGCACGATCCGGTCCAGGTCACCGCGGGGCAGCCCGTGCCGCTGCCGGACGAACGACAGCGCCGCCGGCCCCTGCAGCATCTGCTCGCCGGCCGGGAAGTCGGCGCCGGAGTAGGTGTCGTGCACCGGCGCGTTCAGACACACCGGGACCCCGCCGACGGCCTCGGTGACCTGCGCGAACCCGGCCAGGTTCACCTCGGCGTAGTGGTCGACGGCGACGCCGGTCAGGTCCGCCACCGTGGCGGCGAGCTCGGTGCGCCCGGCCTCGTCCACGCGTCGTTCCAGGGCGGAGCCGGTGACACCCTGCGCGGTCAGCTGCGAGCGGGCCTGTCCGGCCGCCCGCGCGTACGCCGAGTTGATCTTGTGGGTGCCGAAGCCGGGGATCGGGACGTAGCTGTCGCGCGGGATGGAGACGACGGTGGCCGGGCGGCCGGGGGAGTTCGGCACCCGCAGCAGCATGATCGTGTCGGTGTTGACGGTGCCCGAGTCGTCACCGGCGTCGAGCCGGTCGAGGACCTCGCGGGGCAGCGGGTCGCCGTGGGCGTCGGTACGGCTGTCCAGCCCGATCAGCAGGACGTCGGTCGCCCCGTCCGGTGACGCCGTCGCCGCGAGCGAGGAGCCGGTGCCCAGCCCGCCGGTGACCTGGCGCAGCACCGACCACGCGTAGCCGGAGGTGAGCAGGACGACCGCGGACAGCACCGCGACGGCCACCCGCAGCCCGCTCGCCCATCGGCGGCGCGGCCGCGGGGCCTCGGGCCACGGGGCCCGGCGGAACGGCACGGTCGGGTCGGCACCCGGACGCGCGCCCGGGGGTCGGTTCGACACGTGCGTCTCCTCGCTGCCGGTGGTCGGATACGACGCTAGGCGCCGCCGGGTACGCGTCCGGTTCGTCCCGGGTTAGCGGCCGGTAAGAACAGGGGGTCTCATCCGGACCCGGCGCGCACCGGCAGGAGCAGGGTGAACGTCGTCGGGTGGGTGCCGGTCAGCTCCAGGCGCCCGCCCTCGGCCTCGGCGAGGCTGCGCGCCAGCGGCAGCCCGATGCCGTGCCCGCCCGTGTCCGGGCCGGGTTCGCGGCGGAACGGGTCGCCGGATGCGGGGCCGTCGCCGTCGTCGGACACCGACAGGGCCACCGCCCCGGCCAGGTCCCGCACCGCGACGACGACCGTCCCGGAGCCGTGGACGACGGCGTTGTCGACCAGCACCGCGAGGATCTGGCGGACCGCCGCCGCCGAGGCCGACGGCCGGGGGACGTCGTCGTCGACCCGCAGGCGCAGCTCGCGGTCCGCGGCGGCCAGCGGGGCGGCCCGGGTCCGGCGGACCTCGTCGAGCAGTGGCGCGGGGTCCAGCGGCGGCTCGCCCGCCGGCCCGCCGTGCGGTCCGGCGGCGTCGCGCCGGGCAAGGGCCAGCAGGTCGGCGACGGTGCGTTCCAGGCCGTCGGCGGAGCGGACGGCGTCGGTCATCGCCGCCCGCGGGTCGGCGCCGGGGTCGGCGAGCGCGGTCTCCAGCCGCAGCCGCAGCCCGGTGAGCGGGGTGCGCAGCTGGTGCGAGGCGTCGGCGGCGAAGCGGCGCTCCCGGGCGACGAGCGTGCCGAGCCGTTCCGCGGTGGCGTCGAGGTCGGCGCCGACCGAGTCGATCTCGGGGATCCCGGTGCGGTCCGAGCGGGCGTGGAAGTCGCCGTCGCCGAGCCGGCGGGCGGTGTGGGACAACGTCTCCAGCGGCGTCGCGAGCCGCCGGGCCTGCCGCCGCGCGACCGCGACGACGATGCCAAGCACGGCGGCGGCGAGCACCGCCATCACACCCCAGGCGAGTGCGATCCGGGCCCAGGTCTCGGTGCGGGAACCCTCCACCCGCACCGCGCCGGTGGGCGGGGCGACACCGTTGATCGCCAGGGCGGTGACGCCACCACGGCTGACCGGACCCTCGACGCCGCCGAGCGAGGTACGGGTGGGGCCGTCGGCGCGGGGCGGCCCGGACCCGGCGATGCGGGCGCCGGTGTCGTCGTAGACGGCGACCGAACGGCCGTGCGACGGCGGCAGCCGGATCGGCTCGCCGTGCGACAGGTCGACCGCGACGGTCAGCGCCGCGATGTCCGCGGTCCGGTTCAGCTCGGCGCGCTCCTCGCCGATCAGATAGACCCCGACGACCGCGGCGAGCGGCACCCCGAACAGCCCGATCGACAGGACGCCGATCGCGAGCGCGAGGGTGATGATCCGTCTGCGCATCCCGGCCGCCTACTCGGCGGGCCCGGTGCCGGGCGGGTCGAGGCGGTAGCCGTGCCCGCGCAGCGTGGTGATCACCGGGACGCACAGGTCGTCGCGGGCCAGCGCGCGGCGCAGCCCGGCCACGTGCACGTCGAGGGTCTTGGTGGAGCCGAACCAGTGCGGGTCCCAGACGTCGGCGAGCAGCGTCTCGCGGGTGACGGCACGGCCGGCGTCGGCGGCCAGACGGACGAGCAGGTCGTACTCCTTGATCCGCAGCGGCAACGGGCGGCCGCCGAGCACCACCTCGTGCCGGTCGCGGTCGATCTCCAGGTCGCCGAGCACCACCCGGTCACCGGCGGCCGGCCCGGCCGGGAGCGGGGCGGTCTCGGCGCGTCGCAGGTGGGCGCGGACCCGGGCCTGCAGCTCGGCCAGGCGCACCGGCTTGGTCAGGTAGTCGTCGGCGCCCGCCTCCAGGCCGATGATCACGTCCATCTCGTCGTCGCGGGCGGTGAGCACGACGATCACCGACGACGGCGACAGGTCCCGGATCTCCCGGCACACGCCGACGCCGTCGCGGTCGGGCAGGCCCAGGTCCAGCAGCACCAGGGCGAGGTCCCCGGCCGCGGCCCGCTCGACGGCGTCGGCGCCGGTGGCGACCCGGTCGACCTCGTGCCCGAGCGCGGCCAGCCCGGCCATGAGGGCACGGCCGATGACGTCGTCGTCCTCCACGACCAGCAGGTGGGCCATGCGGCCAAGCCTACGGAGATGATCGTCCCCGCGGCCCCACGACCCTGTCGGCCCGGCCGTTAATGAAAATCGATGTCGTATAGTGGCGGCATGACCCGACTGACGATCGTGACCGCGCTGACGGCGTCGTCCTCCGCGCTGGCGGTGCGCGACCTGTGTGCCGCGACCGGCGCGGCGAGCCTGAGCTACCGGCGGACGGGGCAGGGCCTCGACCGGATCGGGCGCGGTGGCATCGGACCGGGCGGAGGAGCGGTCGAGTCGCTGACGACCGGCACCGGCGGGATCGCCGAGGTCGTGCGCGCGGACCTGGCCGAACTGTTCGACGACCCGTGGACCGGCTGCGAGGCCGGCGGCGTGCCGGTGGTGGTCGCGCTGCCGACCGGGATGGACGCCGACCTCGTGCTGGACCTGGTGGCCGAGCGGGCCGGGCGGACCGGCGGTGCCGGTGGTGCCGATGCGGCCGACCGGGTCGACGGCGACGGGCACGCCTCCGGGGTCGAGGTCGAGTCGGTCGTGGCCGCTGTGGAGCTGGACGGGCTGGAGGACCGGCTCTGGTCGCCGGTGACGATGGCCGACGCCGGGCTGGCCACGGTCCCCGGTGACGAGCGGACCGTCGGCGAGTTCGTCGTCGGGGCGCTGAACTGGTGCGACACCTACGTCGTCCGGGCCGGTGCACGGCCGGTGCGGCGCGGTCTGTCGCTGCTCGAGCACCTCGCGCCGCGGGCCCGGGCCACCTCCAGCGACGCCGCCGCGGGGCTCCCGAAGCCGGAGCCGGGGCGCTACGACCGCCGCGAGGTGCGGTCGCGGACGCGGCCCGGCGCCGTCGTGGTCCCGGTGCGCGACGACAGCGGCGGGGTCTACCGCACCGTCGTCTGCCGCGCGGAGCGCCCGCTGCACCCGACCCGGCTCGCCGAGCGGATCGGCGCGATCGCGGCCGGCTGCGTGTGGTCGCGCGGCGTGCTGTGGGTGGCGTCGGTGCCGCAGTGGCGTGTGGCCTGGGCGGGGGTCGGGCCGGAGGTCGGGTTCGAGCCGGCCGGTACCTGGCTCGCCGACGGCGGTGACGGCGGGGGCGACGGTGGCGACAGCGGTGAGGCGCCACTGGAGAGCCTGCTGGCGCTGGGCTCGCCGCACGGGGACCGGGGCACGGTGCTCGCGCTGACCGGCGACGAGGTCGACGCCGCCGAGGTCGCGGAGCTGCTGGCGGACTGCGAGCTCGACGACGACGAGCTGGCACTGGGGGCGGACGGCTGGGCCGCGCTGCCGGACCCGTTCGCACTGCGGACGACGCTGGCGGCGGTCTGAGCGGCCGCCCCGGTCGCGCTGCCTCCGCGCCGTGCACCCCTCCCGTTGCCCCGAGGGGCACCCTCGCTGCCGCCGGTGGCGACGAGGGTGCCCCTCGGGGCAACCGGGGCCGGGGTGATCAGCCCTGGCGGGCCTTGTACCGCGGGTTCTTCTTGTTGATCACGAAGACCTTGCCGTGCCGGCGGATGACCTGGGCGCCCGGCTTGCTCTTCAGCGACCGCAGCGACTTGCGGACCTTCACGTTTCCTCCTCGGGGGTCGGCGTCGAACCCAGCATACTAACGGTGCTGATTATCAGTTGCAGTTGGTACCGTCGGGGGCATGCGCACCGAGGGGGCCGTGGAGTTCGCCGCGCCCGCCGGCGAGCCGTTGCTGCTCGACCTGCACCTGCCCGACGGCCCCGGCCCGCATCCGGTCACGCTCTGGCTGCACGGCGGCGCCTGGTTCCTGGGCAGCCGCACCGACGACGCCGCCACCACCTGCCGCGGGCTCGCCGAGCGGGGCATCGCCGTCGCGTCGGCCGACTACCGGCTCGGTGACGCGGGTGCGTTCCCGGCCTCGGTCGAGGACGTCCGCGCCGCCGTCCGCTGGGTCCGTGCCGAGGGGGAGCGGTTCGGGCTCGCCACCGGCCGGGTCGGGTGCGCCGGCTGGTCCGCCGGCGGGCACCTGTCGCTGATGGCCGCGCTGACCGCCGCCGACGAGGGCGAGCGGGTCGACGCCGTCGCCGACTGGTTCGGCCCGACCGACCTCCTCGCCCGGCTCGCGCGCACCGAGATGGAGCGACGGTTCGTCCGCGTCCCGCCCGACGCGCAGTATCTGCGCACCACCGTCGAGGACCTCGACGTCGACCAGGCGCGAGCGGCGAGCCCGCTGCACCAGCGGCTGGCGGCGGCACCCCCCACACTGATCGTGCACGGTGACCGGGACCAGCAGGTGTCGGTCGAGCAGAGCAGGCGGCTGCACGAGGCCCTCGTCGCCGCCGGACGCGAGTCGGATCTGCTCGTCCTCGGCGGCGCCGGGCACGCCGACCCGCGTTACGGCGCCCCGTGGGTCCTGGACGCCACGGCGTCGTTCCTTCGACACCACCTGGGAGAACCACGATGACGGCAACCGAGGGACCACGGGTCCTCGTCTCCGGCGCAGGTGTCGCGGGGTCGACGCTCGCCTACTGGCTGCGGCGGTTCGGGTTCCGGCCCACCGTCGTCGAACGGGCTCCGGGGCTGCGCAGCGGCGGGCAGGCCGTCGACTTCCGCGGGTCCGCGATGACCGTGCTCGACCGCATGGGCCTGCTCGACGAGCTGCGGGAGCACGACACCGAGGCCGGCGACTGCACGATCGTCGACGACGACGGCGCGCCGGTCGCGGTCATGCCGGCTGTGCTGTTCGCCGGCGAGCTCGAGGTGCCGGTCGACGAGCTGATCGCGACCCTGCACCGCGCCGCGGCCGACGCCGGGGCCGAGTACCGCTTCGGTGACCACGTGACCGCCCTGGCCGAGCACGACGACGCCGGCGGTGGCGTCGACGTCACCTTCGCCGGCGGTGCGACCGAGCGGTTCGACCTGGTCGTCGGGGCCGACGGGGCGCACTCCGGGGTCCGTGCGCTCGTCTTCGGGCCCGAGCGGGACTTCGCCGACGACCTGGGTGTCCGGTTCGGCTACTTCGGGACGGGCGACTACCTGGGGCTCGGCCGCGAGGGCCGCGCCATGTCCGACGGCGAGGGCGCGGCGTCGATGGTGGTCGGCGTCGGTGACGGCCCCGATGGTGAGCCCGCGCTGCGGGTCGGGCTGATGTACCGCGGCGACGTCCCCGCAGTGGACGCCCGGGTCGGTACCGACGAGGCGAAACGCCTGCTCGCCGAGCACACCGCGGTCCTGGGCTGGGAGACTCCGGAGCTGCTGAAACGCCTCGCCGACGCCGACGACCTGTACTTCGACGCCATGACTCGGATCCGGATGGACACCTGGTCGCGGGGGCGCGTCGTGCTGCTCGGGGACGCGGCCTGCTGTGCCTCTCCGGCGTCCGGGCGTGGCACGTCGCAGGCGTTGCTCGGGGCCTACGTGCTGGCCGGTGAGCTGGCGCTCGCCGCAGGCGACCACGCGTCCGCGTTCGCCGCCTACGAGCAGCTGCTCCGCCCGCTCGCCGAGGAGAACCAGGAGCTCGGGGCGATGTACTGCCAGTACCTGTTCGCACAGCCCGAGCAGGAGCGGATCGACGCGATGGCCGCACAGGCGGAGGAACCCGGCGAGGACCAGGACGTGGTGCCGAAGGACTACCCGTCGATGCTCGGCTGAGCACGCGCCGGGTGCGCCGACGGGATGGGGTCGACGAGGTTCGCAGCGTGGATCTCAGACCTTGCAGGGTCTAGACTGTGCTGGGTGTGGAGCGTGGACGTCGAGCATATCGAGAGCTGGCTCGACTCGCTCGACGAGAACTCATGGGAGCAGGTGATGGCGGCCGTCGAGATCCTGAGGGACCACGGGCCCCAGCTGGGGCGCCCGCTCGTGGACACCGTCAGGGGCTCCCGACACAAGAACATGAAGGAGCTTCGACCGGGCTCCTCCGGCAGGAGTGAGCTGAGGATCCTGTTCGCGTTCGACCCGGAGCGGCGAGCGATCATGCTTGTCGCGGGGAACAAGGCCGGGAACTGGGTGCGCTGGTACGGCGCCACCATCCCCATCGCCGATGACCTGTTCGACGAACACCTGACATCCCTGGGACGGGAGTGACCGAGATGGCTCTCAGCTACGAGGACTACGCGGCGAAGCGTCCGGCCGGCCCCGCCCAGCGGGCGCGGATCGAGCAGCACAAGCACCGTTTGCTCACCGAGGTACGCGCCTTCCGCCTGCGCGAACTCCGCGAGCAGGCGGGGCTGACGCAATCCCAGCTGGCCGAGCGCATCGGCGTGGGGCAGCGCCAGGTGTCCAAGATCGAACGCGGCGATCTCGACAGCGCGAGAGTCGGGACGATCCGCAGCTACCTCGAGGCCGTCGGTGGGGACCTCGCCATCGAGTACGTCGTCGGCGACCAGCGCATCCAGGTCGCGTGACCGTCGAGCATTTCCTCTGTCACACCTGAACAGCTCGTCAGATGATCTAGCATGCGCCGGTGCCCGACACCCGCCCGATGGTCCTCATGGTCCGCCCCACCCCGGCCGGCGTCGACGACCGCGCACTGCGCCGGCTCACCGCCGCCGTCGCCGCGCACCGGCCCGGGCCGGTGCTCGCCGCCCACCTCGACCAGGGCGAACCGTCGCTGCACCAGGTGCTCGACGACCTCGTCGCGGCCGGGCACGACGGCGTGCTGGTCGTGCCGGTGGCGCTGCCCGCCGACCGCTACCTGACGACCTGGACCGAGCGGACGATCGCGAACTGGCGCGAGACCCGCGACGCCGCGCTGGAGATCCGGCTGGGCGCCGGGCCGTCGTCGTCGGAGGGGTTCGCGGCCGCGCTGGCCCGCCTCGGCGACGACGACGGCAAACCGGTCACCGCGTCCCCGGCCGCGTTCCGCAGCCCCGCCTGGTCGGTGCTCGAGGTCCCCGACCGGCACCTGTTCGTCTGCCGCGGCCCGCGCTGCACCGCCCATGGAGCCGGCGCGACCGCCCGCGAGCTCGCCGCGCGGGCCCGGGGCACCGGCACGCAGGTCAGCCCGGTCGGCTGCCTCGGGCCGTGCAACCTGGGCCCGCTCGTCGTCGAACACCCGGGTGGGATCTGGCACGACCGCGTCGACGCCGGCGCGGCGGCTGCTATGCACATCGGATGACCCACCCCCGCCGCGACGGCGTCCGCCCGCTGGTCGCCATCGGCTCCCGGCTGGCCGGCGTGCAGCTCGCGCAGGTCGCACTGGTCACCACCGACCTGGTGATGATGGCCGACCTCGGCGTCGACGCCGTCGCGGGCGGGGGACTGGCGGCACTGCTCTACAACCAGATCCGCACGATGGGCGTCGGGCTGGTGACCCCGGTCGGCAACCTGGTCGCCGGCACGGTGGGCCGCCACGAGCGCGGCCACGCACCCTCCACCAGCACCCGTGACAACGGCCCACCCGCCGCAGGTGACAACAGCCCACCCACCGCCCGGGACGACGAGGTGCGCGCGCTGGTCCGCGCGTCGTTCGCCGTCGCCACGCTCACCGGGCTGCTCGCCGCCGCGGTGCTCGTCGGGCTCGGGTTCGTGCTGCCGCTGTTCGGGCAGGCCCCGGCGGTCGTCGCGACGGCGCTGCCGATGATGGCCGCGCTCGCCCCCGGGCTGGTCCCGATGCTGTGGCTGCAGGTGCTGCGCCAGTACGCCGTCGGGATGCACCGCGCCGGGTCGCTGCTCGGCGTCACGATCGCCTCCATCGGCGTGAACCTGGCGCTCGACGGCGGCTTCGTGCACGGCTGGTTCGGGATGCCGCTGCTCGGCGTCACCGGCATCGGCCTGGCGACGACGCTGGTGCAGCTGCTCAGCTTCCTGGCCTACCTCGCGCTCGTGCGCCGCGACCCGCAGCTGACCCCGGCGCTGTCGCTGCAGGGCTGGCGGGCCGACCCGCGGCGGATCGGCGAGATCGTCCGGCTCGGCGCCCCGATCAGCCTCACCTTCGCCTCCGAGGCCGGGATCACCTCGGTCGCGACGGTCGTCATGGGGATCTTCGGGCCGGTCGCGCTGGCCGCGCACAACGTCGTCAACAACATCGCCTACATCGCCTACCAGGTCACGATCGGGCTCTCCCAGGGCGCGTCGATCCTGGTCAGCCGGGCGGTCGGGCGCGGCGACACCGACGAGCCACGGCGGATCGCGGCCCGGGCGTTCGCGCTGTCCGGGGCACTGCAGGTGGTGCTCGCGGTGCTCTACCTGGCCGCTCCGGCCGCGGTGCTCGGGCTGTTCCTCGGGCCCCAGGACCCGGCCGTCCACGCGATCGCGACGACGCTGCTGGTGCTGGCGATCGTGCAGCAGGCAACCAAGGGCGGGCAGAACATCGCCGTCGGCCTGATGCGCGGCCTCGGTGACACCAAGATCGGGTTCCGCGCCAGCCTGATCGGCTACTGGGGCGTCGGTGTCCCGGCGATGCTGCTGTGCGCGTTCGTGTTCGGCGGGGGTGCGCCGGGCGTGTGGGTCGGGCTGTGCCTCGGGTTCGGCGCCACCGGTGCACTGGTGCTGCGCCGGTTCCTGCGCGACGAACGACGCCGGGTCGGGGCACACTGACCGCGTCGGCGGGGGCCGGTCGGACGAGCGGGGGAGACGATGACCGAGGTACTGCTGTTCCACCACGTCCTCGGGCGCACGCCCGGGGTGCTCGCACTCGCCGAGCGGTTCCGCGCCGCCGGGCACGTCGTGCACGTCCCCGACCTCTACGACGGCCACGTCTTCGCCACCATCGACGAGGGCTTCGCCTACGCGCAGAGCCGCCCGGACCTGGACGAGCGCGCCGACGCCGTCGCCGCGGAGCTGCCGGAGAACCTGGTCTACGCGGGGATCTCCTACGGCGCCATGCACGCCCAGCGGCTCGCGCAGACCCGCCCCGGCGCCGCCGGCGCGCTGCTGCTGGAGGGCTGCGTGCCGCTGACCGGGCCGTGGGCGTTCGGGCCGTGGCCGGACGGCGTCCCGGTGCAGATCCACGGCATGGCCGACGATCCGTACTTCTCCGGCGAGGGCGACCTCGACGCCGCCCGCGAGATCGTCGCCCTGGTCGGCGACGGCGCCGAGCTGGTCCTGCACCCCGGCGCCGAGCACCTGTTCGCCGACGACTCCCTGCCCTCCTACGACGCCGTCGCCGCCGGTGAGCTGGTCGGGCGCGCGCTGGGTTTCCTGGACCGGATCGGTCTGCGCGAACGCTAGGCCGGCACCACGTCCACCCCGTCCGTCCCCGGACCGGCGACCAGCCGCAGATGCAGCGGGCCCTCCCCGGCGCGCCGGTGCTCCACCAGCGCCCGGGCCACCGGCAGCAGCACCTGCTCCCGCACCACCCGGGCCAGCGCGCGGGCGCCGTAGACCGGGTCGAACCCGGCGCGGGCCAGCGCGTCGACGGCGTCCGGCCCGGCGTCGAGGGTGACCTCGCGGCGCCCGAAGCGGGCGCGGGCGTCGTCGAGACGCAGCTCCACGATGTTCCGCGCCGTGTCCGGGGAGATCCCGCGGAACCGGACGACGTCGTCGAGCCGGTTGAGGAACTCCGGCGCCAGGTGCGTGCGCAGTGCCCGGTCGACGGTGTGCTGCTCGTGCCGGTCCAGCAGGTCGGCGACCCGCGGCACGCTCTCCCCGGCCCGCTCGACCGGGCGCCACCACCGCGCCGCGCGGCGCCGCGCCAGCCCGGCCGACCCGAGGTTCGAGGTCAGGAACACGAAGCTGTTGCGGAACGTGAGCTTCTGCTCGCCGTTGGCGAGGGTGAGCCCGCCGTGGTCGAGCACCCCCAGCAGGGCCCGCAGCACCACCGGGTGCGCCTTCTCGACCTCGTCGAACAGCACGATCCCCGGTGTCATCGGGTCGCCCTCGACGGTGGCCTTGTCGAACAGGCTGGAGCCCTCCTTGCTGCCGGCGTAGCCGGGCGGCGCCCCGGCCAGCGACGCCGCGTAGTGCTCCTGGGACAGCCGCCCCATGTCGATCCGGCAGAGGTCGTCGGGCCCGGAGCGCAGCTCGGCGGCCAGCCGGCGCACGATCTCGGTCTTCCCGACGCCGGTCGGCCCGACCAGCAGCATGCTCGCCAGCGGGCGTTCCCGGTCGCCGAACCCGGCCTGGGCGATGGTCAGCGCCCGCTCCAGCGCGTCGACGGCGTCGGGCTGACCCAGGACGGCGCGCCGGACCCCGTCGATCACCGCGGCGGCGTCGAAGGTCCCGGTGCGGTTCGGCGCCCGGTGGTTGTCGCCGTGCTGCGGATTCTGCTGGTGGAAGCGGTCGGTGAGGTAGGGCATCGACCGCTCAGGCCTCCCGCTCCTTCTCGTGGGGCAGGTCGCCGACCGGGGCACTGGCGACGCCGATCGTGCTGCGGGTGATCGACTCGACGGCCTCCTGCGCCTTCTGCGCGTCGGTGACCCAGAGCTTGTAGAAGTCGAACGGGCACTCGGCGACGCCCTTGTCCCCGTCGCCCGCGGCGTGCACACCGGTGTAGCCGCGGTGCAGCAGCTTGAACAGGTGGTTCTGCGACTGGTCGTGGGAGCGGGCGTCGCGGATCGCGCCGAGGGAGAGCTGTGCGTACTGCACGCCGTAGTCCTCCTCGCCGCATTCGCCCAGCGTGCGGCCGTCGAACCCGACGATCGCGGAGTGCCCGAAGTAGGAGTAGACGCCGTCCCAGCCGGTGGCGTTGGCGACCGCGACGTAGCAGTTGTTCGCCCATGCCATCGCCTTGGCCATCATGACCTGCTGGTCCTTGGCCGGGTACATGTAGCCCTGTGGCCGCACGATCAGCTCGGCGCCCTTCATCGCGCAGTCGCGCCAGATCTCGGGGTAGTTGCCGTCGTCGCAGATGATCAGCGAGATCTTCATGCCCTTCGGGCCCTCGGTGACGTAGGTGGAGTCACCCGGGTACCAGCCCTCGATCGGGTTCCAGGGCAGGATCTTGCGGTAGCGCTGCACGATCTCGCCCTGGTCGTCGATCAGCACCAGCGTGTTGTACGGCGGCTTGTCCGGGTGGTCCTCGTGCTGCTCACCGGTGATGGAGAAGACGCCCCACACCCCGGTGCTCCGGCACGCCTCGGAGAAGATCTCGGTGACCGGGCCGGGGATCGTCGCGGCCGTCGCGAACATCTCCTGCTGGTCGTACATGATCCCCATGGTCGAGTACTCGGGGAACACGACCAGGTCGAGCCCGGGCAGGCCCTGCTTGAGCCCGGAGACCATCTCGGCGATGTTCCGGGCGTTGTCCAGGACCTCCTCGGTGGTGTGCAGCCGCGGCATCTTGTAGTTGACGACCGCGACGCCGACGGTGTCCGGGCTGGCCGAGATGTCTCCGTGCCGCATGGTGCTGCCTCCTCGGGCTTGCTCCGTCAAAGCTTCCATCGGAAACTATTCAGCACCGAAGCAGGGTGTCAACGGGGACGGATCAGCGCGGAAACCCGCACGCAACGCGGGCGGACGAGACTCGGGTGCGATGGACGGGAACGGGTACAGGGCCGGCGGCTACCGAGTCGCCGAGAGAGCCGCCGACGGGGCCGACGACGTGCTGACGGTCGCCTTCGTCGTTCCCGGGCAGGGGCCGTCGGGGATCTACGGCCCGTCCTGCCGGGCCAGCGGCGAGCTGTCCGCGGCCGAGATCAACGAGGCCGGTGGGATCCTGTCCCGGCGGGTCGAGCTGCACGCCGTCGACGGCGGCCGCAGCCCCGGCGCCGTCGCCGACGAGGTCGAGCGGCTCACCGCCACCGGCCGCGCCGACGCCGTCGTCGGCTGGCACACCTCCGCGGTGCGGCGCAGCGTCGCCGACCGGCTGCGCGGCAGCGTGCCCTACGTCTACACCGCGGTCTACGAGGGCGGCGAGCGCGCGCCCGGGGTGTACCTGACCGGTGAGACCCCCGGCGCGCAGCTGCGTCCGGCGCTGCACTGGATGCGCACCGAGGCCGGTGTCCGGAGCTGGACGGTCGTCGGCAGCGACTACATCTGGCCGCGTGCCTCGGCCCGCGCCGCCGCCCACTACGCCGACGAGCTGGGCCTGCACGTCGACCGGGAGATCTTCGTGCCGCTCGGCACCCGCGACTTCTCCGACGTGGTGGCCGGCCTGCGCGACGGCGCCGCGAGCGGCGTGCCCGGCGGTGTGCTGATGTTCCTGCTCGGCTCCGACGCGGTCGCGTTCAACCGGGAGTTCGCCCGCGCCGGGCTCGCCGAGCGGATGGTGCGGCTCAGCCCGCTGATGGACGAGAACATGCTCATGGGCTCCGCGCCGGAGGACAACGTCGGCGTGCACTCCGTCGCCGGGTACTTCGAGACGCTCGGTTCGCCGTGCGGCCTGGACTTCGAGCGCCGCTACGTCGACCGGCTCGGCGCCGGGGCGCCCGCGCTGACCTCACCGGGGGAGTCGTGCTTCGAGGGGCTGACCCTGCTGGCACGCCTGGCCGAGACGGCCGGGTCGCTGGACCCGGAGGTGGTCGCGGCGGCGTCCGGGCAGGTGCCCGGCTACCAGAGCCCGCGCGGTGCGGTCCGGCTGCACGACCGGCACCTGGTGCAGCAGATCTACCTGGCCCGGGCCGGTGGCCTGCAGTTCGACGTGCTGACCGATCTCGACGTGCAGGTGTGAGCGGGCCCCGGTCAGGGCTCCGGTCGGGACGCAGCTCAGGAGCCGAGGCGGGCCAGCAGCTCGAGCAGGGCCGGGGCGTCGTCGTCGAGGTCGGCGAGGACCTCGCGCTCGACCTCGTCGACCCGCCACTGCAGCGCCGCCAGGGTCTCCTGCCCGGCGTCGGAGATCCGGACGACGACGCGGCGCCGGTCCCGCTCGTCGACGGCGCGGTAGACCAGAGCGGCGTCGGTGAGCCGGTCGACGATCTTGGTCATCGTCGGGCCGGGAACGAGCAGCCGCTCCGCGAGCTCGGACATCGTGCGGCCGTGGCCGTCGGAGAGCAGGTCCAGGGTGCGCCAGCGGTCGGGGGTGAGGTCGTGGCGGACGAGCACGGCGTCGAGCCGGCGCGAGGTGTACCGCTCGGCCCGGCTGAGCAGCGCCGACAGCGACCGGAGCGAGGTCTCGGTGTCGGTCCCGCCGCCGGTCCGGGTGCCGGGGGTGTCCGGGGTGCCGGTCTCCACATCGGAGCCCGTGGTCATGCCGCCTCCTGCTGGTCGGTCCGGTGCGCGGAGATCACCCGGACCGGTTGTTTCCACTGTAAAGGATCGCCGCGGCGGGGCCGCCGGTCCTGTGGCGGGTCGCACCCGGTGCGGCGCGGTGCCCGGCCGGGCACGCAACCGGTGCCGCGGCACACCGGCCGGTCCGGCCCCCGGACCTCGCCGGGGTTGTCCTGTGGCGCAGACGCTGCCTAGGGTCCTGACGCCGGATGTGACGCGCGTAGACACCGTGGGTGGACGACTGGTGACCGAGAGGAGCCGTGTGCGACCGATGACCCTGCCGGCCTCGACTCCGCCGGCCCTGCCGGTGCCGGTGGCCCCGTTGGTCCGGGCCACTCAGCCGATCCGGGCGACACCGCCGGTCCTGATGACACCGCCGGAGCGACCGCCGGGCGCCACGGCGGGGGAGCGGCGGTGAGCGCGGAGCGGGCCGGGCGTCGGGTGACCCGCGCCGACGTCGCCCGCGTCGCCGGGACGTCGACGGCCGTCGTGAGCTACGTGGTCAACAACGGACCGCGGCCGGTCGCGCCGGCCACCCGGGAACGTGTCCTGGCCGCGATCGAGCAGGTCGGCTACGTCCCGGACACGATCGCGAAGGCGCTGGCGTCGGGGGCCACCGGCACCTACGGGCTGATCGTGCCCGACATCGCCAACCCGTTCTTCGCCGCGCTCGCGCACGCCGTCGACGAGGCGACCTCGGCGGTCGGGAAGGTCGTGCTGCTCGGCGACTCGGCGGAGAGCAAGCAGCGTGAGTCCGAGCTGATCGACACCTTCATGCGGCGGCGGATCGACGGGCTGCTGTTCGTCGGCGTCGACAACAGCCCGGCCCTGGGCACGCTGACCGGCAACGGGGTGCCCGTCGTGATCCTCGACCGCGACGCCCGCACCGCCGACCGCGACGACCCGGCCGCCCCGGTGTCCGCCGCGGTCTCGATGTCGGTGTCGATCGACAACGTGGGCGCGGCCCGCGTGGTCACCGAGCACCTGCTCGGCCACGGCTACACCCGCGTCGGGATCACCGCCGGCCCGGCCGGTCTCGACCCCGCCCGCGACCGCCTCGCCGGCTGGCACGACGCGCTGACCGCGGCCGGTCTCGACCCCGACCCGCGGTGGGTCGTCGAGGCGCCGTTCAGCCGCCGCGGCGGGCTGGACGCGGGCAGGGCCCTGTTCGCCCGGGCCGGCGCCGACCGGCCGGAGGCGGTGTTCGCCTCCAACGAGCAGCAGGCCATCGGGCTGCTGGTGGCCGCGGACGAGGCCGGGCTGCGGGTCCCCGCCGACGTCGCGGTCATCTCCTTCGACGGCACCGAGGCCTCCGAGTACTGCGTGCCGCGGCTGTCCGGGGTGGTGCAGCCGCTGGGGGCGATGGCCCGCACGGCCGTCGAGCTGCTCGGCCGGGCAGCCGGCGCCGCGGAGCCCGTGCCCGCGGCGCACGTGCTGAGCGACTACGAGCTGCGCATCCGGCCGTCCTGCGGCCCGCACGACGGAGCCGTGGCCCAGCCGTTCCCGTAGCCGGTCCGAGAACGTCGCGGTTCAGGCGGGCCCGTACAGCCGCCGGTGCGCGAACCGCATCGCGCCCCGGTACACCGGCCCCGCCGGGCCCGACGCGGCCAGCGCCGCCCGGGCAGCGTTCCCGCCCGGCCCGCCGTGCACCGCACCGCCCGGGTGCGCGGACGCCCCGGCCAGGAACAGCCCCGGCACCGGGGTGTCGGCCCGCGCCGGCCCGGGGACCGGGCGGAACACCAGCTGCTGGTGCACCGCGGCGGTGCCGCCGGTGATGGCGCCGTCGACGAGGTTGCCGTTGCCTGCCTGCAGGTCCGCGGGCCCGGCGACGGCACGTGCGCGGACCAGCGACCGGAACCCCGGCGCGTGGGCCTCGACCACCTGCTCCATGCGGTCGGCCCAGCGCAGCACGTCGTCGCGGCCCCAGCCGAGCCCGCGGGGCACGTGCGTGTACGCCCACGCCGACTCCGTCCCGGCGGGGGACCGGGACGGGTCGGCCGTGGTCATCTGCCCGAACAGCAGGAACGGGGTCTCCGGCAGCCGCCCCGCGGTGAGGGCACCGGCGTAGCGGCGCAGCCCGTCGACGTCGGCGCCCAGGTGCACGGTCCCGGCGCCGTGCGCGCCGTCGGCGGTCCACGGCACCGGCCCGTCGAGCGCCCAGTCGATCTTCACCGTCGAGAAGTCCCACTGGAACCGGTCCAGGTCGGCGACGAACCGGGCCGGCAGATGCTGTTCGCCGACGAGCTCGCGGTACAGGCGTGGCGCGTCGACGTCGGCGAGCACCGCGCGGCGGGCCCGCACCGTGTCCCCGGACGCGTCCCGGACCCCGGCGGCACGGCCCCGCCGGATCAGCACCTCGGTCACCGGCCGGTCGCAGTCGATCCGCCCGCCGCGGGCGGTCAGCCGCGCCACCAGCGCGTCGGTCAGCGCGCCCGCACCGCCCTCCGGGACCGGGAACCCGACCCGCTGCCCGAGCATCGCCAGCAGCCAGCCGTAGGCGGAGCTCGCGGCGGCGTCCGGGCCGAGGTCGGTGTGCAGCGCGTTCCCGGCCAGCAGCAGTGCCGCCGCCGACCCGCCGAACCGTTCCTGCGCGGTGCGGGTCACCGGGGCGACGAGCATCCGGGCCAGCCGCAGCGCGTCCCCGGTGCCGAGCGTGCGCAGCAGCCGTGCCGACGCGCGGACCGGCGGGAACGGGCGCAGCGCGGCGGCCAGCACGTCGTCGCCGATCCGGTCCCACTGCGAGACCAGCTCGTACCAGGCGTCGCCGTCGCCGGGGTGGTCGAGGTCCAGCGTCACGGCGGTGTCGTCGACGTCGCGGTGCAGCACCGCGCACCGCCCGTCGAGGGTGGGGTGGGCGAGCACGGTGGGGGCGTGCCGCCAGCGCAGCCCGTACGCGGGCAGGTCCAGTCCGCCGAGCACCGGCGACGCCGCCCCCAACGGGTGGAACGCGCTGCCCAGGTCGTTGACGAAGCCGGGCGCGGTGATCTCCGCCGAGCGCACCGCGCCACCGGGCGCCTCGGCCGCCTCACAGACCAGGACGCTCCAGCCGGCGTCGGTGAGCAGGTTGGCCGCGACCAGCCCGTTGTGCCCCGCCCCGACCACGACGGCGTCGACCGATCCGCTCATCGGTCCATCGTGCCGCGACCTCACTCCTGCGGCGCGGCCACCACGTAGTCCTCGGGCACCGGTTCGCCCGCGAGGAACAGGTCCAGGATCTCCCGCACCCCGTCGGCGATCTTGACCTGGGACTCGACGGTCATACCGGAGTAGTGGATGGTCATCGCGTTGCGCGGCATGGTCCGCCACGGGTGATCCGCCGGTGCCGGCTGCGGGTACCAGGTGTCACCGGCGTAACCGGCGAGCTGCCCGGACTCGCAGGCCTCGCGGACGGCGTCGGCGTCGGCGATCGCGCCGCGGGCGGTGTTGACGATCCACGCGCCCTTCTTCATCGACGCGATCCGCTCGGCGTTGAACAGCGCCCTGGAGCCGTCGGTCAGCGGCACCGCGACGCAGACGACGTCGGAGGTCTCCAGCAGGTGGTCGAGGCGCGCGTAGCGGACACCCAGCGTGGCCTCCTCGGCGGGGCTGCGGCGGTGCCGGGCGTGGTAGAGCATCGTGACGTCGAAACCCTTGAGCCGCAGCGCAGTGCGTCCGCCGATCGCGCCGAGACCGATGATCCCGACAGTCTTGCCCTCCAGGTCGTGGGCCTCCTGGGAGGCCTCCGCGACGTCCCAGTCGCCGTTCGCGACCTGCTCGTGGGCGGGCACGAAGTTGCGGACCAGCGCGAGGATCTGCAGCACGTTGTGCTCGGCGACGGCGACGACGTTCGACCCGGTCACCTCGGCGACCGTGATCCCGTGCTCGACGGCGGCGTCGGAGTCGATGTGGTCCGAGCCGATACCCGCGGTGATCGCCAGCTTCAGGCTCGACGCCTTCGCGATCCGGTCGGCGTCGAAGTAGACCGGCCAGAACGGCGTGGTGATCAGTACCTCGGCGTCGGTGAGCAGCTCGTCGAGCTTCTCCCCGGTCTCGCTGGTGAGGACGAGCTCGTGGCCGGCGTCGGCCAGGTGGTCGCCCAGGTCGAGACCGCGCACCGCGCTGGCCAGGACGTCCGGGTGGCGGTCGGGGTTGTCGTCCGGGTAGAGCACGGCGACGACCTTCACGGTTCCTCCTGGAGATGTGGGGGCGTTCCGGTCGTGGGCTACCCGTCGGCGGGCGCGGCAACCACCGGAGTGCGCCGGCCCGGGAACGACGCCCCGAGCAGCCGCAGGAGCGGCCCCGCCTTCACCGCGGTCTCCTCGAACTCGGCATCGGGGTCCGACAGCGCGATCACCGCCCCGCCGACGCCGTAGCCGATCCGCCCGTCGTGCAGCACCGCGGTGCGGATGACCACGCTGAGGTCCGCGGCGCCGGTCAGCGAGAGGTAGCCGATCGCGCCGGAGTAGACACCCCGCGGGCCGCCCTCCAACCGGTCCAGGATCTCCATGGTGCGGATCTTCGGGGCACCGGTCATCGAGCCGGGCGGGAACGCGGCCCGCACCATGTCGACCGCGCTCGTGCCGGGCCGCAGCCGGGCCCGCACCGTGCTGACCAGCTGGTGCACGCTCGGGTAGGTCTCGACGGCGAACAGCGGGTCGGCGACGACCGACCCGACCTCCGCGCAGCGGCCGAGGTCGTGGCGCACCAGGTCGACGATCATCAGGTTCTCGGCGCGGTCCTTCTCCGCGTGCGCGAGGTCGTCGCGCAGCAGGGCGTCGTCGGCGCCGGTGCGCCCGCGCGGGCGGGTGCCCTTGATCGGCCGCGACTCGGCGACGCCGTCGGCGCCGACCCGCAGGAACCGCTCCGGCGACGCGCTCAGGACCGCCACGTCGCCGAAGTGCAGGAACGCGGCGAACGGGGCGGCGGCGTCGCGGCGCAGCCGCCGGTAGGCCGTCCACGGGTCGAGGCCGGCCTCGGCGGTGATCTGGTTGGTCAGGCAGACCTCGTAGGTCTCGCCGTCGGCGATCTCGGCGCGGCAGGCCTGCACCAGGTCGAGGTAGGTGTCGCGGTCGTGGCGCAGGGCCACCCCGGCCGTCACCCCGACAGGGGCCGGATCGGGCTCGGGCAGGGGAGCGAGCCCGGCCAGCGTGTCCGCCGCGGAGCGCAGCCACTCCCGGGCGGCCGCCTCGGCGTCGCGCCCGGTGCCGTCCGCAGAGCCGTCGTCCCCAGGGCCGTCGCCCGCAGAGCCGTCGTCCCCAGGGCCGTCGCCTGCGGTGTCTTCCTCGGGGCCGTCCGGAGCACCGTCCTCGACCAGAGCGAGCAGGTGCGCGGTGCCCGCGTGGTGGTCGATGACCAGCGCACGGTCGCAGAACACCATCGACGCGTCGGGGACGTCGCTGCGGTGCGCGGCGTCGCCGTCGCACTCGGCCTTGAGCTCGTAGCCCAGCCACCCGACCCAGCCGAGCGCGAAGCCGAACGGCAGCTCCGGCACCGTGGTGTCGATCCCGGCGAGGTCACGGTCGAGCCAGTCCAGGAACCCGCTCGCGACGACCTCGGTGCCGGCCGCGGAGCGGACCGTGACCGTCCCGTCGGGTACCGACGCGTGCGCGGTGCGGGCCAGCGGGCCGGACGCGTCGCCGAGCACCGACAGCCGCCCCAGCGGGCCACCGGGGGCGCTGCTGTCCAGCCAGAACGGGTGCTGCCCGCGCCGGAACAGCGCGTCGAACGCGGCCTCTGTGTCAATTGTCCCGGTGTCGATCGTGCCGGCATCCGCGGGGCCGGTCACCTGCTCGGCCAGCACCCGCAGCCGCCGCGGCGTGCGCGCGGTGGGGCGCGTGGACGGGTCCGGCGATGCCCCCGGCGCCATGACCCGCGGTGCCGTCGCGGCCCGGCGCGAGCGGGCCAGGTCCCGGAAGTTCGCCAGCAGCACGATGCCGTGCTCGCTGGCCGCGGACTCCGGGTGGAACTGCACGCCCCACAGCGGCAGGTCGCGGTGCCGCAGTCCCATGAGGACACCGTCGCCGGTCCATGCGGTCGCGACCAGCTCCGGCGGGAGCCGGGTCACCGCCAGCGAGTGGTAGCGCACCATCTCGACCGGGTCCGGCAGCCCCGCGAACAGCCCGGTGCCGTCGTGGTGCACCGCCGAGACGCGGCCGTGCACCGGCTCCGGCGCGTGCCCGACCCGCGCGCCGTACGCCGCCGCGATCGTCTGGTGCCCGAGGCAGACACCGAGCACCGGCACCCGGTCCTGCCGGACGAGGCCGGCGCAGATCCCGACGTCACCGGGCCGGTGCGGGGTGCCCGGACCGGGGGAGAGGACGACGGCGTCGAACGAGTCGAGCATGTCCGGTCGCCACCGCGGGTCGTCGTTGGCGACGACCTCCGGCTCGCTCCCGGTCACCTGCGCCAGCTGGTGGAACAGGTTGAACGTGAAGGAGTCGTGGTTGTCGACCAGCAGTGCGCGCATCGATGTCCTGGGGCCTCGTCCTCGGTGGATCACGGACCGACCAGGATGCCCCGCCGGGACCGTCACCGGGCAGCCGGTGTGACACCGTTCGCCCCATGACCGTCGCCTCCCCGGACGAGCAGGCGCTGCTCCGCGCACTGGCGATCACCGGCTACGGCCACTTCACCACCGTGCTCCCCGTCGACGGTCGGGTCCGCGGCCTCGACCGGCACCTGGCCCGGCTGCGCGAGGACTGCCGCACCCTGTTCGGTACCGAGCTGGACGTGGACGCCGTGCGCGATCGGGTCCGTGCGGTCGCGCCCGCGTCCGGTGCGGTGGTGGTGCGGGTGACCGTCGCCGATCCGGACCTCGCCCTCGGGCACCTCGGCGGGCGCGCGTCACCGCAGTTCGTGGTCAGTGCCCGCCCGGCCCCGGCCGGGCCGCCGCGTCCGATCCGGGTGCGTGCCGTCGAGCACGAGCGGTACCTGCCGCACGTGAAGAGCGTCGGCCTGTTCCCGACGATGCACCTGCGCCGCACCGCCGAGCGCGCCGGCGCCGACGACGTCCTGTTCACCGGGCCCGGCGGTGTCGTGCTGGAGGGCAGCACCTGGAACATCGGCCTGGTCCGCGACGGCACGGTGGTGTGGCCGTCCGGCCCGGCACTGCCCGGCGTCACCCGCGCCCTGCTGCGCGAGGCGCTGCCCGGCACGGTCACCCAGACCGACGCGACCGTCACCCTCGCCGAGCTGGGCGGCTACGACGCCGCGTTCGCCACCAACGCCACCGGTGTACGCCCGATCGCGGCCGTCGACGGGACCCCGTTCGACCCGGGGCACCCGGTGCTCGCGCAGGTCACCCGGGCGCTGGAGCAGGTGCCGTCCGACCCGCTGTGAGCCGGTACTCGCGCGGCGAGCGGTGGCGGCGTGTACCTCAGGGGTGCCGGGCGGCGTAGGAGCGGCAGGCGGCGGCCACGTCGGCGGCGATGTCGGCGGCCGGGCGGCACGGGCAGGTCCCGCACCAGCCGTGTGCCCCGGTGCAGCGGAACGCCAGGCAGCAGGTGCGGCGCTCCACCGACGTCCACGCCCGCCCGTCGACGACGACGTCGTCCACGGCGACCAGCTCGTCCAGCTCGGCCGCGCACAGCAGCTCCCGGGCGGCGCCGGTGTGGCGGTCGTGGTCCGGGCAGGGCCAGGACAGGTGCAGATAGGACAGCGCCACGGCGTGTGCGACGGCGCCGCGCAGCAGCCGCGGACTCGCCCGGGTGCGGGCGGCCAGGGCGTCGGCGACGGGCAGGAGCCCCTCGGTGAGCAGGCTGCGGCGGAGCGCGGCGCGGTCGCCGTGGGCGGGGACGCCGTCGGCGGCGAACGCGACCCAGCCCGGGACCCGTTCGTCCGGGCCCAGCGACACGGCGGCGGGGCGGGCGTCGAGCAGCACGTCGAGCTGGGTGAACGCGGCCAGCACCGGCGGCGTGAGGCGCAGCGCGTAGCGGTCGAGGAGCAGGATCGCGGCGACGGCACGGGTGCGCGCACCCCGCTCGCGCTGCACCCGGGCGATCGCGTCGTCGAGCCCGGCGCCGAACACGAGATCGGCCGGGGTGAAGCCCGTGGGACGGCCGCGCCGGGCGACGAACCGGTCGCCCAGCGGCGCCGTGGCGACCGGGACGGCGGCCGGATCGTCCGGGAAGGTCATGGGGACAGGCATACCTGATCCGGTGGCCCGGCCCGTGTCGTCGCGGACCGGGCCACCGGCGTGCGGGGCGCTCGGCTGTTCGTGGTGCTCGGTGTCAGCGCAGCGCCGGGGCGATCGCGACCGGCTCGCGGTGCGCCTCGTGGTGGTTGGCGTTGCGCGGGGTGGCGAGCACCTGGCGGGTGCGGTCGTCGAGCGCCGCGGAGTCCGACAGCGCGCCGCTGCTCGCCAGCGTCGTCTCCAGCGCCTCGAGCCAGTGCAGGTAGTAGCTCCAGGGCTCGTCGCCCTCGCCGGACTCCCAGCGCTGGATCGACCGGATCAGCGACAGCTGGAACTCGCTCCACTCGTAGTGGCCCTCGTGGTACGCGGCCACCGCCATCGCGAACGCGCGCAGCTCCCACGGCTCGTCGAACGGCTTGTCCGTGCCGGGGATGTCGCAGATCAGCTGCTCGACGCGGCGGCGCGCGTCGCCCAGCTCGGTCGCGCCGGGCCGGATGCCGTCGTGCTCCTCGGCGCCGCTCACTGCGCCACCTCGGTGGCGGACTTCGGCAGGCCGACGCCGATCATCGAGTCGCGGGTGACGAGGGTCGCCAGCTGCTCCTCCGACAGACCCTCGGTGCCGGCCGGGCGCTGCGGCAGCACCCAGTAGCGCAGTTCGGAGCTGGAGTCCCAGATCCGGATCTCGACGGTGTCCGGCAGCTCCAGGCCGAAGTCCTCGGCGAGGACCTTGCGCGGCTCGCGGACGATGCGCGCGCGGTAGGCCGGCGCCTTGTACCAGTTCGGGGGCAGCCCCAGCACCGGCCACGGGTAGCAGGAACACAGCGTGCAGACGATGGCGTGGTGCACGGTGTCGGTGTTCTCCACCGCCACCATCTCCTCGCCCTGCAGGCCGCCGACGCCGACCTCGCGGCACGCCGCGGAGGCGTCCTCGAGCAGCCGCTTCTTGAAGTCCGGGTCCACCCAGGCCTTCGCGACGACCTTGGCGCCCAGCTGCGGGCCGACCTCGTTCTCGTAGATCTCGGCGAGCCGGTCGACGGCCGCGGTGGTCATGACGCCCTTCTCGATGAGCATCGCCTCGAGGGCCTTCACCCGGGCGGCGATCTCCTCCTGGGAGCGGAGCGCGGTGTCGGTACGGGTCTCGGACATGGGTCAGGCTCCCTGGGTGGCGGTGGCAGGCGCGAGGGTGAGGTAGGGCTCCCACACGTCGAAGTGGACGGTGCCGTTGGGGTCGGCGACCTCGGGGCCCCACAGGTCGGTGGCGTCGAACTTCACGGTGTAGAGGTGCTCGGGGCAGTCCCCGAGGCCGTTGCCCGCGGTGTCGGGGTACAGGTAGGTGCCGTGCGCCCCGGTGATGACGCCGCGCTTGCCGCGGATGTAGCGGGCGCGGCGGGTGTGGCCGTACGGGCTGTCGTCGGAGATGACGACCTCGTCACCGACGGAGAACTGCGCGGTCTTGTCCGACTCCCGGTTCGCCGGGAAGCCGTTGGCCGACGCCCAGTTCACGAACTCCACGATCTCGGGGTCGGTCTCCTTCTCCGGCAGCGGCGCGTCCGGGTTCTCCAGGTAGTACTGCGTGCGCCGGTCGAGCTCGTCGGCGTCGATGACGCCTGCGGCCTCGGCGTAGTGCGAGATCGAGTGCAGCCAGTGCTCGTAGTAGTTGGAGAGCAGGTAGTCGGCGGGCTCGATCTGCTCGATGCCGTGCCGGAACATGTCCACGTTGAACAGCCCGGCGCGGGCGCTCTGGGCGAACATGGAGAACACGACGCGCTCCCAGTCGGCGCGGAACACCGGCTCGGACATGTGGTCGTTGTCGACCTTGCCCATGCCGTCGGTGCCGCCGAGGTCGAAGACTCCGTTCATCGGTTTCCTCCCACGGTGGTGAGCGCCGGCGGGGCGGGGAAGCCGCCGACGGCCTGTTCGAAGGTGTGCGCGACGCGCAGCACGGTTGCGTCGTCGAAGCGCTTGCCGATCACCATCAGCCCGGCGGGCAGGCCGTTGACCAGCCCGGCCGGGACCGACGCGGCCGGGTGGCCGCTGACGTCGAACGGGGCGCAGTTGCCGACCATGCCGAGCGCCGTGGGCAGGTAGGTCTCCAGCGGGGAGCCCCGGGAGATCAGCTCGGGCGCGGTGTAGGGCAGGGTCGGCATGACCAGCACGTCGTAGCTGGTCAGGGCGTGGTCGTAGGCGGCGCGCAGCTCGTAGGCGAGATTGCGGGCCATCGCGTAGTAGGCGCCGCCGGCGTGCTCGAAGGTGTAGCGGCCGGACAGCCCGACCAGCTTCACCGTCTTCGACAGCTCCGCGCCCCGCTCGATCCGCTGCCGTGCGTAGTGCGCGACGAGCTCCGGGTCGTAGAGCGCGTCGTAGTTCTGGCCGTAGGCGTTGCCGTCGAGCATCTGGTACGCCGCGCCCTCGGTGGCGATGACGTTCCAGACCGCGAACCCGTCGAGGTGCCAGGGGATCGACACGTCCTCGGCGGTCAGCCCGGCGCCGCGCAGCGTCTCGACGGCGTCGCGGACGGCCTCGTCGACGGCCGGGTCGCTCTCCGGCCGGCCGAAGCCCTCGGTCACGACGCCGACCCGCAGCCCGGACGCCGACTCGCCGAGCGTCGCGAGGTAGTCGACCTCGTCGACGACGGTGGGCTGGCGCGCGTCGTAGCCGTCGACACCGGCCAGCACGTTCAGCATCAGCGCCGCGTCGGACACGGTGCGGGCGATCGGGCCGAGGTGGTCGATCGTGGACTCGATCGGGAACGCGCCGGTGTAGGGCACCAGGCCGTGGGTCGGCTTGTGGCCCACCGTCCCGCAGAACGAGCTGGGGATCCGGATCGACCCGCCCTGGTCGCCGCCGACGGCGAGGTCGACGGCGCCGCTGCCGACCAGCGCCGCGCTGCCGCTGGACGAGCCGCCGGAGTTGCGCGACGGGTCCCAGGGGTTGCGCACCGGCTCCGGCTGCGAGGTGAAGCTCGCACCGGAGAAGCACAGGTCCTCGCAGACCGCCTTGCCGGTGATCGTCGCCCCGGCCTCGAGCAGCCGGGTCGCGACCGTGGCGTCGCGCAGCGGGACGAAGCCCTCGACGGTGCGCGAGCCGTTGGTCATCGGCACGCCGGCCAGGGAGATGTTGTCCTTCAGCGCGACCGTGCGCCCGGCCAGCGGGCCCTCGGCGGCTCCGGCGACCGACGTGGTGACGTACCAGCCGCCGAGCGGGTTGTCCGCGGGCTCGCTCCACTCCCGGTGCGGCGCCTGCGGCGCGCTCTGCCGGTAGAGCTCCTCGACGCGCTCGGACGCGGCCAGCGTCGCGGCGACGGCCGGGCCGAACTCGGCCTGCTCGGCCTCGGACAGCCCGAAGGCGTAGTGCTCGTTCAGCGCTGCGATCGCGGCCCCGTCGGGGGGAGGTATCGGGTTCGGTGCTGCCATCGAGCGGCTCTCCTCACATCCGTGGATGCGTGAAAGCTAGGAAGCGAAGATGGTCATGTCAATGGATAGCGACGCATTGACAAGATCGAAACACGGAACGACCGGTCGCCGTTACCGGCGTCGCCCGGAGTCGGTCATCGCGACGAACGTCCCGCCCCGGGCCGTGGCCAGGTGCAGGTGCCGGTCGGCGTGGTCGGCGCCGTCGATGCAGATGGTGCCGCGGGGCACCTCGAACCGGCCGTGCCGGATCGCGTCGGCCACCGCGTACGGGTCGACGCCACCGGCCTTGCGTGCCGCGGCGGCCCACACGTGGATCGCCTCGAACATCGACTCCGACAGCGACGACAGCGGGGGAGCCCACGGGCCGAAGGCCTCCCGGTAGCGCTCCAGCAGCGTCCCGTTCCGCTCGGTCTGCAGGTGCTGGAAGTAGCCGGAGACGCCGTGGATGCCGGTCGCGGCGTCGGCGCCGATGCGTTCCAGGGATGCCTCGTCCATCGCAGGGGCGAGGCTGATCGCGCTGTCCCGCAGTCCCATCGCGTGGCACTGGCGTTCGAACGCGGCCCCGTCGGCGCCGACGAAGGTGTTCAGCACGATGTCCGCGCCGGACGCGGCGATCCGCTCGATCAGCGGGGTGAAGTCCCGGGCGCCCAGTGCGGCGTAGCTCTCGCCGACCAGCGTCGCGCCCTGCTCGGGCAGCACCTCGCGGGCGATGGCGTTGACCGTGCGCGGCCACACGTAGTCGTTGCCTGCGAGGAACCAGCGGTGCCCGCCGGCCGAGCGCATCAGCGGGACCGCGGCCCGGCGGAGCTGGGTCTGCGGCCGCTCGCCGAGCCGGATCCGTAGCCGGGACTCGCCGCCGCCCTCGTTCATGTTGGTCAGCAGGACCAGGACGTCCTGGCCCTCCAGCGCGGCGGACACGGCGTCGTAGGTCGCCGAGGTCGTCGTCAGCAGGATCGTCCGGCAACCCGCGCGGGCCAGCCGCAGCGCTTCCAGCGCACCGGTGCCGGGGTCGGTCGCGTCGTCGCCCTGCAGCAGCTCGACCGGCCGGCCCGCGACGCCGTCCGCGGCGTTGATCTCGTCGACGGCCAGTGCCGCGACGTTCCCGACGGCCGCGGCGAACAGGCTCCCCGACCCGGACCTGCTGGTCAGCGCCCCGAGCCGTGGCCCGGACGGCTCCCGGTCGCGCACCGGGTGCCCGCGCCGGCGCATCAGCCACTCCAGGCCCTGCTCGTCGATCTCGGCGTCGAGCCGGATGCGGGTGCCGCCGGGGGCGGGGGAGAAGCGCAGCCGGATCCGGCCCCGCCATGGCTGGTCGTGGGTGATCGTCAGCGAGCGCGGGCGGCGCAGCTCGCTGATCCGGCCGAGGATCTCGACCGGCGGGCCGCCGCCGAGCGGGGCCCGCAGGGTGACCACGGCACCGACCTCCACGCGGTCGCAGGCGGCACCGAACAGCCAGCCGCTCCCGTCCCGGCCGAACTGGTCGAACACCAGGCTCGGCGCGACGGCGGCGAACTCGTCCACCCCGATCGCGAGCGTGCCCACCTCAGCGTGTCCTCTGCTCCCGCAGGGTCATCCGGCGGCGTCGCGCACGGGCCGGGCCGCGCTGTCCTCGGCGGCCGATCGTGCGTCGTCCAGCGAGGAGCGGAACAGTGTGCGCAGCAACGCGATGACATCGGCGGCGGCGCCACCGGGCTCGATCGAGTAGTACCGGTAGCGGCCCTCGCGGCGCTCCTGGACCAGCCCGGCCGTGCGCAGCACCCGCAGGTGCGTCGACACCGCCGTGCGGCCGACCGTCGTGATCTGCTCGGCCAGCTCGCCCGCGCTGCAGGACTCGGTCTCGGACAGCACCGCGAGGATCTGGCGGCGGATGGGGTCGGCGAGCGCGTCGAAGGCCAGGTCGGGGTCGCGCCCAACCCGGAACGACGTGTCATCACTCGGCGACATGACGTCGGAGTGTAACGGGGTCCGGGGGAACCGAACAGCCGACCCGCGTTCAGAGCAGCCCGGCCGTCCGCGCGGTGACGACCGCCCGGACCCGGTTTCCTGCGTCGAGCTTGCGCATGGCCGAGTGCAGGTAGGCCTTCACCGTCACCACGGTGATCCCCAGCTCGGCGGCGATCTCGGCGTTGCTCGCACCGGTCTCCACCAGCCGCAGCGCCTGCACCTCGCGCGGGGTCAGCGAGGGGCCCGGAACGCCCGGCTGCGGTGCGGGAGAGAGGTTACGGCCGGTCAGCTCGTCGTGGATCCGGGCGAGGCGGGCGCGCAGCGCGGGGTCGCCGGTGCTGCGGGCCAGCTCGGCCAGCTCGTCGAGCGCCCCGGCCGCGGTGGGCGCGAGGGGTTCGGGCCGGGCCCGCCGGGCCAGCAGCCCGGTGACCTCGTGGCCGAAGCGGGCGGTCGCGGCAACGGCGTTGCGGACGGCGACGTCGCCGATCGGGCCGTCGTCACGCACGGCGCCGTAGACCACCGCCCGCACCGCCCCGGCGACGACGACCGGCTGGGCCAGGATCGAGGTGAGCCGCTCGCGGCCCACGACGACGTGGTCGTAGTCGTGGGTGATGCCGGTGGTGGAGGCGTAGTCGGTGACGCGGCAGGGGATCGCCCGGACCATCGCCGCGCCGCCGAGGCCGCGCCCGGCGACGACGTTGAGCAGCCGCAGCGACTCGCCGTAGGTGCCGCTGAGCCGGCTGATCGTGAGCTGCCGTTCCCCGGCGACGGCGTGCGTGCTGCCGCCGAACACCACCGGCAGTCCGGTGCGGCGGCCGAACTCGGCCAGGTGACGGGGCAGGACCTCGTCGACGGCGCGGCGCACGGCGTCGTCGGAGCCGTCGGAGCCGGCGCCGTCGGAGTGGGGGACGTCCGGGCGCGGGGGACCGGCATCGATCGTCACCGTCGCCTCCTCGCGCCGTACCGACTTCGGTCGGTACCGCGGTCCTCCCGGGCCCGACCATGCTGCTCGGCGACCGTAGCCCGAGCTCGACGAGGAGCGCAGCAGATGCCGGCCACCAACCACGAGATCTATCGCGACGCCCGGGACCGGCTCGTCGCCCAGCACGACGAGTACGACAAGGCCGTGGCCGACTTCCGGTGGCCGGAGTTCGACGGTCCGTTCCAGTGGGCGCACGACTGGTTCGACGTGATCGCCGACGGCGACACCCGCACCGCGCTGCGGATCGTCGAGGAGGACGGCAGCGAGGGCGCCTGGACCTACGACGAGCTGCGCCGCCGGTCGAACCGGCTGGCCCGCGGCCTGGCCGGTCTCGGCGTGCGGCGCGGGGACAGTGTGCTGGTGATGCTGGGCAACCGGGTCGAGCTGTGGGAGACCATGCTCGCGGTGATGAAGCTCGGCGCGGTGATCATGCCGACGACCACCGCACTCGGCGCCGTCGACCTGCCCGACCGCCTCGAGCGGGGCGGCGCGCGGTTCGTCGTCGCCGACGTCGCGTGCGCGGAGAAGTTCGACGGCCTGCTCGACGGGCGGGTGGCGATCGCCGTGGGCGGTTCCGCGGACGGCTGGACCGGCTACACCGACGTCGACTCGCCCGACGACTCCGCGCTGGAGCACCCCGGCACCGCCCCGGACGACCGGCTGCTCCTCTACTTCACCTCCGGCACCACCAGCCGCCCGAAGCTCGTCGAGCACACCCAGGTCTCCTACCCGGTCGGGCACCTCTCGACGATGTACTGGCTGGGCATCGCCCCCGGCGACGTGCACCTCAACATCAGCTCGCCCGGCTGGGCCAAGCACGCCTGGAGCTGCTTCTTCGCGCCGTGGATCGCCGGGGCGACGATCGTCGTCCACAACTACGCCCGGTTCGACGCCGCGGCGCTGCTCGCCCAGCTCCGCGAGAAGGCCGTCACGACGTTCTGTGCGCCGCCGACGGTGTGGCGGATGCTGATCAAGGCCGACCTGTCCGGCGGCCCGGGGTCGCTGCGCGAGGTCATCGCGGCCGGGGAGCCGCTGAACCCGGAGATCATCGAGCAGGTGCGACGGCAGTGGGGGCTGACCCTGCGCGACGGGTTCGGCCAGACCGAGACCACCGCCCAGGTCGGCAACACCCCCGGCCAGGTCGTGAAGCCCGGGTCGATGGGCCGGCCGCTGCCGGGCGTCCCGGTGGTCCTGGTCGACGAGGCCACCGGGGAGGTCTCCGAGCGCGAGGGCGAGATCTGCATCGACCTCGCCCAGCGGCCGGTGAGCCTCATGGCCGGCTACCTGGACATGCCAGAGCGCACCGCCGACGCGATGGCAGGCGGCTTCTACCACACCGGCGACACCGCGACCCGCGACGACGACGGCTACCTGTTCTACGTCGGGCGCACCGACGACGTGTTCAAGGCCAGCGACTACAAGATCTCGCCGTTCGAGCTGGAGAGCGTGCTCGTCGAGCACCCGGCGGTGCTGGAGGCCGCGGTCGTGCCGCAGCCGGACCCGGTGCGCCTCGCCGTCCCGAAGGCCTACGTGGCCCTCGCGCCCGGCTTCACGCCCGATCGGGAAACGGCACTGGCGATCTTCCGGCATACGCGCGACAATCTGGCGCCGTACCTGCGGGTGCGGCGGCTCGAGTTCTCCGAGCTGCCCAAGACGATCTCCGGAAAGATCCGGCGGGTGGAACTGCGGGCCCGCGAACGCGACGACGCCGAGGGCGTGGCTGTCACCGAGTGGCGCGACGACGCATTTCCGGAGTTGAAGTCGTGATCGGTTCCGCAGTTGCGGCCATAGGCGGGGCCTGTCGGGGTATCGGATAGAACGTTTTGACGCGCACCGGTCCGGCCCATACCGTCGGAAGCGCGCGCTGCCGAGGTCGCGCGGAAAATCGGGCGCGATCTCGTGGCGCCCGATCCTTCATTCGTTCCTGAGGAAAGGGCCGCCCGCAGAATGCTGCAGTTAGCCGGACGGCCGTGGGTACGCGCCGCCATGGCTGTGTTCGTCGGAGCCTGGGGTGTGAACCAGTTCACGCCGATGGCCACGGTGTACCGCCTCGACGAGCACTGGTCCAGCCTGCGGGTCGCGGCCATGTTCAGCATCTACCTGCTGGGCCTGCTGCCGGCCCTGCTCTGGGGTGGGCCTGCGTCGAACCGGCACGGCCGCAAGATCGTCAAGCACGCGTTGCTGCTGTCCTGCTGCGCGAGCCTGCTGCTCAGCGCCGCCACGCCGTTCGGGGAGCTCGGCCAGACCGCGGTCTTCATCAGCCGCTTCGTCACCGGCCTGTCCTGCGGGGTGATCCTCTCCGCGGGCACGGCCTGGGTCGGTGAGCTGTCGGTCGGCCACGGTCCGCCCGGGGCCGGCGCCCGCCGCGCCACGCTGACCGCCGCCGGAGGTTTCGGTGGCGGTGCGCTGGCGTCCGGGATCATGATGCAGTTCCTGCCCTACCCGGCGATCATCCCGGTGCTGGTGCACGCGGCGCTGACCCTCGGTGCGTACTTCGCGTTGCGCGGTCTGCCCGACGGCGTCCCGCCGCATCTGGTCCCGCACGGCAAGCGGGGTGTGAACTGGGAGGCCATCCGGCATCCGCGGTTCCGCCGGATCGTGCTGCCCGCCGGGCCCGCGGTGTTCGCCGCGGCCACCGTCGCCTACGTCGTGCTGCCGTCGCTGGTCGCGGACAAGGTCGCGTCCTACGCCCCGCTGTTCAGCGGGATCGTCGCGGCGGTGACGCTCGGCGTCGGGATCATCTCGCAGCCGATCGCGGTCCGGATCGACCGCGAGGGCAGCGCCCGGGCCATTCTCTTCGCGCTGATCATGGTCGTGATCGGGCTGTGCGTGGGTGCCTGGGCCGCCGCCTGGGACTCCCCGGGGCTGGTGGTGTTCGCCGCCGCCTGGCTGGGGTCGGGCTACGGCCTGGTGCTCGCCGCCGGGCTGCGCGAGATGGAGCGGCTCGCGCCGAAGGACGGGCTGTCCTCGGCGACCTCGATCTACCAGGGTCTCGCACACGGCGGGCTGCTCACGCCGCTGCTGCTCGCGCTCGGCTCCGGTGCCGCGCCCTACCCGGTCCTGCTGGTCAGCATGGCGGTGCTCGGCGTCGTGATCGTCGGCCTGGCCGCGCTGGCCAGCAGCATCCTGCGGACCCGCCACGCGCACCAGGAGGAGGTCCGCCAGCGCGGTGCCGCCCGTGGCCGCGGCCACGTCCGGGGTTCCGGCGGGTCGCCGCCCCCTCCTCCCGAGGAGTCCTCGTCGTACCCGACGACGCCGTCCTCCGCGGGCTCCCTCACGGACTCCGAGTCCGCATCTGCTGCTTCGGAAGGGGCATCGGCTCCGAAGGTGCGGAGCGTGTCCGACACAGGGCGTGACCTGGGGGGTTCGCCGTCCGCGGAGCACTGACCCGGCGGCGAGGACCCTGCGCGGTGACGCGTTAGCGCGTGGTGGAATGACGCATGCTGTTCCGCCAGCTCGAGTACTTCGTGGCGTTGGCCCGCGAGCGGCACTTCGCCCGCGCCGCGCAGGCCTGTCACGTGTCCCAGCCGGCCCTGTCCGAGGCGATCCGCAAGCTCGAGCACGAGCTCAAGGTCCCCCTGGTGCGGCGCGGCCACCGCTTCGACGGCCTGACGCCGGAGGGGGAGCGGCTCGTACGGTGGGCCCGCCGGATCCTCGCCGACCACGACTCCCTCAAGCAGGAGGTCGCGGCGCTCAAGGACGGTCTCACCGGGCAGCTGCGCCTCGGAGTCATCCCGGCCGCGACGAGCACCGCCACCCTGCTCACCGACCCGCTGTGCACCGCGCACCCGCTGGTCCGGGTCCGGCTCGACACCCGGCTCGGCTCGGGCGAGCTGCTCGAGCGGCTGCGGCGCCTGGAGCTGGACGCGGCCATCGTGCACCCGCCGGAGAACCCCGGTGCCGAGCTCGAGGTCCTGCACCTCTACGACGAGCGCCTCGTCCTCATCGCCGGCACGGCACTGCTCGCCGGCCGCAAGGACCCGCCCGAGTGGCAGGACCTGCTGGACCTGCCGATGTGCCTGTTGGACAAGGGCATGCGCAGCCGTGAGCTGTTCGACGACGCCCTGTCCCGCCGTGGGATGGAGGTCACCCCGCGGCTGGAGACCGACTCGCTGGTGGCGCTGGTCTCGCACGTCGCGACCGGGCGCTGGGTGAGCGTGCTGCCCGAGGTGTGGGCGCGCTCGCTGGCGTGGCCCGCCGGGGTGGCGACCGTCCCGCTGGACGACCTGCCCGTGGAGGCGCCGGTGGCGCTGGTGCTGCCGTCCGCGGACCCGCTGCCGCTGCTGGCCGGGGAGCTGGTGTCCATCGCGCGGCGGATCGCGACGCCGCGGCTCGACGAGGCCGTGACGGCCGACGCCGTGGCGCCGGCAGCCGGAGCGGGCGTCCGCGGATAGGGTTCGTCCGGAGCACACACGAGCACCGGACGGGGTCTGATGATGGAGGACGGCGCGCAGCGGACGCGCGGCGCGGCGATCGGGACGGGCGTCACCTGGCTGGCCCGCTGGAGCCTGCGGTTCGCACTGATCTGTCTCGGGCTGGTGATCATCGGCTACGTGATCGGCCTGTTCTGGTCGATCGTCTGGCCGATCGTGCTGGCGATCCTGCTGACCACGGTGCTGCGCCCCCCGGCGGGCTGGCTGATCCGGCGCGGGGTGCCCGCCGCGCTGGCCGCGGCGATCGTGCTGCTGGTGGCCGTGGGCGTCGTCGCGGGGATCTTCGTGGCGATCGCACCGTCGGTCGCCGAGCAGACCCAGCAGATCGCCGACGGCGTCGTCGCCGGGATCGGGCAGATCCGGGGTTGGCTGGAGGGCCCGCCGTTCAACCTCGGCGACGGTCAGCTCGGCCAGATCCTCGACCAGGGCACCCAGCAGCTCCAGCAGTCCGCGAGCTCGATCGCCGGTGGTGTGCTGACCGGGGTGACGGCGTTCGCGTCCGGGCTGCTGAACCTGGTCCTGGCCCTGGTGCTGGCGTTCTTCTTCGTCAAGGACGGCCCGCGGTTCGTGCCGTGGCTGGTCGGCGTCGTCGGGCCGCGCGCGGGCCGGCACATCGCCGAGGTGCTCGGCCGGATGTGGGCGGTGCTCGGCGGGTTCATCCGGGTACAGGCCCTGGTCAGCGCGATCGACGCGATCCTGATCGGGATCGGGCTGCTGGTCCTCGGCATCCCGCTGGCGCTGCCGCTGGCCGTGCTGACCTTCCTCGGTGGGTTCATCCCGATCGTCGGTGCGGTGGTCGCCGGGGCGCTCGCGGCGCTGATCGCGCTGGTCACCAAGGGCCTGACGACGGCTCTGCTGGTGCTGATCCTGATCGTGGTCGTGCAGCAGCTCGAGGGCAACGTCCTGCAGCCGTTCCTGCAGGGGCAGAGCCTCAAGCTGCACGGCGCGGTCGTGCTGCTCGGGGTCACCGCGGGCAGCTCGCTGGGCGGGATCGGCGGCGCGTTCCTCGCGGTGCCGGTCGCTGCCGTCGTCGCGGTGCTGCTGCGCTACCTGGGCGAGCAGATCGACCGGCACGACCCGACGGTGCCCGACCCGGAGCCGGCCGACGAGTCGGTCGCGCCCCCGGCGGACGAGACCGGGGCCGAGGACTCGGACGACACCGGCGAGGGCGCGGTCCCTGCGACGGAGTGAGCCGGCCGCCGCGCGGGGCCCGGACGTGCAGGACCGGCCCGTCCGCCCCGGGTCGGGGGCATCGCTCGAGGCGGGCGAGCCGGTCCGGGGACGAGTGTCGGCAGGCGGGGGAGCCCGTCGTAGGGCCGAAGGTCCCCCGACGCTCGTATGCTCGGCGTAACGGATCTCTCGTCGGCTCCGCGGCGGAACACCGCAGGACGTCGTGGTGTTGACCGGAGCGGAACCACAGAGCAGGAGGTGCAGACGTGACCGAGACCGCCGTACTCGCGGGCGGGTGCTTCTGGGGCGTGCAGGACCTGATCCGCAAGCGTCCCGGGGTCGTGTCCACCCGCGTCGGCTACACCGGCGACGACCGGACGCCGAACGCCACGTACCGCCGCCACGGCGACCACGCCGAGGCCGTCGAGATCGTCTTCGACCCCGAGGTGATCTCCTACCGCGACATCCTGGAGTTCTTCTTCCAGATCCACGACCCGTCGACCAAGGACCGGCAGGGCAACGACGTCGGCCGCAGCTACCGGTCGGCGATCTTCTACCTGACCGACGAGCAGCGGAAGGTCGCTCTCGACACGATCGCCGACGTCGACGCCTCCGGTCTCTGGCCGGGCCGGGTGACCACCGACGTCGTGCCGGCCGGGGACTTCTGGGAGGCCGAGCCGGAGCACCAGGACTACCTGGAGAAGTTCCCGTACGGCTACACCTGCCACTTCCCGCGTCCGGGATGGGTCCTGCCGAGGCGGACCGCCGCGTCCAGCTGACGCTCGTCGCCACCACAGGTGGCCGGGGCCGCGAGCTGATGGGCCGGGCGGCAAGTCGACGGGCCGGACCGCGAGCTGATCGGCCGGACCTCGAGCTGATGGGCCGGGCCGCGAGTCGACGGGCCGGACCTCGAGCTGATGGGCCGGGGCCGCGAGTTCGCTCGCGCCCCGGCCCGTTCGCGTGTCCGGGGCCGCTCGCCGTACATGATCGGCCGCGACGAGGGGTTCGGTCCCATCTCCGGCGGCGACGTCCTCTGCCGCGTTGATCCGGTGGCTCGTGGGCTGCCCATGATCGGCGATCTGCCGGTGTCCGGTGCCGGACGTGGCACCGATGCCCGGCAGAACGGTGATCTCGTCTGCCCGGCCTCCCCGTGCGCTGCCGCGCGTCCATGATCAGCGACGTCGAGGTCGCGCCGTGGCGGCCGGGCGAGCTGACGGGACCCGGCTGGGGCGCTACCGGCGCCGCGATGAAGTGCCGCGGCCCGGTCGCCGTGTGGCTGGGCCTGCCGCTGATCACACTCGGGATCTACAGCCTCGTCTGGTACTACAAGATCCACCGCGAGATGGCGGACTTCGACCCGCGCCGCACGCAGCCCGTCGCGGGCCCGATGCTGGTGCTGCTGTTCCTGAGCTGGACCGGCATCGCGACGCTGATCTCGTTCTACAACACCGGTAACCGGATCGCCGCCGCCCAGCGTTCCGCGGGGATCGCAGTCACCTGCAACCCGGTGATCGGCCTGCTGCTCTGCTTCGTGTTCGGCCTGCAGGTCCTGTACTACCAGGGCGAGCTGAACAAGATCACCGAGGCGTACGCGGTCCCCGAGGGCACCCAGGTCCTGCTGGCCGGCTGACCGCGGCGCCCATGATCAGCGGCCGTGCGGGATCCGGTGCCACTTCCGGCACCGGATCCCTCGGATGTGGTGATCATGGGCTGCCCATGGCCCGGAGCCGCCCATGATCGGCGGTTTGCCGGTGATCGGTGCCGTATGTGGCACCGGACACCGGCAGAACGGTGATCTTGTGAGCCGGACGGGTGCGCGTGGCGGCGCCGAGCCCATGATCGGCAGCTGCGAGGGGTTCGGTGCCACTTCTGGCACCGAACCCCTCGGAATCGGTGATCACGGCGACGGCGTGGACAGGGGGCGACCGCGCGGGGTGCGCCGCGACGACAGCCGGACGCCTGGGCCGGCGATCAGACGGCGTGTGCGCGGAAGCTGCGGAGCCGGAGGCTGTTGAGCACCACGCACACCGAGCTGACGGCCATCGCCGCACCGGCGAGCATCGGGTTGAGCAGCCCGAACGCGGCCAGCGGGATCGCGGCGGTGTTGTAGCCGAACGCCCAGAACAGGTTGCTCTTGATCGTGCCGAGTGTCTTGCGGGACAGCCGGATCGCGTCCACCGCGGCGCGCAGGTCGCCGCGCACCAGGGTGATGTCCGAGGCCTCGATGGCCACGTCGGTACCGGTGCCCATGGCCAGTCCGAGGTCGGCGCGGGCCAGGGCGGCGGCGTCGTTGACGCCGTCGCCGACCATCGCGACGACCTTCCCCTCGCCCTGCAACCGTTCGACGACGGCCAGCTTCTCCTCCGGCAGCACGTCGGCGACGACGGCGTCCGCGGCGATCCCGACCTCGCGGGCCACCGACTCGGCGACGGCCCGGTTGTCCCCGGTCAGCAGCATCGGGGTGATCCCCAGGTCGCGGAACCCGGCGACGGCCTCCGCGGAGGTGTCCTTGATCCGGTCGGCGACGACGAGCACCGCGCGGGCGACGCCGTCCCAGGCCACGGCGACGGCGGTGCGCCCGGCGGCGGCTTCCCGCTCGGCGGCCGCGGCCAGCTCACCGGTCAGGGCGATCCCGTGCTCGGCGAGCAGCCGCGGGCGCCCGGCGAGCACGTCGTGGGAGTCGACGACGCCCTCGACGCCGAGCCCGGGGTGGTTGGCGAACCCGGTGACCGCGGGCAGCGGGCCGGTCCGCTCGGCCGCGGCCGCGGCGATCGCGGCGGCGACCGGGTGCTCGGACGCGGCCTCCAACGCCCCGGCGAGCCGCAGTGCGGTCGCCTCGGCCACCTCGGCGGCACTGCCGGAGCCCGCAGCGTCCTCGAAGCTCGCAGCGTTCCCGGAGCTCGCAGCGTCCACGGAGCCCGCGTCCCTGAGGTCCGTAGCGTCCCCGGACCCCGCGTGCCCGAGGCCCGCGGCGCCCACGGCGTCGGGTGTGTAGACGCCGTGCAGCGTCATCGTCCCGGTGGTGACGGTGCCGGTCTTGTCCAGCACGACGGTGTCCACCCGCCGCGTCGACTCCAGCACCTCCGGGCCCTTGATCAGGATGCCGAGCTGGGCGCCGCGGCCGGTGCCGACCAGCAGCGCCGTCGGCGTCGCGAGACCGAGCGCGCACGGGCAGGCGATGATCAGTACGGCGACGGCGGCGGTGAACGCCGCGGTGACGTCGCCGTCGAGCACCAGCCAGGCGGCCAGGGTGCCCAGCGCCAGCACGATGACGACCGGCACGAAGATGCCGGAGATCCGGTCGGCGAGGCGCTGCACGGCGGCCTTGCCGCTCTGCGCGTCCTCGACCAGGCGGGCCATCTGCGCGAGCCGGGTCCCGGACCCGACGCGGGTGGCGCGCACGACCAGCCGGCCACCGGCGTTCACCGTGGCCCCGACGACCGTGTCCCCGGCCGCGACCTCCACCGGCAGCGACTCGCCGGTGAGCATCGACGCGTCGACCGCGGACCGCCCCTCGACGACCTCGCCGTCGGTGGCGATCTTCTCGCCGGGCCGCACGACGAACCGGTCGCCGACGGCGAGCCGCTCGACCGGCACGCGGTGCTCGGTGCCGTCGTCGCCGAGGACGGCGACGTCCTTCGCCCCCAGCTCCAGCAGCGCCCGCAGCGCGGCCCCGGCCCGGCGCTTGGCGCGGGCCTCGGCCCAGCGCCCGGCCAGCACGAACGTGATGACGCCCGCGACGACCTCGAGGTAGATGCTGTCGGCGTGGTGCGTGCGCTCGATGGTGAACGTGAACGCGTGCCGCATCCCGGGGATGCCTGCCGTGCCCAGGAACAGGGCGTAGAGCGACCAGCCCATCGCCGCCGTCGTCCCCAGCGACACCAGGGTGTCCATGGTCGCGGCGCCGTGCCGGGCGTTGGTGAGTGCGGCCCGGTGGAACGGGGCGCCGGCCCACGCCCACACGGGCAGGGTCAGTACCAGCGCCGCCCACTGCCAGTTCGTGAACTGCCAGGCGGGCACCATCGACAGCACGATCACGACCGCCGACAGCACCGCGGAGACGGCGAGCCGGTCCCGCAGCGAGCGGACCTCGGCGTCGGGGTCGGTGTCCTCGCCGGTACCGGCGGGGGTGGCGGTGTAGCCGGCCGCCTCGACGGTCTCGACCAGCCGGTCGAGGCCGAGCCCCGACGGCGTGGAGACCGTCGCCTTCTCGGTGGCGTAGTTGACGGTGGCGGAGACGCCGTCGAGCTTGTTGAGCTTGCGTTCGACGCGGTTCGCGCACGAGGCGCAGGTCATCCCGCCGATGGCGAGCTCGACCTCGTGCTGCGGGGCGCCGTCACGCTGCTGGACGCTGGTCACGGCGGCCTCCTAGGCCAGCTGGTAGCCGGCCTCCTCGACGGCGGCCTTGACGGCGTCGTCGGAGAGGGGGGCATCGCTGGTGACGGTGACCGCGCCGGTCGGCAGGTCGACGTCGACGGCGGTGACGCCGTCGATCTCGGAGACCTCCTCGGTGACCGAGGCGACGCAGTGCTGGCAGGTCATGCCGGTGACGGTGTAGGTGGCGGCGCTCATGGGCTGTCCTTCCTCGCGTGGGGGAGCGGTCGGATCAGGAACGGACCAGCCGTGCGATCGCGGCGCTGGCCTCGCTGATCTTCTCGTCGGCCATGCCGCCGCCCTCGGCGACGGCGTCGGCCACGCAGTGCTTGAGGTGCTCGTCGAGCAGACCGAGGGCGACGGCCTCCAACGCCTTGTTCACGGCCGAGATCTGGGTCAGGACGTCGATGCAGTACTTGTCCGACTCGATCATCTTCGTGAGCCCGCGGACCTGTCCCTCGATGCGGCTCATCCGCTTGAGGTACGCGTCCTTGGCGTCGTGGTATCCGTTCACGCCGGTCCTCCCTCGTGCACTACGCCTCCACCGTACCCCTGGGGGGTAGGGGTGTGCCAGGGATGCGCGTCACCGTCCGCCGTGTGCCTTGGCCCGCTCCTTGCGCTCCACCGAGCCGTGCACGACCTGGACCTTGTCCCCGACCTGCAGGAAGTCGAAGAACGCCGGCGCGTCCTTCGGGCCCAGCTTCACGCAGCCGGCCGAGGCGCGGTTGAGGTTGCCGCCGTGGAAGGCGACGCCGCCGTCGGCGAAGAACACCGTGTACGGCATCCGCGCCGGACGCCCGTCCGGGCCCTTGTACTCGCCGCTGCGGTGGTCGCGCTCCTTGCGGTACACCCGGAACGAGTGCCCCACCGGGGTCTCCTGGCCCTTGCCGCCGATGGTGACCCGCAGCGGCCCGCGCACGACCTTGCCCTTGTCGACCAGCCAGGCCTGCCGGGTCTCCAGGTCCACGCACGCACGCACCGACACCGAGCAGGGTGTGCCGGGCGCGGCCGACTCGGCCCACGCCGCACGGGCGGCCTTGCTGGGGCCGGACTCGGCGGTGGCCGCGACGGCGGTCCCGCTGAGGCCGATCCCGGCGGCCAGCACGAGGGCGCCGATCACGGTCCGGCGGGCTCGGGGGTGCTCGCGCATCGGTACTCCTCGCATGTCCGGCGGCCGGGGACCCGCCGGTTCGTGTGTGCTGTGCCGCGTCACCCGTGCGGGTGGCGTCTCGATGATGCAGACGTGTCCGGATCCTCCGGGTTGCCCCCTGGTGGGGCGGCGCGGCGAACGGATCGAACGCCGCGCCGAACGGGCGAACGGGCGGGCGGTACGTCCACCGGCGTGATATCGGCCGCACCGGTGCATCACCACGCGCTACCACCGGGTAGTCAGGACGTCGGACCACGCCCACAGGTGGTCGCCGGACCGAGGCGGCTGTGAACGGCAGGAGGACTGCATGCGAACCGGACCCGGGCCCGGCCGCACCGACGGACCGCACGCAGCGGTGTCCGAGGCCGTCCGCATGCACCGCCGCGCCACCCGCTGGCGTGACGTGCTCGTCGTCGTCCTGGGGCTGGTGGCGGCATGCGGCCTGGTCCTGGCGGCGCTCGCGGCCTGGTCGTCGTACGAGCCGGTGCACGAGCGTGCGGCCGCGGAGAAGGGCACCCGGATCCCGGTCCGCGGCGTCGTCGTCCACAGGGCCTCCTCGCTCGCGGACCTGCAGGCCGGGCAGCAGGCGGCGACGGTGAGCTGGCCCGGGCCGGACGGACGCCCGCGCACCGGTGACACCGCGCTCGGTGCGTTCTCCGACGTCGGCGACCAGGTGCTGCTGTGGACCGACCGCAGCGGTGCCCTCACGGCCCCGCCGACCACCGACGGCGACGCGATCGTCGTCGCGGTCACCGCCGGGCTGCTGACGCTCGTCGGCTCGAGTCTGCTGCTGGCCCTGTGCTGGCGGGGAGGTGTCCGCTGGACGGGCACGCGGCTGGACCGGGCGTGGGAACTGGGCTGGGCCGCAGTGGAACCCGAGTGGTCGGGGCGCCGCCGCGCCTGACCGGAGGGCTCCGATACTCCCCCTGGGGTGGCGGGTCAATGTGGCGTGCCCCACACTTGACGGGTGAGTGCCCCCGCAGCACGTCGGCCCGGGACCCCCGCCCCGGCCGGGCCGACGTCCCCCGCCGCGATCGGACCTGCGCCGACGGTCCACCCGGCGCCCCGTACGTTCCGCCCGGCGCCGCGGCGTCCCGCCGGTCCGCCCGACCCCGCGCAGGAGGTCGAACGCCTCCGGCACAACCTGCGCCGCGTGCTCGCCGGCCTGCACTGGCCCGCCGCCCGCTGGCAGATCCTCGCCGAGGCCGAGGCGTGGGGGGTGAGTGGCGTGGTCCGCCACCAGCTCGTCCCGCTGCCCGAGGGTCGTTACCCGTCGGTCGACGCGATCGTCGAGATGCTGGTCGCGCTCGCCCGCGGCGGCGTCCACCCGGGCCGTCCGGCACGGCCCGGGCAGCCGCCCTCGCCACCTCCTGCTCGTCGCAGGCCGTAGCAGGTCGTCACAGTCACAGTCACCGGCGCAGGCAGGCGGTCGCGCGCCCGAGGTCACAGACGCTCGCGATGCTCCTCCGGCAGCGCCGCGAGCCACGTCCGCCGCAGCTGCTCGGCCGACGTCGCGTCGAGCTCGCCGGGCAGCCGCAGCCGGGACAGCCCACCGTCCGGGAACACGTCCAGGCGCAGGTGCGTGGCGGCGCCCGCGTCGGGCAGCAGGAACCGGTGCCGGGTGTCCGGCTGCACCGGCTCACGCTCCAGCAGCGGCCGCCACGCCGCGTCCGCGGCGCGGTCGTCGCGCACGCTCACCGTCACCCAGCCGGGTGCGTTCCCGACGAACCAGGTCGTGTCCACCTCGACATGGCGCGGCACGCCTGCCGCGGCCAAGGCGAACTCGACCCAGTCGTTGCCGCCGTCGCGCCGGCGCGCGTTCTCCCAGCCCTCACCCATGTGCCGTGCCTTCCCGGGCGCGATCATGTTGGCGGGCGAGGAGTAGAACTCGTCCGAGCAGCCGGTGACGTAGCCGCCGTTCTCGGTGGCCAGCAGGTCGACGGTGCCGTCGAGGAACCGCGGGTCCGGCAGCACCCGGCCGAGCACCCGGAGCCGGGCGACGCCGCCGTCGGGATGGATCAGCAGCCGGACGTGGGTGAAGCGGCGGTCGTCGGCGACGTCGTAGACGTTCTCGGTGTGCCCGGCGCACGCCGAGCGCGGAACGATCTCGTGCCAGGTCGCCTTGGCCAGCTCGTCCGCCGAGGGGTAGCCCTCCACCGAGGCGGCCTCCACCGAGACCTCAGGCGGGTAGTTGCCCTTGAACCAGGCCGTGTCGACGACCACGTGGTCGACCACCCCCGCCGCGCCGAGCCGGACGAGCGCCCAGTCGAACCCCGGCTCACGACGACGGCGGGTCTCCCACCCGTCGTAGACCTTGCCCTTGAGCCCGAACTCGTCCGGGTCGAACCGCGGCGGCGCCGCGGTGATCAGGTTCTCGCGCTGGGCGAAGAACTCGTCGTTGGCGGCGACCACCGACGCGCCGAGCACGCGGGAGGCCAGATCGGTCAGGGACGGGTCGGGCATGTCTTCTCCTTACCAGGCAGGACCGCCGCAGCGGCGGTCTCGTCGCGGGCGATCCGGCGGCCGGTCTCGCGCAGCAGCGCCGCCGTGCGGGTCATGGCGTCGGCGGGGTCGTCGACGAGGTCGGTCAGGGCGTGCGCCGCGGCGAACCCGGCGCCGGCGACCTCGTCCGGGCTCAGCGCCACCTGCCCGGCGACGGCGACGACCGGCACCCCGGCGTCCCGGGCCGCCGCCGCGACGCCCGCCGGGGCCTTGCCGTGCAACGTCTGCGCGTCCAGGCGGCCCTCGCCGGTGACGACGAGCCCCGCCCCGCGCAACGCCTCCGGAAAACCGGTGAGCTCCAGGACGGTGCCCACCCCCGGCCGCAGCACGGCGCCGGCCAGGGCGATGAGCCCCAGCCCGGCCCCGCCCGCCGCCCCGTACCCGGCATCACCGCGCAGCGCAGCCGGGGTGGTGCGGGGCGCGCGGCTCGCCGCGGCTGCCAGCACGGCGGCCCAGCGGCCCAGGGCCGCGTCGAGCAGCTCGACCTGGACCGGGGTGGCGCCCTTCTGCGGCCCGTAGACGGCGGCCGCGCCGTGCGGGCCGGTCAACGGGTTGTCGACGTCGGCGGCCAGCACGATCCGGGCCGCACCCAGCCGCGGGTGCAGCCCGGTGAGGTCCAGCCGGTCCGCTGCACCCAGCGCCGCCCCACCGGGCGGCAGGTCCCGGCCGTCGGCGTCGAGCACGCGGGCACCCAGGCCGCGCAGCACCCCGGCGCCGCCGTCGGTCGTCGCACTCCCGCCGAGACCGACGACGATCTCGGTCGCCCCTGCGTCGAGCGCGTGCGCGATCACCGTGCCCAGGCCCTCGGTGCCCGCCCCGAGCGGGTCGAGCACCCCGCACGGCAGCACCCCCAGCCCGGACGTGGCCGCCAGCTCCACCAGCGCGGTGCCGTCCCGGCGGGCGTAGGTCGCGGTGAGACATCGCCCGGTCGGGCCGGACGCCGGCACGGAGACCGGCGTCCAGCCCGCCGCGAGCGCGGCGGCCACGGTGCCCTCGCCGCCGTCGGCGACCGGGCAGCACCGGACCTCGCGGCCCGGGTCGGCCTCGGCGATCCCGGCGGCCAGGGCCGCGGCCACTCCGGCCGCGTCGAGCGAGCCCTTGAACTTGTCCGGGGCGAGCAGGATCGGAGTCACGGCAGGCCCGCCACCGACGTGGGCGCGTCCTCCGGCCCGGTCGCGAGGGCCTCGAACTCGGTGACGGCGTCGATCTCGCCGCCGCTCATCGCGATGTTCGTGACCCGCGCCAGCACGATCTCCACGACGACCGGCACCTTGTGCTCGCGGGCCAGCTCACCGGCCCGGCGCAACGCGCCCTCCAGCAGCTCCGGGTCGGTGACCCGCAGCCCGACGCACCCCAGCCCCTCGGCGACGCGGACGTGGTCGACGCCGTAGCCCTTCGGCAGGTCACCGTCGGGGTCGGCGTTGAGGTTGTCGAAGCCGAGCTGCACCTGGAAGTCCATCTCGAACGCCCGCTGCGCCTGCCGGATCAGCCCCAGGTAGGAGTTGTTGACCACGACGTGCACGTAGGGGATCGAGAACTGCGCCCCGACGGCCAGCTCCTCGAGCATGAACTGGAAGTCGTAGTCCCCGGAGATCGCGACGACCGGCGACGACGGGTCCGCGACCGAGGCGCCCAGCGCGGCCGGGATCGTCCAGCCCAGCGGCCCCGCCTGACCGCAGTTCACCCAGTGCCGCGGCCGGTAGACGTGCAGGAACTGGCCGGCCGCGATCTGGGACAGCCCGATCGCCGTCACGTAGCGGGTCTCCGGGCCGAACACCCGGTTCATCTCCTCGTACACCCGCTGCGGCTTGATCGGGATGTCGGTGAAGTGGGTGCGGCGCAGCATCGTCGCCTTCCGCTCCCGGCACGCCTCGGCCCACGCGGTGCGGTCCGGCAGCGTCCCGGCGTCGCGCCGGCGGCGGGCCTCGTCGAGCAGTACCCGCAGCGCCGCCCCGGCGTCGGAGACGACGCCGTAGTCCGGGGCGAACACCCGCCCGATCTGGGTCGGCTCGATGTCGACGTGCACGAACGTGCGCCCGCGGGTGTAGGTGTCGAGCCCGCCGGTGTGCCGGTTGGCCCACCGGTTCCCGATCCCGACGACGACGTCGGAGGCCAGGAAGCTCGCGTTGCCGTAGCGGTGCGCTGTCTGCAGCCCCACCATCCCGGCCGCGAGCGGGTGGTCGTCGGGGATCGCGCCCCAGCCCATCAGGGTCGGCACGACCGGCACGCCGAGGATCTCGGCCAGCTCCACCAGCTCGGCGGAGGCGTCGGCGTTGATCACCCCGCCTCCGGCGACGATCAGCGGCCGCTCCCCGGCGGCCAGCATGTCGAGGATCTTCGACGCCTGCGCCTGCGTCGCCGCTGGACGGTGCACCGGCAGCGGCTCGTAGGTGTCCGGGTCGAAGTCGATCTCGGCCTGCTGCACGTCGACCGGCAGGTCGATCAGCACCGGGCCCGGCCGCCCGGAACGCATCAGGTGGAACGCCTGGGCGAACGCCCCCGGCACCTGCCCGGGCTCCAGCACCGTCATCGCCATCTTGGTGACCGGCGCCGCGACGGCCGCGATGTCGACGGCCTGGAAGTCCTCCTTGTGCAGCCGGGCCACCGGCGCCTGCCCGGTGATCGCCAGGATCGGCGTGGAGTCCGCCGCCGCCGAGTACAGCCCGGTGACCATGTCGGTGCCCGCGGGACCGGACGTCCCGATGCAGACGCCGATGTTCCCGGCCCCGGAGCGGGTGTAGCCCTCGGCCATGTGCGAGGCACCCTCGACGTGCCGGGCCAGCACGTGCCGGATGCCCGGCCCGCCCTCGCTTGCCCGGCGGCGCATGGCCGCGTAGAGCGGGTTGATCGCCGCACCGGGCACGCCGAACGCCTGGGTGGCGCCCTCGATCTCCATGATCCGCACGACCGCGTCGACGGTCCGCATGCGCGTCATGAGCTCGCCCCGTTCAGCCTCGCGACGGTGCGCAGCAGCGCCGAGTGGTCCAGGTCGCCGTCGCCCGCGGCGCGGGTCGCGGCCACCAGCTGCGCGACGAGCGCGGCCACCGGCGTCACGACGCCGGCCTGGCGCGCGGACTCGGCGACGATGCCCATGTCCTTGTGGTGCAGGTCGATCCGGAAGCCGGGCGCGAAGTCGCCGTCGAGCATCTTCTGCGCCTTCTGGTTCAGCACCGCCGACCCGGCGAGCCCGCCGCCGAGCACCTCGATCGCGGCGGGCAGGTCGGCGCCGTGCGCCTGCAGGAACGTGACCGCCTCGGCGAGCAGCGCGATGTTGCCCGCGACGATCAGCTGGTTCGCGGCCTTCACGGTCTGCCCTGCCCCGGCCGGCCCGACATGGACGACGGTTTTCCCGACGACGTCGAGCAGCGGGCGGGCGTCGGCCACGTCCGCGTCGGCGCCACCCACCATGATCGACAGGGCGGCGTTCTCGGCGCCTGCCTGGCCGCCGGAGACCGGCGCGTCGATCATGCGCAGGCCGCGGTCCGCGGCCTGCTGCGCCAGGTCCCGGGCGACGTCCGGGCGGATCGTGGAGAAGTCGACGATCAGCGTGCCCGGCTTGGCGGTGTCGAAGACCGCCCCGGTCACGACGTCGGTGACGTCGGGGGAGTCGGGCAGCATCAGCGCGACGATGTCGGCGCCGTCGACGGCACCGGCCGCCGAGTCCGCGGCCCGGCCCCCGGCCTCGACCAGCTGCTCGGTCTTCTCCGGGCTCCGGTTGAACCCGACGACGTCGTACCCGGCTCCGGCGAGGTGGCGGGCCATCGGCCCGCCCATGATCCCGAGACCGATGAAGGCGACCGTGCTCATGCGCGTGCTCCCTCGAACGCGTCCAGCCACGCGAACGGCGCGGCTGTGGTGGGCTTGTACTCCAGCGCGACCGGGCCGGTGTAGCCGGCGGCCTTCACCTGCTCGACGAGCGCGGCGATCGGCAGCTCCCCGGTGCCGGGCTCGCCGCGCCCCGGGGCGTCGGCGATCTGGACGTGGCCGATCCGGTCGGCGTAGCGCTCGATCGCCGCGGACGGGTCGTCGCCGTTGACGGCCAGGTGGTAGACGTCGAGCAGCAGCTTCAGGTCCGGCGAGCCGACGGCGTCGAGCACCGCGACGGCCTCGGCGGCGGTCGTGATCGGGTAGGCGGCGGTGCCGCTGACCGGCTCCAGCAGCGCGACGGCGCCGATCCGGGCGGCGGCGCGGGCGGCCAGGGCGAGGTTCTCCCGGGCGAGCTCGTCCTGCTCCTGCGCGGCGACGCCCTCGATCCGGTTGCCGTACAGGGCGTTGAACCCGAGGGTGCCGAGCTGCTCGCCGATGCCGACGGCCACCTCGACGTTGTCGGCGAACGCGGTCGCCCGCCGCGGGTCGGACAAGATGCCGCGCTCGCCGCCGGGCATGTCGCCGGCGTCGAAGTTGAGGCCGGTGAGGGTCACCCCGGCGTCGCGGACGGCGCGGACGAACGCGTCGACGTCGGCGTCGGCCGGGACGGACCGGTCGAACGGCCACCAGAACTCGACGCGCTCGAACCCGGCCGCCGCGGCGGCGGCGGGGCGTTCGAGCATCGGGCGGTCACCGAAGACGATCGAGCAGTTGACCGTCAGCGGCAGGGGGAAGGAATGCGGGGACACGGGCGGCCTCCACGGTGAGGTCGGATGCGGTCGGTGACCCGGTTCAGACCGGGTCGGGCAGGCCCCGGTAGGCCCGCCACCCGGCGTGCCGGGTGATGTCGGTGAGCTCGCCGGCCTGGTTCTCCTGCACGCCGGGCCGCAGCCCGACGGCGAGGACGTCGCGGCCGTCGTCGAGCTCGATGACGGTGAGCTCCAGCTCCGGCGGCTCGTCCGGCAGGAAGTCGGTGCGGATCGCCGACAGCGGGACGTCGTAGATCTCGCCCGCCAGGGGCACGCCGCCGGTCGGGTCCTCGACCAGGGCGGGGAACTCGTCGCGGACGGAGAACATCCGGTAGTGCGGCGCGGTGCGGACCTCGCCGAGGAAGGGGTGGTCCGACACGTTGTGGTGCAGCCGGCCGCCGCGCATGGCGTCGCCGGAACAGAACAGTGCGGTCACCTGTCGATCTCCGTTCGCTTGTTTCGTGATGTTGATTTCACGATGCGGAAGCACCGTTTCGTACTGCGATTAGAACTGGACCAGAACGTGGGGGCGGGTGTCAAGGGTGCTGCCGGGCGGCCGTGCGTGTCGATCACCTGCGGATCCGTCGCCTCCGGGTCCTTGACGGCGGTGCGGACGGCTCCTAGCTTTATTTCGCCAGTCAACACCGTAATTCCGCATCGCGGAATATGAGTGAGGGAGCCCAATGGCGGGACCCGACATCACCCGAGGCGCCGAGGCCGCTGCGCGGCAGGCGGGCGACGGCCCGGCCGGCGACGCTCCGCCCGGCCTCGAGCCGCGGCTCTACAACGCCGACCTGGCGCCGACCTCGCGGACCGGACGCACCTGGCGGGCGTACAACATCTTCACCCTCTGGGCCGGCGACGTGCACAGCCTCGGCAACTACGGCTTCGTCCTCGGACTCTTCGCGCTCGGCCTCGGCGGGTGGCAGATCCTCGCCGCCCTCGGCCTCGGTGCGCTGGGACTGCTGGTCCTGCTCACCGTGTCCGGCGAGATGGGCCGGCGGACAGGGGTCCCGTTCCCGGTCCTGTCCCGCATCGCGTTCGGGGTGCGGGGCGCGCAGCTGCCCGCGCTGATCCGCGGCGTCGTCGCGATCGCCTGGTTCGGCATCCAGACGTACCTCGCCACCCAGGTCCTCATGGTGATGGTGCTGGCCGTCGCGCCCGGTGCGGCGGCGTGGGACGCCGTCGAGTTCCTCGGGCTGTCCGGGCTGGGCTGGGTCTGCTTCCTCGCCCTCTGGGTGCTCCAGGTGGCGATCCTGCTGCGCGGCATGGAGGGCATCCGCCGCTACGAGGCGTTCGCCGGCCCGGTCGTGCTGCTGACGCTGCTGGCGCTGGCGGTCTGGATGCTGGCGCGCACCGGGCCCTCGATCGCGCTCGCGCCGCCGCGGCCGCTCACCGGCGGGGCGATGTGGTGGCAGATCCTGGCCGGGGCGTCGCTGTGGACCGCGATCTACGGCACGTTCCTGCTGAACTTCTGCGACTTCACCCGCGGTGCGACGTCGGCGCGGGCCATCCGGCGCGGCAACTTCTGGGGCATCCTGCCGAACTCGTTGTTCTTCGGGGCCATCGCCGTCGTGCTCGCGGGCGGGCAGCTGACGATCGACGGGCAGACCATCGAGAGCCCGGCCGACGTCGTCCGGACCATCCCGAACACCCCGCTGCTGCTGCTCGCCTCGGCCGCGCTGCTGGTCCTGACGGTCGCGGTCAACCTCATGGCCAACTTCGTCGCCCCCTGCTACGCGCTGGCCAACCTGATGCCGCGCACGCTGGACTTCCGCCGGGCCGGGATCGTCGCCGCGCTGATCGGCGTCGTGATCCTGCCGTGGAACCTCTACGACTCGCCGGTCGTGATCGTCTACTTCCTGGGTGTGCTCGGCGCGTTGCTCGGGCCGCTGTTCGGCATCGTCGCGGCCGACTACTGGCTGGTGCGCCGCGGCCGGATCGACGTCCCCGGCCTCTACACCGACCGGCCCGGGACGACCTACCACTACCGCAGCGGGGTGAACGTGCGCGCCGTCGTCGCGTTCGTGCCGTCCGCGGCGATCGCCGTGGCGCTGGGCTTCGTCCCGGCGCTCGAGGACGCCGCCCCGTTCTCCTGGTTCGTCGGCGCCGCACTGGGGGCGGTGCTCACCGTGGCCCTCGCGCCGCGTGGGGAACACCACGAGCAGGTGTCCGGCGAGTCGATCTCCGTGGAACCCTCCCGCCACTGACCAGCCGATCCGGAAAGGGCGCACGTGCGCATCCTCGTCGTCAACGTCAACACGACCGCCTCGGTCACCGAGGCGATCGTCGCCTCCGCCCGCGCCGTCGCCGCTCCCGGCACCGAGATCGTCGGGATCACGCCGGAGTTCGGTGCGGAGTCGGTGGAGGGCAACCTCGAGAGCTACCTGGCCGCCGTCGGGATGGCCGACGCGGTGTCCCGGCTGCTGCGTGCCGGGGAGCCCTTCGACGCCGTCGTGCAGGCCGGGTACGGCGAGCACGGCCGCGAGGCGCTGCAGGAGCTGCTCGACGTGCCCGTCGTCGACATCACCGAGGCCGCCGCCGCGACGGCGATGTACCTGGGGCACCGCTACTCGGTGGTGACCACGCTGGACCGCACGGTCCCGCTGATCGCCGACCGGCTGCTGCTGGCCGGGCTGGACCGGCGCTGTGCTTCGGTGCGCGCCTCCGGGCTGGCGGTGCTGGAGCTGGAACAGGAGCCGCAGCGTGCGGTCGCGGCGATCGTGGAGCAGGCTCGGCTGGCCATCGACGAGGACCGGGCCGAGGTGATCTGCCTCGGCTGCGGCGGGATGGCGGGGCTGGAGGACCACGTGCGCGCCGAGACCGGCGTGCCCGTGGTCGACGGGGTACCGGCGGCGGTCACCGTCGCCGAGTCGCTGGTACGCCAAGGACTGACGACGTCGAAGGTGCGGACCTACGCCGCACCACGACCGAAGAGGATCAGCGGGTTCCCGCTGGCCGGGGGAGAGGCGACATGACCGACACCGACGTCCCACCCGAGCGCAGGCGCCGTGGCTCCGGCCGCGGCCTGCGGTTCGGCCTCGCCGTCCTGCCCTGGCTGGGCTTCCTCGGCGGCGTACCGTTCGCGAACCGCGTCGAGCCCTACGTCCTGGGGCTGCCGTTCCTGCTGTTCTGGGTGGTCACCTGGGTGGTGCTGACCGCGGTCTGCATGTCGCTGGTCTACGTCACCGACCCGGTCAACCGGACCCGTGACCCCGAGGCGGGTGCCCGCCGATGATCGTCGCACCGATCGTGCTCGTGCTGTTCCTGGTCGCGGCGTTCGCGCTCGGCCTGCTGTCGCGCCGCGGCAAGGACATGGACCTGGAGCAGTGGAGCGTCGGCGGCCGCGGGTTCGGCTCGGTCCTGGTGTTCCTGCTGCTCGCCGGCGAGATCTACACGACGTTCACGTTCCTGGGCGCCAGCGGCTACGCCTACAGCTACGGCGGCGCCTCCTACTACATCCTCTGCTACGGCGCCCTGGCCTACGTCATGTCCTACTGGCTGGCCCCGGCGATCTGGCGCTACGCCGCCCGCGAGCGGCTGGTCTCCCAGCCCGACTGGTTCGTGCGCAAGTACCGCAGCCGCGGCCTCGGGCTGCTCGTGTCGATCATCGGCGTCGTCGCGATGGTGCCCTACCTGCAGCTCCAGCTCACCGGTCTCGGGATCATCGTCGAGGAGACCAGCTACGGCGCGCTGTCGAGTACCGCGGCGATCTGGATCGGCGCGATCGTGCTGGCCGCCTACGTGATCGTCGCCGGGATCCACTCGGCCGCCTGGAACGCGGTGCTCAAGGACATCCTGGTGCTGGTGGTCGTGGTGGCGATCGGGATCTACATCCCGGTCCACTTCTTCGGCGGCCTCGGGACCATGTTCGACACCGTCGAGACCGCGAAGCCCGGCTTCCTCGCTCTCGCCGACGCCTCGCACGACACCGGATGGTTCCTCACCTCGGTGCTGCTCTCCGCGCTCGGCTTCTTCATGTGGCCGCACTACTTCGGCGCGGTCTACGCCGCGAAGGACGAGCAGACCTTCCGGCGCAACGCCATGTTCCTGCCGCTCTACCAGCTGATCCTGCTGTTCGTGATCTTCGTCGGGCTCACCGCGTCGGTCGCGGTCCCCGGACTGGCGCAGGGCGACCTGTCGCTGCTGCGGGTCGCGCGGGAGTCGCTGCCGCCGGTGGTGGTCGGCCTGGTCGGTGCGGCCGGGCTGTTCTGCGCGCTGGTCCCCGGCGCGATGCTGCTGACCACGTCGGCGACGATGCTCGCGCAGAACGTCTACCGCGAGTTCGTCCGCCCGAGCGCCACCGACGCCGAGGTCGGCCGGCTCGCGAAGATCCTCGTCCCGGTGGTCACCGCGATCGTGCTCTACCTGACCTTCCAGGGCGGCTCGGCGATCGTGAACCTGCTGCTCCTGGGCTACGCGTTCGTCACCCAGTTGCTGCCCGCGGTGCTCGCGAGCCTGCTGCGCCGCAACCCGGTGACCCGCTGGGGCGCCGGGGCCGGGATGGTCGTCGGCGTCGTCGTGGTCACCTGGCTGACCCTCGGCAAGATCAACACCGGGCAGCTGCTCCCGTTCCTGCCCGCCGCGCTCGGCCACCTCAACGTCGGCGTCGTCGCGCTGGTGGTGAACATCCTGGTCACCGCGGCCGTGTCCGCCCTGACCCGGTCCGAGACCCGATCCGACCGGCCCGCCGGGGACGACGACGTCCCGGCCGCCGTGACCGCGCGGCCCGCCCCGGCCGCGGGAGAGGACACCCCATGAGCCACGACCACGAACGCTTCGACCTGGTGGTCCGCGCGCGCCGTGTGATGACCACGGCCGGTGAGCAGCCCCGCGAGGTCGGGGTGAGTGCCGGGCGGATCGTCGCGATCGAGCCGCTCGGCAACGGCCTCGAGGGCGACCGCGTCCTGGAGCTCGCCGACGACGAGGTGCTGCTGCCCGGGCTCGTCGACACGCACGTGCACGTCAACGAGCCCGGCCGCACCGAGTGGGAGGGCTTCGCGTCGGCGACCCGGGCCGCCGCGGCCGGCGGGGTCACCACGATCGTCGACATGCCGCTGAACTCGATCCCGCCGACCGTCGACGTCGGGGCGCTGGAGGTCAAGCGCAAGGTCGCCGCCGACCAGGCCTACGTCGACGTCGGGTTCTGGGGCGGTGCGGTGCCCGGCAACATCGGTGACCTGCGCGGCCTGCACGACGAGGGCGTGTTCGGGTTCAAGTGCTTCCTGCTGCACTCCGGGGTCGACGAGTTCCCGCCGCTCGACGCCGACGAGATGGAACGCGACATGGCCGAGCTGGTCACGTTCGACGCCGTCATGATCGTGCACGCCGAGGACTCCCGGTCGATCGACAAGGCACCGGCCGCGAACGGGGCCCGCTACTCCTCGTTCCTTGCCTCGCGTCCGCGCGGCGCGGAGAACCTGGCGATCGCCGAGGTCATCGAGCGGGCGCGCTGGACCGGCTCCCGGGCACACGTGCTGCACGTGTCCAGCTCGGACGCGCTGCCGATGCTCGCCTCGGCCCGGCGCGACGGCGTCCGGATCACCGCCGAGACCTGCCCGCACTACCTGACGTTGTTCGCCGAGGAGATCCCCGACGGCGCCACCACGCACAAGTGCTGCCCGCCGATCCGTGAGGCCTCGAACCGGGAGCTGCTGTGGGAAGGGCTGCTGGAGGGCACGATCGACTGCATCGTGTCCGACCACTCGCCGTCCACGGTGGAGCTGAAGCTGCTCGACTCCGGTGACTTCGGGCAGGCCTGGGGCGGGGTGTCGTCGCTGCAGCTGGGGCTGTCACTGGTGTGGAGCGAGGCACGCCGGCGGGGGATCGGGCTGCAGCAGGTCGTGCAGTGGATGGCGTCGAAGCCCGCGGACCTGGTCGGGCTGACGAGCAAGGGCCGGATCGCACTCGGCTACGACGCGGACCTGACCGTCTTCGCACCGGACGCCGCGTACGTCGTCGACCCGGATCGGTTGCTGCACAAGAACAAGGTCAGCGCCTACTCCGGCCGGTCGCTGTCCGGGGTGGTGCGCCGCACGATCCTGGCCGGTGCCGACGTCGACGTGACCGGGACGCCGCGCGGACGGCTGCTGCGCCGGGGCGCGGTCGAGCGGCTCCCCGGGGGCGGGGAGGTCCCGCAGCATGACCCGGATCACGGCTAGACTTTCCGTCATGCGGAACAGCGAGTCCGGCGACGACGCCGGTGCGGCCCCCTCGGAGACCGCGCCGGCCCGTTCCGGCACCGTCCAGGCCGTCGAGCGGGCTGTCGACCTGCTCGAGGCCATGGCCGACGCCGGCGGCACCGTCAGCCTGTCCGACCTGGCCGCGACGTCCGGGCTCCCGCTGCCGACGATCCACCGGCTCGTCCGGACCCTGGCCGGGCGCGGGTACGTCCGCCAGCAGTCACCGCGGGAGTACGCCCTCGGGCCCCGGCTCGTCCGGATCGGCGACACCGCGGGCCGGCTGGTCGGGACGTGGGCGCGGCCGCGGCTGGTCGAGCTCGTCGACGCGCTGGGGGAGAGCGCCAACCTCGCGCTACTGGAGGGCACCCAGATCGTCTACGTGGCCCAGGAGCCCGGTCGGCACTCGATGCGGATGTTCACCGAGGTCGGCCGCCGCGTCTCGCCGCACTGCACGGCCGTCGGCAAGGCGCTGCTGGCGCGGATGCCCGACGACAAGGTCCGCGACGTCCTGCGGCACACCGACATGGTCGCCCACACCGACCAGACGATCACCGACGTGGGCGTGTTCGCTGCCGAGATCGACGAGGTCCGCGCGCTCGGCTACGCCCTCGACGAGGGGGAGCAGGAGCTCGGGGTCCGCTGCGTCGCCGTCGCCCTGGACGGGCCGCTGCCCGCCGCCGTCTCGATCTCCGGCCCGACCACCCGGATGACCGACGACCTCATCGCCTCCGCGGTGCCGCTGCTGCGCTCCGCCGCCGACGCGCTCACCGACGAGATGGCCCGGCACGACGCCGCCAGCGCCTGAGCGGTGCTCCGCGCACCATGATCAGCGGATTGCCGGTGTTCGGTGCCGGATGTGGCACCGGAGACCGGCAATCCGCTGATCATCGGTCGCCATCGCGAACGGTGCGACCGGATCGGGCGTGCCCGGACGCCGGGATGTGCACGCTCCCCGGATGGACCTCGTCGACCTCGTCGCGCGGCAGGACGGCGTCGTGGCACGGCGGCAGGCCCTCGCGTGCGGTGTCTCGACCCGCACGATCGCCCGTCGCCGGGGCGCCGGAGGGTGGCGGGAGCTGCACCCCGGCGTCTACCTCGTCGCGGGCCACCGGCTGACCGCCGACGGCCGGGTTCGCGCGGCCGCGCTGTGGGGAGGTGACGACGCCGTGGTCAGCGGGATCGCCGCGGCGTACTGGCTGGGAATGTGGGAGCGGCCGCCGGAACGGATCGAGCTGACCCTGCCGCGCCGGACCGACCGGCCGTCTCGCAGCGGAGTGCGGGTCCGCGGCCGGGACCTGGCGCCGATCGACGTCGGCCGCCATCGCGGAGTCGCGGTCACCTCGGCGCCGCTGACGGTCCTGCAGACCGCGGCGGCGGTGCCGGGCGGTGCGACGTTCCTGGACCGTGCCCTTCAGCGGTGGGTCTCCTTCGACGCGCTGCACCAGGCCCACTGCCGGACGCTCGGATCCTGGGGCAGCCGCCGGTCCGGGGAGCTGCTCGTCGCGGCCGCCGACCGTGCCGACTCCGCGGCGGAACGACGGCTGCTCGGCCTGCTCCGGCAGGCGGGGGTCGACGGCTGGGTCCGGGCGCTGCCGTTCGAGGAGTGGGCGGTCGACGTGGCGTTCCCGGCCGAGCGGGTCGCCGTCGAGATCGACGGCTGGGCGTGGCACGTCGACGTGGAGCGCTTCCGCAACGACCGGCGCAAGGGCAACGCGCTGGTGGCGGCCGGGTGGCGGCTGCTCCGCTTCACCTGGGACGACCTGGACCGCCGCCCGGACATGGTCGTGCGCCGCATCCGGCACGCCGTCGCTGCCGCCGAGGCCGCATGATCAGCGGTTTGCCGGTGTCCGGTGCCCCATCCGGCACGGAACACCGGCAAAGCGGCGATCTTGGGGCGGGGAGGGGTCACCAACCCTGGCCGGGGTCGAACGCGGGGCCCGGGTCGGGGGTGTCGTCGCGCCGGACGGTGCCCTCGATCAGCCCGTAGGGCCGGTCGTCGGCGTGGAAGACCTCGCCGGGGTTCTTCAGCCCGAACGGCGCGAGGTCGACCAGGAAGTGGTGCTTGTTCGGCAGTGAGAACCGGATCTCGCCGATGCCCGGCTCCGCGCCGAGCACCTGCACGCCCATCTCGTAGAGGGTCTCCTGCAACGCGCGGGAGTGGTGCCCGGCGAAGGCCGAGGTCATCGTGCCGAGCACCGCGGAGTAGGCGAGGTTCCAGTCCGCGGGCGGCTCGGCGTGCCACCACTGCGAGGTGACCTCGGTGGCCATCACGCGGTCGGTCGTCGGCGCCAGGGTGGTGTAGCGGTCGGTGTAGAAGTCGTGGAACTCCGAGTCGGTCGTCTTGAGCACGACCAGGCCCGCCACCCCGGAGACGACCCACTCGGCGTCGTCGGCGGTGCGGGTGACGGTGGTGGTGCGGACGTGGCTGCCGTCGCGGGCGAATGCGTGCGGGTGCGGCGTCTCGCCGTGCTCCAGACGCGTCCACGGATAGGTCTCGATCCGCACCCGGGCGCGTTCCACCTGCGGCACCTCGGTGAAGTGCCGGGCCAGCTCCAGGCCGAACAGCTCCGGGGTACGGACCGCGTCCCCGGCCTCCTTCGCGAAGGCGTTGATCGTGTTCTTGATGGCGTCGGTGGTCAGGACCCGGGTGTTGTCGCCGGTCAGGTGGGTGTCGGCGAACTCGCCGGACAGTGCTACCGAGACGTTGTGGTCGGCGAGCTCGTGGGTGTCGGTGTCCCGGAAGATCCGCACGACGCGGACCTCCGCCTTGCCGTACTGCGTGTGGCCGAGGACGGGCATGGGTCAGCTCCCGAGGTAGGTGGAGTAGGAGTACGGCGAGAGGAGCAGCGGCACGTGGTGGTGGCGGTCGGTGCGCTGGGGGCGGAACGCGATCGACACCTCCGGGAAGAAGTCGCTCGGGGTCTCGAAGGTGATGCGGTGCAGCACCCCGGCGGTGAGCGCGGCGGACTCCGGTGCGCGCCAGCGGCCGTCGTCGTCGGTGGTGCCGGAGGCCAGGACGGTGCTCGTGGGCCCGTCCACCCGGGTGAGGGTCACCGGGACGCCTGTGGCGGGCGCGCCTGCGGCGGCGTCGAGGACGTGGGTGGAGAAGCTGCTCACGGGGTCACCACCCGGCGCAGGCGCAGCGCGGTGATCTCCGCGAGCTGCCCGGCGGCCTCGGCGCGTTCGGCGGCGGGGTCGTTGCCGAGGCGGCGCTCCAGCTCGGCGAGGATCTCCTCGGCGTCGCGGCCTGCGGCGCGGATCAGGAAGACGTACCCGAACCGGTCCTCGTAGCGGGCGTTGCCGTCGGCGAGGCGGGCGGCGGTGTCGTCACCCGGGCCGGGGGAGTCCGAGCCCGGCGAGCCCTGGCCGGACGAGCCCCCGTCCACGCAGGCCTGGCCGGAGGACCGCCGCACCCCGGCCTGCTCGTCGGCGGAGAACGACGACCGCTCGGTGCGCTCCCCGATCCGCGGGTGCCCGGCCAGCGCCGCGTCGACCTCGCCGGTGTCCAGGTCGCGCACGGCCTTCTCGCCCGCGGCGACCAGGTCGTCGATGGAGCCGTAGGGTCGGCCCGCGAGGATGCGCTCGGCCCAGGCGGGGGAGGACACGCACGCCCGGAGCAGCTCGTCGAGCTCGGCGGCGGTGGCGGCGTTGAACCGGTCGAGGGGAACGGCGTCGTGCATCGTGCCTGCTTCCTGCGCAGATTCCGTATCGCGGAACTGTGGTTCCGCGCACAGTGCAGTCTTCGACGCCGCCGCCGGGGTGTCAAGCGCCGATGCGCCCGGCTCCGCGGGGCGGGACCGGGCGCATCGGCGAGGACGGGTCAGGCGGCGGCGCGTGCCCGGCTCCGGGAGAGCACCGCGTGCAGGACGAATGCGAGCACCGCACCGACGAACCAGGAGTACGCCGCGGCGTCGGCCGAGCCGAGCAGCACCAGCAGCATCGCCGCGGTGGCCCCGACGACGGTCACCGCGATCGCGACCGGGTTGTAGCCGCGGCGGTAGTGGTAGCGGCCGTCCGGGGACAGCGTGTAGAGCGCGTCGACGTCGATCCGGCGCTTGGACACCAGGTAGTAGTCGGCGATCAGCACGCCGTAGAGCGGGCCGATGAACGCGCCGAGCGTGTCGAGCGTGTAGTGGATGACCTCGGGTGAGGAGTAGAGGTTCCACGGCGTGATTAGCACCGAGGCGACCGCGGCGATCATCCCTCCGGTGCGCCAGCTGATCCTCGTGGGCGCGACGTTGGAGAAGTCGAAGGCCGGGGAGACGAAGTTGGCGACGATGTTGATGCCGATCGTCGCGATCATGAAGGTCAGTGCCCCGAGCACGACGGCGGTGGTGCTGTCCAGGTGCGCGACGGTCTCCACCGGATCGGTGATCAGTTCGCCGTAGACAGGCAGCGTCGCCGCCGAGGTGACGACGACCAGCAGCGCGAACACCAGGAAGTTCACCGGCAGCCCGATCAGGTTCCCGCGCCGGACGGCGGAGAAGGAGACGGCGTAGCGGGCGAAGTCGCCGTAGTTGAGCATCGGGCCGGAGAAGTAGGACACGACCAGCGCGACCGCGCCGAGCATCACCGGGACCGCGGCCCAGCCGGTCACCGAGGTGGCCGAGAGGTTCAGGTCGACGTCCCAGTTCGAGCGGTACAGCAGGTAGCCGGCCAGGGCGAACATGACGACGTAGACGGCCGGGCCGCAGAAGTCGATGAACCGCCGGATCGCCTCCATGCCGCGCCAGAACACCGCCGCCTGCAGTGCCCACATCGCCAGGAACGCGATCCAGCCGAGCCCGGACAGGCCCGCGATCCCGCTGTCCGGTGCGGCCATCGCACCCAGCGAGGGCCACAGCTTCAGCAGCACGACGACCACCGACTGCGACGCCAGGTAGGTCTGGATGCCGTACCAGGCCACCGCGATCAGCCCGCGGATGATCGCCGGGACGTTGGCACCGAGCACGCCGAACGACGCCCGGCACACCACCGGGTACGGCGTCCCGGACTCCTGGCTGGGCCGCGCGACCAGGTTGCACAACAGGTACACCAGCCCGATCCCGACGATCAGCGCGACGAACACCTGCCAGGCGGCCAGCCCGAGCGCGAACAGGCTGCCCGCGGTCACGTAGCCGCCGACGGAGTGCACGTCGGACATCCAGAACGCGACGTAGTTGTAGGTGCGCCAGGTCCGGGTCCGCAGCGGGGCGAGGTCGGCGTTGGTGAGCCGGGGATCGTGCGCCGGGTTCGTCGCCGCAGCGCTCGTGCCGGGCGTGCCCGCCGCGGTCGCGGTGCCCCGCTCGTCCAGGGTCATGCGGTGTCTCCTCGCCGAAGGTCGTGCCGGATCCGTGGCGCTCCCTCGCCCGGCCGAGCCGGACGTCGCCGACGGTGACGGTGACGCCTGGACCCCCTCGCGCGCACGCGTCCGGAGCAGACGTCATGCACTCGTCGTGAGCGGAAAGATCACCGTCACGTGCCGCCGCGAAAGTCCGCTACGTCCGGTTCGGGCGTCACCGAGACGTCACACCCGGGAAACCCATGACCGCCCATCGCGAACGGAGCATCTGTCCTCCGGGGACACCCGAGAGGAGAACCATGACCCAGGAGATGGATCCCGCGATCACGCGGAGCGCGCCGGCCGCTCCGGCGGCGGGTGCGGCACGCGAGACGCTGGAGGACTACACCCTCCGGTTCGCCCCGCGCAGCTACCGGCGGTGGTCACCGGGCGTCGTCGGGGTGACGGCGCTGGGCGGCATCGCCTACCTGGCGGACTTCTCGATCGGTGCGAACATCGGGATCGCCTACGGCACCGTGAACGCCCTGTGGGGCATCGCGGTGTTCGCCCTGGTGATCATCGCGACCGGGCTGCCGGTGGCGTACTACGCCGCCCGCTACAACCTCGACCTCGACCTGATCACCCGCGGCAGCGGCTTCGGGTACTACGGCTCGATCGTCACCAACGTCATCTTCGCGACGTTCACGTTCATCTTCTTCGCGCTCGAGGGCTCGATCATGGCCCAGGGGCTCGAGCTGGGCCTCGGGCTGCCGAAGTGGCTGGGCTACATCATCTCGACGGTGGTGATCTTCCCGCTGGTCGTCTACGGGATGTCGCTGCTGTCGACCCTGCAGGTGTGGACGACGCCGTTGTGGCTGGTCCTGATGGTGCTGCCGTTCGCCTACCTGCTGATCGCGCACCCGGACTCGCTCGGCACGTTCTTCGCCTACCGGGGGGAGAAGGGCCAGGGCGCGGCGAGCGTCGGCTCGGTCATGCTGGCCGCCGGTGTCTGCCTGTCGCTGATCGCGCAGATCGCCGAACAGATCGACTACCTGCGGTTCATGCCGCCGAAGACCCCGGACAACGCGCGCCGCTGGTGGACCGCGACGCTGCTCGCCGGGCCGGGCTGGGTGCTGTTCGGCGCCGCGAAGCAGGCCGTCGGCCTGTTCCTGGCCGTCTACCTGATCGCACACACCGCCGACGGCGCGGCTGTCGCGAACGAGCCCGTGCACCAGTTCCTGCTGATCTACCAGGACCTGATGCCTGCCTGGCTGGCCGTGACGCTGGCGGTGATCCTGGTCGTCATCAGCCAGATCAAGATCAACGTCACGAACGCCTACTCGGGTTCGCTGGCCTGGACGAACTCCTTCACCCGGGCCACCCGCAGCTACCCGGGACGGCTGGTGTTCCTGGCCGTCAACCTGGTGATCGCGCTGGTGCTGATGGAGGCGAACATGTTCGACTTCCTCAACACCATCCTCGGTTTCTACGCCAACATGGGCATCGCCTGGATCGTGGTCGTCGCGACCGACATCGTGGTCAACAAGTACCTGCTGAAGATCTCGCCGAAGGTGCCCGAGTTCCGCCGCGGCATGCTGCACCCGGTCAACCCGGTCGGCTTCGTGTCGCTGCTCGTGGCGGGCGGGGTGTCGATCCTGGCGTTCTTCGGTGGCCTCGGCGACGGCATCCAGCCGTACTCGCCGCTGGTCGCGATCGTGCTCGGCATCGTGCTGCCGCCGGTGCTGGCGGTCGCGACGAAGGGCCGCTGGTACCTGCGCCGCACCGACGACGGCATCGACCTGCCGCGCTTCGACGAGCACGGCAACCCGTCGTCGGCGGTGCTGCCCTGCTCGGTGTGCCACCAGGAGCTGGAGCGCCCGGACATGACCGCCAGTGGCAAGGAGCCCGGCGAGTACGTGTGCTCGCTGTGCCTGAGCACGGACAAGACCGGGGAGTACGTGCTGCCCGCGCAGGCCTGACCCGCGCAGCACTCGGTCAGACAGCGGCCGCCGCGGCCTCGCCGTCCAGTACGGCGAGTGCCGCGGCGAGCCGGTGTCCGGCGGTCACCGCGTCGTCGGCGACGGCGGTGGCCAGCGCACCGCGCACGGCCAGCGGGGAGACGCTCCACCAGTCACCGGCGGCGGGCTCGACCGGGCCGGTGCCTGCGGGCCCGATCACGACCTCGGTGCCCAGCACGCGTCGTCCGGCGAGGTGGGCGGGGGAGCCGTCGAGCAGCGGGTCGCCCAGCTCCTGGGTCTGCACCAGCAGCGGGAGCCCGTCCTCGGTGACCCGGACGGTGCCGCGGTAGCGGCCGGAGGTCTCGCCGCTGCGCCCGGCGACGAGCACGTCGCGAGCCCGCAGCGACGCCGTCGGTGCGAGGTCGACGTCGAGCAGGGTCTCGTGGTCGGCGCGGGCGGTGACCACCGTCGGCTCCGGCCGGTAGGTCAGCGACCCGCCGTCGGCGACGCGGGCACGCAGCACGGTGCGGCTCGCGCGTCCGGACCCGGCGAGCGCGACCGCCGCCGCGACCCCGGCCAGCTTCAGCGCCGCACCGGGCCCGACGGTGACCTCCAGCTCGACGTCGTCACCGATCAGCGGGGTCGACGCCGACCCGACCAGGTGCACCTGCGCGGCGCGGCTCGCGGCTCCGGCCGTCCCGCGCCGGGGGACCAGCGCCAGCGGCGCCTGCGCGCGCAGCGTCGTCACGACGCTGCGGCCGCCGCGCCGTACGACGGTCAGCGCTGCCCGGGCACGCACCCGGGGCTCAGACCGCGGCGCGGACGGCGGCGACCTGCTCGAGCACCCAGGCGCCGACGTCGGACGCGGCCGGGTCCTCGACCAGCGACTGCTGGATCACCGGCAGCTCCCCGCGGATCTCGGCCGCGTCCCCGGCCATCACGCCGAGGTCGGCGCCGACCAGCGGCGCCAGGTCGGTCTTGTTGATCACCAGCAGGTCGGCGGTGGTGACGCCGGGCCCGCCCTTGCGCGGCACCTTGTCCCCGCCCGCGACGTCGACGACGAAGATCTGCCGGTCGACCAGCCCGCGGGAGAACACCGCGGTGAGGTTGTCCCCGCCGGACTCGACGAGCACCAGGTCCAGGTCGCCGAACCGCTCCTCCAGCAGGTCGATCGCGTCGAGGTTGGCGGTGATGTCGTCGCGGATCGCGGTGTGCGGGCAGCAGCCGGTCTGCACCGCCTCGACCCGGTCGGCGGCGAGCACACCGGCGCGACGCAGGAAGTCGGCGTCCTCGGTGGTGTAGATGTCGTTGGTGACCACGGCCAGCCGCAGCGTCCCGGCGAGGCTGCGGGCCAGCGCCGCGACCAGCGCGGTCTTGCCGGAGCCGACGGGCCCGCCGATCCCGATCCGCACCGCGCGCCCACCGGCCGGCGACGGGTCGTGGTGGTCGTGGTCGGTCTCGGTCGGATCGAAGCTGATCATGTGGCCGTGCCCGTGACCGGCGGTCCCGGCGGCGTTCTCAGGAGGCAAAGAGGCACACCCTTTCGTGGTGGCGGCGGACGTGGGACTCCGCCATGAGGTCGAGGACCGGCGCACCGGGCGCCGGGAGGTCGGCGAGCGGGCCGGACGCGTGCGCCACGGCCTGCTCGGCGATCGCGTCGAGCTCGGGCCCGAGCGCGACGACGGCGGCGTTGACGGCGAACGGATCCAACCCCAGCAGCCGCACGGCTGCCGAGGCGGGCCCGGAGACCGCCAGGTAGCCGACGCAGCGGGCCGCGTCGGCCGCGGTGCCGGCAGCGTTGTCCGCAGCCGCTCCCGCCCCGGCGGATCCCGCTCCGCCGAGCCCGATCAGCAGGCCCGCGAGCAGCGGGTGGTGCGGGCGCCGGTCGACCGCGACCAGGGTCTCCAGCTCCGGTGACGGCCACGCCGCCCGCGCCGCGCGCAGCGACGCCTTCCCCTGCGCCCGGGACGCCTCGCGCTGTGCCGCCGACGGGGTCCGCGCGTCCAGCGCCGCGTCGAGCGCGGCGAAGTCGCCGAGCCGCACCGCGGTCGCCGCGGCGACGCAGCACGCGACCAGCCCCGCCGTCCGCAGCCGCCCGCGCAGGAACGCGTGCAGCGACGCGACGTCGTCTACCAGGCCCTGCGCGACGGCCTGCTCCAGCCCGCCGGAGTGCACGTGCCCGCCGCCGGGGAACCGGGCGTCGGCGAGGACCAGCGACACGAGACCCGGCATCAGAACAGGAAGTAGCGCTGGGTCATCGGCAGCTCCGACACCGGGTCGGGGACGACGACGTCGCCGTCGATCGTCACCTCGAACGAGTCCGGGTCGACGTGCACGTCGGGGGTGGCGTCGTTGAGCACCATCGTGTCCTTGCGCACGGCGCGGGTGTCGGCGACCGGCACCGCGGGCGTCGCGAGGCCGAGGCGCTCGGGCAGACCGTCGTCGATCGCGGACCGCGCCATGAACGTCAGCGACCCCAGCGCGGCGGGGGAGTGCGCGTAGCCGAACATCGGGCGGCCGTAGACCGGGCCGGGTGTGGGGATGGAGGCGTTCGCGTCGCCCATCTGCGCCCACACCGCGAACCCGCCCTTGAGCACCACCTGCGGGCGGACCCCGAAGAACTTCGGCTCCCACAGCACGAGGTCGGCGAGCTTGCCGACCTCGATCGAGCCGATGTGCTCTCCCGCGCCGTGCGCCAGCGCCGGGTTGATCGTGTACTTCGCGACGTAGCGCTGGGCGCGGTGGTTGTCGGCGGGGCCGTCGCCGGGCAGCGGGCCGCGCTTGTCCTTCATGACGTGCGCGGTCTGCCAGGTCCGGACGACCACCTCACCGATCCGGCCCATCGCCTGGGAGTCCGAGCTCATCATCGAGATCGCGCCGAGGTCGTGCAGGACGTCCTCGGCGGCGATGGTCGTCGGGCGGATCCGGGACTCGGCGAACGCCAGGTCCTCGGGCACCGACGGGTTCAGGTGGTGGCACACCATGAGCATGTCGAGGTGCTCGTCGAGGGTGTTCACGGTGTGCGGGCGGGTCGGGTTCGTCGACGACGGCAGCACGTTGTGCGTCGACACGACCTCGATGATGTCCGGGGCGTGCCCGCCACCGGCGCCCTCGGTGTGGAAGGCGTTGATCGAGCGCCCCGCGATGGCGTCCAGGGTGGACTGCAGGAACCCGGCCTCGTTGAGCGTGTCGGAGTGCAGCGCGGCCTGCACACCGGTCTCGTCGCAGACCCGCAGGCAGGCGTCGATCGCGGCCGGGGTGGTGCCCCAGTCCTCGTGCAGCTTGAACCCGCCCGCCCCGGCGCGCAGCTGTTCGTGCAGCGCCTCGGCGGACACGGTGTTGCCCTTGCCCATGAGCAGCACGTTCACCGGCTGGTGGTCCATGGCGTGCAACATGCGGCCGATGTTCCACGGGCCCGGCGTGACGGTGGTGGCCTTCGACCCGTCGACCGGGCCGGTGCCGCCGCCGAACAGCGTCGTCACCCCGGAGGCGAGCGCGGTCTCGACCAGCTGCGGGCAGATGAAGTGCACGTGGGGGTCGATGCCGCCCGCGGTGAGGATCCTCCCGTTGCCGGCGAGGATCTCGGTGCCGGGCCCGATGACCAGCGCCGGGTCGACGCCGTCCATCGTGTCCGGGTTGCCGGCCTTGCCGATCCCGCAGATCCGGCCGTCCTTGACCCCGACGTCGGCCTTGACGACGCCCCAGTGGTCGAGCACCACGGCGCCGGTGATCACCAGGTCCGGGCAGTGCGCCGCGGTGACCGCGGCCTGCCCCATCGACTCGCGGACGACCTTGCCGCCTCCGAACACCACCTCGTCGCCGGAGCCGCGGCCGCGGGACAGGTCCTCGGTGACCTCGATCAGCAGGTTGGTGTCGGCCAGGCGGATCCGGTCGCCGACGGTCGGGCCGAACAGGTCGGCGTAGCGGGCGCGGTCGATGCCCGGCCCGGTCACGACTCGTACCCCGGCTCGTCGAGGTTCCCGGCGCGCTCGGGGCGCAGGCCGGGGACGCGGCGGGCACCGGCGATCGGCACCAGCGTCACCTCCCGCTCGACACCCGGCTCGAACCGCACCGAGGTGCCCGCCGGGACGTCGAGCCGCATGCCCCAGGCGGCGTCGTGGTCGAACACGAGGCCGGGGTTGGCGGCGGCGAAGTGGTAGTGCGAGCCGACCTGCACCGGCCGGTCCGCGCCGTTGACCACGGTGAGCGTGACCCGCTCGCGGCCCGGGTTGAGCTCCACCGGTTCGTCGCCGACCAGGATCTCGCCGGGGCCGCCGGCTCCCGCGCCGCCGCTCATGCGATCGGCCCGTGCACGGTGACCAGCTTCGTGCCGTCGGGGAAGGTGGCCTCCACCTGCACGGAGTCGAGCATCTCGGGAATGCCGTCCAGCACGTCGTCGCGGGTGAGGACCTCACGGCCCGACGACATCAGCTCGGCCACGGTCCGCCCGTCGCGGGCGCCCTCTAGGACGTGCTCGGTGATCAGCGCGACCGCCTCCGGGTGGTTGAGCCGCAGGCCCCGCTCGCGGCGCCTGCGCGCGACGTCGGCCGCGACGTGGATCAGGAGCTTGTCCCGCTCCTGGGGGCTCAGGTGCATGCCCGCATTCTCTCCGAGATCGTCCCCGGCACCACCGACGGCTCGTTGCGGCCCTGTTTCGTCTGCGTTCCGCCCGGCGCCGTGATCGTCCGCGCGGCCCGGGTCGACTGTCCGAACCTACGAAACTCCCGGGTTCGCGAGGGGCCGTGTTCGTCGGGAACGGTGGTGCCGGGGCCCGCGCCGCCGGGAGGACCGTGATGCGGGTCGCATTCGCGGCTCCGCACGTTCTCCGCATCCAGCCCCTGCCGAGGTTCCCCGTGACACGCCTGCGCCGAGCACGACCCACCGCCACGAGCACCGCCGGGACCCACCCGGTCGACCGGGTGCCGCCACCGGCCCGGCTCGCCGTCTACGGCGTGCAGCACGTCCTGGCGTTCTACGCCGGGGCCGTCGTCGTCCCGATCCTGCTGGCGAACGCGATCGGTCTGTCCGGCGCCGAGCTCGTCCACCTGATCAACGCCGACCTGTTCACCTGCGGGATCGCCTCGATCCTGCAGTCGGTCGGGATCGGGAAGGTCGGGGTGCGGCTGCCGCTGCTCCAGGGCGTCACGTTCACCGCGGTCTCGCCGATGATCGCGATCGGGACGGCCGCGGGCGGTGGCGTCCAGGGGCTGACCACGATCTACGGCGCGGTAATCGTGGCCGGGCTGCTCACGTTCTTCGCCGCGCCGTACTTCGCGAAGCTGCTGCGGTTCTTCCCGCCGGTGGTCACGGGCACGGTGATCACCGTGATCGGGCTGGCGCTGCTGCCGGTCGCCGCGCAGGACGCCGTCGGCGGCTCCACCGCGCCGGATCCGGGCAACCCGCTGTACCTGGCGCTCGCGCTCGGCACGCTGGCGGTGATCGTGCTGATCCAGCGGCTGTTCCGCGGGTTCCTCGCCACCGTCGCGGTGCTCGCCGGACTGGTACTGGGCACCCTGGCCGCGGTCCCGTTCGGCCTGGTCGACCTCTCCGAGCTGCACGAGTCCGCCTGGCTGGGGGTGACCACGCCGTTCCACTTCGGATGGCCGCAGTTCTCGGCCGCCGCGATCGTCTCGATGGTCGTCGTCATGATGATCACCGCGGTGGAGACGACCGGCGACGTCGTCGCGACCGGCGAGATCGTCGACAAGAAGGTCGGCCCGGACGACGTGGCCCGCGCCCTGCGCGCCGACGGCGTCGCCACCACCCTGGGCGGGGTCCTCAACTCCTTCCCCTACACCTGCTTCGCGGAGAACGTCGGCCTGGTGCGGCTCACCCGCGTCTCCAGCCGGTGGGTGGTCACCGCGGCCGGGGTGTTCATGATCCTGCTCGGGCTGGTGCCGAAGGCCGGGGCGCTGGTCGCCGCCGTGCCGCACCCGGTGCTGGGTGGGGCGGCGCTGGCGATGTTCGCGACTGTCGCCGTCGTCGGGATCCAGACGCTGTCGCGGGTGGACTTCACCGACCACCGCAACGTCGTGGTCGTCGGGTCCGGGCTGGGGGTGGCGCTCTTCGTGACCGTGCAGCCCGACGTCGCGAACGCGCTCCCCGGCTGGGCACAGATCGTCCTGGGCTCGGGGATCACCGCGGGCAGCATCGTCGCGATCGGGCTCAACCTGCTGTTCTTCCACATCGGACGGCGCCGGAGCCCGGCCGCACCGGCTCCGGACACCGTGAGCCCCGACGCCGTGCCCTACGACGAGGTCGCAGGCTACGACCGCGCCCGGTTCGCCGACCTGCTCGGCAGGCTGTTCGAGGGCCCGACCGAGGTACCCGCCCGGGTGCACGCCCGCGGCGGGTACACCGACCGCGAGTCGCTGCGCGCCGCGCTGCAGGAGGAGCTGTTCGCGGCCCCGGCGGGGGAGCAGCGGGAGCTGCTGGCGCACTACCCGGATCTCGGCGGGATCGTCGAGCAGGGCGCGCCGGTGCCCACCGACGGCACGACCTGGGGGCACTGGGCCGCACTGCGCGACCGGGCGGGCCTGGCGCTGCTCGACGGCGACGGGCGCAGCGAGCTGGCCGCGGTCGCCGCGGTCTACCGGGACCGGTTCGGGTTCCCGCTGATCGTCTGCCTGCGGGACGCCGGTGACCGTTCGGCGCTGCCTGCCCTCGCCCGCCAGCGCCTCGGGCACCCGCCGGCCCAGGAGCACGCCGCGGCGCTGGTGGAGATCGCCAAGGTGGCGGGCCACCGGTTCGACGACCTGGTGGTGTGAGCCCCGCCGGGTGGGTCAGCGGCGCAGCTGCAGCGCCAGGTGCAGGTCGACGCGGTCGGTGAACCGGCCCAGGTCGCGACCGGTCAGCTCCTCGACCCGCCCGATCCGGTACCGCACGGTGTTGACGTGCAGGTGCAGCCGCGCCGCCGTCCGGCTCCACGACCCGGACTCGTCCAGGAACACCTCGAGGGTCTCCCGCAGCCCGGTGCCCGAGCGCGCGTCGTGCTCGAGCACCGGGCCCAGCACCTGCTCGGAGAAGGCGCGGCGGACGTCGTCGGGGACCCCGGCCAGCAGCGCCACGTGCGAGGTGACCTCCCCGGCCCGGGCGACCGCGACCGGGCCCGGCCGGGTCGCGGCGACCCCGGCGGCGTGCCGGGCCTCGCCGAGCGCCCCGGACAGCGCCGACGCGCCCGACGGCCGGGACACCCCGGCGTGCAGCCGCCGTGGCCCCAGCCCCGGGCCGAGGCGCTGCAGCGCCGCGACGGTGGCCTCGGCGTCGTCGGCGCCGGGCAGCACGGCCACCGCCGACCCGTCCAGCAGCCCGACGGCGGCCGGACCGGGCACCGCGTCGGCGAGCAGCTCGTAGGCGGTGCCCGCCGGGTCCGGGCCACCCTGCACGGCGAGCACGACGACCGTCGGCGTCCCGTCCGGCTCCGCCCCGGCCTGACGCAGCCGCACCCGGGTCTCGGTGCGGTCGCCCGCACCGGCGGCGATCCGGGCCAGCGCGTCCTCGGCGATCGGCCGGGTCACCGCGGTGCCCTCCCGGCGGCGCGCCCGGTCCAGTGCGGCGATCGCGGCGAGCTCCCCGAGCGCGCCCAGCACGTCGGTACCGGGCTCGGTGCCTGCCGTGCCGTCCGTGTCACCGGTACCGGCCATCCCGGCGGTGCCGGTCGCGTCGCCAGGGCCTGCGGTGTCGCCAGGGCAAGCGGCGTCGGCGGTGTCGCCAGTGCCGGCGCCGCCGGCGGTGTTTCCGGGGCCGGCGCCGCCGACGGCGGCCGCGGCCAGCCAGCCCGTCACCCGCGACGTCCCCGGCCCGACCGGGAGCAGGACGTGCCCCGCCGCCGTCGCCGGCAGCCGTTCGGCGGTCAGGAACGCGGTGACCACCGCGTCCCGCTCGGCGGGGTCCTGCGGCGGGCCCGCGATCGGGCGCCCGCCCGCGGTCAGCACCCGGCACACCAGCCCGGTGCCTGCGGACACCGTCGCGGTCAGCTCGTCGAGCCCGGCGCCTCCGGCGAGCGCGTCGAGCAGGCGGCGGTGCCGGCCCAGGGTGTGCGCGAGCCGGTCGCCGCGCGCCGCGGACAGCGCGCCCACCACGACCTCGGTGAGCTGGGAGAACGACACGTCGGTCGGGACGGCGAGCAGCACCACGTCGTGCCGGCGGCAGGCCGCCACGACGTCGCCGGGCACCTCGCCGTGCAGCGCCTCCCCGGCGGCGAGTGCCGCCACCTCCGCGCGGGCCAGCGCGGCGACGAACCGCTCGGTGTCCGCGGCGCTGCGCCGCCACACCATCCCCGAGACCACCAGCTCACCGCCGCCCAGGTACTGCGACGGGTCGGGCAGGTCGGTCGTGTAGACCCAGCGCACCGGTCGGTCGAGCTGCTGCGCGTCGCCGTGCAGGACCCGCAGCCGCAGCTCGGGGCGTTCCACCAGCTCGGACAACCGCATTGGAGGAACCTACAACGCGTTCACCGGGCCGTGACGGCGATTCGTCACGGCGGCGCCTTCTGGCCGTGACCCGGACGCGGTTCCCTGGACCCATGCAGACCGTCATCGAGGGCGCCCACGTGCTGACCGTCGCCGGGGACGAGTACCCGGACGGGCACGTGGTGGTCGTGGGCAACCGGATCGCCGCCGTCGGCGCGGGCCCCGCACCGGAGTGGGCGCGCACCGGACGGGTCGTCGACGGCCGCGGCTGTCTGCTCACCCCCGGGCTGGTCAACTGCCACCACCACCTCTACCAGTGGGTGACCCGCGGCCTGGCCGTCGACCACACGCTGTTCGAGTGGCTGACCACGCTCTACCCGGTCTGGGCCGGGATCGACGAGGACGCCGTGCGCACCGGCGCCTCCGGGGCGCTCGCCACCCTGGCGCTGTCGGGCTGCACCACCAGCACCGACCACCACTACGTCTTCCCCCGCGAGGGCGGTGACGTGCTCGGCGCCGAGATCCGGGCCGCCGCCGAGGTGGGGCTGCGGTTCCACCCGACACGCGGCTCGATGGACCTGGGCCGCAGCGCGGGCGGACTGCCCCCGGACCACGTCGTCGAGGACCGGGACACCATCCTCGCCGCCTGTGCGGACGCCGTCGCCCGCTGGCACGACCCCTCGTTCGACTCGATGCTGCGGATCGCGCTCGCCCCGTGCTCGCCGTTCTCGGTGACCGGGGAGCTGATGCGCGAGTCCGCGCAGCTGGCCCGGGAGCTGGGGGTGCGGCTGCACACCCACCTCGCCGAGACCGACGACGAGGAGGAGTTCTGCGCCGAGCGTTTCGGCTGCACCCCCACCCAGTACGTCGCCGACCTCGGCTGGACCGGCGACGACGTGTGGTTCGCCCACACCGTGCACCTCGACGACGCGGCGGTGAAGACCATCGGCGCAACCGGCACCGGGGTGTCGCACTGCCCGACCTCCAACGGCCGCCTCGGCGCCGGGATCGCCCGGGTCCGCGACCTCGTCGACGCCGGTGCCCGGGTCGGGCTCGGCGTGGACGGTGCCGCGTCCAACGAGGGCACCAGCCTGCTCGAGGACGTCAAGCTCGCGACGCTGTTCGCCCGCGCCCGCGGCGGCCCCCGCGCGATGTCGGTGCGCCAGGCCGTCGAGCTGGGCACGCTCGGCGGTGCCAGGGTGCTGGGCCGGGAGGACGAGATCGGCACCATCGAGACCGGCAAGCTCGCCGACCTCGCGCTGTGGCGGCTCGACGACCTCGGCCACGCCGGCATCGCCGACCCGGTCGCCGCGCTCGTCCTCGGGGCGGCGCCGCCGCTGGAGCTGCTGCTGGTGAACGGGCGCCCGGTCGTCGAGCACGACCGGGTTGTCACCGTCGACACCGAGGCGGTCGCGGCGCGGTGTGCGTCGGTACAGCGCGACCTCGTGGCGAAGGCGGGCTGAGCCGTGGACCTGACCACCGTCACCGGGTTCCGCCGGGCCCGGCACCGCGACGACCTCGCCCTGGGTCCGGGGGAGCGGATCCTCGGCGGCGGGACCTGGCTGTTCTCGGAGCCGCAGCCGGAGGTGACCGGCCTGGTCGACCTGACGACGATGGGCTGGGAGCCGATCACCACGCTCCCGGACGGCGGTGTGGAGATCGCCGCGACCTGCCCGATCGCCGACCTCGCCGCCCACGGCGAGGCCACCGGCCGTCCGCTGTTCGCGCAGTGCGCGCACGCGCTGCTGGCGTCCTGGAAGATCTGGCACACCGCCACCGTCGGCGGGAACGTGTGCCGCTCGTTCGCCGCGGCCGGGATGGTCGCGCTGTGTGTCGCCCTCGACGGCGTCGCGCTGGTCTGGACGCCCGACGGCGGGCAGTACCGGATTCCGGTCGCCCGCCTGGTCACCGGCAACGGCACCAACCGCCTGCGCGACGGCGAGGTGCTGCGCGCCCTGGAGCTCCCGGCCCCGGCGGTCGACGCCCGCACCGCGTTCCGCAAGATCGCCCTCGCCGAGCTGGGCCGCTCCGGCGCGGTGCTCACCGGCCGCGTCGACCCGGACGGCTCGTGCGTCCTGGGGATCACCGCCGCCACCGCCGCACCCACCGTGCTGCGCTACCCGGAGCTGCCAGGACCCGGGCAGGTCCGGTCCGACGTGGACGGCCTCGGCGGCTGGTACACCGATCCGCTCGGCAGCGCCGACTGGCGGCGCGCCGTCTCCGGCGTGCTGCTGGCCGAGATCGTGGAGGAGCTCGCCGGATGAAGTTCTGGGTGAACGAGACCGAGTACGACACCGAGCACGCGGGCGAGCCGCGGGCCGGGCAGTGCGCGCGGACGTTCCTGCGCCAGCACGGGCACACCGAGGTCCGGAAGGGCTGCGACGCAGGGGACTGCGGGGCGTGCACCGTGCTCGTCGACGGCCGGGCGGTGCACTCCTGCCTGATCCCCGCCCAGCGGCTCGACGGCGCGCACCTCACCACCGTCGCCGGGCTGGCCGGTGCCGAGGGCACGCTGCACCCGGTGCAGCAGGCGTTCCTGGAGCACCAGGGCTACCAGTGCGGGTTCTGCACCCCGGGCCAGATCCTCACCGCGTCCACACTGGACGAGGACGACCTCGCGGACCTGCCGCGGCGGATGAAGGGCAACCTGTGCCGCTGCACCGGCTACCGGGCGATCCGGGAGTCGATCGAGGCCGGGGTGCGCGGCGCGTGCGGCTCGCCGTGCGCCGCGGCGTGTGCGCCTGCCGATGCCACGTCCGGTGCCGGACCGTGCGGCGCTGTGGGATCCGGTGCAGTGGGATCCGGCGCTGTGGGATCCGGTGCAGTGGGGACCTCGGCGCGGCCGCCCGCCGCGGAGCGGATCGTCACCGGCGCCGAGCCGTTCACCTTCGACACCGGCCCCGACACGGGTCTCGACACCGGCACCGGCCCGGCCGGGGACCGCACGGGTGCACTGCACCTGCGCGTCCTCACCTCCCCGCACGCGCACGCCCGGATCCGCGGGATCGACACCGCGGCGGCCGAGGCCGCACCGGGGGTGCAGCTGGTGCTGACCCACCGCGACGTGCCGGACGTGCGCTACTCCACGGCACGCCACGAGCACCGCGACGACGACCCGGACGACACCCGGATGCTCGACGACGTCGTCCGGCACGTCGGGCAGCGGGTCGCCGCGGTCGTCGCCGACACCGCCGCGCAGGCCGAGGCGGCGTGCCGGCTGATCGACGTCGACTACGAGGTGCTGCCCGCGGTGCTCGACCCCGACGCCGCCCGCGCACCGGGCGCGCCGCTGCTGCACCCGGACCGCACCCCCGCCGATCGGGTCGACGACGCGTCCCGCAACGTCGTCCTCGCCCTGCACGGCGGGCACGGCGGCGACGTCGACGCCGCACTGGCCGCCTCCGCGGTGACCGTGTCCGGGACCTGGCGGACGTCGCGGGTGTCGCACGCGCAGCTGGAGTGCCACGGCGCCGTCGGGTCGCTCGACGACGACGGCCGCCTGGTGCTCCGGGCAGGCACCCAGGTCCCGTTCCTCACCCGCGCCGAGCTGGCCAGGGTGCTCGGCCTCGACCCCGACCGGGTGCGGGTGCACGCCTCGCGGCTCGGCGGCGGGTTCGGCGGCAAGCAGGAGATGTTCGCCGAGGACCTCGTCGGGCTGGCCGTGCTGCGCACCGGGCGCGCGGTCGTGCACGAGTTCACCCGGGCCGAGGAGTTCACCCGCACCGCCGTCCGGCACCCGATGCGGGTCGGCGTCGCCCTCGGCGCGACCCGCGACGGGCGGCTGACCGCGATGAAGCTCGACGTCCTCTCCGACGCAGGCGCCTACGGCAACCACTCCCGCGGCGTGCTGTTCCACGCCGTCGCCGAGTCGGTCAGCGTCTACAACTGCCCGGTCAAGCACCTCGACGCCGAGGCCGTCTACACCAACAACGTGCCCTCCGGCGCGTTCCGCGGCTACGGGCTCGGGCAGGTGCTGCTCGGCGTCGAGTCCGCGATGGACGAGCTGGCGCAGGAGCTGGGCGTCGACCCGTTCGACCTGCGGCGGATCAACATGGTGCGTGCCGGGGACCCGCTGCACGTCGCGCACCACCCGGAGCCCGAACAGGACCTGTACTGGACCAGCTACGGCATGGACCAGTGCCTGGACCTGGTGCAGGACGCGCTGCGCCGGGATCCGCCGCCGGACCTGCGCACGGAGCCGGAACCGGTGGGCCCGCAGTGGCGGACCGGGGAGGGCATGGCGCTGTCGATGATGACGACGATGGCGCCGTTCGGGCACGCGTCCACGGTGACGGTGACGGCGCTGCAGGACGGCACCTACCGCTGCGGCGTCGGGACCGTCGAGTTCGGCAACGGCACCTCGACCACGCACCGGCAGGTCGTGGCGGCGGCGCTGAACACCACCCCGGACCGGGTCACCCTCCGCCAGGGCGACACCGACGCCTGCGGCTACGACACCGGCGCGTTCGGCTCCGCGGGCACCACGGTCGCGGGGAAGGCGCTGCACGGTGCGGCGATCGCGCTGCGGGACCGGCTACGGGAGCTCGCGGGCCCGGGCGCGTCGGAGGTAACGGCCACCGGGGTACGCACCCCGTCCGGCGAGATCGGCTTCGCCGCGCTGCTGGCCGACCACCCGGACGGCGTGACGTGCGGGTTCCACGAGCCGGGGGAGGAGCGGGCGATCACCGCGACCGTGCACGGGGTGCGGGTCGCGGTGGACATCCGGACCGGTGCGGTGCGGGTGCTGCGCTCGGTGCAGGCCGTCGACGCCGGCACCGTGCTGAACCCCGCGCAGCTGCGCGGGCAGGTCGAGGGCGGTGCCGCGATGGGGCTGGGCAGCGCGCTCTACGAGGAGGTCCTCGTCGACGACGACGGCCGCGTCGCCAACCCCGCGTTCCGGACCTACCGGGTGCCGCAGATGGCCGACGTGCCCGACACCGAGGTGCTGTTCGCCGCCACGCACGACGAGCTGGGCCCGTTCGGCGCGAAGTCGATGAGCGAGGCGCCGTACAACCCGGTCGCCCCGGCGATCGGCAACGCGATCGCCCGGGCGACCGGGGTACGGCCGTACCACCAGCCGTTCACCCGGGACCGGGTGTGGCGGCTGCTCGCCCGGTCGTGAGACTGCGGCGGGTCAGGCCTTCTCGGCCCGCTCGACCAGCGCGGTCGCCATCCGGCGGCCGAGCTCGTCGGCGGCCAGCGGGCTGTCCCCGGTGATCACGTTGCGGTCGGTGGTGCAGGCGCCGGACATGTCGTCGTTGGCGATCCGCAGGCCGTTCTCGGCCAGCTTCTCCGCCAGCAGCCACGGCATCGGGCCGGGCAGGTAGCCGATGTCGACGTTCTGGCCGGCGTCGAGGGAGTCCGGGAAGACGCAGACCTCGTAGCCGTCGAACACCGACGACTCCCGGTCCAGCGTGGTCGCCAGGAACGCGGCCGGGCCGTGGCAGAGCGAGACGACCAGGCGGTCGTCGTTCATCGCCCACTCCAGCAGGTCGCGGACGTAGGGGCTGTCCGGCAGGCCGTTGAGCGCGCCGTGCCCGCCGGGCACGAACACCGCCAGGTAGTCGGAGTCGTCCAGCCCGCCGTCGACGACGTCGATCAGCGAGCGCGGCGAGCGCCACCGGTCGCGCAGGGTCGTCCAGGTCGCGGCGACGGCCTCGTCCTCACCGGGGTAGGCCCACCACTCGAACTTCGCGGGCTCGCCGGTCAGGGTGACGATCTCGACGTCGAACCCGGCCTCGAGGACGTGGTGCAGCGGCAGCAGCGTCTCCACCGGGTGGTTGCCCGTGGAGAACATCGAGCCGTTGCCCATGAGCAGGTAGCGCTCGTCGGTGGCCAGCACCAGGACCTTCCAGCGGCCGCCGGTGTAGGCGCCGCGCTCGGTCGCGAGCCCGGCGAAACCGGTGGTCGGAGCGGTGTAGGCGTTGAGGGAGAACGGCGACGGGAAGTACGCGGCGTCCTCGGCCTCGTCGGGGGTCGGCTGCTTGCTGAGTTCCTCGGTCACGGAGGTGGCCTACCCGTTGGGCCGCCCTCGGAATCGTTCACGCACTTGTCTTGACAAGTTGGTGGACCGGGGCGGGCCGTGGTGCGACGCTGGGGTCATGGTTGCTGCCACGCTCCCCGCCCGCTACGCCCGCTGGGACGGCCCCGGCGCGCCGTTCCGCGTCGTCGACGCCGACGTGCCGCGCGAGCCCGGGCCCGGCGAGGTCCTGGTGGCGATCGACCTGGCCACGGTGTGCGGCTCGGACCTGCACACCACCCGCGGGCGGCGGTCGTCGCCGGTCCCGGGGGTGCTCGGGCACGAGCAGGTCGGGCACGTCGTCGCGGCGGGGGAGGGCACCACGGTGGACCCCGGTGACCGGGTCGTCTGGTCGGTCGCCGCGAGCTGCGGGCACTGCCGCCGCTGCGCCCGCGGGATCCCGCAGAAGTGCACCGACCTGCTCAAGTACGGCCACCAGCCGCTCGACCCCGCACACCCGCTGACCGGCGGGTTCGCCACGCACTGCCTGCTCGCACCGGGCACGGCCGTCGAGGTCGTGCCCGACGCGGTGCCCGACGTCGTCGCCGCGCCCGCCTCGTGTGCCACGGCGACGGTGGCCGCCGTCCTCGACGCCGCCGGGCCGGTCGGGCCGGGGGACCGCGTGCTGGTCACCGGGGCCGGGATGCTCGGGCTGACCGCCACCGCGATGGCCGCCCGGGCCGGCGCCGAGGTGGTCGTGTCCGACCCGCACCCCGAGCGGCGCGCGCAGGCCGTCGCGTTCGGGGCGGCCGCCACCTGCGACGGCGCTCCGGGCGGTGTGGTCGACGTCGCCCTGGAGTTGTCCGGTGCGGCCGCCGCCGTGCGGACCTGTCTCGACAGGCTCGACGTCGGCGGCACGCTCGTGCTCGCCGGATCGGTGTCCCCGGGGCCCGCGGTCGAGCTCGACCCGGAGCGCGTGGTCCGCGGTCTGCACACCGTCACCGGCGTGCACAACTACGCGCCCCGCCACCTCGCCGCGGCGGTGGAGTTCCTGGTGGGCAACCACGACCGGTACCCGTTCGCGTCGCTGGTCGGTGGTCCCTACGCCCTCGACGACATCGACGCCGCCTTCGCCGCCGCAGGCCGCCCGGGTGCGGCCCCCCGCCAGGCGGTGCGCCCCTGAACCGGCGGCACCGGCGGCCGGCGGCACCGCATGATCGGCGGAGCCCGGATGCCGCATGATCGGCACGTTCGTGACAGGGCGGTCGCCGGGCGGCCGGTGCGTCACGAACGTAGCGATCATGGCGGTGCCGATCATGGTGGTGCCGTCCGGTGGGGCCCGCGATCATGACGGTGCGGTGCGGTGCTTTGCGGTGCGGCGCGGTGCCCCCCGGGGCGCCCTACTCCCGGGTGAACCCCGCCTGGCCGGAGCGGGAGTTGGTGATCGTGACCGTCGCCAGGTCGGGGCGGTAGCGGTCCTCGGAGAACTCCAGCGGCTCCCCGGCCGAGTTCCAGGTCAGCCGCCGCTCCCGCAGCAGCGGGTGGCCGACCTGCACCCGCAGCAGCTCCGCGTCGAGCTCGTCGGCGGCGACGGCGTCGAAGGTGTGCCGGGCCGCGTGCAGGTCGACGCCCTGGCTGGTGAGCAGCGCGTAGATGGAGCCCGCGTTCAGGTCGGCCTCCAGCAGCGAGCGCCCGACCTGCTCCACGAACGTCATCCGCTCCAGCATCGCGGGGCGGTCGTCGAGCAGCCGCAGCCGGACGAGCTGCACCGCGAAGTCCGCAGGCTCCAGGTCGAGGTTCGCCGCCACCGCGGAGTCCGGCCGGCGCAGAGCGATCTCGTGCAGCCGCTGGCCGGGGGTGTGCCCGGTCAGCTCGGCGCGCCGGGTGAACGACTGGAACGACTCGAACGGCTGCGCGGGCACGGCGTCGAGCACCACCGCCCGGCGGCCCTGCCCGCCACCGATGAGACCCTCGTCGCGCAGCGCGGCCAGCGCCTGGCGTACGGGCCCGCGGGAGGTCTCGAACTCCTCGCACAGCGCGGCCTCCGACGGCAGCATCTCGCCGACGCCGATCTCGCCGCCGCGGATGCGCGCGCGGAGCTCGGCGGCCAGGGTTCGGTGCAACGGTGTACCCACGAACCTGACTGTACAAGCCGGTGGTCATTCTGAGGGGACGACACAAGTCCTGCAGGTGAACAGGTATCGACTTGTATCTACAAGTGTTGCGAGGGGTTGCGGGCGGCTGCCACCGTCATCGTCGTGACCCCGAGAAGTGACCTCGTGATCGTCGGCGCCGGCGTCGTCGGCCTCGCCCATGCGGTGGAGGCCGTGGCCCGCGGGCTGTCGGTGACCGTGCTGGAGCGCGACGAGCGTGCCGTCGGCGCGTCGGTGCGCAACTTCGGCCACGGCTGCGTGACCGCCCAGACCGGCGACGCGCTCGCCTACGGCCGTCGTGGCCGCGACACCTGGCTGCGCCTGGGCAAGGAGGCGGGCTTCGCCGCCGACCAGACCGGCACCGTCGTCGTCGCCCGGTCCGCCGAGGAGCGTGCCGTGCTCGAGGAGTTCGGCGCGCAGCGCGGCGACGAGGTGCAGCTGCTGGATCCGGCGCAGGTCACCGCCCGGGTCCCGGTCGCCGCCGACGGCCTGCACGGCGGTGCGTTCCTGCCGCTGGACCTGCGGGTCGAGCAGCGTCGCGCGGTCGCCGCGATCGCCGCGTGGCTCGACGAGCAGCCCGGTGCCGAGGTCCGCTTCGGCTGCCCGGTGGTGGGGATCGACGGCGCGGCCGACGGCGCCGTCGTCCGCACCGGGCGCGGCGACGTGGCCGCGGGACAGGTCCTGGTCTGCGTCGGCCACGACGTCGACCGGCTCTTCCCGGACCTCGCCGACGAGGCCGGGCTGCGCCGGTGCGTCCTGCAGATGCTGCAGGTCCGGCCGGACCGGCCGCTGAGCGTCGGCCCTGCGGTGCTCACCGGCACCTCGATGCTGCGCTACTCCGCGATGGCCGGCACCACGGCCGCCGCGGCGCTGCGCGACAAGCTGACCCGCGAACGTCCGGAGCTGCCGGGCGCCGTGGTCAACCACATGTTCACCCAGCTCCCCGACGGCGACCTCGTCGTCGGGGACACCCACGCCTACGACCGCACCCCGGAGCCCTGGTCGTCGGAGTCCCTCGACGACCTGCTCCTGGCCGAGACCCGGGCCCTGCTCGGCACCGGCTTCACCGTGGTGCGCCGCTGGCAGGGCGTCTACGCCGACGCCCCCGGCGAGTTCCTGATCCGCCCCGCCGCCCCTGCCACGACGGCCGTGTCCGTCACCTCCGGGATCGGCATGACCACCGCGTTCGGCCTGGCACCCGCCGTGCTCGACCGCCTGCTCTGAGCCACCCTCTTCCTCCCAGGAGAACCCTGATGCGCACCCGCGTGCTCGCCGGCCTGCTGCTGGCCGCGAGCCTCACCCTGACCGCCTGCGGCGGCGGAGGTGGCGCCGCCTCCTCGCCCACCTGCCCGGACGGCAAGCTCACCCTCGGAGTCGAGCCGTTCGAGGACCCCGGCAAGCTCGTCCCGGCCGCGCGCCTGCTCGGTGACGCCGTCGGCAAGAAGCTGAACTGCCCGGTCGACGTGCAGGTCACCGAGGACTACGCCGCCGAGGTCCTCGCCATGCGCAACGACAAGCTCGACATCGGCATCTACGGCCCGCTGGGCTACGTGTTCGCCTCGCAGAAGGCCGGTGCCGAGGCCGTCGCGTCCTTCGGCACCGCCGACGGGAAGCTGTCGACCTACACCGGCGGGATCTGGGTCCCGAAGTCCTCCGACATCACCTCGGTGGCCCAGCTGCGCGGCCGCACCCTGGCCCTCGGCGCGGTCGGCTCCACCTCCGGCGACGCGCTGCCCCGCCAGGCACTCGTCGACGCCGGGCTGGGCAAGCCCGACGTCCGGGTCGACTACGCCGGCGGGCACCCGCAGGCGTTGCTGTCGCTGGCCAACGGCAAGACCGACGCCGCGGAGATCAACAGCCAGCAGCTGGCGACGGCGACGAAGGCGGGCACGTTCGACCCCTCGAAGTTCCGGCAGATCTGGAAGTCCGCGCCGATCCCCAACGACCCGGTGACCGTCCGGTCCTCGATGGACCCGCAGCTGCGCCAGGCCGTCGTCGACGCGCTGCTGCACCTGGACAAGCAGTCGGTGGGCCAGATGGCCGACCTGCTCGACGTCGAGCCGCCCGGCGCGCTGGTCCCGGCCTCGCAGCAGAACTACCAGCCGCTGTTCGAGCTCGCCCAGAAGCTCGGCCTGACCGAGAAGGACGCCGGCTGATGGCGGCCCCGATGCTGGAGATCGCCGGCGCCCGCGTGCGCTACGGCGACACCGAGATCCTGCACGGCGTCGACGTGCACGTGGCCGCGGGCGAGCTGCTCGCGGTGCTCGGCGCGAACGGCTGCGGCAAGTCCACCCTGCTGCGTGCCGCCGCCGGGCTGATCGGCGACGAGGGCGAGGTGTCCGGCGAGATCCGCGTCGACGGTCGCCCGCGCGGGCGCCTGGACGTAGCCCTGGTCTTCCAGAAGATCCACCTGGTGCCGCGGCTGACCGTGCTGGACAACGTCTGTGCCGGTGCACTCGGCCGGCTGCCGCTGCTGCGGTCGCTGCTGCCGGTGCAGTTCCCGAAGGCCGTCCGTGAGGAGGCCATGGGCTGCCTGGACCGGGTCGGCCTCGCCGACCGCGCCCACGACGTCGCCGGGTCGCTGTCCGGCGGCCAGCAGCAGCGGGTCGCGATCGCCCGGGCGCTGTGCCAGCGGGCCCGCGTCCTGCTCGCCGACGAGCCGGTGTCCGCGCTCGACCCGGCCGCCGCCGAGCAGGTACTCGGCCTGCTCGCCGAGCTCGCCCACACCGAGCACCTCGCGGTGCTCGCCGTCCTGCACCAGCCCGACCTCGCGGCCCGGCACGCCGACCGCGTCGTCGGGCTCCGATCCGGGGAGGTCGTGCTCGACGGCGACCCCGCCCAGCCCGTCGACCTGCTCTACCCCGACTCCGTCCTGGAGGTCACGCCGTGACCGTCGCCGCCCCGGAGGTCCGCAGCCTCCCCGTCCCGCCGCGGCCCCGCCGGCCGCGCACCACCGCCGTGATCGCCGTCGCCGCCGTCGTGCTGGTCGCCGTGCACGTCGTCGCCTGGCTGGTCACCGAGATGTCGTTCTCGACGCTGCTCGACGGCGTCGGCGGCATGGGCCGGTTCATCGCCGACGCCGTCCCGCCGGACGTGTCCTGGGACGTGCTGGGCCCCAGCCTGAACGGCGCCCTGGTCACGTTCTCGATGGGCCTGATGGGCACGACGCTGTCGATCCCGTTCGCGCTGGCACTGGCCCTGCTCGCCGCCCGCGGCACCGCGCCCGGCCCGGTCACCTACCAGGTCGCGCGCAACGTGCTGTCGTTCCTGCGCGCCGTCCCGGACGTCGTGTTCGCGCTGATCTTCGTGACCGCGGTCGGGCTCGGCCCGTTCCCCGGCGTGCTCGCGCTGGTCCTGCACAACGTCGGCGTCATGGGCAAGCTCTGGGCCGAGACCCTGGAGGACGCCGACCCGGGCCCGCCGACCGTGCTGCGCTCGGCCGGTGCCGGGAAGCTGCAGATCGCCACGCACGCCCTGCTGCCGTCGGTCGTCCCGCAGATGGTCGGGCTGCTGCTCTACCGGCTCGACGTCAACGTCCGTGCCTCGCTGGTGCTCGGCCTCGTCGGCGCCGGCGGTATCGGGTTCCTCATCAACCAGTCCATCCAGCTGTTCCGGTTCGACGAGATGCTCACCCACATCCTCGTCGTGCTGGTGCTGATCGTCGTCGTCGACCGGCTGTCCGCCCTGGTCCGCCGCCGCCTCGGGAGTGCCTCGTGACCGATTCCGTGCCCACCATCCGCCTGGCCGTCCTGGACATCGCCGGGACCACCGTCGACGAGGGCGGTGCGGTGTACCGCGTACTCGCCGCCGTTGCCACCGACGCCGGGCACCCGCCGGCCGATGCCGAGCTGCGCCGCTGGATGGGGGCCGACAAGCGGGCCGCGCTGGCCGCGCTGACCGGCACCGACGACGCCGAGCAGATCGAGCGGCTGCACGACGACTTCGTCGCTCGGCTGCACGAGGCCTACGCGGCGGCCCCGCCGGAGCCGCTGCCCGGGGTGCCCGCCGCGCTCGCGGCCCTGCGCGGCGCCGGGGCCTCGGTCGTGCTGACGACCGGGTTCGACCGCCAGGTCACCGGGCCGCTGCTCGCGGCGCTGCCGCGGGAGTTCACCGGCGAGCTCGACGGCGTGGTGTGCGCCGAGGAGGTCGGCGCCGGCCGGCCGGACCCGGCGATGATCCATCGCGCGATGGAGCTGACCGGGGTCACCGACCCGGCCGCGGTGCTCACCGCGGGCGACACCGTGCTCGACGTCGAGGCCGGGCGGAACGCGGGCGCCGCGCTCGTCGTCGGGGTGCTGTCCGGCGCCCAGACCCGCGACGAGCTCGGCGCGGCGTCCCCGACGCACGTCCTCGGAGGGGTCGCGGACCTGCCGGCGCTGCTGCAGGTCGCCCCGGCGGTCTGACCCGGAGAACACTCAAGCCCCCGAGAACCCCCGAGAACACGGAAGCCCCCCGAGAACGCGGAAGCGCCCGGCCCCGAACGGGGCCGGGCGCTTCTGCGTGAGCGCGCGGGTCGGTGGGCGCGGGTCAGCGACGGGCGTGCGCGAGTGTTCCGGCGCGGCGCGCGGCGCTGCGGTGGTGCAGCACCACCAGCGGCCGGACGAGCAGCGCGGCGGCGGCCAGCAGCAGTGTGACCGCGGGCGGCGCGACGGAGACCGACACGATCGTCGCAGCGGCCAGCAGGATCATCAGGACGGCGGCGAGCGCCACGGTCCGGGTCTGCGCCGGGCGCGGTTCGGGTGCGGCTCGGAACACCGCGACCACCTCCTGATCGAGCACGACCGAACAGACGAGTTCGGTCCGGCTAACTCTACGCCTCGGTGCGCCTCGTGCAAGTGGCCGATCGGTGGCGCGGGACGGTCGCGGTGGTGCTGCCGATCACATATCGTGGCCGGGCAGGTTCGACCGGCACGAGGAACGGCGCCACGAGGGCGCAGGAGGGGGTCGGGATGACCGCGGCGACCCCCACCGGACCGGCGCTCCGCTCGGCGTTCGACCCGCCCGCCCAGCACGTGCTGACCGTGCCGGTCAGCGACGAGCAGCGATTCGAGACCACCGCGGAGTTCCTGGCCGGCGGCCTGGTCGCGGGGGAGCGGGTCACGTTCTTCGACGACGGCTCGGCCGACGACGTCCTGGGGCGCATGCACGACGACGGCGTCGACCTGCACGGGCCGCTGCGCTCCGGGCAGCTGCAGCTGGCCCCGCCGGAGTCGACCCGGCACGCCGTGACCATGCCGCTGGACGAGGTCCCCGGCCTGGTCACCGCCACCGTCGACGGCGCGCTGGCCGACGGCTGGTCCGGGCTGCGCTTCACCGGCGAGACCTGCCACGCGCTCACCAACTCCGCCGAGTACCTGCTCGAGCACGACCACGTCGTCGCGACGACGATCGAGGGCCGCCCCGCCCGCGTGCTCTGCGTCTACGACCGGCTCCGGTTCCCCGAGCGCGTCGTCGCCGACATGTGTGCGGCGCACACCGTGCAGATCGAGCCCGTCCCGCTCTACGACGACAGCCTGCTCCGCATCACCACCGACGGCCCGGCGCGGGTCCGGCTGGCCGGGGAGGTCGACCACGCCAACCGCCCGCAGGTCCGCCGGGTGCTCGGGAGGCTGATCGACCGGCTGCTGCGCGGCGACGAGGTCCCCGACGAGGAGGCCGAGGCCGGTGTGCTGGTCGCGGACCTGTCCGCGCTGCGGTTCTGCGACGTCGCCGCCGCGGTGAGCGTCGTGCACGCCGCCGCGGAGCTGCCGGTGACCCTGCGGCTGCGGCTCGACCACGTGCGGCCCGGCGTCGCGCGGCTGCTCGACCGGTGCGGTTCGGCGTTCGCGCCGCAGCTCGACGTGCGGGTCCGGGAGCGCAGCCCGCTGACCGGGGCGCAGGCCCGCGAGCTCGGGGCGGGCGCGGCGTGAGCACCACCGCCGGCGCACCGGGTGTCACCGGTCTCTGCCATGCCGTCTGCCGCTACGACGACGAGGCGGGCCTGCTCGACGAGCTGACCGCGCAGGCGTTGTCCGCGTTGCGTTCCGGGGGCGGGGTCGCGGTCGGGCTGCGCCCGGTGACCGAGGTGGCGCTGCGCAGGCGGATCGCCGCCGAGCTGGGGGCCGACGCCGTCGCCGGGCTGATCCGGCTGCCGCGCGACCCGGGGCCGGACGGGCCGTCCGGGCAGACCGATGCCGCGCTCGTCGCCCGCCGGCTGCGGGCGCACCTGGACTCCGCGGGCGGGCCGCTGACCGTGCTCACCGAACCCGACGGCGTCCTCGGTGACGCGGCCGGGGTCTACCGGTGCGAGGTCGAGGCGGCGGTGGACGTCGCACTGGCCCCGCTGCCGGTGCTGCTGGTGTGCTTCGTGCCCCGCGCCGCGCACGGGTCACCCGCCGAGCTCGCCGAGCGGGCGCACCCGGTGGAGCTCGTCGGCGGTGTCCTGCGGCGCCGGCCGGGGCACCCCGACCCCCGCGGGCTGCTCGGTGCCTGCCCGGCACCGGTTCCGGCCGCGCTCGGGCCGCCGGTCACCGACCTGCCGTTCGACGCCGTCCACCTCAGCGAGGTCCGCCGGGCCGTCACCGGCGCGCTGCACGGGCAGGGCTTCGGGCCGGCCCGCACCGAGGACGTCACTGTCGCGGTGAACGAGGTCGCGACGAACGCGGTGCACCACGGCTGCGGCCCGGCCCGGCTGATGGTGTGGACCCCCGGCGACGACGTCGTCTGCGAGGTGCACGACACCGGCCGGCTCGGCGACCCGCTGCCCGGCCTCGCGCCGCCGGACCCGGCCGCCGACCACGGCCGCGGCATCTGGATCGCCCGCCAGCTCTGCGACGTCCTGCACGTCTGGGGCGACGACGAGGGCACGCACGTCCGGATCCGCGCCGCCGCCTGACCGCGCTGCGGGGCGCCCCGCAGCGGCCGGGATCGGCGGCGGCCGAGCTCAGCGGGTGTCGAGCGCCAGGTAGGACTCCACCATCCGGCCGCTGGGGAACCCCGCCGACCGGCCGCTGGCGCCGTTCCACTTGTAGATCATGTCGTCGAGCTCGGTCATGTGCGCGGTCTGACTCTCGTGCGCGCGCAGCGCGGCGATCTTGCGGTCGATGACGTCGGTGATGTCGACGTGCCGCGCCGTCTCCGGCGTCGTCCCGTCCGGGGCGCCGATGATCCACGTCTCGGGCACGGTGTGTGCCTCGACGTCGGCCAGCTCGGGGTAGGCGAACGGGTTGCGCGCGTCGGGGTAGACCGCGCACATCGCGGCCTCTCCGGTGGCCGTGTGGTCGGGGTGGCTGCCGTACATGCTGTGCAGGTCGCGGACCGGCTGCGGGATCACGACGCGGTCCGGGCGCACCTCGCGGATCACCCGGGCGAGGTCGCGGCGCAGCTCCAGGGTGACGGTGACCCGGCCGTCGGAGTAGCCGAGGAACCGCACGTCGGTGACCCCGACGGCGGCCGCGGCGGCCCGCTGCTCGGCCTGCCGGATGCCGCCGATCTCCGAGCGCGGGACGGCCGGGTCGAACCCGCCCGCGTCGCCGTCGGTCACCAGGCAGTACGTCACGTCGACGCCGGCGTCGGTCCAGACGGCGACGGTCCCGCTGCACGAGAAGTCGATGTCGTCCGGATGCGCGGCGATCACCAGGGCGCGTTCGATGCCGGTGTGCGCGCGGTCGTCACGGGCGGTGCGGTCGGCACTGCCGGCGCTGTCGGCACTGCCGGCACTGCCGGCACTGCCGGCACTGCCGGCGCTGCCGGCGCTGCCGGTGCTGTCGGTGCTGTCGGTGCTGTCGGTGCTGTCGGCACTGCCGGGGCTGGGGTCGGTCACGGCCCCATCCGACCACCACCCGCGACGACCGGCGCGCCCGGGTCAGTAGTCGCCGGTCTGGCGCTCGACGCCCTGCTGGAACTCCTGCCGGCACTGCTGGACCTGCGACTGGTCGGCACCGGCCCGCTCGAGGCAGTTGACGAGCTGGTCGCCGCCGAAGCTGGTGAACGCGGTCCAGGCGCCGAGCACCACCAACGCGGTGAGCAGCACGCCGAGCACGCCGAGGACCAGCCCGGTGATCGGCAGCGCCTTGCTGCTCGCCGGGTTCTTCTTCGCGCGGGCGAGCCCGATGATGCCGAGCGCGATCGCGATGAGCCCGAGGACGCCGCCGATGAGGACGAGCCCGAGCAGGAGCGCCAGGATCCCGAAGATCAGCGCCGCGATGCCCATCCCGTTGCGGGGGGTCGCAAAGCCCTGCCCGTAGTCGTAGCCCTGGTCGGGGTAGCCCTGTTGCGGGTAGCCCGGCGGGTATCCGGGCTGCTCCGGGTATCCCGCCGGCTGCTGCGCGTACTGCTGCTGCCGGCCGCCGTACTCCTGCGCCCCGCCGTACTGCTGGTCGCCGTACTGCTGTGCCCCGCCGTACTGCTGCTGGTCGGGAGCCTGCTGCGGGTACTGCTCCTGCGGATAGCGCTGCGTCGGCTGGTCGCCGGGCTGGGGCTCGCCCGGATACTGGCCCGGGTCCCGGGGTGGGGTGCTCACGCGGTCGCCTCCTGGTCGTCGGGGAGCGTCGGGGCCCGTCCGCGGTCTCCCGGACGCCGGCACCCCGCCCGGCCGGCGCCGGTGGTCGTGTCCCTCGTGTCTCGATGGTCCCGGTTCGCCTCCGGCGTCGCCACCCAACGCGCCCGCGGCCCCCGTGTGAGCCTGCAACATGAATGTAAGGTCCGTAGGCGTGACACGGTCCTGACACGTGGTCCAGACTGTGCGGCGTGAGCGTGCATTCCACCGACCCCGTCCCCGCCCTCGACGACGTGCTGACCGAGCGCGCCGTGGAGCGCGTGCGCCGCTGGACCGGCACCACCGGAGACCAGGCGACCGGCGACTCCGGCGGCCGTCCCATCGGGGACCGGGCCACCGGCGACAAGGCCACCGACGACGCCACCCAGCGGCTCGCCGCGCTGATGCACGACCCCGCCGGGGTCGACTTCACGCTGCGCTTCGTCGACCGCGTCGCCCGGCCCGCCGACGACCGCGTCGCCGCTCGTGAGCTGTCGCGCCTCGCCGGGTCCGGTGCCGACCTGCCCGCGTTCGTCGGTGGCCTGGACCGGCTGCTCCTGCAGGCCGGTGGCCGCCTCGCGACGGCGCTGCCGCACGTCGTCGTCCCGGCCGCGCGCGCCCGGCTGCGCCAGCTCGTCGGCCACCTCGTCGTCGACGCCGGCGGGCGCGCCCTGTCCCAGCGGCTCGACGCCGCGACCCGGGAGGGCTACCGGCTCAACCTCAACCTGCTCGGCGAGGCCGTGCTCGGCGAGGCCGAGGCCGACCGGCGCCTGGACCGCACCCTGGAGCTGCTGAACCGTCCGGGTGTGGACCACGTGTCGGTGAAGGCGTCCTCGGTCGCCTCGCAGCTGGTGCACTGGGACCACGACGGCAGCCGCGACCGTCTCGTGAAGCGGCTCGAGCCGCTCTACCGCGCCGCCCGGGCCCGCGGGGTCTTCGTCAACCTCGACATGGAGGAGTACAAGGACCTCGACCTCACGGTCTCGCTGTTCACCACGCTGCTCTCGCGCCCCGAGCTGCGCGACCTCCCGGCCGGAATCGTGCTGCAGGGCTACCTGCCCGACTCGGTCGCCGCGCTGGACGAGCTGGGCGAGTTCGCCGCCCGCCGCGCCGCCGACGGCGGTGCCCCGATCAAGGTGCGCCTGGTCAAGGGCGCGAACCTGGCGATGGAGAAGGTCGACGGCGAGCTGCACGACTGGCCGCAGACGCCGTTCTCGACCAAGGCCGAGGTCGACGCCAACTACGTCCGCCTGCTCGACCGCGCCATCGGTGGCCACCGGGTCGCAGGCGGCGCCGCGATCGACGGGCGGCACCCGCTGCGCCTCGGTGTCGCCAGCCACCACCTGCACCACGTCGCGCTCGCCCTGGAGCTGGCGGAGGCCCGCGGCGCCCGCGCGCAGATCGACGTCGAGATGCTGCAGGGCATGGCGCCCGCGTTCGCCCGCGCCGTCTCCGGCGACCTGCCCGCCGACGGCCCCGGCTCGAAGCTGGTGCTCTACACCCCGGTCGTGCACCGCGGCGACTTCGACACCGCGGTGTCCTACCTGGTCCGGCGGCTGGAGGAGAACGCGTCGCCGGAGAACTACCTCTACACGCTGTTCGCCCCGGACTCCGGGCCCGCCGCCTACCGGGAGCGGTTCCTGGACTCGGTGCGCGACCGCGACGCCGTGCCGGACACCCCGCGCCGTACCCAGGACCGGCTCGTCGAGGCCCCCGCGGAGAAGGACGGCCCGCTGCCCGGCGGCCCGGTCGAGCCCGGGTTCCGCAACGAGCCCGACACCGACCCGTCGCTGGCCGCGAACCGCGAGTGGGCCCGCCGTGCGGTCACCACGACCGCGCCGCGCGTCGCGACCCCGGTGGTCACCGACCCGGCCGAGGTCGACGCCGCGATCGCCCGCGCGCAGGCGTCCGGCTGGGCCGCGGTGCCCGCGACGGAGCGGGCCGCGATCCTGCGCCGGGCCGCCCGCGCGCTGGCCGCCGCCCGCGGCGAGCTGCTCACCGTCATGATCGACGAGGGCGGCAAGACCGTCGCCGAGGCCGACCCGGAGATCTCCGAGGCGATCGACTTCGCCGCGTACTACGCCGAGCGGGCCGAGGAGCTCGACGGTGCCCCGTTCACCCCGGACCGGGTCGTCGCGATCACGCCGCCGTGGAACTTCCCGGTCGCGATCCCGCTGGGTGGCTGTCTCGCGGCGCTGGCCGCGGGCGCCCCGGCGATCATGAAGCCGGCCCCGCAGGTGCAGCGGTGCGCCGAGGTCGGCGTCGCTGCCCTGCACCGCGGCGGCATCCCGGCGGAGGCGCTGCAGCTGCTGCCCACCGACGAGGCCGACGCCGGACGCCGGCTGGTCACCCACCCCGAGGTCGACCGGGTCGTGCTCACCGGGTCCTCGGAGACCGCGGCTCTGTTCCGCTCGTGGCGCCCGGACCTGAACCTGGTCGCCGAGACCAGCGGCAAGAACGCGCTGATCATCACCCCGGCCGCGGACCCGGACCTGGCCGTCGCGGACCTGGTGCGCTCGGCGTTCGGGCATGCCGGGCAGAAGTGCTCGGCGGCGTCGCTGGGCATCCTCGTCGGGCCGGCCGCGACCGGGTCGCGGACCGGGCGGCGGCTGCGCCGCCAGCTCGTCGACGCCGTCCGGACCCTGCGCGTGGGACCCGGCTCGGACCTGTCGACGACGATGGGCCCGCTGGTCGACGAGCCGTCGGACAAGCTGGTCCGGGCGCTGACCACGCTGGAGCCGGGGGAGCGGTGGCTGGTCGAGCCGCGCCGCATCGGCGAGAAGCTCTGGACCCCGGGTGTGCGGCTGTGGGTGAAGCCGGGCAGCTGGTTCCACCGCACCGAGTGCTTCGGCCCGGTGCTGGGCCTGATGGCCGCCCGCGACCTGGACCAGGCCATCGACTGGCAGAACGACACCGGCTTCGGCCTCACCGGCGGCATCCACTCGCTCGACGAGGACGAGATCGCCCGGTGGACCGAGCGCGCCGAGGTCGGCAACGGCTACGTCAACCGGCACATCACCGGCGCCATCGTGCAGCGGCAGTCGTTCGGGGGCTGGAAGGGCTCGGTCATCGGGCCGGGTGCCAAGCCCGGCGGCCCGAACTACGTCGCCCAGTTCGGCTCCTGGCACGACGGCCCCGGCACCGTCACCGCCCCGGCGGACGCGCCGGCACCGTCGGCCGCCGCGGCGCGGGTGCTGTCCGCCGCGGGCGCGGTGTCCGACGCCGACCGGGACCGTCTGGAGCGTGCCGCGGCCTCGGACGCGGCCGCCTGGCGTGACGAGTTCTCGGTCGAGCACGACCCGACCGGGCTGGCCGCGGAGTCCAACGTGTTCCGCTACCGGCCGCTGCCCGGGCTCGCCGTGTGGGCGGGTGAGGACGCGACCCGCGCCGACGTGCTGCGGGTGCTGCTCGCCGCCGCGACGGCCGGTGTCCCGGTCCGGCTGCACGGTCCCGGCACCCCGGACGGCCCGCTGCCCGGCGCCACCCGCGGCGGCGACGTGCTCGAGCCGGTCAACGGGGAGCGGATCCGCACCGTGGGCACCGTGCCCGATGAGCTGCGGGTCGCCGCGGCGCAGGCGGGCGCGTCGATCGTGGACGCACCGGTGCTCGTCGACGGCCGCCGGGAGCTGCTGACCGTGCTGCGTGAGCAGGCGATCAGCCGGACCCGGCACCGTTTCGGGCACATCGAGCAGCGCGGCTAGTTCCCGTATCGGGAAGCGGCGCCGGTACCGGACACGGGGCCGGGTCCCGGGATACGGTCGGATCATGGTGCTGCGAGCCCGCGACGTCATGACCGAGCGCGTCGTCTCCGTGTGGGCCGACGCCCCGCTGTCCCGGGCCCGGGACCGGATGGCGGAGTTCCGCTACTCCGCCCTGCCGGTCGTCGACCGGCGGTACGCGCTGGTCGGAATGATCAGCCTGGTCGACGTCCTGCGGCACCGCGACGACCCGGACGCCACCGTCGCCGACGCGATGACCGTCGACGTGGTGTGGCTGCGGCCGGGCTCGACGCTGACGATGCTGGCCCAGGAGATGCGCTCCTACGGCGAGCTGCGGGTCGTCCCGATCGTCGACCGGGACATCCTGGTCGGCGTCGTCACCCGCAGCGACGTGCTGCGCGGCGCCCAGGACGACAGCCGGGTCGGCCGGGCCACCCGCTGGCTGCGCGGGAAGGGCACGACCGGGGGCACGCGGCCCGAGGCGCTCGCACCGCGCGGCGCCGGCCGGATCCACGGCCGGGACATGACGACGCTGACCGTCGCTGACGTGATGACCGACCACGGCCTGGTCACCGTGTCGCCGTGGACGCCGGTGGAGGAGGTCGCGGACACGCTGCTGGCGTTCCGCTACACCGCCCTGCCGGTCGTCCTCGACGACGGGCGGCTCGACGGCATCGTGTCCGAGGCCGACCTGATGAGCGGCGCCCTGCAGGCCGGGCGGCGCAGCCGGCCGCGGACCGCCGCGGAGGTCATGACCCGCGACATCGAGGTGCTCGGCCCCGACGAGCCGCTGCTCAACGCGGAGGGATTGCTGGTCAAGCGCGGTTTCCGGGTCGTCCCGGTGATCGACGACCGGGACCGGCTGATCGGGATGATCAGCCGCAGCGACCTGCTGTGAGCGCAGCCGTGAGCGTCAGTCCCGCAGGGTGAGCGCGATGCCGCGCCCGGCCTGCCGCCCGGAGAACAGGCACCCGCCGAGGAACGTTCCCTCCAGCGACCGGTAGCCGTGCACCCCGCCACCGCCGAACCCGGCCACCTCCCCGGCCGCCCACAGCCCGGGTACCGGGGCGCCTGAGTCGTCGAGGACCCGGCCGGAGAGGTCGGTCTGCAGCCCGCCGAGCGTCTTGCGGGTGAGCACGTGCAGCCGGATCGCGATCAGCGGCCCGGCGGCGGGGTCGAGCAGCGCGTGCGGCGGCGCGGTGCGGGCCAGCTTCTCGCCGAGCGTGCGGCGGGCGTTGTGGATCGACACGACCTGCAGGTCCTTCGCGAACGGGTTCGCCAGCTGCCGGTCCCGGGCGAGTACCTGGCGGCGGACCTCGGCGGCGTCGATCTCCGGGGCGCCGCCGGTGAGGTCGTTCATCCGCCCGACCAGGGTGTCGAGGTCGTCGGCGACGACGAAGTCGCTGCCGGAGTCCAGGAACGCCTGCACCGGCCCTGGCATCCCGGGCCGCACCCGTCCGAGCGTGGCGCGCAGGTCCTTGCCGGTCACGTCGGGGTTCTGCTCGGACCCGGACAGCGCGATCTCCTTCTCCGCGATCGCGCGGGTCAGCACGAACCAGGAGTGGTCGTGGCCGGTGGCGCGCAGCGCGGCGAGGGTGCCGAGGGTGTCGAAGCCGGGGAAGTTCGGGGCAGGCAGCCGCTGCCCGGTCGCGTCCAGCCACAGCGACGACGGCCCGGGGATGATCCGGATGCCGTGCGCTGGCCAGACGGGGGAGTGGTCGGCGACGCCCTCGGTGTAGTGCCACATGCGGTCCGGGTTCACGATCCGCCCGCCCGCCGCGGCGGTGATGGCCAGCATGCGGCCGTCGACGTAGTCGGGGACGCCGGTGATCATGTGCGCGGGCGGGGTGCCGAGCCGGTCCGGCCAGTTCGCGCGGACGAGGTCGTGGTCGCCGCCGATCCCGCCGGAGGTGACGAGCACGGCCGGTGCCCGGAACGTGAACTCGCCGATCACGTCCCGGTCGGCGGGCGGTGCGCCGCGCGTGGCGCGGTCGGCGGCCAGCACCGCGCCCTCGACGCCCTGCACGGTGCCGCCGGAGGTGACCAGTGCGTCGACCCGGTGCCGGAACCCGAAGGTGACCCGGCCGGCGTCGGCGTGCGCGGCGACACGGCGCAGGAACGGCTCCAGCACACCGGGCCCGGTGCCCCAGGTGAGGTGGAACCGCGGCACCGAGTTGCCGGGGCCGTCGGCGAGGTGCCCGCCGCGCTCGGCCCACCCGACGACCGGCAGCCACCGCACGCCCTGGCCGTGCAGCCATGCCCGCTTCTCACCGGAGGCGAAGTGCACGTACGCGGTCGCCCACTGCCGCGCCCAGAAGTCCGGGCCGGCCGGGTCGTCGGCGCCGCGGTCGAACCCGGCGGTCCCGAGCCAGTCCGACAGCGCCAGCTCCTCCGAGTCGTGGATGCCGGTGCGGCGCTGCTCCGGGGTGCCGACGAGGAACAGCCCGCCGAGCGACCAGAACGCCTGCCCGCCCAGGTTCTGCTCGGAGGTCTGGTCGAGGACCAGGACGCGCTTCCCGGCGTCGGCGAGCTCGGCGGTGGCGACGAGCCCGGCGAGACCGGCCCCGACCACGATGACATCGGCGTCCACACCGGTGATCCTGGCACGCGGGCGGGGGCAGTGGCGGACGCCAGGGTGGCGGACAGCAGGGTGGCGGGCTCAGCGGCCGGGTGGGGCGAGCCGGTAGACCGCGCCGGCGTCGTCGTCGGTGATGTAGACGGCGCCGTCCGGGCCGGTCACGGCGGCGACGGGGCGGCCCCAGCGGTCCCCGGCGTCGTCCTGGAAACCGCCGACCAGGGTGCGCTGCGGGCCCAGTGTGCCCCCGGACCAGCCGAAGAACGACACCTCCGGCGCCCGCGGCGGCGTCGCGTTCCACGAGCCGTGCACCCCGGCCAGTGCGCCGTCGGCCCACGGCTCGGGCAGGGCACCGCGGGTGAACGACAGCCCCAGCGGCGCGGAGTGCGCGCCGAACGCCTGCTCGATGCGGGGCAGCGCCGCGCAGTCGAGCCTGCGCCCGCCCTGGTTGGTGCCGGCGTCGGGGATCAGCGGCAGGTCGGAGAAACGCTGCGGGCTGCCCGGCTCGCCGGGGCGGACGTCGGGCTCGGGGTTGCAGTACGGCCAGCCCAGGTTGCGGCCCGGGGTGAGCCGGGCCAGCGCCTCGGCCGGGTGCGCGGTGACGTAGGAGTCGATCACCTTTCCGTACGCGGAGCCTGCGGAGTCGCCGTAGGGCCGGTCGTAGGGGTAGGGGACGTTGTCGCGGCCGTTGACCGCGGTCCAGACCGCGCCGTCCGGGGCGACCGCCAGCCCGGTCCCGTTCCGGACGCCGACGGCATAGGGCTCGGCCGGGCCGCCGCCCGGCGGCACCCGCAGGATCGACGCCCGCGGCGGGCGCGCGTCGAGGTCCTCGGCGGTGATGTTGCCGGTGGAGCCGACGGAGACGTACACCGCGCCGTCCGGGCCGACGGCCACGGACTTGAGCGCGTGCGCGTAGGCGCCCTTCAGATCGGGGCTGCGCGCGTCCGGCAGCCCGTCGACGACGACCCGCGCGGCGCCGAGCCTGCCGCCTGCGTAGTCGTGGGCGACGACGCGGCTGCTCTCGGCCACGTACAGCGTGGACCCGGCGAAGGTGAGCCCGTGCGGCTGGTTCAGGCCCTGCAGCAGCACGTCGCGGCGGGTGCCGTCGGCGGAGAGCCGGTAGACGGCGCCGTCGTCGGGCACGGAGACGAGCAGGGTGCCGTCCGGGGCCCAGACGGCCATGCGCGCGTTCGGGATCCGGGCGAACACGCGCATCGTCCAGCCCTGCGGCACCAGTGCCTGGCGGGGTGTGTCCAGCGGGGCCGCGCCGAGCCCGCCCGGGACGCCGACGGTGACCGGCACGAGGCCGTCGGTGGTGGCCGCGACCGGGGCCGTGGCCTGCGACAGCGCGCCGGTGACCGGGTTCGGCCCGGTACCGCACGCGGTGAGCGCCCCCGCCGCGGTGACGGCGGCGAGCACACCCGCGACGGCCCGGACGATCCGCACGAACCCGACCGTACCCGTGGGCCGCCGGACGAGCGCGGGAAGCGCGGGCACGCCAGGATCGGCAGGATGCGCACCACGCTGCACGCCCGCGGACCGCAGCCCGCCGACGCGGTGTGGGAGCGCTACGCCGTGCCGGCCCGGTGGCCGGAGTGGGCGCCCTACATCACCGGCGTCGACTGCTCGGACGCCCGGATCCGGCGGGGCAGCCTGGGGCGGGTGCGCGGGCCGCTGGGGGTGACGGTGGCGTTCACCGTCACCGCCGTCGACGAGGCCACCGCGACCTGGTCCTGGGACGTGCGGCTCGGGCCGCTGGCGCTGTCGCTCGACCACGGCGTGCGGCCCTCCGGCGGCGGCACCCGGACCTGGCTGACCGTGCACGGGCCGGCGGCACTCGTGCTGCCGTACCTGGTGCCGGCGCGGGTGTCGCTGGAGATGCTGGTGCGCCGCCCCGTGTCCTGAGGTGCCGTGCCCGGCTCAGCGGTACCGGTTCAGCAGTACCGGTTCAGCAGTACCGGGTTCAGCGCGGCAGCCACTCCCGCACCAGCGTCGCGAACTCCTGCGGGCGCTCGATCTGTGGCATGTGCCCGGTCCGGCCGAAGACGTGCGTCTGCACCCCGGGCAGCTGCCGGGCCGCGGTGCGCAGCTGCGCCGCGGGAAGGATGACGTCCCGCTCGCCCCACACGACCAGCGTCGGCGCGGGGTTCGCCGCGGCGTCGGCGAGTAGCGCGCGCCGCCACCCCGGGCGCACCCCGGCGACGGTGCCCAGCTCGGTGGCGATCTCGACGAAGGTGTCCAGGTGCTCGCGGCGCCGCCCCAGCTCGACGGCCAGCGCGACCCGCTCCTCGGTCACCAGGGCCGGGTCGACGAACAGCGCGCGCTCGCCGCGGCGGACGGCGGCGACGTCGAGGTGGCCGAGCAGCCACGGCCCGAGCAGCGGCACGCCCAGCACCCGCAGCGCCGGGGTGACCAGGCGGCCGAACCCGGCCGGGTCGGCCAGCACCAGCGACGCGACCCGCTGCGGGTGGCGGGTGCTCGCCAGCAGCGCGACCGCCCCGCCGAGCGAGTTGCCCATCAGGTGCGCCGGCCGGGTCTCGCCGACGGCGTCGAGCACGGCGACCGCGGTGTCGGCCAGTACCTCCAGCGACGCGCGGCCGGGCGGGCGGCCGGAGAAGCCGAACCCGGCAAGATCCGCGGCGATCACCCGGTACCCGTCGGCGAGGCGCGGGTGCTGCGGGTCCCAGTCCTCCAGGCTGCGGCCGATGCCGTGCAGCAGCAGGACCGGCGGCGCGGCGGGGTCGCCGGACTCGCGGATCCGGATCCGGGTCCCGGCGGCGTCGACGAACCGGGTGGGTGCCAGGTCGTCGAGCGCGCCCGCCGCCGGGCCGGACGTGGTGGTGCTCGTGCTCATCGTGCTCCCGCGGTGCTGTTCTCCCGGGTGCCGTCCTGCCGGGCGCTGTCATCCTGCCCGGCACTGTCCTTCCGGGCCGTGCCGCCCCTCCGGGCCCTGCTCCTCCGTATGCCCGCCGCGCCGACGACCTTGCTGAACAGGCGCATGCTGTTCGCCGGCGCGAGACGCACCAGCAGGTCCGGGACGACGGCGCTCGCCCCGATCAGCAGCCGCGGCTTCCGCGCCGCGATCGCCTCGACGATCATCTCCGCGGCCCGGTCGGCGGGGAACGTCAGCAGCTTCTGGAAGTCCCGCTTGCCGCGCTCGACCTCGTCGGCCGGGATGTTCACCCCCACCCGGGCGGTCTGGGCGATGGTCGTCCGGATGCCGCCGGGGTGCACGGTGGTGACCGACGCGCCCTGCTGGGCCAGTTCCGCGCGCAGCGACTCGGAGAACCCGCGCAGCCCGAACTTCGACGCGCAGTACGCGGTCTGCCCGGGCGGCGCGATCAGCCCGAACAGGCTGGACATGTTCACCACGTGCGCGCCCGGCCGCGTCGTCAGGGCCGGGAGCAGGATGTGGGTCAGCCGCACCGGGGCGCGGAAGTTGATGTCCATGACCCAGTCGAACTCGTCGAGGGTCAGCCGGCCGAAGTCGCCGCCGAGCGCGACGCCGGCGTTGTTCACCAGCAGCCGCAGCTCCGGGTGCGCGGCGAGGATCCGGGCGCCGAGGGCGTCGACGGCGTCGCGGTCGGCCAGGTCGACGGTCTCGGTCTCCACCGTCAGCCCGGGGTGCTTCGCGCGGATGCCGTCGGCGACGGCGGCGAGCTGCTCGCCGTCGCGGTCGACGAGCACCAGGTCGCTGCCGCGCTCGGCGAGCAGGGCCGCGACGTGCGCGCCCATGCCGGCCGCGGCGCCGGTGACGACCGCGGTGCCCTCGGCGAACCGGAACGGGGTGCGGCTCATGCGCTCACCTGCTGCTGCGCGTGCTCCCCGGCCTGTCCGGCGCCGTCCACGGCGATCCCGGCCTGCGACGGCGGCGTCACCCGCGCCGAACGGGCGCCGAGCGCCGAGGCGGGGGTGAACAGCATGTCCTGCTTGAGGTTCGCCCGGCCCAGCCCGATCGCGTCGAGCAGCCAGTTCTGCCGCAGCCGCCACGGCTCGGAGCGGCCCTGGCGCGGGAACAGGTGCTCGGAGCGCTTCACGTAGCCGGACTCCAGGTCCAGCAGCGGGCGGTCCGGCTCGACCGAGGGCAGCGGCGTCGCGATGGCCAGGTTCTCCCGCTCCATCAGGCCGAGCAGCCGCGGGACGTACCGGGCGACGAGGTCGGCGCGCAGCGTCCAGGACGCGTTGATGTAGCCGATGCAGAACGCCAGGTTCGGGATCCCGGACAGCATCAGCCCGCGGTAGGTGACGGTCTTGCCGATGTCGACCTGCTCGCCGTCGACGTGCACGGTCAGCCCGCCCATCGGCTTGAGCGACAGCCCGGTCGCCGACACGATGATGTCGGCCTCGAGCTCCTCGCCCGAGGCGAGCCGGATGCCCTTCTCGGTGACGCGGTCGATCCGGTCGGTCACCACCGAGGCCGACCCGTCCTTGATGGACCGGTAGAAGTCGCCCTCGGGGATCACGCACAGGCGCTGGTCCCACGGCTCGTAGCTGGGCGTGAAGTGCTGGTCGACGTAGGACTCGTCGCCCAGGAACTTCAGCGCGAGCCCGCGCAGCATGCCCTTGACCTTCTCCGGGTTGCGCCGCGCGACCTGGTAGAAGACCTGCGTTCCCAGCGCGAAACCGAGCCGCAGCAGCGCGTGGGCGACCTTCGGCGGCAGCAGCCGGCGCAGCCGGTCCGCGGCGGGAGGTTGGCTGGGCAGCACCGTGAGGTAGGTGGGGGAGCGCTGCAGCATCGTGACGTGCTCGGCGGTGCGGGCCAGCGCGGGCACCAGGGTCACCGCGGTCGCGCCGGAGCCGATGACGACGACCTTCTTGCCGGTCGCGTCGAGGTCCGTCGGCCAGAACTGCGGGTGGATCCAGGTCCCGGCGAAGTCGGACATGCCCGGGAACTCGGGCTGGTAGCCGGTGTCGTAGTCGTAGTAGCCGGAGCAGAGGAACAGGAAGCTGCAGGTGAAGCGCTTCGGGCCCTGCGCGGTCTGCGTGTCGACGGTCCAGCGGGCGGTGTCGGAGTCCCAGGACGCGCCGACGACCTTGGTGCCGAGCCGGATGTGGTCGCGGACGCCGAACGCGTCGGCGGTCTCACGGATGTAGGACAGGATGTCGGCGCCGTCGGCGATCGACTTGCGCCCGCGCCACGGCCGGAACGGGTAGGCCAGGGTGTACATGTCCGAGTCCGAGCGGATGCCCGGGTAGCGGAACAGGTCCCAGGTGCCGCCCAGGTCCTCGCGGGCCTCGAGGATGGCGTAGCCCTTGCCGGGCAGCTCCTGCTGCAGCCGGCACGCGGCACCCACACCGGACAGCCCGGCGCCGACGATGAGCACGTCGTGGTGTTCGGCCGCCGGGGGAGCGGTGTCCGGCCGGTCCTGCGTCGCGGTCATCTGCGACCTCCTTCTGAGCGGTGACTGTCTGCGGTGACGTCGGTCCGTGCACGAGTGTGCCCGACCGTACCGCCGGTAACTTGACCGGACACGACAACAATTTATCCTGACGCGTCATGGGGCGGGAATCACTCACCCGGGCGGCTGCGCTGCGCGGTCTGCCGCAGCTGGTCGAGGAGCTCGGCGGCGACGGCGTCGGGCTGCTCACCCGGTTCCGGGTGCCGCTCGCCGCGGTCGACGGGACGTCGTCCGGCGGGCCCGGCTGGGGCACCGGCGACGCCGGCGGCGGGCCGGACGCGCTCGTCCCCACCCGCGCGGTGGCCCGGATCCTGGAGACCGGCGCCGCCGAGCTGGGCTGCCCGGACCTGGGGCTGCGGCTGGCCGAGCGGCAGGGCCCGGAGATCCTCGGGCCGCTCTCGGTGGCCGTGCAGAACTCCTCCACCCTCGGCGACGCGCTGGACTGCGCGTCGCGCTACCTCTACGTGCACAGCCCCGCGCTGCACATCGGCGCCGTCGCCGACCCCGAGCACGTGCCCGGAGTGACCGCGCTGGAGTACGGCAGCTCCGACCCGCTGCCGCCGCAGGTCGCGGACCTCGGCGTCGGGGTGATGCACCGGATCGTGCTGCTGCTCTCCGGCGGTGCCTACGGGCTGCGTTCGGTGCACCTGCCGCACCCCGACCTCGCCGGGGCCGCGCGCTACCGGGACTTCTTCGGTGCCGAGGTGCGGTTCGACCGTCCGGCCGCGGTGCTGCGGGTGCCCGCGGACCTGGTCCGGCGCCCGCTCGCCGGGGGCGACGAGACCGTCCGGACGATCGCGATCGACTATCTGGAGACCCACTTCGACCGGCCCGGCCGGTCGGTGACCGAGCGGGTCCGGACCGCGGTCGACCGGGCGCTGGGCAGCGGCACGGTGCGCGTGGGGTCGGTGGCGGCGCTGCTGCGGATGCACCCGCGGACCCTGCAACGGCACCTGGCCGCGGAGTCGACGACGTTCGAGAAGGTCGTCGACGACGCCCGCCGGGATGCCGCCGAACGCCTCATCCTGCGCACCGACCTGCCGTTCACGCAGGTCGCGGCCATGGTGGGGCTGACCGAGCAGTCCGCGCTGTCCCGGGCGAGCAGGCGGTGGTTCGGGGCGTCGCCGCGGGCGGTGCGCCGGGCCGGGGTCACCGCGCTCGCGCCGTAGCCGCACGGGCAGCGGGATCAGACGAGGCCGGTGCGCAGCGCGTAGCGGCGCTCGGCGTAGTCCAGGTCGTCGCGCCACAGCTTCGCCGCGGTGTGCGCCATCGCCGGGCGGATCAGCGCCCCGGCCCGCGACGCCAGCGCGAAGCCCGGCCGGTCCGACCCGGCGACGACGGCCTCGATCACCGACGTCCGCGGCAGCCCGTCGCGGCCGGGCCCGCGCGGCGTCGCGTGGGTCTCGACGACCGACCCGGCGCCCTCGCCGTCGAGGATCCGCATGACGACCGTGCGCGGCTCCGGGCACACGAACTCGGCCAGCACCGGGACGCCGAGACCGGGACCGGCCTTGAACGTGACGGTGACCAGGAAGCGGTCGCCGGCGTCGTGCTCCAGGCCGACCGGCGGCGCGGAGTCCACCCGCAGCCGCTGGAAGGAGTACGGGTGGAACCAGGCGCCGTGCCACGGGTCGAGCCGGTTGGCGACGATGTCCTCGGGCTCGCAGGTACCGGTCAGGGTGGTGACGGCGTCGAGCGTGGTGCCCGACGGGCGGGCGCCGACCACCGGCGCGTCGGTGGGGGGCTCGCCGCCGGCGTCGTCGAGGCGGACCCAGACCAGCACGCCGTCGTCGTGGGCGGGCAGGACCGGCCAGCCCGGCCCCGACGAGGCGCCGAGGCGCAGCCCGTGCCAGCGGCACACCAGCTCCCCGCAGTCGACGGCGGCCAGTGCCATGGGCGCGCCCAGGTGCGGGCAGGCACCCGGCCCGACGCGCACGGTGCCGTCGTCCTCGCGCCAGGCGACCAGCTCGGAGCCGGCGACCCGGGTGCCGAACGGGCGGTCCGCGCGCACCTCCCGGCTCGAGGCCAGCACGAACCAGTTCCCGGACGGGCGGGCCTGCGCCCGTTCGAGCGCCGCGGCGATCAGCTTCGGGTCGGCGCCGGCGTAGGTGGGTTCCTGGCGCGCCCAGTCCGACGGCGGCAGCGGCTGCAGCGGCCACCGCTCGGGCCAGCGCGCGGCGAGCGTCGTGGCGATCCGGGACCGGAGCGAGGTGAGCATCAGGGGGTCTCCCGTCGGGGGCGCATCGCGCGGGCGGCGGCGCGGCGCAGCGGGCCGAACCGGCCGGTCGTGGGGACGGTCTCCAGGGGGTGCCCGGCCAGCCCCCAGCAGGCGAGCAGCCGGTTCGCCGCGGCCAGGCCGGTGGTGGCGGCGCGTTCCATCAGGGCGACGGGCAGGTCGATGCGGATGCCGTCACCGGCCAGGACCAGCCCGTCGACCGGGGTGGTCACCCGGGGGCGTCGTGCGAAGTCCCCGACGCCGAACAGCGGGCAGTCCGCGCGCCACTGCACCTTCTCGTCGACGACGGTCGCAGCCGCCGTCTCCGGGTACAGCTGGTGGAGCCGGTCCAGACAGCGTTTGCGCAGGTCGTCGACGTGGGCGGTCTCGTCGGTGCGTGCGGTCCCGGTTCCGGGGGGCGGCTCGGCGGCGTAGGCGTGCAGCTCGACGACCGACCCGCCGTGCCGGGCGGCCCACCGCGCGGCGTCGTGCTCGTAGCGGTCGAGCACCGAGACGTTGTCGAGCGGCTCCAGCCCGCCGGTGCCGAGGAACGGGGGCCGGTCGGCACGGACCGGGCGGTCCAGCCAGAGCCGCTGCACCAGGAACGGGGGCGCGGAGCGCAGCGCGGCGACGTCGTCGCGCCACCGGTCGTGGGGTCGTCCGTGATCGCCGGGCTGTTCGCGGACGCCGGGCTGTTCGCGGGCGCCGGGTCGTTCGCGGGCGTTGGGGTGTTCGTGGGAGCCGGGTCGTTCGTGGTTGCCGGGGCGGTCGCGGGTGGCCGGTCGTTCGTGGGTGGCGGGGCGGTCGCGGGTGGCCGGTCGTTCGTCGGTGGCGGGGTCGCCGAGCGAGGGGGAGGCGGCGACGATGTCGCGCAGGCCGCGCACATCGGTGGCCAGGACGACTCCGTCGCACGGGGTACCGCCGTCCGGATGATTCACGTGGAACCGTCCGCGCCCGAGGTGGTACTCGCCCGGGTCACAGTCCACCGAGGACACCGCGACCCCGGTCCGGAACGTGACGCCGCGGGCGGACAGGTAGTGCCGCAACGGTTCCCACAGTGCCTCGGCGAACCCGTCGTCGGGGACGTCGAACATCAGGCCCTCGGAGGAGCCGAGGAAGTAGAGGTGGAACATCGTTGCCAGCTCGGCCGCCGACATCTGCGACGGCGGCGCGAAGAAGCTGCGGGAGAACACCTCGAAGGCCAGGTGCCGGGCCGCCGGTGGGAAACGGATGGACTCGAGGAAGGACTGCGCGTCGGTGTCGTCGAGCGCGGTGAAGATCTCCGGCACCGACACGTTCGCCAGCGGGGCGGCGGCGACCGGGTCGAGCCGGGCGAGGTCGGAGAACCGGAACGTCGGCGAGCGCAGCGCGAACAGCACCGCGTTCCACGGCGGGGTGCGGGGCAGGCCGCGGAAGGTGTCGCGGCGGCCGTCGGCGTCGACGAGGGGATAGTCGTCCAGCGCGACCAGGTGCTCGAGCCCGGGGTCGGCACGACGCAGCAGGTTGCGCAGGTTGTAGTACTGCCGGAAGAACGCGTGGAACCCGCGGCCCATCGACACCGGCTCGCCGCCGGGCAGCTGCTCGGTCCACGACGCGGCACGCCCACCCAGGTGGGGCTCGCGTTCGAACACCTCGACGACGACGCCGCGCTCGGCCAGCCCCGTCGCCGCCGCCAGCCCGGCGATGCCGCCGCCGACGACGACCACACGCGGCCGCTCGCCGCGGGTGCCCGCGTCCCCGGCTCCGGGGCGCGCGGGATGGGTGACGCGGCGGGGGTCGCGGGGCGGGGTCATCAGGCCGCCCCGTGGGCGCCGTTCGCAGGCCCCGCGTCGTGTGCCGCGGCGGGGTCGTCGGCCGGGCGGGTGCCCAGGATCGTGTGGACCACCCCGTCCTGCCAGCCGGTCATGGTCTCGGAGGTGACGGCGTCGAACCCGGCGGTGCGCAGCCGGTCCCGCAGCGCCCCGACGCCGTCGAAGGCGTTCACGCTGCGCCACAGGTGCCGGTAGAGCGCCGTCTCGCCGGTGGTGATCCGGCCGAGCGGCACGATGATCCCCCAGCAGACGGCGTGCCAGACCAGGCGCGCCCGCGCCGAGTCGGCGACCGAGTACTCGTGCAGCGCCAGCACCCCGCCGGGGCGGAGCAGGTCGCGGAACCGGCGGAGCTGGGCGTCCGGGTCGTCGAGGTTGCGCAGCAGGTACGCGGCCAGGATCCCGTCGAACGGGCCGGTCACGCCGTGCTCGGCGAGGGTCTCGGCGGTGGAGTGCACGAACGTCACCGTCGACGGCCACGGCTTGGCCTGCGCGCGCTCCAGCATCCCGGCCGACGCGTCGACGGCGACGATCTCCGCGCGCGGCGCCGCGGCGAGCAGGGCCGCGGTGGACGCGCCGGTGCCGCAGCCGGCGTCGAGCAGGCGCAGGCCCGCGCCGTCGTGCGGGAGCCGCATCCGGCGGGCGGAGATGCACAGGTGGTCGTGGTAGCCGGGGTTCAGGCCGACGAGCCGGTCGTAGTCGCCTGCGCCGTCGTCGAAGTGGGCGGGCACCTGGTCGCGGGGGAGTCCTGCGCGCCCCACGCCGGTCGTCACGGTGGTGGCCCCGTCGGGCTCGCTGTTCGCGCTGTCGGGCACGGGACCGAGCCTATGGGCGCACCGCGGTTCGTCGCGCGTCGGCGGGGTGCGTGCGACGCTGCGGACCATGCGCGACGACGCCGTCCCCGACACCGGTCCGGAGGCGGTGCTCGACGCCGCCTGCACCGCGGCTCGCGACGAGTTCGGCGACGATCTGCTCGCCGCGTACACCCTGGGCAGCCTGGCGCACGGCGGCTTCGCGCCGCTGGTCAGCGACGTGGATCTGGCCCTGGTGCTCGGCTCGGTCGACCACGGTACGGCCTCCCGTGTGCACGACGTCGCCTCCCGGGTGCGGCACCGGGTGCCCGGGACGTTCGCCGAACGGCTGTCGGTGTTCTGGGCGACGCCGAAGGTGGTCCGCGACGGCGGTGGTGACCGGCTGCCGTACCGGCTGCCCGCGGTGGACCGGCTGGACCTGCTGGACTCCGGAATCGCCCGGCTCGCCGGCGCCGACGTGGGCGCCGGGGCGACCCGGCCGGACCGCGCGACGCTGGTGGCCGAGGCGGCCCGGTTCGCCGTCGAGCGGTTCGACGGCGAGTGGCTCGCCGGGATCGCCGATCCGGCGGAGCTGCTGCGCGGCGGACCGCGTCCGGTGACGAAGACCGTGCTGTTCCCGGTGCGGTTCCTGCACACGCTGCGCACCGGGGAGATCGGCCGCAACGAGATCGCCGCCGACGCCTACGACGGCCCGCACCGACCGCTCGTCGAGGCCGCGCTGCGGTGGCGCACCGACGGCCTCGGTGACCGCGCCGCGGTACAGGACCTCCTGGTCACGCACCTCGCGGGGCTGTACGGGGAGTTCGTGTACGCCTACCTGCAGGTGCTGCCCGGAGACGCGCCGCAGCGGGCCGGGCTGGGGGCGCTGCGGGATGCGGTGCGCGTGCTCGGGCAGGGGCGACGGCGCCGCGTGTGAGGGCCGGCCCGGTGTGAGGCGCGGCCGGGTGTGAACCGCGGCCGGGTGCGAGGGCCGTCGGGTGGGGCGCGGCCGGGTGTGAGGGGCGTCGGGTGGGAGAGGTGCCGGGTGTGAGGGGCGCCGGTGCGGCCGGTGTTGCGGGCGCGGGGATCGATCCGTCGCGGTGGCGGAACCGGGCGAGGTGACGACCCCGGATCGCGCACGCCGAGCGCGGAGATCCGGCCCGGTGCGCCGACCCCGCGGCGCAGCACACCGTTTCCGTACGCAGCACATGCCGCAGCGTGTGCCACGTACGGAAACGGTGTGCTGCGAGTTGCCTCACCCGCCCACCGGTCGGTTTCCTGCGCCGGGTGACCACAACTTCTACTGGCACGGTTGTCGCGAGGGGGTCTATAATCGAACACATGCTCGATAATATAGCGTCTGCCGGTCTGCTCTCGCCTGCCGAGGAGCGACCCGGAGGGGTGGCCGCGTCGCGGGTGGAACTCGCGGTGGCGATCCCCGAGCTGCTGACCGACGAGCAGGTTCTCGACGTCATGGAGGCCGCGTCGCGCGTCGGGCGATGGGTGAGTGCGGTGCTGACCCGGATGACCGGTGAGCTCGTCGGCCGCCATCCGCCGGGCAGCCGGGCGGCGCCACCGGGCGCGGCGGAGTGGGCGGAGGCCGACGTGTCGCGGTGGCTGCCCGACCAGGTCGCCATGGCGCTCGGCATCAGCGCCGACCAGGCGTCGAACCAGATGTCGGTCGCCAAGCGGTTCGTCGAGGTGCTGCCCGAGACCCTCGACGAGTGGGAGGCGGGCCGGATCAGCGAGCGTGCCGCTCTGGCGATCGCGGAGCTGACCGCCGTTCTCGACGACGAGCAGGCCCGTGCCGTGCAGGCCAGGGTGCTGCCCGGCGCGCTGACCGCGTCGCCGACCCAGCTCCGGGCCCGGGTGCGGCGCGCCGTGACGAACGTCGATCCGGATGGGGCGCAGCGGCGTCAGCGTCGTTCGCTGTCCGAGCGCCGGGTGACGGTGCAGCCGGGGGAGGACGGGACGGCGTCGCTGTGGGTGTTCGGCAGCGCCGAGCAGACCGAGGCGTCGTACCGGTCACTGGACCGGCTCGCCCGCTCGCTCGGCACCGAGGACCCGCGCACCCTGGCCCAGCGCCGTTCGGACCTCGCGCACCAGCTGCTGCAGGGCACGATCGCGATCACCGACCTGTCCGCGGTGCGGTCCGCCGTCGACGAGGTGTTGAGCGGGCGGACCGGTGACGGGCGTGGGCCGGGTGCGGCCGTGCCCGCAACTGGTGCGACCGGGGTCGTCGCAACGGCGATCGAGGCGGCGGACGCTGTCGCAGCTGCCTCCGGTGCGACCTCGGTCTCCGGCGCGATCCCGGACGGCGGTGCGCCGTGGCGCGGCTCCGCCGGTGTCTCCGACGAGGTCGTCGCCGCCGCGGTGGCCGAGGTGCTGGCGCGCAAGCCCGACCCGAACGACGTGATCGGCCGCCGCCCGCTGATCAAGGTGGTGGTCCCGCTGGACACGCTGCTCGGCGGCGACGGCTCCGGCGAGATCCTCGGGCACGGTCCGATCAGCCCGCTCGCCGCCCGCGCGCTCGCCGCGGGTGGCGTGCTGCAGCGGCTGGTCGTCGACCCGTTGTCCGGCACGGTGCTCGACCACGGGCGCGACACCTACCGCCCGCCTGTGGGGCTGCGGGACTTCGTGCACGCCCGCGAGGGCGACGCCTGCCGCGGCCCGCGGTGCTCACGCCCGCTGCGCGACCTCGACCACTTCCTGCCGTGGGGCGGCGACGGCGTCACCGCCGACCACAACCTGCACGGGCTCTGCGTGCACCACCACAAGCTGAAGGACGTCCCGGGCTGGCAGGTGATCTCCGAGCCGGACGGCGGCCTCACCTGGGTCAGCCCGGACGGTCGCCGGACGACGACGTACCCGTTCGACTACAGCGACTTCGCCGGGGAGGACTACCCGCGTTCGGACCAGCGGCTGTTGGACGCGATGGAGGCACCCGGAGCAGGCGGCGTGCGCAGCGATGTGACAACCGGTGACAGCCGGCTGCGCAGTGAGGTGACGGCCGATGACGACGATGCGTCCGATGCGCCGCCGTTCTGACGGCCGTGCGGGAAACTGGTGCAGCGGCCGATGGGCCGGCGGTGCCGGACCGAGCCTGCGGAGGCCCGGCAGGGTCGACGGCCGGGTGGCCCACGGTCGCGTGACGGGCGTCCTACAGCTGCGCCCTGCTGCGGTCCGGCACCGCGAACATCGTCACGAACGCCAGCAGGTAGATCACCGGCAGCAGCGCCAGGGCGAAGCCGAAACCGTGTGTCGCGGCGACGGCGGCGATCGTCACCGGCGCCAGTCCGCCGATGCCACGGCCGATGTTGAACAGGACGTTCTGCGCGGTGGCGCGGGCGGCGGTCGGGTAGTGCTCCGCCATCAGCGCACCGAGGCCGCCGAGCATGCCGTTCGCGAACGCGCCCATGACGAAGCCGCCGAGCAGCAGCGCCGTCGGATCGGTCAGCCGGCTGTAGACGAGCACCGACACCGCGGCACCGAGCTGGAAGATCCAGAACGCCGGGCGGCGGCCCACCCGGTCGGCGACCTGGCCGAAGGTGAGGATGCCCAGCGTCATGCCGAGCACGGTCACCGCCGTCCACAGCGCGCCCTTGGTGACGCCCATGCCGAGTTGTGTCGACAGGTAGGTCGGCAGCCACGTCATGATTCCGAAGTAGCCGAAGTTCTGCACCGAGCAGAGCACGATCATCGCGACGGTGACCCGCGTCGTCCGCCGGTCGGCCAGCAGCAGCCGGAACGAGGCCGCCACCGTCCGCCGCTCGGCACGCGACGCCTCGAACGCCGGGGTGTCGTGCAGCCGGCGGCGCAGCACGAACGCGACCAGCGCGGGCAGCACCCCGATGACGAACAGCGCCCGCCAGCCCCACAGCGCGATCACCGGGGCCGACGCCAGTGCCGCGGCCAGAGCACCGCACTGGAAACCGACACCGACCCACGACGTCGCCCGTGCGCGCTTGTGTGCGGCGACGGCCTCGGCGGCCAGGGTCATGCCGATCCCGAACTCGCCGCCGATCCCGATGCCCGCGACGAAGCGGTAGGCGGCGAAGTCGGCCGGCCCGACCGCCAGCGCGGACAGCCCGGTGAACACCGAGAACAGCACCACCGACCAGGTCAGCATCCGGATCCGGCCGAACCGGTCGGACAGCGGCCCGAACACGACACCGCCGAGCACGGCGCCGACCAGGGTCAGCGTGCTGAACAGGCCCGCGACGGTGCCGGTGATCCCGAACGTGGCGATGATCCCGCTCATCGCGAACGACAGGATGAGCAGGTCGAACCCGTCGAGCCCGTAGCCGAGCGCGGAGGCGAAGACGGCCTTGCGGGCGTACTCGGGATCAGGGTCCGGTCCGGCCACGGCCGGCGCCGGGACCGCCCCGGGCGGGAAGCCGGCTGCCGGCGGGGCAGGGTGCTCGGACGGTGCTGGCGCCATGCGGCAGGGCTCCCGGTGGGGCAGGGCGGCGGAGGTCGGCGAACACTAGCCGACCCCCGCCGCGGCTCCGGTGACGGTCCTGTTGCGGGCTCCTCAACCCTTCCGCGGCGCGCGGCCGACGAACGCCCCGATCCCGGTCGCGGCCCGGCCGACGACCAGGGTGTTGATCTCCTTGGTGCCTTCGTAGGAGTAGAGGGCCTCGGCGTCGTTGAAGAACCGGGCGACCTTGTTCTCCAGCAGGATCCCGTTGCCGCCGAACACCTCGCGGGCCCGGGCGACCGAGTCGCGGAGCATGATCGTGGCCTGCCGCTTCGCCAGCGCGGCCTGCTCGTCGCGGAAGGTCCCGTCGTCCTGCATCTGCGCCACCCGCACGGCCATGCCGAGCGCGGCGACGACGTTGCCCAGGATCGACACCAGGTGGTCCTGGATCAGCTGGAACGAGGCGATCGGCGAGCCGAACTGCACCCGCTCCAGCGCGTAGTCCCGGGCCAGCTCGTACACCCCGGCCATCGCGCCGACCGCGTTCCAGGCGACGCCGCCGCGGGTCACCCGCAGCACCCGGTTGGTGTCCTTGAACGAGTTCGCGCCCGGCAGCCGGTCCGCCTCGGGGACCCGGACGCCGTCGAAGGTGAGGTCGGCGTTCTGCACGGTGCGCAGCGCGAGCTTGCCCTCCATCTTCGTCGCGGTGTACCCGGGCACCCCGGTGCCGTGCTCGGTCTCGACGACGAAGCCGCGCACCGGGCCGTCCGGGCCGTCGGTCACGTCCCGGGCCCAGACGACGACGAGGTCGGCGAACGTGCCGTTGCCGATCCAGCGCTTGGCGCCGTTCAGGATCCAGTCGTCCCCGTCGCGGACGGCGGTCGTCTCCAGACCGCCTGCGACGTCGGACCCGCCGTGCGGCTCGGACAGCGCGAACGCGCCGATCTTCTCCATCCGGCGCATCGCGGGCAGCCAGCGCTGCTTCTGCTCCTCGGAGCCGCACAGGTCGATCGAGGACAGTGCGAGCCCGGCGTGCACGCCGAAGAACGTCGCGAGCGACGGGTCCACCCGCGACAGCTCCAGCGAGATGAACGAGGTCAGCAGCCGGGAGCGGGCCGGGCGGTCCGGCCAGTCCCGGGCCAGCCCGACGACGTCGAGCTCGGCGAACCCGTCGATCAGCTCGTGCGGGAACTCCGCGCGGGCCCAGTGGTCGTCGGCGATCGGAGCGATGCGCTCCTCGGCGAACCGGCGGACCCGGGCGAGGATCTCGCGGTCGGTGTCGTCGAGCAGGCCGGCGTAGCCGTAGACGTCGGCGGGCAGCGGCTCCAGCCGGGACGCGGGATCGGTGAACGTGGCACCGGGGGCCGAGCTCCCGGTGGCCGTGCTGTCGGGAGTGCTGCCGGGGGTGGTGGTCATCAGGAGTTCCCTCCGTTCGCGGCGGTGCCGAGCAGGTCGGCGATCTGCTCGTCGGTGCGGCCCAGCTCGCGGAGCACGTCGGCACCGTCGGCGCCGAGCTGCGGGGCGGGGGAGCGCAGGCCCGCCGGGGTGGCGGCGAAGCGCACCGGGAAACCGATCGAGCGGTACCGGCCCTCTGTGGGGTGGTCGGCCTCGGCGAGGAGCCCGCCGTCGACGACGTACGGGTCGTTCTCGGCGTCGTCGACCGACAGGACGGGCGCGAACGGGATCGAGTGCTCGGCGCACAGCTGCGCCCACTCGTCGGTGGTGCGCTCCGGTGCGAGGTCGCGGATCAGCGCGTACAGGTCGGGCTGGTGGCGGGACAGCGCCGCGGAGTCGGTGAACCGCGGGTCCTCGGCCAGCTCCGGGTACCCGGTGGCGCGGAAGAAGTCGGCGATGTTGGCCGGGGTGTAGGGCAGGATGCAGGCCCACCCGTCCTTCGTGGCGACGGCCTCGTGCCCGTCGGCCATCGACCGGTTGAAGCCGGTCGGGCCCTCCTGCGGGACGAACGTGTGCCCGGCCAGGTGCTCGACCATGTTGAACGCGAGCAGCGTGTCGGTCATCGGCACCTCCACCAGCTGCCCCTCGCCGGTGGCCCGCTGGTGGATCACCGCGGCCAGCGTCGAGTACACGATGGTCAGTGCGCAGACCTTGTCTGCCAGGATCGTCGGGGCGTACGACGCGGTGCCCGTCGCCCGGCGCATCAGGTCGACCATCCCCGACGACGCCTGCACGATCTCGTCGTAGGCGGCGCGGTCGGCCTGGTCGGAGTCGCTGCGGAAGCCCTGCGCCCGCACGTGCACCAGCCGCGGGAAGCGCTCGGACACGGCGTCCGGGGCGAGGCCGAGGCGGGCCAGCGCGCCGGGACGCATGTTGGTGACCAGGACGTCCGCGGTCGCCAGCAGGTCGTCGAGCACGGCCCGGCCGGCCTCGGACTTGAGGTCGATCGCCAGCGACCGCTTGTTGCGGTTGACGTTGAGCGCCAGCGCACCCATGCCGGGGTTGCGCTGCGGCCGCGTCCGCCGGGTCATGTCACCGGCCGGCGGCTCGACCTTGATCACCTCCGCGCCCAGGTCCCCGAGGATCTGGCACGCGTAGGGCCCCATGACGACCGAGGCGAGGTCGACGACCCGCAGCCCGTCGAGTGCCCCCGGATTCACCGCTGTGTCCACGTCCACGTCCCTCCGTTGTGATCGTCCGTCGATCACGGTCAACGTGAGTATTGCTAACGACCTTCCCCGATGCGAGCTAGAGTTACCCATATGCGTAACCGGCACCGCACCGTGGACCGCGTCGCCGGGCTGCTCGAGGCTGCGACGCGGCGGCCGGGCAGCACGCTGTCCCGGCTTGCCCGCGCCGTCGACGCCCCGGTGTCGTCGGTGCAGAAGCTCGTCGACGGCCTGGTCGCCGCGGGCTACCTCGACGAGGACGACCGCCGCTACACCCTCGGCCCCGCGCCGTGGATGCTCGCCGCCCGTGCCGGGACGCCGCCGGTGCCCGCCGTCCCGCACGACGCCCTGGCCCACCTCGCCTCGGTCGTCCGGCTACCGGTGTTGCTCGCCGCCCGGGTCGGGGACAACTCCGTCTACCTGGACTGGGCCGGTGCCGACGAGGCGTTCGACGTCGCGCTGTCCGCCCGGCTGCGCGCACCGCTGCCCGACACCGCCGCCGGGCGCGTGCTGCTCGCCCACCTGCCGGCCGACGAGCGCAAACGCATCGTCCTGACCGTGCACGACGGCGACCCGGCCGCCGCGTCGACGCTGCTCGACGTGTGCGCCCGGATCCGCGACACCGGCTCCGAACGCGGCGCGAGCGGGGCGCTGCTGCCCGGGGCGGTCGCCGTCGCGGTGCCGCTGTGGTCCGGCGGCCGGGTCACCGGGGCGCTGTCGGCGGCCGACCGGCGGACCCGGCCGCGTGACCCCGGCGGGGCGGGCGACGGGACGGCCGGGCGCGGCCCCGACGACGTCGCCGCGGCGCTCACCGACACCGCCGAGGCCTGGTCGGGCTGAGCGCGGGGCCGGCCCGGTCGCCGGGCCTGGGGCACGGCGGTCAGCCGGCCGGGAGGCTCACCGGGCCTGACTCATCCGTCTCGACCGATCCGGCTCCCGTGGCGAGTTTCGACGCCGCACACCCGGGAAGCACAGCGGGGATGCGACTCGACTGGATCCGACCCCTGACCGAGACCGACGGCCCGTTCGCGACCGTCGTCCTCGACGCCACGCACGACACCGCCGAGGCCACCGAGCAGTACCGGCTGCGGTGGCGTGACCTGTACTCCCGCCTGGCCGACGCCGGCGCCGACGAGGCGACGCTGACCGTCCTCGACGACGCCGTCACCGGCGCCGACGCCCCGGACGGCACCGCCGGGCGGGTCCTCGTCGCCGGACCGGGCGGTGTGCTGCTCGACCGGCACACCGAGGTCCCGCCGGAGCGCGGCACCGCCGCCTGGGGCCAGGTGCCGGACCTGCTGCCGCTGCTCGCCGCGGTCGGTGAGGACGTGCCGACCGTCGTCGTGGCGATCGACCACACCGGTGGCGAGATCCGCGCCGTCGACGGCGAGGTGGAGACCGTCTCCTCCGACGCGTCCGGCCCGGTGCACAAGGCGAACATCGCCGGTCCCGGCGAGGGCAGCGCCGACGCCCGCGTCGAGGAGACCTGGAAGCGCAACGCCCAGGCCGTCGCCGAGCGTGTCGACAAGCTGGTACGCGGCGGGAACGCCGGGCTGCTCGTCGTCGCCGGGGACGCGCCGTCGCGAGCCCGGCTGCGCGACGAGCTGAGCCCGGCCGCGGCCGAGGTGATGGCCGAGATCGAGAACACCGGCGGCACCGTGCCCGAGCAGGTCGACGACACCGTGCGTGCCGCCGCCGACGAGGTCCGCGAGCAGCGCCGCGTCGCCGGGCTCGACTCGTTCCGCACCGCGCAGGGCCGCTCCGACGGCCTCGCCGTGACCGGGCTCGACGCCGTCGTCGCCGCCACCCGGGCGCACGCGGTGGAGACGCTGCTGCTCGACGCGTCGGCCACCCCGGGCACCGAGGTCGTCCTCGGCGCCGACGCCTCCGCGGTCGCGATCAGCGGCGCCGACCTGGACCAGCTCGGGCAGCAGGCGACCGCGTCCGCGACGCCCGCCGACGCGCTGATCCGCGCGGCCGCCGCCACCGACGCCGACGTGGTGCTGGTGCGCGACGGCGACGACGTGCCCCTCGACGACGGCCTCGGCGCCGTCCTGCGGTTCCCGCTCGGCGAGCAGAGCTGAGGTTCGCGGGCCGGGACGGAGCGAGCGGCGACTCCCGAGCGAGCAGGCCCGGGCCGGGACCCCGCATCCGGATCCCCGGTGGGCGCGCGCACTCACCGGGGATCCGGCATGATCGTCCCCGTGGCGGAGGAGATCGTGACCGGGACGAGCGGCGAGGACCCGGCCGGCCAGGGCCCGGACACCGGCGCAGCCGACCGCATCGAGGTCTCGCGCGTGATCGAGGCGAGCCCGGCGGAGATCTTCCGGGTGCTGTGCGACCCGGCGGGCCACGTCGCGATCGACTCGTCGGGGATGTTGCAGTCCGCCGAGGGCGAGCCGGTGTCCGCGCCGGGCGACAGCTTCGTCGTCCACATGGACCGGGAGTCGCTCGGCGACCGCCCGATGGGGCGCTACGACGTCACCGTCACCATCCGCGACCTCGAGCCCGGCCGCGCGATCTCCTGGACGATCCTCGGCACCATCCGGCCGCCGATCGGCCACGTCTACGGCTACCGGCTGGAGCCGGTCGAGGGCGGCACCCGGGTCACCTCGTACTGCGACTGGTCGGAGATCGACCCGCGGTACCGCGAGATGGGCCTGTTCCCGCTGCTGTCCGACGCCGCGCTGAAGGCGACGCTGGGGATCCTGGCGCGGACCGTGCAGCACTCCTGAAGTCGATCCTGGACGCGGCCGTCCGGGCCTGACCACGCCCGGCATGCGGACCTGCACCGGATGGCCTTGTCTCACCCACCCGGAGTCACCCTGACGGCCCAGCCCCGGGCTCCGTACGGGGCACGCTCCGGGGTCATGCTCCGCGACGCGGGTGAAACCGCAGGTGGAACGTGTGGCACGGGCGACGGCCGGGTAAACATGTGACGAGCGCGACCCACCCTTCCGGGTGCCGGGCGCGCCGCGGACCACCTGATGGAACGGGTGCTGGGGAGCCTCTCGTTCCGTCGTCGCCGGGTCCGGGTTCGCGACCGCATCGGGGGCGGTCGCGAGCCCGGACCCACACATCCGTCCGGTCCCCGGATGCCGTAGTTCCGTGCCCGCTCGACACGCTCGGTGACGGGCGGCTCGGTGTGATCGGATATCGTCTTCTACTCTGTCCGGATGGACGAGCCCGCCACGGTCGAGCCCCTCGCTCTCGACGAGCAGCTGTGTTTCGCGCTGCACTCGGCGTCCCGCGCGATGACGGGGTGCTACCGCCCGGTGCTCGACGAGATCGGCCTGACCTACAGCCAGTACGCCGTCCTGCTCGTGCTCTGGGCCGAGGAGAGCATCGCCCAGCGCGAGCTGGGGGAGCGGATGTTCCTCGACAGCGGCACGCTGTCGCCGCTGCTGCACCGGCTGGAGGAGCGTGGCCTGCTGACCCGGGCCCGGCGCCCCGACGACGAACGCACCGTGCAGGTGGAGATCACCGAGGCCGGCCGGGCGCTCCGGTCGCAGGCCACGAAGGCGCAGAACACGGTGATCGCGGCGACCGGCATGGAGCTCGACCACCTCTTCCGGCTCCGTGACGACCTGCAGCAGCTGGCGTCGCGGCTGCGGGGCGACCAGAGCTGACCGGGACCGCGGCCGGGAGCTGACCGGGACCGCGGACCAGAGCTGACGGGGACCGCGGACCAGAGCCGACCGGGACGACGGACGGGCGCCGGCCGGGACGCGGCGGGCGCCCGGCCCGTCCGCTCAGCGGATGCGGCCGCCGGTGGCGATCCGCAGCAGGTCACGGGCGGTGCCGCGGGGCGTCGTGCCCTCCAGCCACACCGCGCGGAACTCCCGGTTCAGGTCGACCCCGGCGAGCGGGACCTCCACCAGGGTCCCGGCCGCGAGATCCTCGGCGACGGCCTCGCGGGCCAGCACCGCGGGCCCGGCACCGGCGCGGACCGCGGCCAGCAGCGCCGCGTCGGTCGCGACCTCGCGCAGCGGCTCGACGAGCTGCAGCCGGCCGTCCCCGGCGCCGGTCCCTGCTGGGCCGGTCTGTGCCGTGCCGGTCTCCGGCGTGCCGCCCTCCGGCGAACCCGGGCCCGGCACCGCGGCCAGCGCCGCCTCGAACGACGCCCGCGCGCCCTGCCCCGGACGCCGGGTGACGAGCGGCGTCGCCACGAGGTCGGCGACCGCGACGGGCCCGCCACCGGTCCAGTCGTGCCCGGGCGCGACGACGAGCACCAGGTCGTCGCTGCCGACGGTGGCGGCGTGCAGCTTGTCCAGCGCTCCGGCCCCGTCGCCCGGGGTGAGCTCGACGAACCCGATCTGGGCGTCGCCGTCGCGGACCGCGGTGGCCGGGTCCTCGGCATCGACCAGGGAGACCGGCTGGGCGGGGTGCCCGGTGCCGGCCTCGGTGCGCTCGCGCAGCTCCACCAGCCAGCCGGGGAGCTTGTACTCCGCGGCGGTCGGCGCGACGGCCACGACGACCGGGTCCTCGTCCGCGCGGGCCGGGCGCAGCGCGCCGACGGCGGCGTCGAGGTCGCGGGCCGCAGCGAGCACCGGGGCGGCCCACTCGGCGAGCAGCGCCCCCTTCGGGGTCAGCCGGCTCGACCGGCGGCCGCGGCGCTCCCGGGCCAGCACCGGCGCGCCCACCAGGTGCTCCACCGACCGGATCCGCGCCGTCGCGGCCTGCACGGACAGGCCCACCTCCCGGGCCGCGTGGGCGAGGCTGGCGGTGCGGGCGACGGCGGCGAGCAGGGCGAGAGCGGTGAGATCGGGGACGCGACCGGGCGCGTCGGACCCACCGGGGGCGGCAGTGGACATCGGTACCAGCGTAGGCGCTCCCTTCCGGTCCGGCGCCCGCGCGCCTACCGTGGAACCCGGTGAGCGACGCGGTGAGTGACCCCGGCACGAGCGGCCCGGCCCCGGAAGCCCTGAGCCACAGCGCCCACTGGGGTGTGTTCGAGGGCCGCTACGACGGCAGGCGCCTGCGGATCCGGCCGCACGCGGGCGACCCCGACCCGTCCCCGGTACTGGACAACATCCCGTCCGCCGTCGGGCACCCGGCGCGGGTGCGCGCCCCGGCCGTGCGGCGCGGCTGGTGGGAGCGCGGCCCCGGCCCGAGCGACGCACGCGGCCGCGACGACTACCTCACCGTCTCCTGGGACGCCGTGCTCGACCGGCTCGCCGCCGAGACCCACCGGGTCCGCTCCACGCACGGCGACGCCGCCGTCTACGGCGGGTCCTACGGCTGGGCGTCGGCCGGGCGGTTCCACCACGCCCAGGGCCAGCTGCACCGCTTCCTCGCCGCGACCGGCGGCTACACCCGCTCGGTCAACTCCTACTCCGGCGGCGCCGCCGAGGTCGTCCTGCCGCAGGTCCTCGGCGGGTTCGACGCGGCGTCGCGCGCGGTCACCAGCTGGGACGAGGTCGCCGCGCACACCGACACGGTGCTCGCGTTCGGCGGCATGGCGCTGAAGAACTCCGCGATCGCACCCGGCGGGGTGTCCCGGCACGTCGAACGCGGGGCGATGCGCGCGGCCCGTGACCGCGGCGCGGTGTTCGTGCTGGTCAGCCCGCTGCGCCCGGACCTGCCCGAGGACGTCGACGCGACGTGGCTGCCGATCCGCCCGGGCACCGACGTGGCGCTGATGCTGGCGCTGATGCACAGCCTCGTCGCCGACGGCCGGCACGACGAGGAGTTCCTCGCCGCCCACTGCGACGGCTGGGAGCGGCTGCGGGAGTACCTGTTCGCCGCCCCGGTCAAGGACGCCGCGTGGGCCGCGGAGATCACCGGCCTCGAGGTCGCGACGATCCGGGAGCTGGTCTGGCGGATCGCCTACGGCCGCACCCTGGTCACCGTCGCGCAGTCGCTGCAGCGCGCCGAGCACGGCGAGCAGCCGGTGTGGGCGGGTGCCGCGCTGGCGGCGGTGCTCGGGCAGATCGGGATCTCCGGCGCCGGGTTCTGCTACGGCCTCGGCTCGCTGGCCGACCACGGCCGCACCCGCAACGCCGTCCCGGTGCCGACGTTCCCGCGGCTGCCGAACCCGGTGGGGGAGTTCATTCCCGTCGCCCGGGTCGCGGACATGCTGCTGCACCCGGGGGAGACCTACCGCTACGACGGCGCCGAACGGACCTACCCGCACGTCCGGATGGCCTGGTGGGCGGGCGGCAACCCGTTCCACCACCACCAGGACCTGCGACGGCTGCGGCGCGCGGTCGCGGCGCTGGACACCTTCGTCGTGCACGACCCGGTCTGGACGGCGACCGCCCGGCACGCCGACGTCGTCCTGCCCTCGACGATGACCATCGAGCGCGACGACATCGGTGCCACGAACTGGGACCCGCTCGTCGTCGCGATGAAGCAGCTCGTGCCGGTGCCCGGCGAGGCCCGCGACGACTACGACGTGTTCACCGACCTGGCGGCCCGGCTCGGCCACGGGCACACGTTCAGCGAGGGCCGGACGTCGCAGGAGTGGCTGGCCCACATGTACGACCGGACCCGCAAGGCGCTGGCCGAGCGCGGCGACGAGGCCCCGGAGTTCGAGGAGTTCTGGGAGCGCGGCGAGCTCCTGCTGCCCCGGCGCCCGGCCGACGGCGGCATCCTCGCCCGGTTCCGCCGCGACCCCGCAGGGCACCCGCTGCCCACCGAGTCCGGCCGCATCCAGGTCGGCTCGGACCGGATCGCCGCGTACGGCCTCGACGACCATCCCGGGCACCCCGCGTGGATCGCCCCGGCCGAGGTGCCCGACGAGCGGCACCCGTTCTGGCTGGTCGCGAACCAGCCCGCGACCCGGCTGCACTCCCAGCTCGACTTCGGCGCGCACAGCGCCGGCGCGAAACGCTCCGGACGCGAGGTCGTCCGCATCCACCCCGGTGACGCCGCCGCGCTCGGGATCGGCGACGACGACGTCGTGCGGATCTTCAACGACCGCGGCGCCTGCCTGGCCGCGGCCCGGCTCACCGACGACATCGCGTCCGGGGTGCTGCAGCTGCCGACCGGCGCGTGGTGGGACCCGCGGCCGGACCCGGAGCGCCCGGAGTACGGCGACGACGGGCTGTGCGTGCACGGCAATCCGAACGCCGTCACCCGCGACCGGGGGACCTCCGGGTTCGCGCAGGGCTGCACCGGCCAGCTGTGTGCGGTCGGGGTGCAGCGCTACCGGCACGACCCGCCGGAGGTGCGGGCGCACACCTCAGCGGTGTGATCCGGAGGGCGGTGTGATCCGGAGGGCGGTGTGATCCGGAGAGCGGTGACCGCTCAGGCCGGCTCGGCCGTGATCGGCGTGGTGAGGTCCCGCTCAGTGCACAGGCTCGTTCCGCAAGCTTCTCTCGATCTCCTCGAGCGTCCGGCCCTTGGTCTCCGGCAGCAGCATCGTGGAGAACAGGTAGGCCAGCGCCGTCGTCACGGCGAAGAACACGAAGTTCCAGCCGGCACCGAAGATCTCCAGCAGGCTGGGGAACAGCAGCGCGACGGTCATGTTGAACAGCCAGTTGAACGTCACGCAGAACCCGACCGCGCCGGCCCGCACCCGCAGCGGGAACAGCTCGGGCAGCAGCACCCACTGCACCGGGCCCCAGGAGATCGAGAACGACGCGATGTAGACGACGATCCCGGCGAGCGTGAGGCCGAGCAGCAGCGGGCCCTGGGACAGCCCGACCAGGTTGGTGACGGCCAGGACGATCATCGCGGCGCACATGCCGACCGCGCCCCAGCGCAGCAGCGGGCGGCGCCCGGCGCGGTCGATGAGGTACATGCCGGGCAGCGTCATCAGCATGTTCACCGCGCCGATGGCGACGTTCGCGCCGATCGCGCCGGTGGCGCCGAAGCCGACGTCGGTGAGCAGCGTCGGCGCGTAGTAGATGATCGTGTTGATCCCGACGAAGTTCTGGAAGAACACCAGCAGCATGCCCACGACGACGACGCGGCGCAGCCGGGGCGCGAACAGCGTGCGCAGCCCGACGGGCTCGGTGTTCTCCTCCTCGATCCGCACGTTCTCGCGGATCTCGGCGAGCTCGGCCTCGGCCGCCTCGGGGGTGCCGCGCAGCCGTTCCAGCACGACGCGGGCGTCGGCCTCGCCGCCGGTCTTCCTCGACACCAGCCAGCGCGGGCTCTCCGGCTGGGTGTAGATCCCGACCGCCAGGATCACCGCGGGGATCACACCGAGCCCGATCATCCAGCGCCAGGCGGCGAGGTCGGCGAACGCATAGTCGGTGACGTAGGCGAGGAAGATGCCGACGGTCACCAGCAGCTGCATGAGCGACGTCAGGCGGCCGCGGATCCGTGCCGGGGCCAGCTCGGACAGGTACATCGGGACGACGACGGACACGATCCCGACGCCGATGCCCATCACGAACCGGAAGATCACCAGCATCGAGACGTTGACGCCGAGCGCGGCACCGAGCGTCCCGATGATGAACACGATCCCGCCGATGAGGATCAGCAGCCGGCGGCCGAGGGTGTCGGCGAGCCGTCCGGAGGCGCCCGCGCCGAGCATCGCGCCGACCAGCAGGCCGGACACGACCATGCCCTGCTCGAGCGAGGTCAGCGGGATGTCGCGGGGGATGAACAGCATCGCCCCGGAGATCACGCCGGTGTCGAAACCCCAGAGGATTCCGCCGAGGGCGCCGAAGAACCAGATGGCCCACTGGGACGGCCGCTTCGCCGTCGTCGTTCCTGATGACACGGGAGGATCCTCCGACCGTCGCGTCGTGCAACGCAACTCGGACACGGTTGCCGAGGACTGACCGCACGGCTATATTTCTGGCCGTGCGGTCAGATTCCCGGGCGGACGGCCAGAAGTCGTTCATCGAGCAGGCACGACGGCGGCAGATCGTCGCCGCCGCGGTCGAGACCGTCGCCGCAGCGGGGTTCGGCAACGCCTCGCTCGCGGCCATCGCCCGGACCGCGGGGGTCTCGAAGGGCGTCATCTCCTACCACTTCTCCGGCAAGGAGGAGCTGATGGAGGAAGTGGTCACGGCCGTCTACACCGGGATCGCCGAACGGATCGTGCCGCAGCTCGAGGGGCTCGGCCCGCTGGAGACGGTGCGCGAGCACGTGCGTGCCGTCGCCCGGGACGGTCTCGCGCACCGCGACGAGCTGGTCGCGGTCACCGAGGTCGTCACGCACCTGCGGCGCAAGGACGGCAGCCTGCGCTACTCCGTCGCCGACAACGAGGTGCTCTACCGCGGCCTGGAGCAGATGTACGAGCGCGCCGAACGGGCCGGGGAGGTCCGCGCGTTCGACCACCGGGTGATGGCGGTGACGGTGCAGGCCGCCGTCGACGCGATGTTCGGCTACTGGATCGCCTGCCCGGACACCGATCTGCTCGCGCACGCCGACCAGCTGGCAGACCTGCTCGTGGCTGCCATCCGACGACCCCGGGGGGACGGGGAATGGACACCATCGGAGCGGCCGGGGCAGGACCCGGCCCGATAGATCGCACAGCAGGAGATCGCACAGCAGGCCGCACGGCAGATCACGCCGGCGGCGCCCCGGCGCGTGGCCGGACCGCCTGGCCGGATGCCGTGCGCGTCGGCCTCACCGCGCTGGTGGTCGCGCACCACTGCGCGGTCACCTACTCCCACATCCCGGTGTGGACCTACACCGAGTACCCGCGCCCCGACGACACCTCGGCCGGGCTGCTGGACCTGTTCCTCGGGCTGAACCAGGCGTGGTTCATGGGCGCGTTCTTCCTGGTCTCGGGCTGGTTCGTACCCGGGTCGGTGGACCGGCACGGTGTCGCCGGGTTCGTCCGCGGCCGGCTGCTGCGCCTCGGGGTGCCGTTCCTGGCGTTCGCCGTGGTGCTGCGGCCGATCTTCTACCTGCCCGCGTGGAAGCCGGGCGACGGCAACGCGCTGCTCTGGGCGATGGCGCGGCCCGACCCCGGTCCGCTCTGGTTCGTGCTGGTGCTGCTGGCGTTCTCGCTGGTCTACGCCGGTATCCGGCTGCTGCGCTCGCCCGCGCCGGTGGTGCCGGGGCGGGCGCCGGGGCTGCTCGCCGTCGGCGGGTTCGGGCTGCTGATCGGGGTGGCGTCGTGGCTGTGGTGGACCGTCGCGCCGCTCGGGACGTTCTGGCCGGGGCTGCCGTCGGTGTGGCTGCTCCCGCAGTACGCGCTGTGCTTCGCCGCCGGGATCGCCGGGGGCAGGCGGGACTGGTTCACCCGGCTCCGGGGGCGCACCGGTGTGGGTGCGGCGGTGCTCGCGCTGCTGACCGGGCCCGGCTGGCTCGCCGTCCTGACCGCCGGCGGCGACGCGGCGACGGGCCGGGGTACCGCCACCTCCGCCCTGGTCGCGGTACTCGGCGGCCTGTTCGCGGCCTCGATCACGACGGCGGTGCTGGTCGGTGCACGGCGGTGCTGCAACCGGTCCGGGCCCGTCGCGCGGTTCCTGTCGTCGAACGCCTACGCCGTCTACGTCCTGCACGCCCCGATCGTCGCCTGGCTCGGGGTGGCGCTGGCCGGGGTCGCCGCGTCGGCACTCGGCAAGGCGGCGCTGCTGTTCGCCTGCTCGGTCGTCGCGTGCTGGGGTGCGGCGTGGGCCGTGCGGCGGGTGCCGGTGGTGCGTCGGGTGCTGTGACGGCGCTGCAGCCGTGACGGGGCGCGTCTGCGCCGATCAGGCGGGTGCCGGGCCGGCCAGGCGGGCGGCTGCGGTGCTCGCGGGGTCCAGGCTGCGTACCCCGAGGGCCTTGGCCAGGCCGGAGGCCGGCATGTCCCCGTAGATCGTCTCCGACGCGGCCACGACGAACGTCTCGTGCCAGATCCCGACCGCCCCCGGAGCGGAGCGGGCGCGGCGGTTGAACGCCGCCCAGGCCGGACGGTGCCTGCGGTCGGCGGCACGGGCGTAGCCGTAGAGGGACTCGTGGTCGCGCCAGTACTGGATCACCAGCGGCCCGTCCTCGCCGAGGGTGAGGCGGTACCCGAGCAGTCCGGACGCCGGGTCCGCGGAGAGCTCCTTCAACATCCGCGGCATCGCGGCGGCCACGGGTGCCCAGGCGTCGACCCGCCAGGGTTTCCGGATCCGCATGCCGATCAGGAAGACGACCAGCTCGGTCCCGTCGGCGGGTGTCGCGTGCGTGGTCCGGGTGTACGGCGCCATGATGCCCCTCCTCGATTCGGATACTCAGACTATCCGAATATGGAGAGTCTGGCTATCCGTCAGCGAGCCAGGCGCGGACCTCGGCGGAGTCCGCGCCGAGCGGCGGGGGAGAGCGCCGGTACGACGGCGGCGTCGCCGACCAGGTCACCGGGTTGCGGACGGTCGGGGTGGCGGCGGTGTCGTCGGCGCGCACGACCGGCTCCAGCCCCAGCCGTTCGGCGAGCGCGACACCGCCGTCGACGGAGTTGATCGGCCCGCACGGCACGCCCACCTCGGTGAGCGCGGCGTACCAGTCCTGCGCCGAGCGCGTCGCGAGCCGGGCGCGCAGCCGCTGCTCGATCTCGCCGCGGTGGGAGATCCGGTCCGACATCGTCGTGAACCGCGGGTCCTCGGCCATCGCCGGGTCGCCGAGCACGGTGGCGAGCTTGCGGAACTGGCCGTCGTTCGCGGCGATCACGATCAGCTCGCCGTCGCCGGTCGGCATCGGCTGGTACGGGAACACGCTCGGGTGCTCGTTGCCCATCCGGTGCGGCACCGCGCCGGCGCCGACGTAGGCCTCGGACTGGTTGACCAGCGTCGACATCGCCACCGACAGCAGGTTCGTCTCCAGCAGCTGGCCCTCGCCGGTCCGCTCGCGGTGCCGCAGCGCGGCGGCGATCGCGTACGCGGCGTGCAGGCCGGTGAGCACGTCGAACACCGCCACGCCCGCGCGGTAGGGCGGGCCGCCTGCGTCGCCGGTGAGGCTCATCAGCCCGGACACGGCCTGGACGAGCAGGTCGTAGCCCGGCAGGTGTGCTCCGCCGTGCGTGCCGAACCCGGAGATCGAGCAGTAGACGACCGACGGGTTCGTCGCGGCGACGGTCGGGTGGTCCAGCCCGAAGCGGGTCATCCCGCCGGGCTTCATGTTCTCCACGACGACGTCCGCGCGCCGGGCCAGCTCCTGCGCCGCGGCGAGGTCGCCGGGGTCGGTCAGGTCGAGCACGACCGAGCGCTTGTTGCGGTTGATCGAGAGGTAGTAGGTCGCGATCCCGCCGTCGTCGACCGGCGGCTTCCAGGTGCGGGTGTCGTCCCCGTGCGGACCCTCGACCTTGATCACCGTGGCGCCCAGATCGCCGAGCATCATCGTCGCGTACGGCCCGGCCAGCACGCGGGAGAAGTCGGCGACGAGCACGCCGTCGAGCGGTCCGGGGGTGGGCGCGTCGGCGGGCCCGTCCAGCGGTCGTTCCACGGTCCCGACGCTAGCCCCGCCGGTCCGTCGCACGGCTGTGACGACGATCATCGTGGGACGTGGCAGGATCTTGCCGGACGTCGACGGAGGCGCCACTCGTGTGTGGCGGTCCGCCGGCGCACGCTCGACGTCATGAGCAGCACGGACGGCGAGCGGTTCGGCCGGTTCCTGGTGCGGGTGGGGGCGGCGCTACGGGCGTTCGGCCAGGCGCACGAGGAGCTCTGGACCCGGCTGGAGACGATGGATCCGCGCCCCGGAGACAGCCGGCTCGGCGGCGACGACCTGCACTGGGAGCCGACCGCGTCGGGCTGGCGGCTGTGCGGCAGCTTCGTGCCGCGGGTCAGCCGGTGACCGCGTCGGCCGCGGCCGCGGCCGCAGCCGCGAGCCGCCCGGCCGCGCCACCGGGCACGACCGGCTCGGCCTGCGCGTTGGTGACGATCCGGCCGTCGCGGTCCGAGCGGTACCAGCGGCCGGTCCAGTGCACCGGGCGGGGCGTGCGCAGCTCGCGGATGTTGCCGGTGCCGTGGGTGTCGACCAGCGACTGCCACGCCTCGGCGTCGTCGGTCGTCGGCATCTCGACGACCGCCACCGCGACGTAGGCCCGCGCAGCGCCCTCGCGGACCTCGACCAGCAGCCGGACCACCGACTCGCACGGGTGCGTCCGGAAGAACGTGCGGGCCCGGCCGTAGGACACCGCGGCGCAGTCGGTGCCTGCGGAGGCGTCGAGCCGCCGGACGACACGGGCGTCGCGGGCCAGGCGGCGGACGAGTGCGCTCTGCTGCCGGTCGCGGGCGGAGCGGGCCCGCTCGGACCTCGCCGAGTTCGACTTCCCGGAGCGCGCCGAGGAGGACTTCCCGGAACCGGCCGACGAGGAGCCGGACGACGAGGCGCCCGAGGAGAGCGAGGAGCCGGCGGTCGCCGCACCGACCCCGCCACCACCGGCGGCGACGGCGATCGCGAGGACGAACGTCCACGCGATCGGCCACGGGGACTTCGTCCAGCGTCCCTTGCTGTCCCGCGGCTGATTCGGATTCGCCATCCCGCCCCCCTCGTCACGAACCGAGAGGTGCTCGGCGGGGGGTGCCCGGGCGTTACCCCGGCACGAGACGGCGCACCGTCACGGCACGGCGCATCTCACGAGACGTCACCGTCGAGGTAGAGCCAGCGCCCGTCCTCCTTGACGAACCGGCTGCGCTCCCGCAGTACTCCGTCGACCCGGTGCGCCCGGAACTCGACGACGCCGTCGGTGTCGAACAGCGCTCCGCCCGACCGGCCGACGATCTCCAGGCCGGTCCACACCGAGCCCGGCTCCAGGCGGAGCTTCCGCGGCCGCGTCGACGGATGCCAGGACGACCGCAGGTACGCCGCGTCGCCGCGCACGAACGCGGTGTAGCGGCTGCGCATGAGGGCCTCCGCGGTCGGGGCCGGGCGTCCGTCGAGCACGGGCCCGCAGCACGCGTCCTCGGGGCGGCCGGTTCCGCAGGGACAGCTCATGGGCACAGTATGGCCGGGCCCATGACCGGACCCGCATGTGACGGTGTGTGAGGTGCCCGACCGGCACCGGGCCGTCGGTTGACCATGCGTGCATGCGTGTGGTCGGCTCGACCGCCGTCCACGTCGGGGCTGGGCGCAATGACCGGGAGGTTCGCCGCGGTGCAGGGGTTCTACGACGTCGTGCACCACCGGCGGGACGTCCGCACCGGTTACCGTCCGGATCCGATCGACGACGCCGTGCTGACCCGCGTGCTCGAGGCCGCGCACGCCGCGCCGAGCGTCGGGTTCTCCCAGCCGTGGGACTTCGTGCTGGTCCGCGACCCGCGCACCCGTGAGCGCGTGTACGAACTCGTCGACGCCCACCGCGAGCGTTACGCCGCGTCGCTGCCTGCGGCACGCGCGGAGAAGCTGCGCTCGATCCGGATCGAGGCGATCCGCGAGACCCCGCTCAACATCGTCATCACCGCCGACCCGACGCGCGGCGGACGGCACACCCTGGGTCGCTACGACCGCCCGGAGATGGGCCTGTACTCCGCGGCCACGGCGGTGCAGAACCTGTGGCTCGCGGCCCGTGCGGAGGACCTCGGCGTCGGCTGGGTCAGCTTCTTCGACGACGCCGGTCTGGCCGACCTGCACGAGCTGCTCGGGTTGCCCGACCACGTCGAGGTCGTCGCCTACCTCTGCGTCGGCCACGTCGACGACTTCCCCGACCGTCCCGAGCTGGAGGGCCACGGCTGGGCCCGCCGGCGCCCGCTGGAGTGGACCGTGCACCAGGAGAGCTGGGCGGCTCGCGGTCTGCCGGGAACCACGCCTGCCACGCTGCTGGACAGCACGATCGCCCGCATCACCCCGGCCGACGACAGCGCCCGGTCCGCCGCGCGCGACCGGCTCGACCGGATGACCAAGCCCCGCGGCGCGCTCGGCCGGGTCGAGGACCTCGCCGCCACCCTCGCCGCGATCGCCGGGACCTGCCCGCCGCCGGTGCCCAGCCCGGCCGCTGTCGCGGTGTTCGCCGGGGACCACGGGGTGCACGCCCAGCACGTCACGCCGTGGCCGCGCGAGGTCACCGCGCAGATGGTGGTCAACTTCCTGGCCGGCGGGGCCGTGGTGAACGCCTTCGCCCGCCAGCTCGGCGCCGAGGTCCAGGTCGTCGACGCCGGGGTCGCCGCGGAGCTGCCGCCGCTGCCGGGGCTGCTGCCGCGCAAGGTCGCCCGCGGCACCGCCGACATGACCGCCGGGCCCGCGATGACCCGCGAGCAGGCGAGCCAGGCCGTCGAGCACGGCATCGAGGTCGCCCGCGACCTGGTCGCCGCCGGGAACCGGTGCCTGATCACCGGTGACATGGGCATCGCCAACACCACCCCCGCCGCCGCGCTGATCTGCGCGTTCACCGGGGCCGACCCGTCCGAGGTCACCGGGCGCGGCACCGGGGTGAACGACGAGATGCTCGCGCACAAGACCGACGTCGTCCGCCGCGCGCTCGCCCTGCACCGGCCCGAGGCGAGCGACCCGCTCGGGGCGTTGGCCGCCGTCGGCGGGTACGAGCACGCCGGGCTGGCCGGACTGATCCTCGGCGGCGCCGCGCTCGGCGTCCCGGTGGTGCTCGACGGCGTCAGCGCCGGTGCCGCCGCGCTGGTCGCCGCCGCGTTCGCACCGTCCTGTGTGGAGTACTGCCTGGCCGGGCACCGGTCCGCCGAGCCCGGCGCAGTCACCGCGCTCGGCCATCTCGGCCTGTCCCCGTTGCTGGAGCTGGACATGCGGCTCGGCGAGGGGACCGGTGCGCTGCTCGCGCTGCCGGTGCTGCAGGGCGCGGCCCGCGCACTGAACGACGTCGCCACCTTCGACAGCGCGGGCGTCACCGACAAGACCGATGGGTGACGCGCCCCTGACGGTGGTGGGCCTCGGCGCCGACGGCTGGGCCGGGCTCCCGGAACCCTCCCGCGCCGCTCTCCACGACGCCGAGGTGCTCCTCGGCGGCCCGCGCCAGCTCGACCTGCTGCCCGACGACGTCACCGGCGAGCGCCGGGCGTGGCCGTCGCCGCTGGTCCCGGCGCTGCCCGGCCTGCTCGAGGAGTACGACGGCCGCCGCGTCGCCGTGCTCGCCTCGGGCGACCCGATGTTCTTCGGGATCGGCGCGACGCTGGCCCGGATCGCCGGACCCGAGCGGCTGCGGGTGCTGACCCACCCGTCGTCGGCGGCGCTGGCGTGCGCCCGGCTCGGCTGGGGCTCCGAGCACGTCACGGTGCTCTCGGTCGTCGGGCGTCCGCTCGACGCGCTGCGCCGCGCGCTCGCGCCCGGGGCCCGGCTGCTGGTGCTCAGCGCCGGGGCCGGGTCGCCGTCGCAGATCGCCGCCCTGCTCGACGACGCCGGCTGGGGCCCGTCGCGGATGACCGTCCTGGAACGGCTCGGTGCGGCCGACGAGCGCGTCGTCACGGGGACCGCGGCGGGCTGGCGCGGCGAGTCCGACGCGCTGAACGTCGTCGCGGTCGAGGCGGTGCCCGAGCGCGGCACCCGGCTGCTCGGCGAGACCCCCGGCCTGCCCGACGACGCCTACGTCCACGACGGCCAGCTCACCAAGCGTGACGTCCGCGCGGTCACCCTCGCCCACCTCGCGCCGCGGCCCGGCGAGCTGCTGTGGGATGTCGGCGCCGGATCCGGCTCGATCGGGATCGAGTGGATGCGCGCGGACCGGACCTGCCGGGCGGTCGCCGTCGAGTCCCGCCCGGAGCGCGCGGAGCGGATCGCCGCCAACGCCGCTGCGCTCGGTGTTCCCGGCCTGAAGGTCGTCGTGGGTCCGGCGCCGGACGCGCTGGCCGACCTGGAGCGGCCGGACGTGGTGTTCGTCGGCGGTGGGCTGACCCGCGCCGGTGTCCTCGACGCGTGCCTGGACGCGCTGGGGCCGGGCGGGCGGATCGTCGCGAACGCGGTGACCGTGCAGAGCGAGGCCGCGCTCGCCGCGGCGCACGCTGCGCACGGCGGCGAGCTGGTGCGCGTGCAGGTGTCGCGGGCCGAGCCGGTCGGGGGATTCCACGGCTGGCGCCCGGCGATGCCGGTGACCATCTGGACGTACGAGAAGGAGAACCTGCCGTGACGGTGCACTTCATCGGGGCCGGCCCCGGCGCGGTCGACCTGCTGACGCTGCGGGCCCGTGACCTCATCGCGGCCTCGCCGGTGTGCCTCTACGCCGGCAGCCTCGTCCCGCCGGAGATGCTGGCGATCTGCCCGCCCGGGGCGCGCACGACCGACACCGCGCTGATGACCCTCGACGAGATCGTCGAGGAGATGGTGCGGGCGCACCGGCACGGGCTCGACGTCGCCCGGCTCGCGTCCGGGGACCCGTCGGTGTTCTCCGCGGTGGCCGAGCAGATGCGCCGGCTGGAGGCCGAGGGCGTGCCCTACGACGTCTGCCCCGGCGTCCCCGCCTACGCCGCCGCGGCCGCCGCGCTCGGCCGCGAGCTGACCGTGCCGACCGTCGCGCAGACCGTCACGCTCACCCGGATCGCCGCCCGCGCGACCCCGATGCCCGACAACGAGGGCCTCGACAAGCTGGGCTCGGCAGGCGGCACCGTCGTGCTGCACCTGGCCGTGCACCGCATCCAGGAGGTCGTCGACGCGCTCGCCCCCAGCTACGGCGGCGACTGCCCGGCCGCGGTCGTGGCGCACGCGTCGCGGGCGCACGAGATCGTGCTGCGCGGGACGCTGGAGGCCCTGCCCAAGGCCGTCGACGAGGCGGGGATCCAGCGCACCGCGGTGATCATCGTGGGGGAGGCGCTGGCGGCCCGGCACTTCCCGGACTCGCACCTGTACTCGGCGGAGCGCTGCCGGAGCTGACTCAGCGCTCCGCCCGGTCCAGCCGGGCCCGCAGCAGCTCCCCGACCTCGTCGAGGCGCGGTCCCAGCCGTTCCCGGGGCCCGGCGATCGACAGCACCGCGACCAGCCGCCCGGCGCGGCGCAGCCCGACCGCGGCGGCGCTGACGTCCCCGACGGTCTCACCCCGGTTGTGCGCGATGCCGGTGCGCGCGATCGTGGCCAGCTCGGGCAGCACCTCGGCGTCGAGGTCGGGGACCGGGTACTCCGGCCCGGCGGTGAGCATCCGCTCCAGCGTCGCCCGCGCGTGCGGGTCCGCGGAGAGGAACACCTTGCCCGCACTCGTCGGCCACAGTGGTCGGCGCAGCTGCAGCGGCGCCGAGTAGCCGATCACGTTCTCCGAGCGCACCGACTCGGTGTTGACCAGCGAGTCCCCGACGCGCACGGCGAGGGTCACCGTCTCGCCGACCTCGTCGCGCAGCTCGCGCATCAGCGGGAGCGCGTAGCGGCTCAGCGTCGCCGACGCGTCGGGCATGAGCGCCCCCAGAGCCGGGCCGAGGAAGTACCGGCCGCCGCCCTCGGTCAGGTAGCCCTCCGCGACGAGGCCCTTCACGAACCCGTGCACCGAGGTCTTCGGCGAATCGAGCTCGGTGGCGAGCCCGGCCAGGGTGATCCCGTCCTCGCTCGTCGCGGCCGCCTCGAGGATCCGCAGGACCCGGCTGACGGTCCGGTGCTGCTGGGCCACGGCGTCCGCCCTTTCCGTAGTTGACCTCACGATCGCCGACAACTTAGCATCGCGATACGGAATGACGTACGACCGTTCGTAAATACGTACACGTGCACTGCAACGACGCAGAGGACGGACGCCGTGACCCCTGACCCCGCGCACTCCGGACCCTCGCCGGCGCCGGCCCGCACCGTCGTCCCGGCGGTCGTGATCGGCTCCGCGCTGGAGTGGTTCGACTTCTACCTCTTCGCCTCGATGGCCGCGGTCGTCTTCGGTGCGGTGTTCTTCCCGGCGCAGAGCCCCGTCGCCGGGGCGCTGGCCGCGATCGCGACCTTCGCCGTCGGGTTCGTCGTCCGCCCGCTCGGCGGACTGCTGTTCGGGCTGCTCGGTGACCGGATCGGCCGCAAGCGGGTCCTGGCGGTGACGTTCCTGCTGATGGGCGTCTCGTCCGGGCTGATCGGGCTGATCCCGTCCTACGCGACGATCGGTGTGCTGGCCCCGGTGCTGCTCGTCGTGCTGCGGATCGCGCAGGGGCTCGGCGCAGGCGCGGAGCTCGGAAGCGCGATCGCGGTCAGCTACGAGCACTCCGACGCCGCGCGGCGCGGCCGGTTCGCCGCCTGGCCGGCGTTCGGGGTGAACGTCGGCCTGTTCGCCGCGTCGCTCGTCGTCACGATCCTGACCAGCCTCGACCGCACCTGGCTCGTCGAGTGGGGCTGGCGGGTCCCCTTCCTCGCGAGCTTCGCGCTCGTCGCCATCGGGGTGTGGGTACGGGCCCGGATGCCGGAGACCCCGGAGTTCGCGAAGGTCGCCGACCGCGCCGCCGCCCGGCCCGCGACGACACCACTGCGCGACCTGTTCCGCGGGCACTGGCGCGGGGTGGTGGTCGTCGGACTGGTGACGATCGGCTACCTGGCGGGCAGCTACGTCTACAAGACCTTCAGCCTCACCTATCTCGTGCAGTTCCGCGGTGTCGCGGCCAACGTCGGCCCGCTCGGCGTCACGATCGCGAGCGCGGTCGCGATCGTCGTCGTCCCGTTCGCGGGCAGGCTCTGCGACCGCTTCGCGCCCGGCACGGTCGTCGGCGCGGGGGCGGCCGGTGTCGCGGTGCTGGCGTTCCCGTTCTTCTGGGCGCTCGACAGCGGTTCACCCGTCGCGATCATCGCGGTGCTCGTCGTCGGGACGGGGATCATCATGCCGGTGATGCTCGCCGCGTCCGGTGCGTACTTCGCCCAGCAGTTCCCGACCGAGGTCCGCGCCTCGGGGCTCGGCATCGGCCGGGAAGTGGCCGGCGTCGTCGGTGGTCTGGCCCCACTCGGCGCGCTCGCGGTGGTCGCGGCGACCCCGGGGCACGCGTCCTGGCCGGTGTCACTGATGTTCCTGGCCGCCGCGCTCTGCATCGCGGCGGGTGTGCTGTTCAACCAGCGGGGACGGATGGCGAACACCGTCGCCCCGGCCCCTTCGGACGAGGAGGGAGCGGTGTGGACTTCGCGCTGACCACCGAGCAGGAGGACATCCGGAAGGCGGTGCGCGCGCTCGCCGCCCGGTTCGACGACGAGTACTGGGCCGAGCACGACCAGGCCGTACGGTTCCCGGAGGAGTTCTACGACGCATTCGCCGACGCCGGGTGGCTCGGCATCGCCGTGCCCGAGACCTACGGCGGTGGCGGGCTCGGCGTCCTGGAGGCCGCGCTGCTGCTGGAGGAGGTCGCCGCGTCCGGGGCCGGGATGAACGGCTGCAGCACGATGCACCTGACGATCTTCGGGCTGAACACCATCGTGAAGCACGGCGACGAGGCCATGCGTTCCGAGGTCCTGCCCCGTGCCGCGGACGGGTCGCTGCACGTGTGCTTCGGCGTCACCGAACCCGACGCCGGCACCGACACCACCCGGATCTCCACGTTCGCCCGCCGGGAGGCGGGTGGCGACTACGTGATCGACGGCCGCAAGGTCTGGATCACCAAGGCGGGCCGGTCGCAGAAGATGGTGCTGATCGCGCGCACGACACCGCGAACCGCGGGGGCGAAACCCACGGACGGGATGAGCCTGTTCCTCGTCGACCTCGACGAGGGGGTCGCGTCCGGGCAGGTCGAGCTGCGGGCGATCCCGAAGATGGGACGCAACGCCGTGTCGTCCTACGAGGTCGTCATGGACGGGTTCCGGGTGCCTGCCGCGGCACGGGTCGGCGAGGAGGGCCGGGGGTTCCGCTACCTGCTCGACGGCCTCAACCCCGAGCGGATCCTGCTCGCGCACGAGGCGCTGGGCATCGGGCGGGCCGCGCTGGGCCGTGCCGTCCGCTACGCCGGTGAGCGTGTGGTGTTCGACCGCCCGATCGGGCAGAACCAGGGCATCGCGTTCCCGCTGGCCGAGGCCGCCACCCGGCTGGACGCCGCCGAGCTCGTCGCCCGGCACGCCGCCTGGCGCTACGACGAGGGCCTGCCCTGCGGGAGGGAGGCGAACATGGCGAAGTGGCTGTGCGCCGACGCCGGATTCCAGTCCGCCGACGCCGCGGTCCAGACCCACGGCGGGATGGGCTACGCCCGTGAGTACCACGTGGAGCGCTACTTCCGGGAGGCTCGGCTGCTGCGACTGGCACCGATCAGCCAGGAGATGGTGCTCAACTACGTCGCCCAGCACGTGCTCGGCCTGCCGCGGTCGTACTGAGGGGGGGGAGAACCGATGGGAACACGACCGAGCCTGGACGGGTTGCGCGTGGTCGACCTCTCGCGGGTGCTGGCCGGGCCGTACTGCGCGCAGATGCTGGCCGACCACGGTGCCGACGTGATCAAGGTCGAGGGCCCGGCCGGTGACGAGACCCGGCACTGGGGCCCGCCGTTCCTCGCGAACGGCACCAGCGCGTACTACACGAACCTCAACCGCAACAAGCGCAACGTCGTCGTCGACCTCGGCGGGGCGGCCGGGCGCGAGGTGGTGGACCGGCTGCTGGACCGCGCCGACGTCGTCGTGGAGAACTTCAAGGCAGGCACCCTGGAACGCTGGGGCTGGGACCGCGACACCCTGCGCGAGCGGTTCCCGCGGCTGGTGCACTGCCGGATCACCGGGTTCGGTGTCGACGGTCCGCTCGGCGGGATGCCCGGCTACGACGCGGTGCTGCAGGCGTACTCGGGACTGATGAGCATCAACGGTGCGGCCGGTGGACCCCCGACGCGGGTGGGGGTCCCGGTCGTCGACGCGGTGACCGGGATGCACGCGTTCTCCGGGATCCTGCTGGCGCTCTACGAGCGGGAGACCTCCGGGCTCGGCCAGCTGGTGGACGTCTCGCTGCTGGACTCGGCGGTCAGCCTGCTGCACCCGCACTCCGGGACGTGGCTCGCGGACGGCTCCCAGGCGCCACGCTCGGGGTCCGCGCACCCGACCGTCGCGCCCTACGACGCGTTCCCCGCCGCCGATGGCCCGGTGTTCATCGGCGTGGGTAACGACCGGCAGTTCGGGCTGCTCGCCCGGGCACTCGGGGCGCCCGAGCTGATCGAGGACCCGCGGTTCCGGCACAACCCGGACCGGGTGCGGAACCGCGACACCCTGCGGGAGCGGCTCGTCGCCCTGCTGGGGGGCCGGACCCGCGACGAGGTCACCACGGAGCTGCTCGCCCAGGGCGTCCCGGTCTCGCCGGTGCACGACGTCGGCGAGGCCCTGAGCTCGCCGCAGGTGCGGCACCGGGGGCTCGTCGTCGAGGGTGACGGCTACCGGGGGATCGGGGTGCCGGTCACCCTGGAGCGCTCGCCGGGACGGGCGGTGCCGTCGGTGCACCGGGCCGGGACCGATACCCGCGACGTCCTCGCCGAGCTGGGCTACGACTCCGCGGCGATCGACGCGGCGATCACCGAGGGGGTCGTGGGGGAGCGGTGAGCGCCGGTCGCCCGCCTACTTCACGCACGCCGACGGCAGGGCGTCGCAGTAGCTCGGTGCGAACGGGGTCGAGGTCGCGTCGAGCATTGCGTGCGCGACGACCCGGCCGGACAGGCCCCTGGCCGCGGCCAGCAGCTGCCGGAACTGCTCGTCGGAGATCGCGACCTTGTCGGTGGACATGGCGAACACCGAGTCGCCGTCGTCGACGGAGTTGAACGGCCGGAGCACGTCGGTGTAGCCGTCGTTCAGCGTCCTCGCGAGCTCGTGGGCCTGCTCGCGGCTGAGCTTCGCGTCGGTCGCGACCACCGAGATGGTCGTGTTGGGGTGCGACGCCGGCGCGCTCCGGCTGCTCGGCGGGGCGCCGCCCGCGGCGGCCGTCCGGGCGTTGAGCGCGGCGCAGTCCTGCTCGCTGGGCGGCCGGTAGCCGGCGAACTCGTTCCCGACGTTCTGCCCGGTGCCCCGCAGCGCGCAGGTGCCTGCGTCGACCGGGGTGCCGATCGCGTTGACCGCGGCGACGGCACCGACCGTGACGCCGCCGTCGAGCACGGTGCTGGCGGTACCGACGCCGCCCTTGAGCCGGGGCCCGACCTCCTGCTTCGCGCTGGAGATCGTGCCCGTCCCGGCTCCGACGTTGCCCTGCGCGACCGGCCCGGTCCGGGCCGCCTCGATCGCCTTGGTGCCGAAGGTCTGATCGGGGTGGGCGGTGAACCGGCCACCGCGGGCGAGGTCGAACACGATCGCCTGGGCCACCAGGGGGTCCACCTGGTCGGGGGTGGGCCCGACGACGAGGCCGTGCCGGTGGCCGCGCAGCCACTCCATGACCCCGCCGTAGGCCTCGAGGCCGAAGAAGCTGCCGCCGGAGAGGACGGCGGCGTCGAGCCGCTGGTCCTTCTTCCCGGGCTGCAGGACGTCGGAGTTGATGGTGCCGGGCCAGCCGCCGCCGATGTAGGCGCTGCCCACCGCGCCGTCGGGTGCCCACACCACGCTGGTCCCGGTGGCGTAGCCGCCGCCCACCCGGTTGTACTGGCCGACCCGGATGCCGGGGACGTCGGTGATCGCGTTGGCGGCGCCGTGCCGCGCGGGTGCCGCGGCTGCACCTCCGGTCCCGCTGCCGCCGGCCTGGGCGGAGCCGCAGCCGGTGAGCACGGTCGCGGCGGTGAGAAGTGCGGCCACGCCCGAGGACAGCCGGGCGCGGTGGCGGGAGCGGGTCATCGGGGGTTCCTCTCCTGGCGCGCACACCTCGCGGCGGCACAAGTGATCAACACGAATGAGACGCCGTGCAATACGTGAACGAGGCGGCCATGTCCTGATCATCCGCCACCGCGCCCGGCTGTCCTCGGGCGTGGCCGCACTTCTCACCGCCGCGACCGTGCTCACCGGCTGCGGCTCCGCCCAGGCCGGCGGCAGCGGGACCGGAGGTGCAGCCGCGGCACCCGCGGGGCCGGAGCCTCAGTACTCCTCGTGCCAGGCGCGGCCGTCACGCTCGATCAGCGCGGTGGCCGAGGCCGGGCCGAAGCTCCCGGCGGCGTAGGGCCGCGGCCGCTGGTCGGTCGACTCCCAGGTCCGCATGATCGGCTCCGCCCAGGTCCAGGCGGCCTCGATCTCGTCGCGACGCATGAACAGGGTCGGGTTGCCGCGCAGCACGTCCATCAGTAGACGCTCGTAGGCGTCCGGCAGCCGGTCGCCGAAGGTACGGGCGAAGCTGAGGTCCAGCGGCGCGGCGATCGGCCGGATCCCGCCGGGGCCGGGCTGCTTGGCGGTCATGTGCAGGCGGACGCCCTCGTCGGGCTGCAGCCGCAGCACCAGCCGGTTCGCCGGGATCTCCTCGCCGAACGCGGGGAAGATCGAGTGCGGGACCGGCTTGAACTGCACGACGATCTCCGACGCGTGCTTGGCCAGCCGCTTGCCGGTACGCAGGTAGAACGGCACGCCGGCCCAGCGCCAGTTCGCGACCTCGGCACGCAGCGCCACGAACGTCTCGGTCGTCGACGTCTCGCGCTCCCGCTCGGTCCCGGCACGGGACTCGGCCAGCTCGGTGCCGTAGCTCGGGACAGCCTCGCCGTCGACCAGGCCCTCGACGTACTGGCCGCGCACGGTGTCGCGGACGACGTCGGCCCCCTCGAGCGGCTTGAGCGACTGCAGGACCTTCAGCTTCTCGTTGCGGACGCCCTCGCCGTCGATCTTGGCCGGGGGCTCCATGGCGACCAGGCACAGCAGCTGGAGCAGGTGGTTCTGCACCATGTCGCGCAGCGCGCCGGAGCCGTCGTAGTAGTCGGCCCGGTTCCCGACGCCGATCGACTCGGACACGGTGATCTGCACGTGGTCGATCTGCGAGGCGTTCCACAGCGGCTCGAACAGGGAGTTGCCGAAGCGCAGGACCAGCAGGTTCTGCACCGTCTCCTTACCGAGGTAGTGGTCGATCCGGTAGATCTGCTCCTCGGCGAAGACCGAGCCGACCTCGTCGTTGATCTCCCGGGCGGACGCGAGGTCGGTGCCCAGCGGCTTCTCCAGGACGACGCGGGTGCGGTCGTCGACGATCCCGGCCTGCTCGCTGCCGACACAGATCCGGCCGAACAGCTGCGGGGCCGAGGCCAGGTAGAGCACGCGGATGCGGTCGTCGGGCTTGCCCAGCAGGTCCGAGAGCTGGGACCAGTCGTCGTCGGCGACGTCGAGGGTGACGTGGTGGAGGCGGTCGAGGAACCGGCGCAGGGTGGGGCCCTCGGGGACCTCGTCGCCACCGGACCAGCGCGGAGCGGTGCGGCGGAGCTCGGAGTCGACCTTGTCGCGGTAGTCGGCGTCGTCGAGCCCGGAACGGGACACGGCGACGATCCGGGTGCCTGCGCCGAGCTGGCCGTCCCGGTCGCGCAGGTAGAGCGAGGGGAGGAGCTTGCGCATGGCGAGGTCGCCGGTGCCGCCGAACACGACGATGTCGGCGGGGTCCATGACGGGAGGGTGCGGCACGAGCCGTCTCCTTGTGTGTCGAGTGACGTGATCGGTGCCTGATCGCGGCCCGGGTCGGAGCCGCGGTTGCTTACTGTACCGATTCCGATCGGTACCCGAAAAGCGGAAGGGGTCTCGTCTCCGGGTCGTGCGCCGAGCGGTTTCCGGCCGCGGCGGGCGGCGGCCGGGCGGGTCAGCCCAGGCGGCCGGCTCCGTCGCTCGGCGTACCCGGGAACACGGTCGGCGCGAGCCAGCCGCGCTCGGCGTAGGCGGCCCGGACCGCGTCGGTGACGGCGGTCGCGGCCTCGGCCGGGCACAGCGCGATGACGCAGCCGCCGAAGCCGCCACCGGTCATCCGCGCTCCGACCGCGCCACCGGCCCGCGCCGCCTCCACCGCGACGTCGATGTGCGGGACGGTGATCGCGAAGTCGTCGCGCATCGAGACGTGCGAGGCGTCGAGCAGCGGGCCGATCTCCCGCGGGTCCGCGCCCGCGGACAGCAGCCGCACGACCTCGAGTACCCGGGCGTTCTCGGTGACGACGTGCCGGGCGCGGCGCCGGACCCGGTCGTCGGCGATGACCGTGACGTCGTCGGGGGTCGCGTCGCGCAGCGCCCGCACGCCGAGCACCCGGGCGGCCTCCTCGCAGTCCGCGCGGCGGGCGCCGTACTCGCCGCCGGCGTGCGCGTGCGGGGCACGTGAGTCGATGACCAGCAGTTCCAGGCCGTGCGCGGGCAGGTCGAACGGCACGAGCTCGACGACGTCGTCGCGGGTGTCGAGGAAGACCAGCCGCCCGGCACGGCCGTGCATCGACGCCATCTGGTCCATCCCGCCGGTCGGCGCGCCGACGAACGCGTTCTCCGCACGCCGCGCGATCCGGGCCAGCTCGGTCGGGCCCACCTCGACGCCGGCCAGCCCGGCGAGCGCGACCCCGGCCGCGCACTCCACCGCCGCCGACGACGACAACCCGGCCCCGACCGGCACGTCGGAGTCCAGCTCGACGTCGAGCTCGGCCACCGGGTACCCGGCCTCCCGGAACGCCCAGACGGTGCCCGCGACGTAGGCCGCCCAGCCCGGCAGGTCCCCGGGCGCGACGGTGGCGGCGGTGAATTCCACGACGCCGTCCTCCTGCGCCGAGCGGACGGTGCTCGTCCCGCCCGGCGCAGGTGCGGCCGCCAGCACGGTGCGCTGCGGGATGGCGAAGGGCAGCACGAAGCCGTCGTTGTAGTCGGTGTGCTCGCCGATCAGGTTGACCCGGCCCGGCGCGGCCCAGACCCCGGCCGGTGGACGGCCGGTGCGCTCGGTGAACGCGGCGGCGACCGTGTCCGCCGACGGTGCGGGTCCGGCCGGTGCGGAACCGGCCGCTGCGGGGCCGTCCGGTGTGGACGCGGTGTGCGGGGCGGGGCGGGTCATGCGGGGTACTCCTCCGTGCGGGCCTGACCGGCCCACGGTAGTCCTCGGTGCTGTAGTCCTCGGTGCTGTGCCGGCCCCGGGTGCTGCGGGGCCGGTGTGTGCGGCTGCGCGCGGAGAGGAAGATCGTCGGCGTGAACGTGCGGTCCCCGTCCCCGGCGCTCGACGCCGCGCTCGCCTGCCCCGTGCCCGTCGCCCTGGGCGGGCGGCTGGCGTCGTTCGGCGCGGTGCGCGGCGGCGCGGCCCGGTTCACCGCGGAGGTCTCGCCGTTCGGCGGGCTGCCCGCCGAGCCGGGGCCGGGGGACTGGGCGGACCTGGCCGCGCTGTGCGGGCCGGGCGCGCTCGTCGTCCTGGTGCGGGCGGGGGACACCCCGCCGGAGCCGCCCGCGGGCTGGGCGCTGGAGCGGCCGTTCCCCGGGGTGCAGATGGAGGGCTCCGGGCTGCGCACCGAGCCGTACCCGGGCGCGGTCGCACTCGGCCCGGACGACCACGCGGAGATGGCCGAGCTGGCCGGGCGCACCCGTCCGGGGCCGTGGCTGGCGCGCACCGCGGAGCTGGGCGGGTTCCTCGGCGTCCGCGACGTCGCAGGCGACGGCAGGCTGGTCGCGATGGCGGGGGAGCGCATGCGGGTGCAGGCCCCGGACGGGAGCCGGGCCACCGAGATCTCCGCGGTCTGCACCGACCCCGCGTGGCGCGGCCGCGGCCTGGCCGGGGCACTCGTGCGTGCAGTCGCACACGCTGTCGTCGAGCGCGGGGAGCTGCCGGTGCTGCACGCCGCCGAGGACAACGAGAACGCGATCCGGCTCTACCGCGCGATGGGCTTCACCCTCCACCGCCCGATGCGGTTCGACCAGCTGCGCACGCCCGCCGCCCGCTGAGGGCGCACCGCTCACACCCGGGACAGGACGCCGTCGATCGAGGTGGGGGAGAGCACCTCGTCGAGCACCAGGATGGCGCAGCCCATCACGCCGCTGCGGCCGCTGAGCAGGCCCGGCTCGATGCGCAGGTTCTGGGTGACCGCGGCCATCGAGCGGCGGTAGATCGCCTCGCGCACCCCGGCGACGAGCGGGTCGAACGCGCCGACCAGGTCCCCGCCGATCGCCACCAGTGCCGGGTTCACCAGGTTGACCGCGGCGGCGAGCACCTCCCCGAGCCGGCGCCCGGCGATGCGGACCAGCCGGACGGCGTCCGGGTCGCCCTGCTTCACCAGCGCGACGACGTCGGCGATCGTGTGCGCGTCCCGGCCCTGCGCGGCGAGGTCGCGGACCAGCGCCGCCCCCGAGGCGAGCACCTCCAGGCAGTCGACGTTGCCGCAGCCGCAACCGACGCCGGGGCCGTCGTGCACGGGGGTGTGCCCGATCTCCCCGGCCGCGCCCCATGCGCCGCGCTGCAGGTCGCCGCCGGACACCAGGCCGGCGCCCACCCCGGACCCGATCTTGACCATGAGCAGGTCGTCGACATCGGGGTGTGCGGCGTGCTCGGCCAGTGCCATCACGTTCACGTCGTTGTCCACCCGCACCGGCACCGCGAAGCGCTCGGTGAGCAGCGGCGGCAGCTCCACGCGCTCCCAGCCCGGCAGTGACGGGACCCCGACCGACCAGCCGTTCGCGCTGTCCACCGAGCCGGGTACCGAGAGCCCGATGCCGCGGATGCCGGTGTCGTCGAGATCGCCGCTGAGCAGGAGCTTCTCGCAGGCGGTGACCGCGTCGCCGAGCAGCCGGTACGGGCCGACGGAGGCGGGCTGGTCCAGGACGTCCTCGGCGAGCACGGCGCCGGTGAGATCGCAGACCGCGACCTTGCTGCGGCTCACGCCCACCGAGATCGCGAGCACGGTGCCGCCGGAGGAGTTGAACTCCAGGCGCGCCGCGGGTCGGCCGCCGGTCGCGGCGGCGCCGAGCACCTCGGTGACCAGGTTGTCGGCGAGGAGCCGGTCGACCCGGGCCGCGACGGCGGTGCGGGACAGGCCGGTCTCCCGGCCGATCTCGGTCCGGGTACCGGCGACGCCGTCACGGACCAGCCGGAAGATCTCCCCGGCGGTGGCCGGTGCGCTGGTCGGAGTGCGTCCTCGCATTCATCCAGTGAACCACAGTGCTTTGAGCTGGTAAAACGCTGATGACCAAGGACTAACGAATTGTGAATACCTAAGTCCCTCGCTAGAGTGCGTATCGCAGGGTTCGTCACCGCCCACCACCTGGAGATCGACGCACCGTGACCGTTACCCACCCGGTTCTGACCGAGGTCACCGAGCGGGTCGTCGCCCGCTCGTCCACCACCCGCGCCGCCTACCTGGAGCGCATCCGCACCGCCGCCGCCGAGGGTCCCGCGGCCGGTCCCAGCCGGGGCGACCTCGGCTGCGCCAACCTCGCCCACGGCGTCGCCGCCTGTGGCCCCGACAAGCTCACGCTCACCGCGACCCCGGCCCGCAACGTCGCGATCGTCACCGCCTACAACGACATGCTCTCGGCGCACCAGCCGTTCGAGACCTACCCGGCGCTGCTCAAGCAGGCCGCCCGTGAGGCCGGCGGTGTCGCCCAGGTCGCCGGCGGCGTGCCCGCCATGTGCGACGGCATCACCCAGGGCCGCGCGGGCATGGAGCTGTCGCTGTTCTCCCGCGACGTCATCGCCATGTCCACCGCCGTCGCGCTCAGCCACGACATGTTCGACGCCGCCGTGCTGCTCGGCGTCTGCGACAAGATCGTCCCCGGCCTGGTGATCGGGGCGCTGTCCTTCGGGCACCTCCCGGTGATCCTCGCCCCGGCGGGCCCGATGACCTCGGGCCTGCCGAACAAGGCCAAGGCCGCCGTCCGGCAGCGCTTCGCCGCGGGCGAGGCCGACCGCGAGGAGCTCCTCGAAGCCGAGTCGCAGAGCTACCACGGCCCCGGGACCTGCACGTTCTTCGGCACCGCGAACTCCAACCAGCTGCTGATGGAGGTCATGGGGCTGCACCTGCCCGGCGCGTCGTTCGTCAACCCGGGCACCCCGCTGCGCGACGCGCTGACCGCCGAGGCGGCCCGCCGCTCCGTCGCCGCCGCGGGGGAGCCGACCCGCGCCATCGGCGAGATCATCGACGAGAAGGCCGTGCTGAACGGCATCGTCGCGCTGCTCGCCACCGGCGGGTCGACCAACCACACCATGCACCTGGTCGCGATGGCCGCCGCCGCGGGCGTGCAGGTCACCTGGGACGACTTCGCCGACCTGTCCGCGGTCGTGCCGCTGCTCACCCGGATCTACCCCAACGGCAGCGCCGACGTGAACCACTTCCAGGCCGCCGGTGGCATGCAGCTGCTCGTGCGCGAGCTGCTCGGCGCCGGTCTGCTGCACGACGACGTCCACACCGTCGACGGCCCGGGCCTGTCCCGCTACACCCGCGAGCCGTTCCTGGACGGGCCCGACTCCACCGAGCTGGTGTGGCGCGAGGGGCCCACCGAGAGCCTGGACAAGTCGGTGCTGCGCGGCGTCGCCGACCCGTTCGCGCCCGACGGCGGCCTGCGCCTGCTCGAGGGCAACCTCGGCCGCGCGGTCGCCAAGACCTCCGCGATCGAGCCCGAGCACCGCTACGTCGAGGCTCCGGCCGTCGTGTTCGACGACCAGGACGAGCTGCTGGCCGCGTACAAGGCGGGCGACCTGGACGACCGCGACCTCGTCGCCGTCGTCCGCTACCAGGGGCCGCGCGCCAACGGGATGCCCGAGCTGCACAAGCTCACCCCGTCGCTGGGAGTGCTGCAGGACCGCGGGCACAAGGTCGCCGTCGTCACCGACGGCCGCATGTCCGGCGCGTCCGGCAAGGTCCCCGCGGCGCTGCACGTCACTCCCGAGGCCGCCCGGGGCGGGCCGCTGGCCCGGGTCCGCGACGGCGACGTCGTCCGGGTCGACACCCTCGACGGCTCGCTGAGCCTGCTGGTCGACGCCGACGAGTTCGCCGCCCGCGAGCCCGCCGTGCCGGCCGGACCGTCCGGGCCCACCTACGGCACCGGGCGCGAGCTGTTCGCTGCGTTCCGCAACGCCGTCGGGCCCGCCGACGAGGGCGCCTCGGTCGCCCTGCCGCACTGAGCGATCCCTCCAATCCACCTCCCGGAAGGACACATGAGCGAGAAGCTGCTGGACCTGGCCCCGGTCGTCCCGGTCGTCGTGCTGGAGGACGCCGAGACGGCGGTCCCGCTGGCACGCGCACTGGTCGACGGCGGTCTGCCCGTCATCGAGGTGACCCTGCGGACCCCGGCCGCGGCCGAGGCCGTCCGCCGGATCGCCGCCGAGGTCCCCGACGCCGTCGTCGGCACCGGCACCGTCCGTACTCCCGACGACGTCCGGCTCTCGGTCGACGCGGGCGCGCGGTTCCTGGTCAGCCCGGGCACCACTCCGGCGCTGCTGGACGCGATGGAGGACTCCGGGCTCGACATCCTGCCCGGCACCTCGACGATCTCGGAGATGCTGCGCGTCGCCGAGCGCGGGCACACCGCGATGAAGTTCTTCCCGGCCGAGGCCGCGGGCGGGCGCCCGTTCCTCAAGGCCGTCGCCGGTCCGCTGCCGGACCTGCGGTTCTGCCCGACCGGGGGCGTCACCCCGGCCACGGCCCCGGACTACCTGGCGCTGCCGAACGTGGCGTGCGTCGGCGGGTCCTGGCTGACCCCGGCCGACGCCGTCGCCGCCGGTGACTGGGAGAAGATCCGGTCGCTGGCCGCCGAGGCGGCCGCCCTGGGCTGAACGGCCCCGGTCCCGGTCGGGGCGGCCCGGCGTCCGGGCCGGTCGCGCCACACCGAGAGTGCGGCGAGCACGGCCAGCACGACGTAGGCGAGAACGAGGAAGAGCCCCGCGGAATCGGTCATGGAGCCATCGTGGCCCCGGACCGGTTCCGCGGTCGCATGTCCTGACGCGATCCTGACGCCCGGGTAGGATCGTCACCGGTGTGCCGGGAAGTCTGGTCGGCGGTCGACGACCCCTGCCCAGAACCACCGCCCTCCGGAGCATCGTGAACTCTCCCCACCGGCTCTTCTCCCGCGGCTCGTGGCCCGAGGCCCGCCGCATCGGCGACGTCCTGCGCGCCGAGACCGTCGGCGGCGCCCTGCTCGTCGGCGCCGCGGCGCTCGCGCTGCTGTTCGCGAACTCGCCCTGGCGCGGGGCCTACACCGCACTCGCGCAGTACCGGGTCGGGCCCGCCGCGCTGCACCTGGACCTGTCCCTGGCCACCTGGGCCGCCGACGGCCTGCTGGCGGTCTTCTTCTTCGTCGTCGGCCTGGAGCTCAAACGTGAGTTCCTCGCCGGTGACCTGCGGGAACCGGCGAAGGCACTGCTGCCGGTCGCCGCTGCGGTGGGCGGCATGATCGCCCCGGCGCTGATCTATCTCGCGGTCAACGCGGGCAACCCGGTCGGCCTGGTCGGGTGGGCGATCCCGACCGCCACCGACATCGCGTTCGCCGTCGCCGTGCTCGCGGTGATCGGGTCGAGCCTGCCGTCGGCGCTGCGGATGTTCCTGCTCACCCTGGCCGTGGTCGACGACCTCCTCGCGATCACCGTCATCGCGGTTTTCTACACCGACGAGCTGTCGTTCGTGCCGCTGCTGCTGGCGCTGGTCCCGCTGGCCCTGTTCACGCTGGCGGTGCAGCGCGGGGTCCGGGCCTGGTGGCTGCTGGTCCCGCTGGCCCTGGTCACCTGGGTGCTGGTCCACGAGTCCGGCGTGCACGCGACGGTGGCCGGGGTGCTGCTCGGGTTCGCCGTGCCGGTCCTCGCCCGGCGCGGGGACTCCACGACCGACGGGAACTCACCGAACGAGCGGTTTGAGCACTTCTGGCGCCCGATCTCCGCGGGGTTCGCCGTGCCGGTGTTCGCGTTCTTCGCCGCCGGGGTGTCGGTCGTCGACGGCGGTGGGTTCGGCGCCACGCTCGCCGACCCGGTGACCGCCGGGATCATCGCCGGCCTGGTGGTGGGCAAGACCGTCGGCGTCCTCGGCTCGACCTGGTTGGTGCAGCGCTTCACCCGCGCCCGCCTCGCCGACGACCTCGGCTGGTGGGACCTGCTCGGGCTCGCCCAGCTCGCCGGGATCGGGTTCACGGTGTCACTGCTGGTGGGGGAGCTGGCGTTCGGCACCGGGACGCCGCAGGACGACCACGTGAAGGTGGGCGTGCTGACCGGGTCGCTGGTGGCCGCGGTGCTGGCCACGGTGGTGCTTCGGCTGCGCAACGCGCACCACCGGCGGATCAGCGAGGCCGAGAACCGCGACGACGACGGGGACGGCGTGCCGGACGTGTACCAGCAGGAGAGGTGAGCGGCGCTCGTCTCAGCGGTGGTCGGACTGGGCTGCGGCGTGCCGGATCGCGGCGGGGGACAGGCCGCGGCGTGCGGTGTCCCAGTCGCCGGTGTCGGGCAGCTCGCAGGGCAGTGCGTGCACGTAGGTCGTGACCGGGCCGCCGCCGGCGGTCACTCCGCCGCGCGAGTGCGCGCGGAACGGCTCGCGGGTGCGGTCGATCGGGTTGAAGCAGCGCTCGCAGAGCAGGTCGTGGGTCATGCGAGGTGCCCCCGCTCCGAGGCCGGGACCACGGTGCCGGCCGGGACGCAGCCGCCGGTGTGCGCGACGGCGTCGCGCCAGGAGACGGTGCCGTCGGCGGCGGCGTGCTCGATGTGGGCCAGCCGGACGTACGGCTCGGTCTCCGGGTCGACCGCGCCGTAGCAGCGTTCGCAGATGAGGATCATCGGTCACCGTTCGAGAGGGGAGACGTCAGGTAAGGGTTCCCATACCTTGCCCGCCGTGGCCGCCGCACACACGCGAACGTGACGGGCGCCGCTGTGGCACCTCCCACCCGCGACACGCCCACGACCAGGGGTTTCCGTTGCGCCGCAACGACGGGACGTGTCGCCGGGGATTCCTGTCGGTGCCCTCTCCTAGACTCCCCCTCCTCGGTTCACCCGGAGCCGGGCCCGCCGACCGGACCACCGGAGAGGAGACCGCGATGCGCCTGGTGCACGCCGCCGACCTGCACCTGGACAGCCCGCTGCGCGGCCTGTCCCGCCTCGGTGACACCGAGCTGGCCGGCACGCTGCGCTCCGCGACCCGGCGGGCCTGCGAGAACCTGGTCGACGCGGTCGTCGACCACCGGGCCGACGCGCTGGTCCTGGCCGGCGACGTCTACGACGGGGACTGGAAGGACTACGCCACCGGCGCCTTCTTCGTCCGCCAGCTCGCCCGCCTGCACGACGAGGGCATCCCGGTCTTTTTGATCAACGGCAACCACGACGCGGAGTCCGAGATCACCCGCTCGCTGCGGCTGCCGCCCAACACCCACCGGCTCTCGGTCGACGCCCCCGAGACCAAGGTGCTCGACGACGCCGGCCTGGCCGTGCACGGGCAGGGCTTCGCGCGCCGGGCGGTCGTCGAGAACCTGGTGCCTGCCTACCCGGACCGCATCCCCGGCCTGGTCAACGTGGGCATGCTGCACACCTCGGTGCAGGGCGACGACCGGCACGACACCTACGCCCCGTGCCGCCCGGAGGACCTGTCCGGCTGCGGCTACGAGTACTTCGCCCTCGGCCACGTGCACGAGCAGCGCGAGGTCTGTGGCGGCGCGCACCCCGCCTGGTTCTCCGGGAACCTGCAGGGCCGCCACCCGCAGGAACGCGGCGCGAAGGGCGCGCTGCTCGTCGACGTCGAGCCGGGCGGGCGTGCGCAGGTCGACCCGCTGGTGCTCGACGTGGCCCGCTGGGAGCTCGTCGAGATCGACATCGCCGGGTACTCCGGTGCCGACGAGGTCTTCGAGGCCGTCGCCGGGGAGCTGCGGGAGCGGTGTGCCGCGGCCGCGCCGCGCGCCGTCGTCGCGCAGGTGACGCTGACCGGGGCCGGCCCGGCCGCGGCCGAGCTGACCGACGTCGCGAAGGTCCGCACCGAGCTGGAGCTGATCGCCGAGCAGTCCGGGGCGGTGCTGGAGAAGGTGCGGCTGCGCGCCCGCCCGCCGGCCGAGGCCCTGGCGGTGGACCCGGAGCTGGTGGCCGCGGTGTCGGCGTCGGCGACCGGGCTGGCCGAGGACCCCGAGCGGGTCCGGGAGCTCGCCGGTCCGCTGGACCGCGAGGTCGGGCGGCGGCTGCGCGAGGCCGGGCTGCTGGACCTGCGCGACGACGAGCGCCTCGCCGCGCTCGCCCGCACCGCGGAGCAGCAGCTCCTGGCCCGGATGGCCGGGACGGAGCGCCGGTGAGCACTGCCGTGGAGACCACGACCGGGACCCGGACCGGGCGGCTGCGGTCGCTGGTGCTCGAACGCTACGGCGCCTACGAGGACCGCACCCTGACCCTCGGTGACGGGCTGACGATCGTCGCCGGGCCCAACGAGGCAGGCAAGACCACCCTGCTCGACGCGCTGTCCGACCTGCTCTGGGGCATGCCGCGGCCGGTGCGGCACGCCTACGCCGTCAGCCCGGCCCGGCTCGCGGTCTCCGCGACGGTCACCACCGGCGACGGCGAGGAGCAGCTGCGGCGCACCACCCGCGGCCTGCACGCCGTGCCCGGCGAGGGCGACCCCACCCCGTGCGACGGGCCGTGGGGCGCGTCCGGGGCCGAGGCCCGCAAACGGTGGCGGGAGGGCTTCGGGCTCGGCCACGAGGAGCTGCGCGAGGGCGGCCGCAGGCTCTGCTCCGGCGGCGGCGACCTCGCCGAGCTGGTGTTCACCGCGCGCAGCGGCCGCGACGCCCGCGCCCTGGTCGCCGCGCTCGACGCCGAGGCCGACGCGCTGTGGAAGGACCACCGCGGCGCCAAGTCCGTCGAGGTCCGCGCCGCCTACGCCCGCTACGCAGGCGCCGAGGAAGCCGCGACCGAGCGGACCGCCCGTGCCGGGGACGTCACCGCCCTGGCCGAGGAGATCACCCGCCTGGAGCGCCGGGCCGCCGAGCTCGCCCGCAGCCGGGAGACCGCCGGGATCGACGCCGACCGGGCCCGCCAGGCCGTCCGCGCGTTCGAGCCCGCGCGTGAGCTGGCCCGGCTGCGCGCCGAACGCACCGACCTGACCGCTGCCGGGGCCGCGCTCACCGAGGAGGCGCTGGGGGAGTACACCGCCGCCGTCGCCACCCGGGACGAGGCCGAGAGCCGCCGCGAGACCCACCGCGCCCGCGCCGACGAGCTGCGTGCCGAGCGTGCCGAGCTCGATCTCGACGAGACGCTGCTGGCCGACGCGAGCCGCGTCCGGGAGCTGGAGTCCGCCGCGCAGGCCCGTGCCGCCGACGCCGAACGCGCCGCCCGGCTGCGCGCCGAGGCCGCCGACCTGCACCGCAAGGCCGAGGCCGCGCTGGCCGGCCTGGTCGCCGACGACGGACGCAGCACCGGGGAGCGGCTCGCCGCCGTGCACCTGCCCGCCGACCGCGCCCGTGACCTCGACGACGCCGCCCGCCGGCTGCACGACGCCACCGTCGAGGCCGACCGCGCCGAGGCCGCGCACGCCGCCGCGCTCGCCGAGGTCCGCACCAACGCCGAGATCGGCGGCGGGCTCGACCCCGAACGGGTCGGCCGGGTCGCCGAGGTCCGGCGCACCATCGAGGCCGAGGGATCGGCCGCCGCGCTGTGCCGGGCCGCGGTCGCCGACCGGGATGCCGCGGCCGCGCGCCGCACCGAGGCCCTGCTCGCGGCCGGGTACCGGGGTGGGCACGAGCCCGTGGGCCAGGTGCTCGCCCCGCCGGTGCGTGAGGTGCGGGCCGCCCGCACCGCGCTGCGCACCGCCGAGCAGGACCTGCGCGCCGCCGAACGTGCTGCGGCACAGGCACAGGAGCGCCGGCACCGGGCCGTGGCCGACCGCGACGCCGTCGCCGCGGACGGGCCCGCCGTCGGCCCCGAGGCACTCGCTGCCGCCCGCACCGAGCGGGACGCCGCGGTCACCGCGCTGCTGGAGTCCGAGCGCCCCGACGAGCACGCCACCCACCGGCTCGCCACCGCCGTCGCCGCCGCGGACCGGGTCGCCGACGACATGATCGCCTCCGCGGACCGGGTCGCCGAGCTCGCACACCGCGAGACCGAGCTGGCCGACGCGGTCACCGCCGCCGAGGAGGCCGAGGCGGGCGTGGCCGAGCTGCGCGCACACACCGGCACCGCCGAGGCCGCCTGGGCGACGCTGTGGCGGGCGCACGGCGTCGCCGTCCCGGACCCGGACGAGGCCGACGCCGTCGCCTCCGCGCTGGCCGACGCCGCCCGCGCCCAGGACGAGGTCTCCCGTGCCGACGAGCGCCTGGTCCGGCTCGGCGACCAGGCCGACGAGCAGCAGCGTGCCCTGGCCGCGGCGCTCGCGGCCGCCGGGCGCCCGCGGGAGGACGCCCCGCTCGACGTGCTGCTGGAGGCCGCGCAGGGCCTCGTCGACGACGCCGAACGGGTCCGCGAACGCCGGTTCCTGCTGGCCCGGCTGCGCAGCGAGGCCGAGCGCGCCGGCGGGGCCGCCGACGCCGCTCGGCACGAGCGGGCGCTGGCCGCCCAGCGCTGGCGGTTCGCGCTGCGCGGCGCCGGGCTGCCCACCGACCTGGAGCCCGCAGGCTGGGACATCCGCCGCGACACCGTCACCGATGCCCAGCAGGACGGCTCGCTCGCCCGCCGGCACGACGACGAGGCCCGCCGCCTCGAACGCGCCGTCACCGCCCACCGCAAGGCCGTCACCACCCTCGTGGAACGGCACCTCGACCGCGCCCCGACCGGCGCCGCCCCCGTCGACCGGCTCGGGGAGCTGGCCGACCGGGTCGGCGAGGTCACCAAGGCCGCGGTGTCCGCGGGCCACCTCGACGACGAGATCGTCCGTGCCGAGGACGCCGCCGCCCGGGCCGCGCGGGAGACCGCGTCGGCGACGACGGTGCTGGACCGGCTCGCCGTCGAGCTGGCGCTGACCGAGGCCATGGAGCCGGGCGGGCTGGAGGCCGCGGCCGAGCGGGGCGCCGTCGTCGCCGAGCTCGACGCCCGCGCCGCCGAACAGGCCCGGCTGCTCGCCGCCGCCGCACCCGACCTCCCCGCCGACGACGTGATCGCCACTGCACCCGCGACCGAGCCGGGTGCGCTGGCCGAGGCCCGCGACCGCGCCGAGGCCCACGAACGCGAGCTCGGCACCGAGCAGGACGAGGTCCGCGAGCAGCTCGGCGAGCTGCGCGCCCGCCGCCGTGAGCTGGAGGGCACCGACGGCGCCGCCGAGCTGCACGCCCGCGCGCAGGAGGAGCTGGCCGGCGTCGCCGACGCCACCGAGCGCTACCTGGTGCTGCACCTGCAGCGCGAGATCCTGCGCCGCGAGCTGGAGGCCTACGAGCGCAGCCACGCGTCGCCGCTGCTGGTCCGGGCCGGGGTGCTGCTGGAACGGCTCACCGGTGGCCGGTTCGTCGCGCTGCGCCCGCCGTCGGAGCAGGGCGGTGGCGCGCGCACGCTGGTCGCGGTCCGCGGCGACGGCGAGGAGCTCGGCCCGACCGAGCTGTCCGAGGGCACCGCCGACCAGGTGTTCCTCGCGCTGCGCCTGGCCGGGATCGAGCAGCTGCAGGCCGACCGGGCCGCGGCCGGGCTGCCACCGGTGCCGGTGGTGCTCGACGACGTCCTGATGACCTTCGACGACGAGCGCGCCCCCGCCGCGATCCGGGTGCTGGCCGAGCTGGCCGGCGGCCCGCAGGTGCTGCTGTTCACCCACCACGAGCACCTGGTGCGCCTCGCCCGCGACGCGGGCGTCGACTTCACCGTCGCCGAGCTGGGCGCGCCCGCCCGGGTCGAGGCCGTCGTCGACGCGCAGGCCGCGCGCGCCACCCCGCTCGCGGGCTGAGCCGCTCGCCCGGCTGCTCACCCGGTGGTGCTCGCCCGGGCCGCTCGCCCGGGGCCGCCGCCCCACCGTGGCGGGCCGGGTACCCAGGCGGCAGACTGCGCGGATGGACGCGTGCGGTGAGCGCTTCGTGATCGTCTCCGGCGACGCCTGGGCCGAGGTCGACGAGGTCGGTGGCGGGCTGGCGGGCTTCTCCCAGGGAGGCCGGGTGCGCGTCGAGCCGCATCCGCCGACGTCCCGCCCGCCGATGGGCTCCGGTGCGGTGCTGGCGCCGTGGCCGAACCGGGTCCGCGGCGGGCACTGGACCTTGCACGGCACCGACCAGCAGCTCGCGCTGACCGAGCCGGCCCGCGGCAACGCCATCCACGGCCTGCTCCGCCACGTGCCCTGGACGCTCGTCGACCGCGCAGGCGACCGCGTCACCCTCACCGCGACCGCGGCGGTGCAGCCCGGCTGGCCGCAGCCGGTGCGGGTCACGATCACCTACGTCGTCGCGTCGTCCGGGCTGACCGTGGAGACCGAGCTGGAGAACCTCGGCGACGCACCCGTCCCGTGCGGGCTCGGGTTCCACCCGTACCTGCGGGTCGGCGACGTGCCCACCGACGAGCTGGAGCTGACCCTCGCCGCGCAGATGGTGCTGCCGCTGACCGACGGCCTGCCCGACGGGCGGCCGGTCTCGCTGGAGAGCCCGTTCTCCGGCACACCGGTGTCCGACGTCGACCTCGACGACGCGTTCGGCGCCTGCATCCCGGCCGAGGGTGACGACCTGGTGCGGCACCGGGTCACCGCCCCCGACGGCGGCGGCACCGAGGTGTGGGCCGAGCCCGTGTTCGCCTGGGTGCAGGTCTTCACCCCGGACGGGTTCCCGCGCCAGGGCCCGGACGGGACGGTCGAGGCCTCGCGCGCGATCGCCGTCGAGCCGATGACCTGCCCGCCGGACGCGCTCAATACCGGCGCCTGCCTGATCGAGCTGCAGCCGGGGGAGCCGCAGGTGCTGCGCTGGGGTGTGCAGGCCACCGGCTGAGCGACCCGGCACCGGTGACGCCGCTCACCCGGCACTCCGGAACATCATCATCTGGTTGAACGTTGGATCGTCTTGTGAGCGTAGACACCGAGTCCCCCGTGCGGCTGCCCCACCTCGACGAGAACGGCCGCGCCGCGCTGTTCACCGAGGCCCGCACCGCGAACGCCTTCACCGCCGAGCCGGTCCCCGACGAGACCCTGCGCGCGATCTGGGAGCTGGCGCAGTGGCCGCCGACCGCGGCGAACACCCAGCCGCTGCGGGTCACCTACGTCCGCTCCGAGCAGGGCAAGGAGCGGCTGCTCCCGCTGATGGCCGAGGGCAACCGGCCGAAGGTGGAGTCCGCACCGGCGGTCGCGCTGCTCGCCGTCGACCTGGACTTCCACACCCACGCCGACCGCACGTTCCCGATCAGGCCCGGTTTCAGGGAGAGCCTCGACGGGCAGGGCCGCGAGGGCCGCGAGCAGATGGCGACGTTCAACGCCACCCTGCAGATCGGCTACTTCCTGCTCGCCGCCCGCGCGCACGGCCTGGCCACCGGCCCGATGGCCGGGTTCGACGCCGAGGCCGTCACCGCCGAGTTCACCCCCGGCGGGCGCTACCGGACGCTGCTCGTGGTGAACCTCGGCCACCCCGCAGAGGACGCCTGGTTCGACCGGCTCCCGCGCCTGGAGACCGACGAGGTCCTCACCTTCGCCTGACGGACCCTCGCCTGGCGGACTGTCGCCTGGCGGCCCTCGCCTGGCGGACCCTCCCCTGATGGGTCTCGCCCGACGGGCCCTCGCCCGACGGGCCTTCGCCTCGCGGGCCGTCCGCGCTGTGGCACACCCCGTACGCGGGGTCGGGATTTGCCGCGGACGGGCGTGTCCGGTGCCGGGTGCGGCCCCGGTCCCGGGAGTAGGGTCGGCCGCATGTGCGCGCTGGACGGGACCATCTGGACCGACGGGATCGAGGGCGTGGAGGTCCCCGGGTACGCCCGGACCGACGGCGCCGTACGGACCGGGATCGTGCACCTCGGCGTCGGCGGGTTCCACCGCGCGCACCTGGCGATGTACGTCGACGCGCTGCTCGCCTCCGGTGACCCGGACGCGGTGAACTGGGGCATCTGCGGCGTCGGCGTCCTCGACGGCGACTCCCGGATGCGCGACGTCCTCGACGCCCAGGACGGGCTCTACACGCTGGTGCAGAAGAACGCCGACGGCTCGCTGGTCCCGCAGGTGATCGGCTCGCTCGTCGAGTACCTCTACGCGCCCGGCGACCCCGAGGCCGTCATCGAGAAGATCGCGCACCCGGACACCCGGATCGTCTCGCTGACGATCACCGAGGGCGGCTACGCCGTGGACCAGACCACCGGCGAGTTCGCTCCGGACTTCCCGGGCGTGCGTGAGGACCTGGCGGCGCTGGCCGCCGGCGACCCGCCGAGCGGTGCCTTCGGCCTGGTCGTCGAGGCGCTGAACCGGCGCCGCGAGCGCGGCACCGGCCCGCTGACGATCATGAGCTGCGACAACATGCAGGGCAACGGGGACACCGCGCGCCGGGTGTTCACCGGCGTCGCCCAGCTGCGCGACGCCGACCTGGGCGCGTGGGTCGCGGACAACGTCACCTTCCCGAACTCCATGGTGGACCGGATCACCCCGGCCACCGCCGACGCCGACCGGGAGGCGCTCGCCGAGCGGTTCGGCCTGCAGGACGGCTGGCCGGTGGTCTGCGAGCCGTTCACCCAGTGGGTGCTCGAGGACGACTTCGCCGCCGGGCGCCCGGCGCTGGAGAAGGTCGGCGTGCAGCTCGTCCCGGACGTCGTGCCCTACGAGCTGATGAAGCTCCGCCTGCTCAACGCCACCCACCAGGCGCTCGGCTACCTCGGCTACCTGGCCGGGCACCGCTACGTGCACGAGGTCGCCCAGGACCCGGTGTTCGCCCGGTTCCTGCGCGACTACATGGACCTCGAGGCGACGCCGACGCTGCAGGCGGTCCCCGGCGTCGACCTCGACGCCTACAAGGACACCCTGCTCGAGCGCTTCGCCAACCCGGCCGTCGCCGACACCCTGAAGCGGATCAACTTCGGCTCGTCGGACCGGATCTCGGTGTTCCTGCTGCCGGTGGTGCGCGAGCAGCTGCGCCTCGACGGCCCGGTGGACCGGGCGGCCGCCGTCGTCGCCGGCTGGTGCCGCTACGCCGAGGGCACCGACGAGCAGGGCGCGGAGATCGAGCAGCAGGACCGGCTCGCCGGCGAGCTGACCCCGCTGGCCCGCGACGAGCGCACGACCCCGCTGGCGTTCCTCTCCTACCGTCCCGTCTTCGGCGACCTGGCGACCGACGAGCGGTTCGCCGCCGCGTTCCGCCGCGCGCTGGAGTCGCTCTACGACGCCGGCGCCGAGGCCACCGTGCAGGGGCTCACCGGGAAGGGCTGAGCCCGCCCGGCACCACGGCCGGGGACGCGAACGCGTCCCGGGCCCGGGCGACGACGTCGTCGTAGAGCACCCGCGCGTCCGGCCCGGACGGGTCGTCCAGCCACGTCAGCACCGTGACGTGCAGCAGCCCCATCGCCGTCGCCGCCGCGATCCGGTCGTCCACACCGGGGCCGTCGCGCCCGCCGCGTTCGGCCAGCGCCTGCGCCACGGTGGTCTCCACGGTCCGGCCGGCCTCGGCCATCCTGGCGTTCAGCTCGGGGTGGGTGCGGATCAGCTGCAGCTGCCCGTGCCAGATCGGGCTGGTCGTCAGCGCCGCGGCGACGTCGCCGAGTACCGAGGTCGCGACGGCCAGCGCGGAGTCGCCCGCCCGGGCCCTGACCGTCTCGGCCAGCTCCGCCAGGCCGGAGTCGCTCCAGCCGAACAGGACCGCGTCCTTGGTGGGGAAGTGGTTGAAGAACGTCCGCGGGGAGACGTCGACGTCGGCGCAGATCTCCTCGACGGTGAACCCGTCCGGGCCCTGGACGCGCGCCCGCTCCAGCGCCGCGGCACGCAGCTCCCGGCGGGTGCGGGCCTTCTTGCGCTCCCGCAACCCGTGGCACTCGCTCTCCTCGCCGAGCACGGACACCCTCCCGGATCATGCGTCCCCTGCATTTTTGCAGTGACTGCAGTTTAGCGTTACAGTAGATAGCACTGCAAACGAAGTGGCGGCACCGGCGTGCCGGGACGTGGAGGAGAGTCGTGGCGAGTCAGGAGACGGTCGAGGAGGAACGGGACAGGTCCTCGCGGGTGCGCACGGCGAAGGACCTGGCGCTCGCGCTGTGGTTCCCGGCCTTCCTCGTGCTGGGGTTCATGCTGTTCTACCTGCTGCCCTTCCACGCGCCCGCGCCGCACGGCATCGCCGTCGGCGTCGTCGGGCAGGACGGGGCCGCCGCGGTCTCCCAGCAGCTCGGGCAGGCGGTGCCCGGCGGGTTCGACGTCCACCCGCTCGCCTCGGCCGACGACATCCGCGGCCAGGTCTTCGACCGGACCGTCTCGGCAGGCTACGACCCGTCGTCGCACACGCTGTTCGTCGCCAAGGCCGACGGCATGCAGCTCTCCCAGGTCCTGCAGGCGGTCTTCTCGCCGCTGTCGAGTGCCACGGGCGCCCCGCTGACCGTCGTCGACCTGGCGCCGACCGCGCCCGGTGACGGCTTCGGCACCGCGCTGTTCTACATCGCGATGGCCTGGAACATCTCCGGCTACATCGCGGTCATGATGATGGTCCAGGCGGTCACGCTGTCCCGGCGGACCAAGCTGTTGGCACTGGTCGGCTTCGGCGCCTCGGCCGCGGTGGTCTGCTGGCTGTTCAGCATGTCGATCGACGCGATCCCGGCCCACCCGGGTCTGCTGCTGGTCGGCTTCCTGCTCTCCCAGGCCGTGGCGTGGACCTCGTTCGGTCTGGCGCCGTTCGTGCGCCGGGCGCTGCCCGGCGTCGCGATGGGCCTGTTCCTGCTGCTGTCGATCCCGTCCTCCGGCGGCGCGATCCCGAAGGAGATGGTCCCCGGGTTCTTCCAGGTGCTGCACCACGTCATGCCGCTGGGCCAGGCCATCGACGCCGCCCGCGGGATCCTCTACTTCGACGGCACCGCGGTCACCGTCCCGGTCCTGGGCCTGCTGGCCTGGTGGGCGTTCGGCGTCGTGCTCGTCGCGCTCGGGGTGTGGAAGGAGCGCCGGGCCGCGGCCCGCGCCGAGACCGAGCAGGGCGGGACCGAGGCCGAGGTCGACGGCGGGCCGGTGCCGGACGAGCACCGGATCGCCGAGGCGATGGCCGACGAGGCCGCGGTCGGTGGTGCCTACCAGGGCGCCTACCAGGACGCGCTGCGCGAGTCCCGGCTGCTGACCCAGCCGGTGCCGACGCTGATCGGGCGGGTCGTCGACACCGCGGGCGACCCGGTGCCGCGGGCCCGTGTGACCGTCGTCGACGGCGCGGGCGCCCAGGTCGACGTGGCCTCCGGCTCGGAGGACGGCCGGTTCGCCGTCCGCGGCCGCGACGGCGAGTGGATCACCGTGCTGGTCGCCGCAGCGGGCCACGACCCGGTCTCGCAGCGCCTGCGGCTGCACGGCCCGGTCTCGCACCGCAGCGTCGTGCTCGGCGGTGGCGAGCAGCGCGGCGAGCCCGTCGCGGTGTGGGACGGCGCCCCCCGCCGCTCCGGTGCGACGGTGTCGGCGGGGTCCACGCAGTTCTAGGGAGCCGGCCGGCCGGCGTGGGCCGGCGAGCGGCGCGGGCTGCTACGCCCGGTGGGCGAGCAGCGCCGCGCCGACGATCCCGGCCTCGTTGAGCAGCTTCGCCGGGGTGATCGGCGTCCGGATGTGCACGTGCTCGGACCAGCGGTCGAACTTCTTGCTGACCCCGCCGCCGACGACGATCAGGTCCGGCCACACCAGGTTCTCCAGCGTCCGGTAGTAGCGGGTCAGCCGCTCGCCCCACTCCTCCCAGGACAGCTCCTCGCGGTCGCGGGCGGAGTCGGCCGCGCGGGACTCGCCGTCGTGGCCGTCGACCTCGATGTGGCCGAACTCGGTGTTCGGCACCAGCGTGCCGCGGACGACCAGGGCCGAGCCGATCCCGGTGCCCAGCGTCGTCACCAGCACCACGCCGGCGTCGGGGCCGGCCGCGCCGTACTCGACCTCGGCGACCCCGGCGGCGTCGGCGTCGTTGACCAGCACCGCCTCCCGCCCGGTCACCTTGCGCAGCAGCTTCGCCGCGTCGCAGTCGATCCAGGAGTCGTCGACGTTCGCCGCGGTGCGGGTGACGCCGTGCTGGACGACCGCGGGGAACGTGCAGCCGAACGGCCCGTCCCACCCGTAGTGGTCGAGGATCTCCTTCACGACCTCGGCGACGGCCTCGGGTGTGGCCGGCTGCGGGGTCGCGATCCGGGTCCGCTCCTCGGCGAACCTGCCCTTCTCCAGGTCGACGGGGGCGCCCTTGATCCCGGAGCCACCGATGTCGATCCCGAAACCGCGCTGCTTCTGCGTGCTCACCGGCGCATCCTCTCAGGCTGTCCGTACACCTCAGGAGCCCAGGGCGCCGGCGACGACGTCGCGTGCCTCGGCCTGGATGCGGGCGAGGTGCTCGGGCCCGCGGAAGCTCTCGGCGTAGACCTTGTAGACGTCCTCGGTGCCCGACGGGCGCGCGGCGAACCAGCCGGTGTCGGTGACGACCTTGAGCCCGCCGATCGGGGCGTCGTTGCCCGGCGCACGGGTCAGCTTCGCGGTGATCGGGTCGCCGGCCAGCTCGGTGGCGGTGACGTCGCCGGCGTCGAGCTTGCCGAGCGCGCTCTTCTGCTCGCGGGTGCAGGCGACGTCGGTGCGGGCGTAGGCGGGGGTGCCGAAGCGGGCGGTGAGCTCGCCGTAGTGCTCCGACGGGGTCTTCCCGGTCACGGCGGTGATCTCCGCGGCGAGCAGGGCGAGCAGCAGGCCGTCCTTGTCGGTGGACCAGGGCGAGCCGTCGCGGCGCAGGAACGACGCCCCGGCGCTCTCCTCACCGCCGAACGCGATCTCCCCGGAGCGCAGGCCGGGCACGAACCACTTGAACCCGACGGGCACCTCCAGCAGCGTGCGGCCCAGGTCGGCGGCCACCCGGTCGATCATCGACGAGCTGACGGCGGTCTTGCCGACCGCCGCAGCGGCCGGCCAGTCCGGGCGGTTGCGGTAGAGGTAGCCGATCGCGACCGAGAGGTAGTGGTTCGGGTTCATCAGGCCACCGTCGGCGGTGACGATGCCGTGCCGGTCGGCGTCGGCGTCGTTGCCGGTGGCGATGCGGAACGGCGCGTCCTGCTCCATCCGCGACACCAGCGAGGCCATCGCGTACGGCGACGAGCAGTCCATCCGGATCTTGCCGTCCCAGTCCAGGGTCATGAACCCGAACGCGGGGTCGACGGCCGGGTTCACCACGGTCAGGTCGAGCCCGTAGCGCTCGGCGATCGCGCCCCAGTAGTCGACCGACGCGCCGCCGAGCGGGTCCGCGCCGATGACGACGCCGGCGTCGCGGATGGCGTCCATGTCGAGCACATTCGCCAGGTCGGCGACGTAGGCGTCGAGGTAGTCGTAGCGCTGCGCGTCGATCCGGGCGGTGCGCTGCACACCGGACAGCCCGGCCTCGAGCAGTTCGTTGGCGCGGTTCGCGATCCAGGTGGTGGCCTCGGTGCCTGCCGGGCCGCCGTCCGGCGGGTTGTACTTGAAGCCGCCGTCGCGGGGCGGGTTGTGCGAGGGGGTGACGACGACCCCGTCGGCGAGGCCGTTGCCCGGTCCGCCCGCGCGCCCGGCGTTGGCGGCGAGGATGGCGTGCGACACGGCGGGGGTCGGGGTGAGGCCGTCCCGGGCGTCGATCATCAGGGTGACGCCGTTGGCGGTGAAGACCTCGGCGGCGGTGCGCCAGGCCGGCTCGGAGAGCGCGTGCGAGTCGCGGCCCAGGAACAGCGGGCCGTCGGTGCCCTGCGCGGCGCGGTACTCGACGATCGCCTGGCTGGTGGCGGCGATGTGGTCGTCGTTGAACGTGCCGTCCAGGGCGGAGCCGCGGTGCCCCGACGTGCCGAACGCGACCCGCTGGACGTCGATCTTCGGGTCGGGGTGGGTGTCGGCGTAGGCCGCGAGCAGGGCGGGCACGTCGACCAGGTCCTCGTCGCGGGCCGGGGTGCCGGCGCGGTCGTGCACGGTCATCGGGGTGGTCCTCCTGGTCGTACGGGTGCTGCTGTGCGGGTGCTGGGGTCAGCCTGCCGTATCCGGGGGTGCGACGGCAGGGCGTGTCGGACGCGGGTGCCTACGCTGGACGGGTGCGGATCGCGTCGTTGCTCCCGGCCGGGACCGAGATCGCCGGACGGCTGGGGCTCGCCGGTGATCTCGTGGGCGTCACCTTCGAGTGCGACGAGCCCGCCGGGATCCGGTCCCGGGTGCCGGTCGTGGTCGACACCGCGCTGCGGGGCTCGGGCGGTGAACCGGCCCCGGCCGAGATCGACGCCGTGGTGCGCGAGCGCGCGGCGGCCGGGCTTCCGCTCTACGACCTGGACCGGGCGACGCTCGCCGCCGCCGACCCGGAGCTGATCCTCACCCAGGACCTGTGCGCGGTGTGCGCCCTGCCCGGGGCGACCGTCGCGCAGGCCCAGGCGGAGATCGGGACGCGGGCGCGGGTGCTGTCGCTGGACCCGCACCGGCTCGGTGACGTGCTCGACGCGATCACCGCGGTGGGGGACGCCGCCGGGGTGCCGGATCGGGCGTCGGTGCTGGTGGGGGAGCTGCGGGCGCGGCTGGACGCGGTCGCCGCGGCGGTGCCGGACGCGCCGTCCCCGCGGGTGCTGATGCTGGAGTGGACCGACCCGCCGTTCGTGCCGGGGCACTGGGTGCCGGACCTGGTCACCGCCGCCGGGGGAGTGCCGGTGGCCGCGGTGCCCGGCGGGCGCAGCGTCGCGGTGGACTGGGACGCGCTCAGCGGCCCCGGGGCGGAACCCGTCGACCTGGTGCTGGTCGCGCCCTGCGGTTTCGGTCTCGACGACGCGCGGTCTCAGGCCGAGGCGGTGCTCGACCGGCTCCCGGCGGGTGTGCCGGTGTGGGCGGTGGACTCGGCGTCCTACGTGGTCCGGGCGGGGCCGCGGCTGGTCGACGGGGTGGAGGCGATCGCGTCGGCGCTGCACCCGGGCGCGGTCCCGGCGCCGCCGCCCGGGCGGGTCGCGCGGGTGCGGTGAGGGCGTGCGCTGCTGTCGGTCGCCATACGCAGACACCGGCACGAGATGTCCCAGGAGATGTCTCAGGAGATGAGGTATTCGGCGGTGGCCGGCCCGGTCGGCGGCCGGACCAGGGCTCCCCGATCAGCCCGGTACGTCGGCCCCGAGGCGCCGGCCGACCAGGCGGGCGACGTACGGCGACACCACCAGCATCAGGATCACCCGCAGGACCTGCACCGCGACCACCGAGGTGACGTCGACGCCGGAGGAGATCGCCGTCGCCAGCACCGCGTAGATCCCGCCGGGCGTGGTGGCGAGGTAGCCCTCCAGCGGCGTCATCCCGGTCAGTGCGGACAGCAGCAGCCCCAGCCCGGCGCACAGCGCGACGACCGCGAGGATGAGCGCGGTCGCGAGCGGCAGCACCCGGGCGACCGTCGCCAGCGCCGGACGGGTGAACCGCAGCCCCGCCTGCCAGCCGATCACCGCGTAGGCCACGTCGACCAGCAGGCCGGGGACGGATGCGCCGTCGGTCCACCCGGTCAGCCCCAGTGCCACCGCCACGGCCATCGGGCCGAGCAGGGCACCGGCCGGGACCCGGGTGAGGCGCGCCAGCGGCAGACCGATCCCGACGCACACCGCGGTGACGGCGAGGCCCACCCACCAGGCCGGGCCGGCGCCGCCGGCGGGCCCCGTCGTCGCCGGGGCGGTGTGGGCGCCGAAGACCAGCGCGGCGACCAGCGGCATCGTCGCCGTCACGAGCCCGACGCGCAGGTACTGGATCACCGCGACCAGGCGTTCGTCGCCGCCGAGCTCGCGGGTGATCGCGACGAGCCCGGACGCGCCGCCCGCGGTCTGCGCGAGCATCCCGGTGAGCGGGGTGACGCCGCGCTGCAGCCCCATCAGCAGCCCGGCCGCCATGCTGACCACCAGCGTCGCCAGGCTGATCAGCAGCACCGGGACGGCCTGCGCGGCGACCGCACCGAGCGTGTCCGGCCGGGCCAGCACCCCGATGACGACGCCGACGACGGCCTGCGCCCCGGACGTCACCGGGCGGGCGACGCGGCGCGGGGCGAGCCCGGCGAGCGCGAGGACGGTGCCGATCAGCAGGCCCGCGAACAGGGCCGGGCTCGGCACCCCGGCCCGGTCCAGGACGACGCTGGCACCGGCGGTCACCGCCGCCAGCAGCACCCACCGCCACCAGGAGAGACGCCAACCGGCCGCCGTCGCCGGGGCCGTCACCGGGCCGCCGTCACTGGGTCGCCGGCGCCGGGGAGTCGTCACTGCGGAGCCGGCGCCGGGGGATCACGGGACGAGCGTAGGTCGGGCCCGGGCCCGTTGCGCCGGCCCGGGCCCGTGAGAACGGCCACGATCGTTGACCGAGGCGAACGACCTCGGCCGGGTGGTTCAGGCGGGGTCGATCCGGAACACCGGGCAGACGCCGGCGAGCTCGGCGAAGGCCTCCGGCGACGCGTCCCGGGCGACCTCGTTCTCGATCATGATCTCCGCACCCTGCGGGGTCACCTCGGGCCACGCCGCCAGCACGGTGCGGGCCTCGTCGTCGCCGACCTCGGTGAGCACGACGGCCTCCGGCTCGGCTCCCGTGCCGGGGTCCAGGGTGGCGTGCCCGCCGGCCGCGCGGACGTTGCGGATCCAGTCCGCGCCCGGGAACCCGCCGACCACGTAGCGACGGCCGTCGAGGGCGTACACGGTGAGCGGGGTGTGCCGCGGTGCGCCGCTGCGCCGCCCGGGGACGGTGAGCACGGGCAGCGTGAACGGCAGCTCGCCGCGGTCGCGCTGCTCGAGCAGGCCGGCGTTCATCTCCTTGAGCTGCTTCGGGGCGCGGATGGCACGGCGCGGGTCGGTCACGGCTCCTCCGGAGCGTCGGGTGGTCGCTGTCTCGGTACAGCGTACTACGTACGGCGTACCGGGTGCGAGATCGCGTAGCCACGCCGGTTCGGTGCCGATCGACGTCCGAGTCCGAGCTCGAGCCCGGGCCTGGGCCCGGGCCCGACCCCACCGGAGCCGCCGTCAGCTCAGGTTCGCGTGCGTCCCGACGAGCACCGCACGGCCCAGCGTGTGCCCGAACAGGTTGAACGCCAGGAACGCAGGCGTCGAGGTCTCCGGGATGTCCAGGGACTCGACGTCGAGCGCGTGCACGGCGAAGAAGTAGCGGTGCGGCCCGTGCCCGGGCGGCGGGGCGGCACCGAGGAAGCGGCGCAGGCTCGCGTCGTTCGGGAGCTGGACGGCACCGGCGGGCAGGCCCGAGCCGGTGTCGTCGCCCGCGCCGGTCGGCACCTCGGTCGTCGTCGCCGGGATGTTGAACACCGCCCAGTGCCAGAAGCCGGACGCGGTCGGGGCGTCCGGGTCGTAGCAGGTGATCACGTAGGAGCGGGTGCCCTCGGGTGCGTCGGACCAGGACAGCTGCGGGGAGACGTCCTCGCCGCCTGCACCGAAGATCCCGGAGATCTGCGGGGTGGCCAGCGCGGCGCCGTCGGTCACATCGGTGCTGGTCAGGGTGAACGACGGGACGGTGGGCACGTCGTCGTAGGGGTTGCGGGGCATGGGGCGGAGCGCTCCTCGGATCGGCGGCACGGTCGTCGCGGGCATCGTGGCACGGCGTGGCGCGACACGGGGGACGACCGCGCCGGGACCGGATCGGGCAAGGTGTACTGCCGTGGAGATGCTGCTGGTGGTCGTGGGACTGATGCTCGCGGCGGTGGTGCTGGTCGGGATCGGCGAGCGACTGCGGCTGCCCTGGCCCGCGCTGATGGTCGTCCTTGGTGCGATCGCGGCCCTGATCCCCGGGCTGCCCGACGGGTTCACGGTCGAACCGGACCTGATCCTGCCGTTGTTCCTGCCCCCGTTGCTCTTCGCGACGGCGCAGCGGACCTCGTGGGCGGTGTTCCGGGCCCGCTGGACGGTGATCGTCCGGCTGGCCGTCGCGCTCGTGCTGGTCACGGCGGCCGCGGTCGCCGGGCTGGCGTGGCTGCTGGTGCCCGGCATCGTGCTGACCGCGGCGATCGCGCTCGGTGCGATGGTGGCCCCGCCCGACCCGGTGGCGGTCGAGGCCGTCGCCGGCCAGGTCTCGATCCCGCGACGGCTGCTGGCGGTGCTGCAGAGCGAGGGCCTGTTCAACGACGCGACGGCGCTGGTCGTGTTCCAGGCCGCCGTGCTCGCCGCGACGTCCGGTGGGGAGCTCAGCGCCGGTGCGCTCGCGCTGCGGTTCGTGCTCGGCGCGATCGGCGCGGTCGTGATCGGGCTCGGTGTCGCCTGGCTCGCGCGCACCGTGCTGGGACGGCTCACCGACGCCACCGGCCGCAGCGCGCTGACCCTGGTCCTGCCGTTCGCGACCTACCTGGCCGCCGACGAGGTGGGCGCGTCCGGCGTCATCGCCGTCGTCGTGCTGGCGCTGCAGCTGCGTGCACACGCCGACGCCGACGAGGCCGCCGAGCGGCTCACCCAGTCGGGCCTGTGGAACGTGGTCGAGCTGATGGTCACCGGTGTGGCGTTCGGCCTCATCGGGCTGGACCTGCGGCAGGTCGTGCTGGCCGCCGGGGACGACCTGCCCCGGATGCTCGGGCACGCGGCGCTGGTGTGCGTCGTGGTCGTGGTGGTGCGGGCGCTCTGGATGGGCGCGGCGTGGTTCGCACTCGGCCGCTCGTCCGACGAGTCGACCGCACCCCGCTCCGGGCGCGAGGTCGTGCTGCTGACCTGGTGCGGGATGCGCGGGCTCGCGACGCTGGCGCTGGCCCTGTCGATCCCGGTCACCACGCACACCGGCGAGCCATTCCCGGCCCGCACCGAGATCGTCCTGATCGCGGTGTCGGTGCTGTTCGTGACGCTGCTCGTGCCCGGCTTCACGCTCCCGATGCTGGTCCACGCCCTGCACATCGACGACGAGGCAGACGCCGAGCGCCTCGCCGAGCGCGAGATCGTCGTCCGGGCGCAGCGCGCAGCGCTGGCGACCATGGAGTTCGAACGACGCGTCCAGGGCCTGCCCGACGACGTCGCCGCCGGCATGCGCGAGCGCCTCGAACGGCTCGAGTCGGTGCTGTCCGGTGACACGCAGACCGACGAGGACCGGCAGCGGTTCGCGACCCTGCGCGCCGCCCGCCGCAAGGTGAACGACGCCCAGGCATCCGCGCTGTCCGCGGCCCGCGCCGAGGTGCTCTCCGCGCGCCGGGAGCCCGGGGTCGACCCGCACGCCGCCGACCGCGTGCTGCGGCGCCTCGACCTGCGCTCGGTGCTGCTCGACTGAGCCGGTGCCGCCGGGCCCGGGTGCCGCCGGGCCCGGGTGCCGCCAGCCTGGGTCCGGGTGGCTGCAGGGCCGGGCTGCTGTCAGGCCGGGGCCGGATGGCTGCAGGACCGGGGTGCTGACACCGGATCAGAGACACCGGATCAGACCTGGCGCGAGGCGTACCCCCTGTCCCAGAGATACCTCACCTGCTGAGGCATCCCGCGGGACGACATCCGGCGGGACGACATCCCGCCGGATGCCACTCCGGACGGCATCCGGCCGAACGTCTCAGTACCTGAGGCATCCCCGAACGGGCACCCTGCTCCGGCCGGCGCGAGCCGGCCCGTGATCACCGGCATCGAAACCCTGCATCCAGGACCGGGGTTGTCCGCGACGGCGGGAACAACGGTCATATGACCGATCCCTTCGCTCCCGGTGTCCGCCCGCTGACCGCCCCCGCACCCGGCCGTGCCGGGCTGCACGTCGCCGGCCCGGTCGCCGAGATCCCGGCGCCGGCCGGCGGCACCGCGTGGGTCGTCACCGACGACGACCTCGCACGCACCGTGCTCACCGATCCGCGGTTCGGGAAGGACCCGGCGCTGCTGGCTCCGGACCGTCCGGCGCCGGAGGTCGGTGGGGAGCCGCCGGCGTCGGAGCGGCTGTCCCTGACCACGACCGACGGGCCCGTCCACCGGGCTCTCCGCCACGCCCACGCTCCGTTGCTGAGCCACCGTGCCGTCGCCGCCCACACCGACCGGGTCACCGCGACGGCCAGGGAGCTGCTGCACGCCGAGGCGGCCGCCGCGGAGGGCGACGGGGTCCGGGACCTCGCCGCCGAGTTCCTCGTCCGGTACCCGCTGACGGTCGTGCTGGACGTCGTCGGTGTTCCGCGGGACCGGCTCAACGCGAGTGTCACCGCCTGCCGCGGCATGCTCGATGCCGACCCGGGCGTGCGCGGGGCGGCGTTCGGTGCGCTGCTGGGTGTGTGCGCCGCGGCGGCCCGGGAGCCGGGGAGCTTCGCGGACTCGTTGCGGGACAACGCCGCCGACGCCGGCACCCCGCTCGACGACGACCAGCTCGCCTACCTGCTCTTCGGCCTGGTCTTCGCCGGGCAGCTCACCACCGAGTCCGCGCTCGGTGCACTGCTCGTCCGGGCTCTCGCGCCCGGCGCCCCCACACTCGGCGGTCTCGCCCCCGACGGCACTGCCGCCGCCCCCACGGATCCCGACGACCTCGTCCGGGACGTCCTGCACGACCACCCACCGGCCCCGTTCACGTTGTGGCGCTACACCACCGCAGCCGTCGAGCTGGCGGGCACGACGATCCCCGCCGGCGCCCCCGTCCTTGTCGACATCGCCGGTATCCACGGGGCCGGTATCCACGGGGCCGGGATGCAGGGATCCGGTATCCACGGAGCCGGTGTCCACGGAGCCGGGATGCAGGGAGCCGGAGCCCGGAACGGCACGAGCTCCGATCTCGCGTTCGGGCACGGCCCGCACTTCTGCGTCGGCGCCCACCTCGCGACCCTGGAGCTGCGCGTGCTGCTCACCGTGCTCCGCGAGGACTTCCCGCGGGCTCGGCTCGCCGCCGACCCCTGTGTGCTGACCCTCGCCGACCCCGGTGGCATCCAGGGCCCCAGGCTCACGTCACTGCCCGTGGCCCTCGGCCCCACCACGGTCGTGTGATCAGATGTGCAGGTGTTCCAGCGGCAGCGATCCCGGCGACCGGTCGTCGTCGCCGTCGTCCTGACGGTGCTGCTGGTGCTCGCCGCCATCGGCTCGCTCGCCGCCGGGGCCGAGGCTCTGCCGGTGGCCTCGGTCGTCGATGCGCTCACCGGGCGCCGGCACGGGCCGATCGCGACGATCGTCTGGGAGCTGCGCCTGCCGCGGACGCTGCTCGCGATGCTGGTCGGGGCGGGGCTCGCCGTTGCGGGCGCCGCGGTGCAGACCCTGGTCCGCAACCCGCTCGCCGAGCCCTACCTGCTCGGTGTCTCCTACGGCGCCTCGGTCGGCGCCACCGCGGTGATCACCACCGGTGCGCTCGCCGCGGCCGGGACCTGGGCGCTGTTCAGCGGAGCGTTCCTCGGTGCACTCGGCGCGGGCGTGCTGGTCGGGGCGATCGCCGTCGCGCAGGGCGGGCTCACCCCGATCCGGCTCATCCTCACCGGCACCGTCCTCGGCTCGGCGTTCTCCGCGCTCGCCTCCTGGCTGGTGTTCCGCGCCGGCGACCCGGCCGCGGCCCAGTCGGTGCTGTTCTGGCTGCTCGGCAGCCTCGCCGGCGCCCAATGGAGCGTCCTGCCGGTGCCGCTGGTGACCGTCGCCCTGGTCGTCGGGCTGCTCCTGGCGTTCAGCGGCTGGCTCGACGCGCTGGCCGCCGGACCGGACACCGCCGCCGGGCTTGGCGTCCCGGTCCGCGAGGCCCGGATCGCGCTGTTCGTGCTGTGCGCGTGCACGGTCGGGGCGCTCGTCGCCGTCGCCGGTGCGGTCGGGTTCGTCGGGCTGATCGTGCCGCACCTGGCCCGGATGGTCGTCGGCTCCCGGCACCGCGTACTACTGCCGGTCACCGCGCTGGCCGGGGCGCTGTTCCTCGTGCTGGTCGACGCGGTCTGCCGGGTCGCGGTCCGGCCCGTCGAGATGCCGCTGTCGGTGCTCACCGGCCTGGTCGGAGCACCGGTGTTCCTGCTGCTCATGGGCCGCCGCCGCTACCGCTACGGAGGCACGACGTGAGCCTCGTCGCCGAGTGTGTGACCTGCGTGAACGGCCGCCGGACCGTGCTCACCGACGTCGACCTCGCCGTCGCCGAGGGGGAGGTGCTCGGCCTGGTCGGGCCGAACGGCAGCGGCAAGTCCACGCTGCTGCGCGCGCTGGCCGGGATCCGCCCGGTGGCGAGCGGCCGGGTCCTGCTCGACGGCCACCCGCTCGCGGAGTTCCCCGCCCGCGCCCGGGCCCGGCGGATCGCGTTCGTCGGGCAGGAGGAGGACCCGCCCGCCGACCTCACCGTCGCCGAGACCGTCGCGCTCGGCAGGCTCCCGCACCGCCCGCCGTGGGCCGGGGGAGACGCCGACGAGCACGCCGCCGTCGCCGGCGCGCTCGCCGCCGTGGACCTGACCGGCTACGACGACCGCCCCGTCGAGCACCTCTCCGGCGGCGAGCGGCGCCGGGTACTGCTCGCCCGCGGCCTCGCCCAGGACGCCGGCCTGCTGCTGCTCGACGAGCCCACCAACCACCTCGACGTCCGGCACGCCATGGCGCTGCTGCGCCTGGTCGCCGGCACCGGGCGCACCGTCGTCGTCGCGCTGCACGACCTGGACCTGGCCGTGCGGCACTGCGACCGCCTCGTCGTCCTCGACGACGGCCGGGCCCGCCCCGCCGTCACCGACCTCGACCCGGACACCGTCCGTGACGTCTTCGGCGTCTCCGCCACACGCGTCCGGCACCCGGTCACCGGCGAGACCCGCCTGCTGCTCGACCCCGCACCCCCGGAAGGGACCCCGTGAACCGCCTGACCAGCACCGCTGCGCTCCTGCTCACCGGCGCCACCGTCGTCACCGCCCTGACCGCCTGCGGGGGACCGCCGGATCCGGCGGCGGCGCCGGAGGGCGCGACCGTGACCGTCCGCGACTGCGGGCAGGACACGCCGTTCCCGTCGCCGGCGCGGCGGATGTTCGTCAACGACGGCAACATGATCTCGATGGTGCTCGCGATCGGCGCCCAGCAGCAGGTCGCTGCGGTGTCGAGCCTGCAGCGCGACGCCGACGTCCTGCGCCGGCACTACGGGGCCCCGGCCGTCGACGCGCTCAACCAGGTCGCGCCGGCGGCGCCCGCGCTGGAGACCGTGCTCGCCAACGACCCGGACGTGATGGTCGCCGGCTGGAGCTACGGCTACAAGGAGGCCACCGGCGTGACCCCGGAGCGGCTGCGCGGCGAGGGCATCGCGCCCTACGTCCTCACCGAGAGCTGCAGGCACCCCGACGGGAAGGGCCGCGGCACCGTCGACCCGTGGGAGGCGCTGCGCACCGACCTGCGCAACCTCGGCACGATCACCGGCCGCACCGCCGACGCCGACCGCGTCGTCGCCGACATCGACGCCCGGCTCGCCGCGCTGCGCGCCGCCCCGCAGGCCCCGACACCACCGCCGGTGTTCCTGTTCGACTCCGGCACCGACACCCCGTACTCCTCCGGGCGCTTCGGCGGTCCGCAGGCGGTGCTGTCCGCGGCGAGCGCTGGCAACGTGCTCTCCGACGTCGACGACACCTGGACCAAGGTGTCCTGGGAGCGGGTGACCCGCGCCCAGCCGGAGGCGATCGTGTTCGTCGACTACCCGCCGCAGACGTTCGCGCAGAAGGTCGCGCTGCTGCGCAGCCGCCCGGACACCCGGGACCTGCCCGCGGTGAAGGCGAACCGGTTCCTCAACCTGCCCTACGCCATGTGGACCTCGGGCCCGCTCAACATCGACGCCGCCGAGCAGGTCCGGAAGGCCCTCGAGGGCTGGAAGCTGGTGCCCGGCTCCGGGATCACCCCGCGCACGGACGACGTCCCGCAGGGCTGAGCATCCCGCCGGGCCGAGCATCCCCGGGCTGCGCGGAGGCCGGTCTCCGGGGCGCTCGGTGGTCGCGCCCCGGAGACACCTCACTGGCTGAGACGACCTGCTGAGACGTCGCCGGGCGACGTCTCAGCAGGTGAGGTATTTCGGGGAGGTGGGGTGCCGGCGGCCGTGCCGTGGTCCCGGGACATGCGCGCCCCCGGGGTGCGTGCGGCCCGGGAACGCCGTGGCCCCGGCACATCCGCGACCTCAGAACAGCCCGACGATGTCGCCCTCGTCGTCGATGTCGATCTTGTACGCGGCCGGGTTGGCCCCCAGCCCCGGCATCGTGCGCATGTCCCCGCAGATCGGGTAGACGAACCCGGCGCCCACCGACGCGCGGACCTCGCGCACGGGCAGCCGCCAGCCGGTCGGGGCGCCCTTGAGCGCCGGGTCCGAGGACAGCGACAGGTGCGTCTTGGCGATGCACACCGGCAGCGACCCGAACCCGTTGGCCTCGTGCGAGTCCAGCTGGCGGCGCGCCGCGGGGGTGTAGTCGACGCCGTCGGCGCCGTAGATCTTCGTCGCGACGGTTTCGATCTTCTCGGCCAGCGAGGCGTCGTCCGGGTAGAGCAGGGCGAACTCGCTCGGTTCCGCGGCGGCCTCGGCGACGGCGTCGGCCAGCTCGGTCGCGCCGGCGCCACCGTCGGCGAAGTGCGTGCACACCGCCCAGCGGGCGCCCATCGACTCGGCGATCTCGGCGATCGCCCGGTGCTCGGACGGGTGGTCGGTGGGGAAGGCGTTGATCGCGACGACCGGCGAGACGCCGTGGATGCGCATGTTCTCGATCTGCTTGCGCAGGTTGGCGCCGCCGGCGTGCACGTCGTCGGGGTTCTCGGCGAGCATCTCCTCGGGCAGCGGCCGCCCGGCGACGATCTTGTGGCGTCCGGAGTGCGCCTTGAGCGCCCGCACGGTCGCGACGATCACGGCGGCGTCCGGGGTGAGCCCCGACGTCCGGCACTTGATGTTGAAGAACCGCTCGGCGCCCATGTCGGCGCCGAACCCGGCCTCGGTGATCAGGTAGTCGCCGGAGCGGATGCCGATGAGGTCCGCGACGACCGAGGAGTTACCGTGCGCGATGTTGCCGAACGGGCCGGCGTGCACCAGCGCGGGCGTGCCCTCCAGGGTCTGCAGCAGGTTGGGGGCCATCGCGTCGCGCAGCAGCACCGCCATCGACCCGGCGCCCTGGACGTCCTCGGCGGTGACCGGCTTGCCCTCCCCGGTGTAGCCGACGACGATCCGGCCCAGCCGGTCGCGCAGGTCCCGCAGGTCGGTGGCCAGCGCGAGGATCGCCATGACCTCGCTGGCCGAGGTGATGTCGAACGACGACTCGCGCGGGATCCCGTCGAGCCGCCCGCCCATGCCGGTGACGACATGGCGCAGCGCCCGCTCGTTGATGTCGATGACCCGGTTCCAGGCGATGCCGTGCGGGGCGAGCCCGGCCTCGTTGCCCTGGTAGACGTGGTTGTCGACGATCGCGGCGAGCATGTTGTGCGCCGCGGTGACGGCGTGGAAGTCGCCGGTCAGGTGCAGGTTGAGCTTCTCCATCGGCACGACCTGCGACCAGCCGCCGCCCGCCGCGCCGCCCTTGATCCCGAACGTCGGGCCGAGCGAGGGCTGCCGCAGCGCGACGGTGGCGCTGCGGCCGGTGCGGACCAGGGCCTGCCCCAGCCCGACGGTCGTGGTGGTCTTGCCCTCGCCGAGCGGGGTCGGGGTGACCGCGGAGACGATGACGTACTTGCCGCGCGGGCGGTCGGCGAGTGCCTCGACGGCGTCGAGACGGATCTTCGCGACGTCGCGGCCGTAGGGTTCCAGCAGGTCGGGGGCCACACCCATGTCGGCGGCCACGTCGGCCGGTGCTCGCAGCGAGACCGATTTCGCGATCTGCAGGTCGTCCACGGGCGCTCCTGGAGAGGTCGGGGGCAGGTGCCGCGCTCGACCCTAGTTCGGGTGCGGGCTCCGGCGGTGCCCTCGGGTGGGGGAGTCGTCAGGTGATCGTGATGCCGCCGTCGACCGGGACGGTCTGCCCGGTCAGGTAGGCGCCGGCGTCGGAGGCGAGGAACACCGCGGCGGCGGCGAGCTCCTCGGGGTCGCCGGTGCGGCCCATCGGGATCCGCTGCTGTATCGCCTCGAGGTAGCCGGGCTTGTACTGCTCGGTCATCTCCGAGGCGAAGAACCCGGGTGCCAGCGCGTTCACCCGGATGCCGCGCCGGGTGGCCCACTGCTGGGCCAGGTCGCGGGTCAGCCCGATCAGGCCCGCCTTCGACGCCGAGTACGCGGCCTGCGGCAGGCCACCGGTGGTGATGCCCAGGACGCTGGAGATGTTCACGATGCTCGACCCGGGCTCCATGTGCGCCGCGCACGCCTGGGCCATCCAGTAGCAGCCGTTGAGGTTGACGTCGACGACCGAGGTGAACTGCTCGGGGGTCTCCTTGAGCGCGGGCACCGCGGTGCCGACGCCGGCGTTGTTGACCAGCACGTCGAGCCGGCCGAACTCGTCGACGGCGGCCTGGGCGAGTGCGCGGCAGTCCTCGGGTTTCGCGACGTCGGTGGCGACGGCGACCGCGCGCCGCCCGATGCCCTCGACCATCGCCACGGTCTCGGCGAGCTTGTCGGCCCGCCGGGCGCCGAGCACGAGGTCGGCCCCGGCCTCGGCCAGGCCCTTGGCGAACGCCACACCGAGCCCGGACGAGGCACCGGTGACCACGGCGACCCTGCCGTCCAGTCGGAAACGCTCCAGCACGCTCACGGGCGGACCCTAACCCACCGTGGCGGGCCCGTGCCCGCGATGATCATGGAACTCACCGGGGCACGGGTCCCGGTGGTCAGGCCCGGCGCCGCTTGCGGGCGACGACGGCGCGGTAGAGCAGCGGGTCGCGGCTGGTCGCGAGCCGGTGCCGGTAGACGGTCGAGTCGAGCTCCTCCAGCTCCCCGGAGTCCAGCAGCGACGAGATCAGCCCGGCGAAGCCGGAGGTGTCGCCCTCGGTGAGGAAGTCGTCGCGCAGGGTGAAGGCGACGAAGCCGTCGTCGGCGACCATGTCGAACGCGGCACGGAACGCCTCGGGCGGGATGTCGCCGAACCCGAGCGCGGCGACGCAGGTCAGTGCGTCGAACCCACCGGAGGCGATGGCCGCGGCCCGGTCGGTGCCCAGCGCGGTGAGGTCGACGACGTGGTAGTCGGCGTAGGTGCCCGGGCGATCGCGCTCCGCGGCCTCGCGGGCCTCCGGGATGATGTCGACACCGACGACCTTGCCGACGCCGCGGGCCTTGAGCTCCTCGGCGACGATGCCGTTGCCTGCGCCGACGTCGAGTACCCGCAGGCTCGACGGGTCGACGTCCTGGGCCCGCAGCTGCGCGGCGAGCAGGTCGCAGACCACCGGCGGGGACTGGCACTGCAGGATCTCGTAGAAGAGTTTCTCGTAGAGACCGGGGATCGTGTAGAGCCGGTCGTAGTCGTGGAAGCGGTGCTCGACCCAGCCGGAGCCGGTGTCGACGACGCAGTACTCGGCGTCCTGCTCGTAGGACGCGGTGGGCTCCGGCAGGGCGAGCCGGAAGGCAGAACGCTCGGCGGCCATGAAAAACCTTCCTGGTCGGGAACGGACGTGTCGACGTTAATGCACACGATCACCCGTCCGGGGTGACGAACGCCGCACCGCCGGTCCCGCAGCGGGTCCGCGGGAGTGAAACGATCGGGACCGGCGACGTCGCCGAGCCGCTCCCCGCGCCCCGACGGCGTCGCACCGGGTTCTCCCGGACGGACCGCCCGCCGACGTGCGGGACAGCGAGACGTGAGTCGAGGAGAGACATGACCCAGCAGCAGAGGACCGCGATCGTCACCGGGGCGGCCCGCGGCATCGGTGCCGCGACGGCGATCCGGCTCGCGGCCGACGGCCACAAGGTCGCCGTGCTGGACCTGGAGGAGTCGGCGGCCAAGGCGACCGTCGAGGCGATCGAGGCCGCCGGGGGCACCGCCGCCGCGTTCGGCGCGGACGTGTCCGACCCCGACGCCGTCGAGACCGCCGTCGCCGCGGTCACCGAGAAGCTGGGCGCCCCGACGATCCTGGTGAACAACGCAGGCATCACCAAGGACAACCTGCTGTTCAAGATGACCGAAGGCGACTGGGACGCCGTGATGGGCGTGCACCTCAAGGGCTCGTTCCTGATGACCCGCGCCGTGCAGAAGTCGATGGTCGACGCCGGCTGGGGCCGCGTGGTGAACCTGTCCTCGACCTCGGCGCTGGGCAACCGCGGTCAGGCGAACTACTCCACCGCCAAGGCCGGCCTGCAGGGCTTCACCAAGACCCTCGCGATCGAGCTGGGCAAGTTCGGGATCACCGCGAACTGCATCGCGCCCGGCTTCATCGCCTCGGAGATGACCCGGGCGACCGCCGAGCGGGTCGGCGTGGACTGGGAGGAGTTCAAGGCCGCACGGGCCAAGGAGATCCCGGTGCAGCGCCCCGGCGCCGTCGAGGACATCGCCAACGCCGTGTCGTTCTTCGTCGACGAGCGCTCGTCGTTCGTGTCCGGCCAGGTCATCTACGTGGCCGGCGGCCCGAAGGCCTGAGGCCCCCGCGGTGGCCGGCCCCGATTCGGGGGCCGGCCACCGCTGCCCGGCTGCTACCGGGGGTCACTTCTCCGGTCACTTCTCCGGGATCGGGACGACCGCCCAGCCGGGGATGTCGTCGTGTCCGGGCACCGGGACCGGGTCGCCGCTGAAGTTGACGATCAGCGCCGCGCCGTCGGCGTCGCGGAACGCGCCGAGCGTGCTGCCCTGCATCCGGCCCAGCTCCACGTCCCCGGAACGCAGCCGCGGCACCAGCCACTTCCAGGCCTCGGTGAGCGGGGTCGGCTGCCCGCCGTCGGCGTCGGTGGCCGGGCTCCACAGCGACGAGTACTTGAGGTCGTCGCTGCCCTCGGGACCCCACAGCAGCGCACCCGAGGTGCCGGAGCGCGCCATCGACTGCAGCACGGCCAGGGTGCTGACCGCGCTGGCCGGGGCGTCGTAGCCTGCCTTGGCGTCGGCCGGGACGTTGGCGTAGAACTCCAGCCACCAGATCGGCAGCTCGGTGCGCCTGCTGATCCAGTCGTCGATCGTGGCGAACTTCTGCGCGCCGACGTCGACCGGAGAGATCGCGTCCTGCTGGCCGCGGTTGGTGGTGGAACCGTCGACGGCGATGAAGTCGGCGCCGACGTTGTGCTTGAGCCAGTAGTCCAGGACGTCGAGCGGGCGCTTGTCCAGTGCGCCCCACGGGCCGCGGACGTCGGAGGCGTCGCTTGAGTCCGGTGCCACCGAGCTCATGACGACGTAGGGGCCGCCGACCTGCACGTCCGGCCGGACCGCCTTCACCGCCTTGTAGACCTCGTTGTACATGGCGGTGTAGCCCTCGTAGTCCCAGCGGTTCTGGTCCTCGTGGTAGAAGCCCTTGAGCTCGTTCCACACCGCGACCCGGTCGACCTGCGGGTAGCGCTTGACCGCCTCGGCGGTCAGCTTCGCGAAGTCCTTGTAGAACGGCGGCTTGACGTTGTCCTCGAGCTTGTCCCAGCGGGTGCCGCCGGGCGGGCCGCCCTTCATCCAGTCCGGGGCGCAGCACAGCGTCAGCATCGCCTTGCCGCCGGTCTCCTTGGTCAGGTCCATCCGGCGGTCCAGCGAGCTCCAGTCGTACTGACCGGGCGACGGCTCGGGGTTCAGCGCCCCGAAGCCCATGATGTGCTGGTTCTGGTACTCCTGCCCCAGGCTCGACAGCACCTGGGTGCCGCGGGCGCGGGCCTCGGCGTTCTCGGTGTCGTCCAGGCTCTGCTGGGTGTGGGTGACGCCGAGCTCCATCGGCTCGGGCTGCTTGCTCCACGTCCAGCCCTGGTCGAGGTTCAGCGCGCGCGCCGCGGCCTCCACCTCCGAGGACGGCTCGTCCGATCCGGACCCGGACGTGCAGGACGCCACCAGCACCGCGAGCACCGCCAGGACGACGGCGAGGGCGGATGTGCGCCGGACCGGTCCCCGCCGGGCCGGGTCACCGGAGGAGGGCGGCTCGGACGCTGACGTCGTCGGGCGGTGACGGCGTGACGCTCGCACGGGGTGGGACCTCGTTCTCTTGCACGGTTTCCTGACACGGACGGGCCGCCCGCGGCGAGCCCGGAGCCAGGGTGGCAGCGGGCTGCTGTGATCCACCTGAGAGGACGGAGGACCGTCGTGCGCCGCGGTACGCCGCGGCCCTCAGGTGTTCGGCCCTCAGGTGTTCGGCGCAGCGTAGGCGGCCGGTTCGGCGTGACCGTGCCCAGCCCCGGTACCGCGCGTGAGGTGTCCGTCACGCAGGGTGTACACCGCGTCGACCCGGTCCAGGACCTCCGGGTCGTGCGTGATGAGCAGCACCGCCCGGCCGGCCGCCGCCGCCAGCAGGTCGTCGAGGACGGCGTCGCGGGTGTCGGGGTCCAGGTGCGCGGTCGGCTCGTCGAGCACCAGCAGCGCGGGGTCGGTGAGCAGCGCGCGGGCCAGTGCGAGCCTGCCCCGCATGCCCCCGGACAGCCGGGCGCCGTGCGCGCCCACCTCGGCGTCGAGGGGCAGGGTCAGGCCGACGCGGGTGAGCACCGCGGTGAGGTCGGCGTCGGTGGCGTCCGGGGCGGCCAGGCGCAGGTTCTCCCGGACCGTGGAGTCGAAGACGTGCGGGTCGGCGGGCACGCCGGAGATCACCGCGCGTACCTCGTCCGGCGGGCGGGTGAGGATCTCCTGTCCGCCCAGGGTGACCGAGCCGGAGGCGGGGTCGAGGAACCGGAACAGCACCTGGGCCAGCGTCGACTTGCCCGAGCCGCTGGCACCGACCAGCGCGACGTGCTCGCCCTCGCCGACGTCGAGGGTCACGCCGTCGAGCACCGGGGTGCCGGGGTAGCCGGCGACCAGGTCCCGCACGGCGAGCGCGCCGCGGCGGGGGAGCGGGGCCGCGCCCGGCTCGCGGGGCGCCACCGACGGCTCGGCGGCGAGCACCGGCACCAGCCGGGTCAGCCCGGAGCGGACCCCGGACAGCTTCGCCGCGGCCGCCGGGAGCGGGTTGGTGATCTCGAACGCGGCCAGCGCGGTCAGCACGAGCACCGCCATCGGGACGGCCTGCATGGTCCCGTCCGCGACCGCGGCGACGCCGAGCAGCAGCGTCCCGGCCAGTGTGAGACCGGCGACGAGCGCGGCGGCCCCGGCACCGAACCCGAGCAGCACCGAGTCGCGCTGCGCGGAGCGGGTGAGCTCGGCGTCGGCGTCGGCGACGCGGTCCACGGCGCGGTCCATCGCGCCGTAGGCGACCAGGTCCGGGGCGCCGTCGACGACGTCGACCAGACCGGTGGAGAGCCGGGCACGGGCCGCGGCGGCGCGGGCGGCGGGCCCGCGGGACAGCGCCGTCGCCACCGCCGGGACGACGATCCCGGACAGCACCAGCCCGGCCGCGAGCAGCAGCCCGCCCGGGACCAGCAGGATCAGCCCGAGCAGCACCGCACCGGCGCCGGTCAGCGCCGCGGCGACCACCGGGATCACCCCGCGGACGACCAGGTCCTGCACCGAGTCGGTGTCGCTGACCAGCCGGGTCACCAGGTCCCCGGAGCGGAACCTGCGGATCGGCTCGGTGGCGGCGAGGCGGGCGTAGACGCGGTCGCGCATGTCGGCCAGCGCGCGAAGTGCGGCGTCGTGCCCGACGAGGCGTTCGAGGTAGCGCGCCACCCCGCGCCCGACGCCGAGTGCGCGGGTGAGCACCACGGCCACCGACAGGATCATCATCGGCGGGTGCTGCGCGGCCGAGGCGAGCAGCCACGCGGCCAGGCTCAGCAGCCCGGCCCCGCAGGCGGTCGCCGCGGCGCCGAGCAGCGCGCCCCCGGCGACGCCGCGCCACCGGGGTCCCAGCACGAGGCGCGCCAGGTTCCACGGGCCGGTCGGCACGCGCTCCCCGCCGGACGGGGTCACGCGGATCGCGAGGGCGCTCACGAGGTCACCTCGGCGTGCGTGTGCCGGGCGGTGGCCGGGTCGCAGCCGCAGGGCAGGGCCCCGGTGCCGGCGCCGGTGCTTGAGCTGGTGCCGGTGCCGGTGCCGGTGGAACCGGCTGCCTCGGCGGCGGTCCCGCCGGTCACCTCGACGATGCGGTGCACGTGCTCGGCCCAGCCGGCGTCGTGCGCGACGACCAGCGCGGTGCGCCCGCGCAGCAGCTCGGCCGCGGCGGCCCGCACGGCGCGGGCGGAGTCCGGGTCCAGGTGCGCGGTCGGCTCGTCGAGCAGGACCAGCGGGGCGTCACGCAGGAACGCGCGGGCGAGCGCCACCCGCTGCCGCTCGCCCGAGGACAGCCGGGCGCCGCCCTCGCCGAGCACGGTGTCCCAGCCCTCGGGCAGCCGCGCGACGACGGCGTCGAGCCCGGAGCGGCGGGCGGCGTCGGCCAGTGCGGCGTCCGAGGCGTCCGGCTCGCCGAGCCGGACGTTGTCGGCGACGGTCCCGGCGAACAGGTGCGGGCGCTGCGGCACCCAGGCCACGGTGCGCCGCCACGCGTCGAGGTCCAGCCCGGCCAGGTCGGCGGGAGCGGCGTCCGGGGACTCCACCAGCACCCGTCCGCCGGTGGGGGCGACGAAGCCGAGCAGCACCCCGAGCAGCGTGGACTTGCCGGCTCCGGAGGGGCCGCGCAGCAGCACCGACTCGCCGGGCCGCACGCCCAGGGTGACCCCGGCCAGCGCGTCGGCGCCTGCGCCGGGGTAGCGCACCCGCAGGTCCTCGATGCCCAGGCCGCGCCCGGCACTCGCCGCGGGTGGCACCGGCGCGGAGCCGCCGGAGGCCCCGGCGACGGGCCGGTCCAGCTCGTCGAACACCTGGCGGGCGGCGGCGACGCCCTCCATGCTGGCGTGGAACCGGGCGCCGACCTCGCGCAGCGGCAGGTACGCCTCCGGGGCCAGTACCAGCACGAACAACGCGGTGGCGTAGTCGAGGTCGCCGTAGAGCAGCCGGATCCCGACCTCGACGGCGACGAGCGCGACGGCGATCGTCGCGAGCAGTTCCAGCACGAACGCCGACATGAACGCCACCCGCAGCGTGGTCATGGTGGCGCGGCGGTGTTCGTCGGTGGTCTCGCGGACCTTCCCGGCGACGACCTGCGCGCGGCGGAACAGCGCCAGCGTCGGCAGGCCCTGCACGACGTCGAGGAAGTGCCCGCCGAGCCGGGACAGCAGCCGCCACTGCCGGTCCACCCGCGCGCGGGTGTGCATCCCGACCAGCGCCATGAACAGCGGGATCAGCGGGATGGTGACGGCGATGACGATCGCGGAGATCCAGTCGGCGTCGGCGACGACGACCAGCACGGCGATCGGGACCAGCACGGCCAGCACGAGCTGGGGCAGGTAGCGGGCGAAGTAGTCGTCGAGGGCGTCGAGGCCGCGGGTGGCGAGCGTGACGGTCTCACCGGTGGAGCGCGACGGGTCGGCAGGTGCGGCGGCGACCGCACGGACCAGCCGCATCCGCAGCTGGGACTTGGCGCGGGCGGCGCTGCGCAGCGCGGCGGCCTCGGCGAAGTAGGAGAGCAGGGCGCGGGCGACGGCGATCCCGGCCACGGCGAGCACCAGCGGCAGCAGCACGTCGAGCCCGGAACCGGGACCGGTCTGCTTGTTGGCCAGGTCGAACGACGGCGTCGCGCCGGCGATCGCCCGGGACACCAGCCAGGCCTGGGCGAGGATCAGGATCGTGGCCAGGACCCCGCAGCCCGCGGCGACGACGAGGTGGGTGCGGACCGCGCTCGCGACCTTCATCAGGCGCGGGTCGACCGGCGGCCCACCGGCCGCCGGCGGTCCGCCACCGCCGGTTGTGGGCGAGGTCACGGGCTCCATCATGCGGTCCTCGTCGCGCGAGGGCCACTCCCGCCCGTCCTGCGCGCCCATGTCGTCCGCCTCCCGGCCCTGTCGTGTCCACCTTCATTTCTACCGCAGGTAGAACACGCGGAGGGCCGGCGCCCGGCGTCCGCCTCGTCACCTCTCCCGCCGGGAATACTCCCGGAGAGGGAGTCGCGACGTGTCAGCGGGTGCCGACGCGTCGGCTATCTCACAGACCGTGCGCGTCACGCCACAGCAGCTGCCGGTGGCGCGGCGGGGCTCCTAGACTCCCGGCAACTTCGGCGGCGCCGCGTGCGTCGCCCCGCGAGGCGACGAGGCCCCGGGCCGTTGAGGAGAATCAGATGACGGGCACTGACCGCGACGCGGCCGCCCCCGGTCCGGACGGACCGGCGGAGCCGGAGCACCTGGAGCTGGCAGGCGGGTTCGCCCCGGTGACCCGCGAGCAGTGGCTCGAGGCCGTGAACGGTGTGGTGCGCAAGTCCGGGAAGATCGGCGAGGACGCGGCCCCCACGGCCGGCGTCGACACCCTGACCCGCACCGACGCCGACGGCATCCGCGTCGCCCCGCTCTACGCCGCCGAGGACGTCGAGGGCCTGCCGGACACCGGCGTCCCCGGCGCCTGGCCCTACACCCGCGGCCCGCTCACCGACGGTCACGTCCCCGAGGGCTGGGACGTCCGCCAGCGCCATGCCGGCACCGACCCGAAGGCGGTGCGCGAAGCGCTGCTCGCCGACCTCGAGTGCGGCGTGAACTCGGTCTGGCTGCGCGTCGGCGAGGGCGGGGTGCCGATCTCCGAGCTCGCCACCACCCTCGACGGCGTCTACCTCGACCTCGCCCCGGTCGCGCTCGACGCCGGGATCGACGCCGTCGACGCCGCACAGGCCTACCTGGACCTGGCCGAGCACTTCGGCGTCGAGGACGCGGAGTTCCGCGGCTCGCTGGGCGTGGACCCGATCGGGCTGCGCGCCCGCGCCGGGAACGGCCCCGACCTCGGCACCGTGCTGCCGGTCGCCCGCCGGGTCGCCGAGACGTTCCCGCTGGTCCGGGCGATCACCGTCGACGCCTCCGTGGTCCGCGAGGCCGGTGGCTCCGCCGGTCAGGAGCTCGGCTGGTCGCTCGCCGCCGGTGTCGCCTACCTGCGCACCCTCACCGAGAACGGTCTCGACGTCGCGACGGCTGCCCGGCTGCTGGAGTTCCGCTTCACCGCCACCCCCGAGCAGTTCCCGACGATCGCCTCGCTGCGCGCCGCCCGCCGGCTGTGGGCGCGGGTGCTGGAGGCCTCCGGGGTCACCGACGTGCCGCAGTACCAGCACGCGGTCGTGTCCGAGGCCCTGTTCACCCGTCGCGACCCGTGGGTGAACATGCTGCGCGGCACCGTCGCCGGGTTCGCCGCGGGCGTCGGCGGGGCCGACGCGGTCACCGTCCCGCCGTTCGACGCGGCGCTGGGCCAGTCGCTGCCGTTCTCCCGGCGGATCGCGCGCAACACCCAGGGCCTGCTGATCGAGGAGTCGCACCTGGCCCGGGTGATCGACCCGGCCGGGGGCTCCTACTACGTCGAGCACCTCACCGACGACCTCGCGCAGGTCGCGTGGGCGTTCTTCCAGGAGATCGAGGCCGCGGGCGGCGCGCTCGCCGCGCTCGAGTCCGGGTTCCTCGACGGGAAGGTCGCCGAGGTCCGGGCGAAGCGCGAGTCCGACGTGGCGCGCCGCAAGGCCCCGCTCACCGGGGTCTCGGAGTTCCCCGACCTGCACGAGAAGCCGGTCGAGCGCACCCCGCTGCCCGAACCCGTCGAACGCGGCGGGCTGCCGCTGTACCGCCCCGCGGAGGCCTACGAGGCCTACCGGGACCGCTCCGACGCGATGCTGGCGGAGACCGGGTCGCGGCCGACGGCGTTCCTCGCCACGCTCGGCCCGCTCGCCGCGTACACCGCGCGGGTCGGCTTCGCCCGGAACCTGCTCGGCGCCGGCGGCGTCGAGGCAACGGAGGCGGGGCCGACCGGAACAGCACAGCAGGCGGGGCCGACCGAGGCCGCCGCGGAGGTCGTCGAGAAGTTCCGTGCGGCCGGTACCCCGGTCGCGGTGCTCTGTTCGTCCGACACGCTCTACGGCGAACGGGCGGCCGAGACCGCTTCCGCGCTGCGCGAGGCAGGCGCGACCCGGATCCTGCTGGCAGGGAAGCCGAAGGAGGAGGTGCCCGGGGTCGACGGGTACCTGTTCGCCGGCTGCGACGCCCTGGCCGTCATCGACGACGTCGTCACCACGCTGGAGGGCCCGAAGTGAGTGCCATCCCCGACTTCACCGGCATCCCGCTGGGCTCGGACACCACGCCGCGCCGGGAGTGGACCGGCGACGCGCCGACCTGGGAGGCCCCGGAGGGTGTCGGCGTCAAGCCGCTCTACACCCCCGCCGACCTCGACGGCCTGGACTTCCTGCGTACCTATCCGGGCATCACGCCGTACCTGCGCGGGCCGTACGCGACGATGTACACCAACCAGCCGTGGACGGTCCGGCAGTACGCCGGGTTCTCCACCGCCGCGGAGTCCAACGCGTTCTACCGGCGCAACCTGGCCGCGGGGCAGAAGGGCCTGTCGATCGCGTTCGACCTGGCCACCCACCGCGGCTACGACTCCGACCACCCGCGCGTCGCAGGCGACGTCGGCATGGCCGGGGTCGCGATCGACTCCATCCTGGACATGCGCCAGCTCTTCGACGGCATCCCGCTGGACAAGATGTCGGTGTCGATGACGATGAACGGCGCCGTGCTGCCCGTCCTCGCGCTCTACATCGTCGCGGCCGAGGAGCAGGGGGTGAGCCCGGAGAAGCTGACCGGAACCATTCAGAACGACATTCTGAAGGAGTTCATGGTCCGCAACACCTACATCTACCCGCCGCAGCCGTCGATGCAGATCATCTCCGACATCTTCAGCTTCACCAGCCGGAAGATGCCGAAGTTCAACTCGATCTCCATCTCCGGGTACCACATCCAGGAGGCGGGGGCGACCAACGACCTGGAGCTGGCCTACACCCTCGCCGACGGTGTGGAGTACCTGCGGGCCGGTGTCGACGCGGGGCTGGACGTCGACAAGTTCGCGCCGCGGCTGAGCTTCTTCTGGGCGATCGGCATGAACTTCTTCATGGAGGTCGCCAAGATGCGGGCCGCGCGCCTGCTCTGGTCCAAGCTCGTGCACCGGTTCGACCCGAAGAACGCCAAGTCGATGAGCCTGCGCACGCACTCGCAGACCTCCGGATGGTCGCTGACCGCGCAGGACGTCTACAACAACGTCATCCGCACCTGTATCGAGGCGATGGCCGCGACCCAGGGCCACACCCAGTCGCTGCACACCAACGCCCTCGACGAGGCGCTCGCGCTGCCGACGGACTTCTCCGCGCGGATCGCGCGCAACACCCAGCTGCTGCTGCAGCAGGAGTCGGGCACCACGAACGTCGTCGACCCGTGGGGCGGCTCGTACTACGTGGAGCGGCTCACCTACGACCTCGCCCGCCGCGCGTGGGCGCACATCGAGGAGGTCGAGGCCGCAGGCGGCATGGCGCAGGCGATCGACGCCGGCATCCCGAAGATGCGCGTCGAGGAGGCCGCGGCGCGGACCCAGGCCCGGATCGACTCCGGGCGCCAGCCGGTGTTCGGGATCAACAAGTACGCCGTCGAGGCCGACGAGCAGATCGAGGTCCTCAAGGTCGACAACGCCAACGTCCGCCGCGAGCAGCTGGACAAGCTGGCACGGCTGCGGGCCGAGCGCGACGACCGCGCCGTCGACGGCTCGCTGCGGGCGCTCACCCACGCGGCGGAGAAGATCGCCGAGGGCACGAGCCGTTCGGACGACGAGAACCTGCTCCACCTGGCCGTCGACGCCGCCCGGAACATGGCCACCGTCGGGGAGATCTCCGACGCGCTGGAGAAGGTCTTCGGGCGCCACGCCGGTCAGATCCGCATCATCTCCGGTGTGTACTCCGACGAGGCCGGCAAGAGCCCGGCGATCGAACGTGCCCGCGAGCTGGTGAGCGAGTTCGCCGAGAACGAGGGCCGCCAGCCCCGCATCCTGGTCGCGAAGATGGGCCAGGACGGCCACGACCGCGGCCAGAAGGTCATCGCGACGGCGTTCGCCGACATCGGCTTCGACGTCGACGTCGGGCCGCTGTTCCAGACCCCCGAGGAGGTCGCGCGCCAGGCCGTCGAGTCCGACGTGCACGTCGTCGGGGCGAGCTCGCTGGCCGCCGGGCACCTGACGCTGGTGCCCGAGCTGCGCGCCGAGCTGGCGAAGGCGGGCCGCGAGGACATCATGGTCGTCGTCGGCGGCGTCATCCCGCCCGCCGACGTGCCGGAGCTGCTGGAGATGGGGGCGGCCGCGGTGTTCCCGCCCGGCACCGTCATCGCCGAGGCGGCGGTCGACCTGCTCGGCAAGCTCGCCGCCGCGCTCGGCCACGATCCCGGCAGCGGCGCCGCCGAGGCCGGAAGCGTGTACGCCGACTGATGGCGCCCCGTGTCCCGGACGCCGGGGAGCTCGCCCGTGGCGTGCTCGCCGGCGACCGCACGCTGCTGGCCCGCGCGATCACGCTGGTCGAGTCGACCCGGCCGGACCACCAGCGCGCGGCCCAGGACCTGCTGCTGGAGCTGACCCCGAAGTCGGGGGCGGCGGTGCGCGTCGGGATCTCCGGGGTGCCCGGGGTGGGGAAGTCGTCGTTCATCGAGGCGATGGGGTCCACGCTCACCGGGAACGGGCACCGGGTCGCGGTGCTGGCCGTGGACCCGTCGTCGACCCGGACGCGCGGCTCGATCCTCGGCGACAAGACCCGGATGCCGAAGCTCGCCAACGACGCCGACGCGTTCGTCCGGCCGTCGCCGACGGCGGGCACGCTCGGCGGCGTCGCCCGGCGCACCCGGGAGACGATGGTCGTGATGGAGGCCGCAGGCTACGACGTCGTGCTGGTCGAGACCGTCGGCGTCGGGCAGTCCGAGATCACCGTCGCCGGGATGGTCGACACGTTCCTGTTCCTCACGATCGCCCGCACCGGTGACTCGCTGCAGGGGATCAAGAAGGGCATCCTGGAGCTGGCCGACGTCGTCGCGGTCAACAAGGCCGACGGGCCCTACGAGCAGGACGCCCGCGCCGCCGCCCGCGAGCTGGCCGGTGCGCTGCACATGATGGCGCCGACCTCCGAGCACTGGACCACTCCGGTCCTGTCCTGTTCCGCGCACACCGGGATGGGCCTGGACAAGGTGTGGGACAAGGTGACCGAGCACCGGGCCGCGTTGGAGAAGGCCGGCGAGCTGGCGTCGCGACGAGCCGACCAGCAGGTCGAGTGGATGTGGCAGATGGTCCGCGACCGGCTGATGGACCGGGTCGTCCGCGACCCGCAGCTGGCCGGGAAGCTGCCGGAGCTGACCGCCGACGTCCGCAGCGGTGGCCTCACCCCGACGCTCGCGGCGCAGACGATTCTCGACGTCCTGGGCTGACGCCGTGCCGTAGTGCCGGGGAGCGGTGCCGGAAACCGGCCGCAGACGCTCACCCGAGCGGCGAACGCGCGCCGGATCCGGTGCGCGTCTCCGTGAATCGGTGAGCGTGTGACCCGGGGGCGAGCTGGTGCGGGTGGTCGTCGCCGCTCCGCGGTCGCGGATCAGGTCGGTGGGGCGACGGCCCCCGTGCCGCCGCCCCACCTGTGACACTCAGCTGCGCTCGGCGGCCTGCCAGTGCCGGGTGACCTCGATCGGCGTCCCGGAGGCTCCACCGGTCGTGGCCCCGGCGGCGGTGCCGAGCCGCTGCTCCCCGGTCGACGCCTCCGGGAGGGTGGCGGCGTCCGGGACGATGCGCCGGTCCAGGACCGCGGCCATCCGCTCGCGGTCCAGGCGTCCCTCCCAGTGCGCGACGACGAACGTCGCCATGCAGTTGCCGAGCAGGTTGGTGAACACCCGCATCGAGTCCATCAGCCGGTCCGCGCCCAGCAGCAGGGCGACCGCGGCGACCGGGAACGCGCCGACGGCGGCGGCGGTCGCCGACAGCGCGACGAACGCCGAGCCGGGCACCCCGGCCATGCCCTTCGAGCTGAGCATCAGGATGCCGACGATCGCGAGCTGGGTCCCGAGGTCGAGGTCGACGCCCACGGCCTGGGCCAGGAACATCATCGCCAGTGAGAGGTAGAGCGCGGCGCCGTCGAGGTTGAACGAGTACCCGGTCGGCACGACGAGCCCGACGACGGCACGGTCGCACCCGGCGTCGTCCAGCTTCCGGATGATGCGTGGCATCACCGCCTCCGACGAGCCGGTGCCGAGCGCCAGCATGAACTCCTCGCGGGCGTAGCGGAGGAACTTGATCATGCTCACGCCTGCGATCAGCCGCACCGCCACGGCGAGCAGCGCGATGAACACGACCGCGGCGCCGTAGGCGGCGAGCAGCAGCATCCCGAACGACGTCAGCGAGCTCGCCCCGTAGACGGCGACGGTGTGCGCCATGGCGCCGAACGCGCCGAGCGGCGCCAGGTACATGACGTAGCCGACGATCTTGAAGATGATCGACAGGGCCTGGTCGGTGAAGTCGAAGACCATCGGTGCCCGCTCGCGGCCGATCGCCGCCAGCGCGACCCCGAAGAGCACGGCGAACAGCAGGACCTGCAGCAGCTCGTTCTCGGCGAAGGCACCGACCACGCTCGTCGGGATGATGTCCATGACGAACTCGGTCCCGCTCGGCAGGTGCCCGCCCGCGGTCTTCTCGTCGAGCGCGGAGGTGTCGAGGGTCGCGGGGTTGATCCCCATCCCGGCTCCGGGCTGCACCAGGTTGCCGACGACCATGCCGAGCAGCAGCGCCACCGACGTGGCCGCGGTGAACCAGGCCAGTGCCTTGATCCCGATCGTGCCCAGCGACCGCATGTCGCCGACCTTGGCGATGCCGGTGACGACCACCAGGAAGATCAGCGGCGACACCAGCATCTTGATCAGCTTGATGAAGCCCTCGCCGATCGGGCCGAGCAGCGCGGCCACGCCCGGGAACAGCAGCCCGGTGAGGATCCCGAGCCCGATGCCGATCAGGACGAGTACGAACAGTGACGAGTACCAGGGCCGACGTCGTTGTCTGGCGGTCTCCTGCACGGGGCCCTCCTTGGCCGTCCGGCGGTGAATACGGTGATCTCCGCTGGATTTCACGATGCGGAGGAATAATTTCACGAGACGAGAGCAGTGAAGCGGGGTATCGGGCACACGTCAACCGGCGCAGAGCCGGGGATCGTCGGGCGCACGGGGGCGCCGGGGCCGACCGGGCGATCACCGCGAGGTCCGTGATCCGGTGCGGTGCAGGGCCTGCCGGGAGGTGGTGCACAGTGCGGCAGGGCCGGCTGTGATGTCGGGTCGTACCCGTTCGGCCGAGCAGGGGCGTGTGCCCCGTGTGCCGGACCGGCACTGGCATGATGTGTAGGTGAGGCTCTCCTACATCGCCGCGCCGCTCGCGGCCCTCCTGTTGCTCGCCGGGTGCGGCTCCGCCCCGGCTCCGTCCCCGGAACCGGCCGCGGCAGGCCCGGTCACCGCGCCGTCGTCGCTGCCCGAGGGGATGGGGAGCCGTGACGCCGACGGCGTCTTCCCGCGCACCGTCACCCACTTCGGCGGCACGACGACGATCCCGGCCGCCCCGCGCCGGATCGTGGCCGTCGCGACCGGACAGCTCGACGGGCTGCTCGCGCTGGATGTCATGCCGGTCGGTACGGCCCGGGCGTCCGGCGCCCAGCTGGTGCCCGCCTACCTCCCCGCCGCGTTCCCGCAGCGTGCCGCCGAGCTGGGCGCGCTCACCGACGTCGGCAGCCGCACCGCCCCGCAGCCCGAGTCGATCGCCGCGGCGAAGCCGGACCTGATCCTGGCCAACAAGGCGTCGTCGGAGAAGCTCTACCCGCAGCTCTCGGCGATCGCCCCGACCGTGCTCACCGAGGGCACCGGGGTGAACTGGAAGCAGGACCTGCTGCTGCTCGGCGCCGCACTCGGGCGGTCCGGTGCGGCCCAGGGCCTGATCGACGACGAGGTGCGCCGCGCCCAGGACCTGGGCCGGCGCGCCGGCCCGGTGACGGTGTCGCTGCTGCGCATCCAGCCCGACCGCGTCCGGATCTTCGGGGTGCCCTCGTTCGTCGGGTCCATCGCCGCCGACGCCGGCCTGCCGCGCCCGCCGAGCCAGCAGTTCGCGAAGACCTCCCGCGACATCGGCCCCGAGGAGCTCGCGCAGGCCGACGCGCAGTACCTGTTCTACGGCGAGCAGAAGGCGAAGCCCGGCGCGCCGCTGCCGGAGCTGCTGCGCACCGGGCTCGGCCCGTCGCTGCGGGCGGTCCGCGACAAGCACGCCGTCGCCGTCGACGACGACGTCTGGTACCTCAACGCCGGTCCGGTCGCAGCCCGCCGGGTGCTCGACGACATGGCGAAGGCCCTCCCCGGCGGGTGAGTTCGTGAGGTTTGCCATGCCTTCGTGGGCCGCATCGGGCCCCGGGAGCGGCGATACTCCGACCATGACCGACCCCACGAACGACGACGTTCTGGAGCCGCCGATCCCGGTGCTCACCTCGCCGTACGTCACCCCCGAGCGCGAGGCGCTGCAGAAGCAGGCGCGCGAGTTCGCGATGTCGCGGGTACTGCCGGTGGCCGACGAGCTCGACCCGCAGAAGGGCGAGATCCCGCGCGCGCTGCTCGACGAGATGGGCGAGCTCGGCTTCTTCGGGATCACCGTGCCGCGCGAGTACGGCGGGCTGGGGCTCGGCGCGTTCGAGTACTGCATGGTGGCCGAGGAGCTGGCCCGGGCGTGGATGAGCGTCGGGTCGATCATCGCCCGTGCGCAGGGCGCGGGGACGAACGTCGCGGACCCGGAGCGCCGGGCGGAGCTGCTGCGCCGCAGCGCCCGCGGTGAGTGGATCGGCGCGATCGCGCTGTCCGAGCCGGACGCGGGGTCGGACCTGGCCGCCGTCGAGACGCGGGCGGTGCGCGACGGCGACGACTACGTTCTCACCGGCCGTAAGCGCTGGACCGGCAACGCGAAGGCCGCCGACTTCATCCAGGTCCTCGTCCGCACCGACGACCCGGCACCGGGGGAGAAGCGTTCCGCGGGGCTCGCCACGGTCGTCGTCGAGAAGGAGCGCGACACCTTCCCCGACGGCCTGACCGGCACCCCGATCGACAAGATCGGCTACCACGGCTTCGTCACCTGGGAGCTCGAGTTCGACGGCCTGCGCGTCCCGGTCGCCAACCAGCTCGGCTCCGGTGGCGAGGGCTTCGCCGACGCCCAGGCGTGGCTGAACATCGCCCGCGTGCACACCGCGGCCCGCGCCGTCGGGCTGGCGCGGGCGGCGGTCGAGGACTGCATCCGTTACCTGCAGCAGCGCCGCCAGTTCGAGCACCCGATCGGTGACTTCCAGGCGGTGCGGTTCACCCTCGCGTCGATGGCGGCCCGGGTGGAGCAGGCGCGCAGCTTCTACCAGCACGTCGCGCACCGTCTGGACCAGGGCGAGTCGTGCGCCCGCGAGGCCGCGATGGCCAAGCTGATGGCGACCGAGATGGCCGCCGAGGTCACCGCGGACGGTATCCAGCTGCACGGCGGCAACGGCTACACCACCGAGCACCAGGTGGAACGGCACTGGCGCGACGCCCGCCTGACGACGATCTTCGAGGGCACCAGCGAGATCCAGAAGAAGATCATCGCGGACCGGCTGCTGCCACGGAGCCCGCTGGGCTGAGCGCCGGGCCGGGCAGCCATCCATGATCGGTACGACCGAGGGGATCGGTGCCACATCCGGCACCGGACCCCTCGGTCGGGCCGATCATGGTCTGTTCAAGCGGCGCGCTGCCGGTCCAGCTCGCCGTTGACCAGGGCCGCGGCGCCGCCGGCTCACTGGAAAGCGGCGCGGACGGCACCGAGGGCGTCGGACTCGTCGAGCCCGAGGCGCCGTGCCAGCTGCGCCAGCTCCCCGGCCTTGCGGTCGAGCTCGGCGCGGCCGCCGGTGGCCCGGTCGGTCAGGACGGCGCCCCGGCCGCGCCGCAGGTCGACCAGCCCCTCGTCGCGGAGCTGCTGGTAGCCGCGCAGCACGGTGTGCAGGTTGATCCCCAGCGCCGACGCGACCTCCCGGGCGGGCGGCAGCCGGTCCCCGGCGGTGGCGTGCCCGTCGGCGACGGCGCGCCGGACCGATACCGCCACCTGGTCGCCGAGCGGCACCGTCGACGACGGGTCGACCCGGATCAGCATGCGGGCGCCTCCCCGTGCCCGGCCCGGCGCCGGTCGAGCTCGGTGTTGACCAGTCCGGCGGCGGTCGCCGCGTCGGGCACGGTCACCAGGAACTCGCGGTCGCCGGTGAGGTCGAGCGCGAGCGCCTCGCCGCGGCGGGTGGCGCGGAAACCGAGCACCCTCGAGGTGTTCAGGACGCCGTAGTCGGTCCAGCGCAGCTGCGCCGGGTCGACGGTGACCGCGCGGGCCACCAGGATCTCCTCCGGTGCGGCGCCCGCGAGGCGGGTGCGCAGCCACGGCTGTTCGACGACGACACCGTCGGCGCCGATCCGTACCCGTGCGAACGCCTTCGTGGCGGCCCGGGCCGCGGCGCCGCTCATCAGGATCGCGACGACCAGGGTGGCGGGGGTGGTGGTCGCGGCGAGCCAGAACTCCAGCACGGCGGAGAGGACCAGCACGCCGGTGAGCAGCAGCGCCGGGTGGGAGGTCATCGAGCGAGACCAGAGCACCCGTTCGCCGTCGGCCAGCGGCAGGCGCGGAGCGTCCGCGGGCGGTGGTGTCGCGGCCGGCACGAACCGGTCGGGGCCCGCCAGGACCCGGCCGAGCCCGTAGCAGGCGAGTGCGGTGACGGGGAGCAGCACGGTGAGCCAGACTCCCGGCCACGGCAGCGACTGCGCGGCCGTCACCCAGAACATCACCGGCGGGAACGCCCAGCAGGAGGCGGCCCGGGAGCGGCGGTGCGTCGGGTTCGTGGCGACGGCCAGCGTCATCGCGGCCCCGAAGATCACCACCATCACCAGCCCGACGATCGTCGCCGTCGCAGCCTCGCGGTTGCCGATCGCCGCCCCGCTCACCACCAGGGTGACGACCGCGGCGACGATCCCTCCTGCTGCGGTCGCGGTCGTGCGGTCGATGCCGCGTCCGCGGGCCGGCCCGGTGCTCTGCGTGCTCATCTCGGAACCCCCTCGTCGTCCGGACTCGCTCCAACTTGTTTGCAATGTACTAGAACAAGTCGTCTGCTGCGACCGCCGAGCGCGATTCGGTGACCCCGTCACACGTACGACACACGACGGACATCGATCGGAAGTACGGCTCCGGAACGGTGTGTCCGGAATGCCGCTATCAGCGGCGTACGACGCGTGCGCCGGTGTTGCGTCGCAGGACGAATACGCAGGTTGCAGGACGGAGTCACGATGGGTCGAGGCGAGGTCGGTCGCACCGGTGCCCGGTTCGGGACGCCACGATCGCGGCACGCGCCGGACCCCGAGCACCCGCACGGCCCGCCCGAGCCACCGGCCGAACAATCAGGCGAACAAGGCGAACAAGTCGCCGACGAGACGGTGCTGCCGGAGGCCGACCCGGACGACGACGTCGTCGGGCTCACCGGCGCGCGCTTCGGCGGCCGGGCGGTCACGAAGCCGAAGCGCCCCTCCCGCAGGGAACGGGCCGCGCAGCGCGCCGCCGCGAGGGAGGCAGCGGGCTCCGCACCGGCCGGCACAGCACACGCCGACGCCGAACAGGGCGCGGCATCGGTCGCGACTGCCGCGTTCGGGGCCACCGCGGTCGGAACCGTCGTCGGACGCCCCAAGACAGCCGGCGCGGACGCCGACCCGGAGAACGACCCGGACACGGACCCGGACGCCGACACCGCCCCGATCCCGGCCGCACCTGCAGCCGTGCTCGACGACCCGGCCGACGAGCCGGTCGGCGACGAGCCGGTCGAGCAGCCGGCGTTCACCCCGGTCCGTCCGTACGTACTCACCGGCGGCCGCACCCGCGCCCGCACCGAGCTGCGTCTGGAGACCCTGGTCTCGACCGTCCCGGCCCGGGCGGCACGGCCCGAGGCGGGGGAGAAGGCGACCGTGCTGAGCCTGTGCCGCTCACCGCGCTCGGTGTCCGAGGTCGCGGCGCTGACCTCGGTCCCGCTCGGCGTCGCCCGGATCCTGATCGACGACCTCGCCGGCGAGGGCCGCCTGACCGTGCACGACGTCGTCGCCGACGACGGGCCGGACCTCGAGCTGATGGACCGGGTCCTCGCCGGGCTCCGCAGGCTCTGACCCGGCAGGCTCCGTACGGCCCGGTACCGCACAGCGGCGGACAGCGGCGGCGGACAGCGGCGGTGGACAGCACTGCGCGACTCCGGCACGCGCGCCAGGATGGGGTCATGACCGACGACCCCCGCCCGATCCGGATCGGGCTGCAGCTGCAGCCCCAGCACGCCGACTACGCCGACATCCGCCGCGCCGTCGCCGCCGCCGAGGAGGCCGGCGCCGACATCGTCTTCAACTGGGACCACTTCTTCCCGCTCTACGGCGAGCCCGACGGCAAGCACTTCGAGTGCTGGACGATGCTCGGCGCCTGGGCCGAGGCCACGTCGCGGGTCGAGATCGGTGCCCTGGTCACCTGCAACAGCTACCGCAACCCCGACCTGCTGGCCGACATGGCCCGCACCGTCGACCACATCTCCGACGGCCGGCTGATCCTCGGCATCGGCTCGGGCTGGTTCGAGCGCGACTACGACGAGTACGGCTACGAGTTCGGCACCGCGGGCAGCCGGCTGAACGCGCTCGGCGAGGCGTTGCCCCGCATCCGCGGCCGCTGGCACAAGCTCAACCCGCCGCCCACCCGCGACATCCCGGTGCTGATCGGCGGGGGCGGGGAGAAGAAGACGCTGCGCTACACCGCCGAGCACGCCACGATCTGGCACGGCTTCGGCGACGCCGAGACGATCACCCACAAGAACGCCGTGCTCGACGGGCACTGCCGCGACATCGGCCGCGACCCGGCCGAGATCGAGCGCTCCTGCGCGGTCGAGGGCGCCCCGGACGAGTACGGCCAGGGCCTCTACGACGCCGGCGTCCGGCTGTTCACCGTCGGCCAGGACGGCCCCGCCTTCGACCTGGGCCGGCTGCGCGACTGGATCGCCTGGCGCGACGAGCGCAACGCGGGCTGAGGCCGCAGTACGGGCCTGAGTCTCAGGAGTCCCGCAGGAACGGGTCCCGGATGAGCGCCGGGGCCCGGTCCGCGGTGACCGCGGGTGCGTAGTACCAGCCCTGCGCGTTCGTGCAGCCGTAGCCGCGCAGCCGCCGCGCCTGCTCCTCGGTCTCGACCGCCTCCGCGGTGACCTCCAGGTCCAGCGCCGAGGCCAGGCTGATCAGGGTGCGGAGGATGACGTCGTCGCGCTCGGCGGACCCGGCGACGAAGTGCCCGGCCAGCTTCAGCGACCGCACCGGCAGGTGGCGCAGGTAGGCCAGGTTCGAGTAGCCGGTGCCGAAGTCGTCGATGGCGATCCGCACGCCCATCCGGTCGAGCTCGCGCAGCGTCGCCGACGGCCGTCCCGTCCCGGTCATCAGGTCGCTCTCGGTCAGCTCGATCTGCAGCCGCTCGGCGGGCCAGTCGTGCCGGTCCAGCGTCGCCTTCACGTCGGCGACCAGGTCGGACTCGCTGATCTGGCGGGCGGCGACGTTCACGCTCATCAGTATCGGGTGGTCCGGGTCGGCGTCGGCCCACTCGCGGGCGCGCCGGCAGGCCTCGTCGAGCACCCGGCGGCCCAGCGGGACGACGAGCCCGGTCTCCTCGGCCACCGGGATGAACCGGTCCGGGCCGATCAGCTCGCCGTCGGGCCGCTGCCAGCGCACCAGCGCCTCGAACCCGACGGTCCGCTCGTCGGCCAGGCGCACCAGCGGCTGGTAGACGACCAGGAAGTCGTCGCGGCGCAGCGCCTCGGGCATCTGTGCGGACAGCTCGAAGCGGCGCACGTCGGAGCGGTGGCGCTCGCGGTCGTAGGAGGCGTAGCGGCCGCGGCCCTCGCGCTTGGCCGAGTACAGGGTGGTGTCCGCGGCGCGCATCATCTCGTCCGGGCACAGCTCGCCGTCGTGCCGGACGACGCCGACGCTGGCGGAGATCACGATGTCGCGGCCGTCGAGCCGCACCGGCTGCCGGACGGTGTCCAGCGCCCGCACGGCCACCGACTCCAGCGCGGCCCGGTCGGTGGTGTCCGGGACCAGGACCACGAACTCGTCGCCGCCCATCCGGGCCACCAGGTTGCCCTCCGGGCCGAGGTCGTCGCGCAGTCGCGCGCCCAGGACCTGCAGCAACCGGTCCCCGGCCTGGTGGCCGAGGGTGTCGTTGACGACCTTGAACCCGTCGAGGTCGAGGTAGCAGACGCCGGGGCGGTGGTCGCCGTCGTCGATCGCGGCCTGCAGCCGGTCGAAGAACAGCGACCGGTTCGGCAGCCCGGTCAGCGGGTCGTGCGAGGCCAGGTGCTCCAGGCGGCGCTGCTCGCGCAGCGAATCGGTGACATCGGTGATCACCGCCATCAACCGGGTGGCGTGCCCGGCGTCGTCCCGGGTGCCCTCGCGCAGTGCGGTGACCGTGGCGTCGATCCAGATCTCGGTGCCGTGGCCGGTGCGGATCGGGCGGACGACGCGCAGGCTGTCCAGCGACCCGTCGAGCAGCCGGTTGCGCTCCGCCCAGACCTCCGGGGCCTCCGCCGGCGGCACGAAGTCGGCGACGCTCATCCCGGCCAGCTCCCGGACGGAGTAACCGAGCAGCGCCGCACCGGTGGGGTTGGCCGCGAGCGCCGATCCATCCGGGTCGAACGTGAGCAGCCCGACACCGGCGGACTCGAAGGCGGCCGCGCGCATCGCGCCGGCCCCGTCCCGGGGACCGGCGACCACGGAGTCACCGTCACCAGGCGCCATGTCCCGTCCCCCGTTCACCCCGGTGGGGTATTCGCTTCCGACCGGCAGTCACGGTAGCCGAGCCGTCGCGCCCCCGTGGTTCCACCAGGAGTGCCGACCGATGGCGCGAACGAGTGAAATGATCATGGTCGGTCGGTGACGTCGGTGATCCATACGACCGGTTCGCCCGCTTCGTCCGACGCGGCGAGATCGACCTCGGCGGTGATGGCCCAGTCGCGGTCGCCCGCCGGGTCGTCGAACACCTGGCGCACCAGCCAGCGGTCGGACTCCTCGGTCAGGTCGAACAGCTCCGGGCCGCGCGCGTCCGGCCCGATCCCGATCCGGTCGTGGAGCTCGTAGTACGGCTCCAGCGCCGCCCGCCAGCGGTCGGCGGACCAGCCGTTGTCGGTGTCGAGCTCGGCCAGCTCCTGGTAGCGGCCCAGCGCCGCCAGCTCGACCCGGCGGAACATCGCGTTGCGCACCATGACCCGGAACGCGCGGCTGTTGCCGGTGACCCCGGCCGGCCCGGCCGCGACCTCCGCCCCGGGCGGGGTGACCTCGCCGTCGGCGGCGTCGGTGCCGTCGGAGCCCGCGGCGAGCTTCTCCCACTCGTCGAGCAGCGACGAGTCGGTCTGGCGGACCAGCTCGCCGAGCCACTCGATCAGGTCGGACAGCTCCTCGGTGCGCGCGTGCTCGGGCACGGTCTGGCGCAGCGCCCGGTAGGCGTCGGCCAGGTAGCGCAGCACCAGGCCCTCCGAACGGGCCAGCTGGTAGTGCGAGACGTACTCGGTGAACGTCATCGCGCGTTCCCACAGGTCCCGCACCACCGACTTCGGCGACAGGGCGGCGTCGGCGACCCACGGCGCACCCTGCCGGTAGGTCTCCAGTGCGGCGTGCAGCATCTCGTCGAGCGGGCGCGGGTAGGTGACCTCCTCGAGGCGCTCCATCCGCTCCTCGTACTCCATGCCCTCGGCCTTCATCGCCGCGATCGCCTCGCCGCGGGCCTTGTTCTGCTGCGCGGCCAGGATCTGGCGCGGGTCGTCGAGGGTGGACTCGATGACCGACAGCACGTCGAGGGCGTAGTCCGGGGACTCGGCGTCCAGCAGCTCGATGGCGGCCAGCGCGAACGGCGACAGTGGCTGGTTCAGTGCGAAGTCCAGCTGCAGCTCGTCGACGATGCGCACCCGCGGCCGCTCCGCCCCCTCGACGGCGTACTCCTCGACGACCCCGGAGGTACGCAGCGCCCGGTAGATCGCGATCGCGCGCAGCATGTGCCTGAGCTGCCGCTTGCGCGGCTCGTGGTTGTCGGTGAGCAGGTGCTCCATCGCCGCGTAGGTGTCCCCGCCGCGGGCGATCACGTTGAGCAGCATGGCGTGCGTGACCTCGAAGTTGCTGGTCAGCGCCTCGGGCCTGGCCTCCTGCAGCTTCTCGAACGAGGCCTGCGACCACCCGACGAAGCCCTCCGGGGGCTGCTTGCGCTGCACCTTGCGACGCTTCTTCGGGTCGTCCCCGGCCTTGGCGAGGGCCTTGGCGTTCTCGATCTCGTGCTCGGGTGCCTCGGCGACGACGGTCCCGACGGTGTCGTACCCGGCCCGGCCCGCGCGCCCGGCGATCTGGTGGAACTCGCGCGCCTTGAGCGGGCGCACGCGGCGGCCGTCGTACTTGGACAGGGCGGTGAACAGCACCGTGCGGATCGGAACGTTGATCCCGACGCCGAGGGTGTCGGTCCCGCAGATGACCTTCAGCAGCCCGGCCTGGGCGAGGGTCTCCACCAGCCGCCGGTAGCGGGGCAGCATCCCGGCGTGGTGCACGCCGATGCCGTGACGGACCAGCCGGGACAGCGTGCGCCCGAACCCGGAGGTGAACCGGAAACCGCCGATGATCTCGGCGATCGCGGCCTTCTCCTCCTTGGTGGTGACGTTGACGCTCATCAGCGCCTGCGCCCGCTCCACCGCGGCCTGCTGGGTGAAGTGCACGACGTAGACCGGCGCCTCGCGGGTCTCGAGCAGCTCGGTGATCGTCTCGTGCAGCGGCTCGAGGACGTAGCGGAAGTGCAGCGGCACCGGCCGCTCCACCGAGGTGATCTCCGCGGTCTCCCGCCCGGTGCGCCGGGTCAGGTCGTCGCGGAAGAACGACGTGTCGCCCAGCGTAGCGCTCATCAGCAGGAACTGCGCCTGCGGCAGCTCGACGATCGGGACCTGCCACGCCCAGCCGCGCGAGGGGTCGGCGTAGAAGTGGAACTCGTCCATCACCACGAGGCCGACGTCGGCGCCGGACCCGGTGCGCAACGCCAGGTTCGCCAGGATCTCCGCGGTGCAGCAGATGATCGGGGCCTTCTCGTTGACCGCGGCGTCGCCGGTGAGCATGCCGACGTTGTCCGCGCCGAACGTCTCGCACAGCGCGAAGAACTTCTCGCTGACCAGCGCCTTGATCGGCGCGGTGTAGAAGCTGCGCTCGCCACGGGCCATCGCCGCCGCATGCGCACCCGTCGCGACCAGGGACTTCCCGGACCCGGTGGGGGTGGAGAGGATGACGTTGGCGCCGGTGACCAGCTCCAGCATCGCCTCCTCCTGCGCCGGGTAGAGCGAGACGCCCCGCTCGTCGAACGCCCAGTCGGCGAAGGTCTCGACCAGGTCGGCGGGGTCGGCGTCGGGGTTGCGCGGGAGCCGGTCGGTCAGCGTCGTCGTGGCAGGCATGGTGGGGCCATTGTGCCCGTCACCCGTGGTGGCCGTGCCCGGCTCCCACCGTGGCGTCGGCGCCCGTCGTCGCAGGCCCGGCTACGGTGTCACCCGTGGCGGGGGGATCCGGTACGACGATGCCGGAGCTCGTGCCGCCCATGCTCCCCGCGGCCGGCGAGCTGTCCGACGCCGCCGACCCGGAGCGCTGGGCGGTCGAGTTCGGCTGGAACGGGCACCGCTGCGTCGCCTACGCCGAACCCGGCCGGAAGCTGCGGCTGCTGTCGTCGACCGCGCGCAGCGTCGCCGCGTCGTTCCCGGAGCTGCACGAGCTGACCGGCAAGGCGCCGCCCGGCGGAATGGTGCTCGACGGCGTCGTCGTCGCCCTGGACGAGGCGGGCCGCCCGTCGCGCGGGCCGCTGCTGCGCCGCACCGCCACCCTAACCCCGGACGACGCGCTGCGCGCCGAGGTCCCGGTCGGCTACGTCGTCACCGACCTGCTGTGGTCCGGCGGGCAGCGGGTGCTGGAGCTGCCCTACCGGCGCCGCCGGGCGCTGCTCGAGCAGCTGGACCTGGGCGGGGCGTCGATCCTGGTGCCGCCGTCGTTCGGGCTGGACGAGGCCGACCTGGTCGCGCGCACCGCGGAGAAGTTCGGTCTCGACGAGCTGAACCTCAAGCGGCTCGACGTGCCCTACCAGCCCGGACGCCGCACCCGGAACTGGCTGCGGGTGCCGCTGCGCCGACGCCGGCAGGTGCTCGTCGCCGGGTATCTGCCGGCTTACGGCCCGGCCCGCGCCGGTGGCGGCGACCGGATCTCCGCGGTGCTGCTGGCGCTGCCCGCGGTCGAGACCGCCGACGGCGGCGCCGGGCATCCGGGCGAGCTGCGCTACGTCGGCCGGGTGGGTGTCGGCGCCGCGGACGCCGACGCCCGCACCGTCGTCGCCGCGCCTGCCTCGCGGACCGCGCCCGCCGACGTCCCGGACGGGATCGCCGCCGACGCCGTGTGGCTGCAGCCGGGCCTGGTCGCCGCCGTCGAGCACCGGGGACGGACCGCCACCGGGCGCCTCGCGCTGCCGTCCTGGCGCGGGCTGGTGGCCCCCGACGAGCGCGACGAGGACCTGCTGGACGCCATGACCGCCGCCCGGCGGCTGCGCGCGGGCTCGGCGGGTGCCCGGCCGGGTGCGTCGGGAGGGGCTGCATCGGGAGGGTCGCGGGACGGCGCACCGGGGCGCGACGGTGCCGGCCGCCCCGGGGGAACCGGGTCCGCTGCGTCCGCGGGCGGCGCGGGGATCACCCATCCCGGCTCCGGCGTCCCCGACCCCGACCGCCCCGACCCCGACCGCACCGACCGGGAGATCACCGCGGGCGAGGGATCCGGTGCCACATCCGGCACTGAAAACCTCGCGGACGCCGATCATGGCGGGACCCGACCCGGCGGTGCCGACCACGACCCGGCCGACCCGGTGATCGACGGTTCGCCGGGGTCCGGTGCCACATCCGGCACCGATGACCGGCAGACCGACGATCACGGGGCCACGGCGGACCGTTCCACCGACGCGCTGTCCTGGCACGACTCGCTGTCCCGGCGCCTGGAGCAGCACTTCGTCTACAACACCCTCAACACCATCGCCTCGCTGGTGCGCACGGACCCGCCGCGCGCCCGGGAGCTCCTGCTGGGCTTCGCCGACCTGTCCCGGGCCGCCGACCGGGCCGGGGAGGACGCGATCCGGCTCGACGAGGAGCTGGCCGCGGTGTCGGCGTACCTGCAGATCGAGCGGACCCGGTTCGGCGCCCGGCTGGACACCACCGTCGACGACCCGCGGGCCGCCGGTGTCGACCCCGGGACGCGGGTGCTGCCGCTGTCGGTGCTCGCCGCGGTGCGCCGGGCGGTCCAGGAACGCATCGAGCCCGAGCCCGGCGGGGGAGCGGTCCACGTGCGGGTCGGCTCCGGCTCCTGCACCGTGGAGACGACGCTGCACACGGCGACGAACGACCCGGTCGCGGCCACCGCGGTGCCGCTCGCCGCGCCCGGGGCGTGAACGGTGCGGAACAGCCGCGTGACACACCTGCGCCCGGGGGCGACGGTCGCCCTCGGCTACCAATAGGGTGCGCGCCATGCTGGGGCTCCCTGACGGCACGCGTCTGTGCCTGTTCGACCTGGACGGTGTCCTGACCGACACCGCGAGCGTGCACGCCGCCGCCTGGAAACAGATGTTCGACGAGTTCCTGCGTTCGCGGGACGGCGACGGGTTCACCCCGTTCGACGTGTCCGCCGACTACGGCGCCTACGTCGACGGCCGCCCGCGGCTCGAGGGGACCCGCCAGTTCCTGGCCTCCCGCGGCATCGAGCTGCCCGAGGGCACGCCGGACGACCCGGGCGCCGCGGAGACCCTCTGGGGCCTGTCGACCCGCAAGAACGACCTCGTCCAGCTCAAGATCACTCAGGGCGTCGACGTCTACCCGGGCTCGCGCCGCTACCTGGAGGCGGTCAAGGACGCCGGGCTGGCCACCGCCGTCGTGTCCTCCAGCGCGAACGCCGAGATGATCCTGCGCGTCACCGGGCTGGAGGAGTTCATCGACCACCGCGTCGACGGCGTCACCGCCCGCGAGCGCGGCCTGCCGGGCAAACCCGCCCCGGACACCTTCGTCGCGGCCACCGAGGACCTGGGCGTGGACCGCGCCGCCGCCGTCGTCTTCGAGGACGCCCTCGCCGGGGTCGAGGCCGGCCACGCGGGGGGCTTCGGCGCCGTCGTCGGCGTCGACCGACTGGACCAGGCGGAGGCGTTGCGCGAGCGCGGCGCCACCGTCGTCGTCACCGATCTCGCCGACCTGCTGGAGCGCACGTGAAGCCCGAGCACCTGCCCACCTTCACCGTCGAGCCGTGGGTCGTGCGCGAACCCCGTCTCGACCTGGACGCGATGGGCCAGACCGAGTCGGTGTTCGCCCTGTCGAACGGGCACATCGGCCTGCGCGGCAACCTCGACGAGGGCGAGCCGCACGTCCTGCCCGGCACCTACCTGAACTCGTTCTACGAGGTCCGCCCGCTGCCCTACGCCGAGGGCGGCTACGGCTTCCCCGAGTCCGGGCAGTCGATCATCAACGTCACCAACGGCAAGCTCATCCGGCTGCTGGTCGACGACGAGCCGTTCGACCTGCGCTACGGCACCCTGGGCCGTCACGAGCGCGTGCTGGACATGCGCAGCGGCACCCTGCAGCGCGACGTCGAGTGGGAGTCCCCGGCCGGGCGCGCGGTGAAGGTCCGCTCCACGCGGATGGTGTCGCTGACCCAGCGGGCGATCGCCGCGATCTGCTACGAGGTCGAGGTCGTCCACGCCGGCGACGACGACAACGGCGACGGCGCCCTGCTCGTCCTGCAGTCCGAGCTGGTCGCCAACGAGCAGCTGCCCGGCCGCAACCCGGACGACCCGCGCCTGGAGACCGCGCTGGACAACGTCCTGGAGCCCGAGCAGTCCCGTGCCGGCGACTCCGGGGCCACCCTGGTGCACCGCACCCGCCAGTCCGGGCTGCGCTGCGCCGCGGCCATGGAGCACGAGGTCTTCGGGCCGGACGGCTTCGAGGTGTCCACCGACGCGAACGAGGACCTGGCCCGCACCACGATCATCGCCCGGGTCAAGCCCGGCGAGACGCTCAAGGTCATCAAGTACCTGGCCTACGGCTGGTCCTCGCGGCGCAGCCTGCCCGCGGTCTACGACCAGGTCCGCGCCGCGATCGCCGCCGCCCGCTACACCGGCTGGGACGGCCTGGTCGCCCAGCAGCAGGAGTACCTCGACGACTTCTGGGCCACCGCCGACGTCGAGATCGACGGCGACGCCGAGCTGCAGCAGGCGGTCCGGCTCGCCACGTTCCACGTGCTGCAGGCCGGTGCCCGCGCCGAGCGCCGCTGCATCCCGGCCAAGGGCCTGACCGCCGACGGCTACGACGGTCACACCTTCTGGGACACCGAGACGTTCTGCCTGCAGGTGCTGTCGTTCCTGGCGCCCGACGCCGCAGCCGACGCGCTGGCCTGGCGGAAGTCGATCCTGCCCAATGCGTTCGCCCGCGCCGAGACCCTCGGGCTCAAGGGCGCGGCGTTCCCGTGGCGCACCATCCGCGGCGACGAGTGCTCGGGCTACTGGCCGGCGGGCACCGCGGCGTTCCACATCAACGCCGACATCGCCGACGCGGTGAAGCGGCACGTCGCCGCCACCGGTGACACCGACTTCGAGCTCGAGGTCGGCCTGGAGCTGCTGGTCGCGACGGCGCGGCTGTGGCGCTCGCTGGGCAACCACGACTCGGCGGGCAACTTCCGCATCGACGGCGTGACCGGCCCGGACGAGTACTCCGCGATCGCGGACAACAACGTCTACACCAACCTGATGGCGCAGCAGAACCTGCGCTACGCGGCCGAGGTCGCCGCCAAGCACCCGCGCGCGGCGGGCCGGCTCGGCGTCGACTCGGAGGAGGTCGCGTCCTGGCGCGACGCCGCCACCGCGATGCTGATCCCCTACGACGAGCGGCTGCGCGTGCACCCGCAGTCCGAGGGCTTCACCGACCACCAGCGGTGGGACTTCGAGCACACCCCGGCGGAGAACTACCCGCTGCTGCTCAACTACCCCTACTTCGAGCTGTACCGCACCCAGGTGGTGAAACAGGCGGATCTGGTGCTGGCCATGCAGATCCGCCCGGACGCGTTCACCGACGACCAGATGCGCCGCAACTTCGCCTACTACGAGGGCATCACGGTGCGGGACTCGTCGCTGTCGGCGTGCACACAGTCGGTGATGGCCGCGCGGACCGGGCACCTCGACCTGGCCTACCAGTACCTGGCCGAGGCCGCGCTGGTCGACATGCACGACCTGGCAGGCAACACCGACCACGGCATGCACATCGCGTCGATGGCGGGCACCTGGGCGGCGGTGACCCTGGGCTTCGGCGGCATGCGCTGTGAGCTCGACGGGCTGTCGTTCGCGCCGGGGCTGCCGTCGTCGCTGTCGCGCATCGCGTTCGGGCTCAAGTGGCAGGGCCGCCGGATCCGGGTGTCGATCACGCCGGACGAGGTCGAGTACCAGTTGCTCGACGGCGCCCCGATGCGGTTCCGCCACCACGGCGAGCCGATCGCGCTCGACGACGAGCAGCCGGTCACCGTGGCGATCCCGCCGCAGGAGTGGGTGGAGCCGGTCGAGCAGCCCTACGGGCGGGCGCCCCGCTCCCGCGGCTGAGCGGAGGGGCCGGGCACGGGTCTCGGGTACGGGCGGGGCCGCGGCGCCGCTGGTACGTTGGTACGTCGCGTCGCCGGACGGAGGGTAGGTCCGGCCGGTCCCGGACGGCCGGGGACGCGTACGTGCTCGTCACTCGGTGGAGGATCCCCGCACCGTGCCCGAACCCATTTCCGCTCCCGCCGGGGACGACCCCGAGCTGACCGCCGAGAAGGCCTACGTCGGCATGCTCTACGAGCTGCTCGAGGACCGTCGCAAGGACACCTCGCGGCGGCTCGCGGACACCCTGCGCGACGAGACCGTCGGTACCCCGCAGGCGATCACCCAGCGGGACGCGGCCGCGGCGCTGCTGGCCGACCGGCTCGCCGCGCTGCGGGCCGCCGAGCACGGCCTGGCGTTCGGCCGCCTCGACACCGACGACGGCGAGACCCGCTACGTCGGCCGGATCGGGCTGCTCGACGAGCAGAACGAGTACGAGCCGCTGCTGATGGACTGGCGCGCGCCCGCGGCGCGGCCGTTCTACACCGCGACCGCGGCGAACCCGGAGGGCATGCGCCGCCGGCGGCACCTGCGGACCCGGCTGCGCGAGGTCGTCGCGATCGACGACGAGCCGCTCAACCTCGCCGAGATGACCGAGGAGGAGGCGGCCCGCTCCAGCACCGGGCTGACCAGCGAGGCGGCGCTGCTGTCCGCGGTGTCCGAGGCGCGCACCGGGCGGATGGGCGACATCGTCGCGACGATCCAGGGCGAGCAGGACCGGATCATCCGGTCCAAGCCGTCCGGGGTGCTGGTCGTGCAGGGCGGCCCGGGTACCGGCAAGACCGCGGTCGCGCTGCACCGCGCGGCGTACCTGCTCTACACCCACCGCGACCGGCTGGCCCGGCGCGGCGTGCTCGTCGTCGGGCCGAACCCGACGTTCCTGCGCTACATCGGCCAGGTCCTGCCGTCGCTGGGGGAGACCTCGGTGGTGCTGGGGACGGTCGCGCAGCTCTACCCGGGCCTCGACGCGCGCCGCACGGAGGACCCGGCCGCCGCCGCGCTCAAGGGCAGCGCGGAGATGGCCCCGGTCGTCGCCGCGGCGGTGCGGGACCGCCAGCAGGTGCCGCGGCAGCCGATCGAGCTGGAGGTCGAGCAGCAGCTCGTCGTGCTGGACAAGGACACCGTGTCCCAGGCCCGGACCCGGGCCCGGCGCTCCCGCAAACCGCACAACGAGGCCCGGCGGATCTTCCGCAAGGAGCTGCTGCGGCTGCTGGCCGAGCAGGTCGCCCAGCGCGTCGGGCAGGGGCTGCTGGACCGGCGCGACGTCGACGACATCCGCGACGAGCTCGGCTCGGCACCCGCGCTGGCCGAGCACCTGGAGAGCTTCTGGCCGACGCTGTCACCGGAGCAGCTGCTCACCGACCTGTTCGCCGACCGCAAGCGGCTCAACCAGGTGGCCCGCCGCATCCCGGCCGAGCAGCGGGCGCTGCTGGAGCGCCCCGCTCCCGGCGACGACGTGCCCTACGACCAGCGCTGGACCGCGGCCGACGTCGCGCTGCTCGACGAGGCCGCGGAGCTGCTCGGCGACGACGGCTCCGCCCAGGCCGCGGCCGAGGCCGCCGCGCTGCGTGAGGAGGTCGAGTACGCCCAGGGCGTGCTCGACGTCCTGGACCTGGAGGAGGACCTCGATCCGGAGCTGCTGCGCGCCACCGACATCATCGACGCGGACCGGCTCGCCGAGCGCATGCAGGTCTCCCGCTACGACTCCACCGCCGAGCGCGCCGCCGCCGACCGCGAGTGGACCTACGGCCACGTCATCGTCGACGAGGCGCAGGAGCTGTCCGCGATGGCTTGGCGGATGCTGATGCGCCGGGCGCCCACCCGGTCGATGACGCTGGTCGGGGACATCGCGCAGACCGGTGACCGCGGCGGTGCGGGCTCCTGGGACGAGGTGCTGTCGCCGTTCGTGGCGCGCCGCTGGCGGCTGGAGCAGCTGACCGTGAACTACCGGACGCCGTCGGAGATCGCCGACGTCGCCGACGACGTGCTCGCCGAGATCGACGCGTCGCTGGAGCCGCCGTCGTCGGTGCGCTCCACCGGGGTGCCGCCGTGGGCGGCGCCGCTGCCGGACGTGCCGGGCACCCCTGCCGCCGACGCCGAGCTGGCCCGCCGGGCCGCCGCCGAGCGCGACGCCGTCGCCCGCACCGGGCTCGACGCCGTGGAGGGCACCGGGCGGACCGCGGTGCTCGCTCCGTCGGCCCGGGTCGGTGCCGTGCGCGACGCGCTGGTCGCGGCCGGGGTGGTCGCCGACGGCGCCGACCCCGAGGACCTGGACGCCCCCGTCGTCGTGCTGCCGGTGACGGCGGCGAAGGGCCTGGAGTTCGACGCCGTGCTGGTCGTCGAGCCGCAGGAGATGCTCGACGAGTCCCCGCGCGGGCTCAACGACCTCTATGTCGCGATCACCCGCGCCACCCAGCGGCTCGGCGTGCTCAGCTCCACCGAGCTGCCGCCGGTGCTGAAGCGGATCGGCCGGGACGGCTAGGACCCGCCGGCCGGGATCGGGGTGTCTGCCAGCGGGATGCCGTCCTCCAGGCGGGAGTAGACGGAGTCGAGGGCGTCGATGTAGGCGATCCCGTCGCGCTCGGCCATGCGCTGTGCGGCGAGCCGCCCGCCGACGAGGACCCCGCAGAACACCACCAGCTCCGGGTCGTCGGGGGAGCGGCCGAGCCAGTGCGCCAGCGGCTCGGCCAGCCCGGCGACGGTGTAGTGCCGTCCCGCCGCGGTGGCGAGCTCGGGCACCGTGCGGCCCAGCTCCATCCGCACCTCCTCCAGCTCGCGTGCCTCGTCGGACAGCGAGGAGAACGCCTCGTGCACCCCGCGGCGCAGCGCCGTCAGCAGCGGGGTGCCGGGCGGCTGCGCGGCGATCGCCTCGGCCATCAGCGGGTCCACCTCGTCGTGCAGCAGGACCTGCTCCTTGGTGGCGAAGTACCGGAAGAACGTGCTGCGCGAGACCTCCGCCGCGGCTGCGATGTCGTCGACCGTGGTGGCCTCCCAGCCCCGGTCCCGGAACAGCCGCAACGCGTGCCGCTGCAGGTCGGCGCGGGTGCGGGCCTTCTTGCGCTCGCGCAGGCCCGGGTTCCGGGCGGGCGCCTGTCCGTTTCCGCTCACGTCGTCCAGTGTTGCACACCTGGTAGCAAAAGATACTCGATCCGAACTGGTACTCAGTCTCAGAATCGGGTGTAGCGTGGTCCGCATGACGACGACACAGGTGATCGTGGTGGGTGCCGGCCCGACCGGGCTGGCGACGGCGGGCGAGCTGGCCCGGCAGGGAGTGGCGGTGACCGTCCTCGACGGCGCAGCCGGTCCCGCGGCCGGTTCGCGAGGAAAGGGGATCCAGCCCCGCACCCTGGAGCTGCTCGACCGGTGGGGGGTGGCCGACCGGCTCGTCTCGCTGGGCCGGTCCCGGTTGCGGGTGATGCGGTGGACCACCGACGACGACGGCGAGCCCGTCGGCGTCGAGGAGAGCCTCACGGTGGGGCGCACCCGGACCGACGCGCGCTGGGACCGCAGCCTGGTCCTGCCGCAGTGGCGGGTCGAGGAGGTGCTGCGCGACCACCTCGCCGGGTTCGGTGTGCCGGTCCGCTGGGACTCGCGGGTCGCGTCGCTGAGCCAGGACACCGCGGGCGTGCGGGTGGTGCTCGACGACGGCACCGAGCTGACCGCGGACTACCTCGTCGGGGCCGACGGCGGATCCAGCACCGTGCGCCACCAGCTCGGGGTGTCGTTCCTGGGGGAGACCCGCGAGGACGTGCGGCTGCTGCTCGGCGACCTCGTCGTCGAGGGCCTGGAGCGGGACAGCTGGCACCAGTGGGCGCCGTTCGTGGCACTGTGCCCGCTGGCCGGGACCGACACGTTCCAGTTCCAGTCCACCGAGGGCGTCGACATCCCGGGGCCGCTGACCCCCGAGGTCTACCAGCAGGTGCTCGACGACGCCGGTGCCGGGCACGTCCGGGTCCGCGAGGTCCGCTGGAGCTCGCGGTGGCGGCTCAACGTCCGCATGGTCGAGCAGTACCGGGTGGGGCGGGTGTTCCTCGCCGGCGACGCCGCGCACGTCCACTCGCCCGCCGGCGGACAGGGCATGAACACCGGCATCGGCGACGGCATCAACCTCGGCTGGAAGCTCGCCGCGGTGCTGCACGGGGCGCCGGAGTCGTTGCTGGACAGCTACACCGCCGAGCGGCTGCCGATCGCTGCCGGGGTGCTGGGGCTCTCGACCGAGCTGCTGGGCCGCGGCCTGACCCGGCGCGGCGCCCAGGGCGAGACGGCGTTACAGCTGGATCTGTCCTACCGCGACGGCCCGCTCGCCGCGGCCCCGGACGACGGGGTGGGGTGCGATGGTGCGGAGACCGGTGACGTGGAGGCCGGTGGTCCGCCGGCGAGCGGTGCGCGGGCCGGGGATGTGCAGGCCGGGGACCGCATGCCCGACCCCGTCGTGCGCGACGCCGACGGCCGCCGCATCCGCCTGACGGCGGCCTGGCGGTCGGCGGACACCGGGTGGGCGCTCGTCGGCTTCGGCAGCACCCCGGACGCACCCGCCGGGGTGCGGGCGGTGACCGTGCTGCCGCCGGGATCCGCCGCCACCGGTGCGGACACGGTCGTCGACCACCTCGGGCACGTCGCCGACGCCATCGCCCCGCGCACCGGTGAGCTGGTGCTGGTCCGCCCGGACAACTACGTCGCCCTGCGGACCACCGACCCGGCGCGGGTCACCGCGTACCTGGCCGGGGTGCTGCCGCCCGCCCCGGGCTGCGGTGCTGTTGATCAGCACGCGAACGCCGCGGTGGCTGAATGACCGTGATGATCGACGTCTGCGAGGGATCCGGTGCCACATCCGGCACCGGATCCCTCGGTCGCGACGATCATGCGCTCAGCGCGGGCCCCGCCCGGTAGAGATCCCGCAGCAGCGCGATCTCCGCGCCGTGGTGGATGACCTCGCGGTGGATGTGCAGCACCAGCGTCGCCAACGGCGCCTCGGCGTACGGCCCCTCGGCGGGACCGCAGGGCCGGGCGAGGCCGTCGGCGCCCAGCGCGGTGACGCCGTCGAGCCAGCGGTCGTACTGCTCGTCGAGCTGGGCGAGGGCCTCGCCGGCCGTGCCGGGGTAGCGGTACGAGAAGTAGTCGATCTCCGGGCCGCCGAAGTGGGCGTGCACCCGCATCCCGAACACCCCGACGACGAGGTGCGCGATCCGCCAGGCGATCGTCGTCACCGGCGGCGGCTCGGGCTGCGGGAACGCGAAGTCGATGACGAAGTCCCCGGCCCCGGCGCCCGGCGGGGTCACCGACTGCCCGCGCGGCCGGACGCTCCACATCCCGGGCACCGGCTCCCAGAGGTACTCCTCGTCGGTGAGGCCGTCGAGCCGGTCGCGCAGCTGCTGGTCCCAGTGGAAGACGAGCTGGTCGCGGAGCTCGGCGTTCCAGTCGATCTCGGTGCTCGTGGTGGACATGGCGGGAACGCTACGAGCCCATGCGGACAGCTGCGGTCCGTGAGTTCAGCCGACCCGCCGGACCTTCGCAGGGCCCGTGTCGCGGTAGGTGCGGGCCGCGTCGACCAGCGCCGTCGCGATCCGCAGGTCGTCCGGGCTGCGCTCGGGATGCGACTGCACACCCAGCACCCAGGCCGGCCCGGCGTACTCGACGGCCTCGATCACGTCCCCGGCGCGCGCGGTGGCCCGCAGCCCCTCGCCGAGCCGGTCGATCGCCTGGTGGTGGTGGCAGCGCACCGCCACCGGGCCGTCGCCGAGCAGCCGGGCGAACAACGACCCCGGCTCCGGGGACACCGTCACGGGCGCGTAGACGCCCTGCCCGGCGGAGTGCTCGGCCGCGACCTGCTCCCCGACGGTGTCGGGCAGGTGCTGGTGCAGCGTCCCGCCGAGCGCCACGTTGAGCATCTGGTGCCCGCGGCACACCCCGAGCACCGGGATCCCGCGCTCCAGCGCGCGGCGCAGCACCGCGAGGTCCGCGGCGTCCCGCTCGACGCGCGGGGCGTCGTCGTGGGTGCCCGCGGCGGCGCCGTAGCGGTCGGCGCCGATGTCCGGACCGCCGGTCACGAGCAGCCCGTCGCAGCGCTGCACGGCGTCCGCGGCGGACGCGGTCGGCGGCAGCAGCACCGGCACCCCGCCGGCCGCGGACACCATGTCCACGTAGCCGCGCGGCAGCAGCACCGTCTCCTCGTCCTCGACGACCCAGTAGGTGGCGCGTTCGGTGTAGGACGTCAGCCCGATCAGCGGCCCGCTCACGACGCGCTCTCCTGCAGCACCGCGATGACCTGGTCGCCGTAGCGGTTGAGCTTGCCCTCGCCGATCCCGGAGATCGTGCCGAGCTCGCCGCGGTCGGCCGGCGCCCGTGACGCGATCTCGCGCAGCGTCGCGTCGTGGAAGATCACGTAGGCGGGCACGCCCTGCTCCTTCGCCGCCGCGGCCCGCCACGACCGCAGCCGCTCGAACACCGGCGCCGCGGCCGCGGACAGCTCCACCTGCGGCTTCGACGACCCGCCGGACCTGCTCCGCGACGACGACCGGGCCGCCCGCTCGGGCTCGGTGCGCAGCATCAGCGTCTCCTCGCCGCGCATCGCCTGCATCGAGGCGTCGGTGAACCGCAGCGTCGAGTACGGCCCGCCGACGGCGAGCAGTCCGCGCGCGACGAGCTGGCGCAGCACGCTGCGCCACTGCGGCTCGGTCAGGTCGGTGCCGACGCCGAACACGCTGAGCTGGTCGTGCCGGTTCTGCTCGATCTTCTGGGTGCGCTTCCCCAGCAGGATGTCGATCACCTGGCCGGCGCCGAACTCCTGGTTGCGCTCCTTCTTGAGCCGGAAGACCGTGGACAGGACCTTCTGCGCGGCCACGGTCCCGTCCCACGACGACACCGGGGTCAGGCAGGTGTCGCAGTTCCCGCAGCGCGATGCCGGGTACTGCTGGCCGAAGTAGCGCAGCAGCTGCACGCGGCGGCACTCGGTGGTCTCGCAGAGCGCGAGCATCGCGTCGAGGTGCTGCCCGAGGCGGCGCTTGTGCGCGGCGTCGCCCTCGGAGTCGTCGATCATCTTGCGCTGCTGCACGACGTCCGGGAGCCCGTAGGCCAGCCACGCCGTCGACGGCTCCCCGTCGCGGCCCGCGCGGCCGGTCTCCTGGTAGTAGCCCTCGACGGACTTCGGCAGGTCCAGGTGCGCGACGAACCGGACGTCGGGCTTGTCGATGCCCATCCCGAACGCGATCGTCGCGACCATCACCAGCCCGTCCTCGCGCAGGAACCTGGCCTGGTTGCGCTGCCGGACCGCCGCGTCGAGCCCCGCGTGGTACGGCAGCGCGGCGACACCCTGCGCGGACAGGAACTCCGCGGTCTGCTCGACGGACTTGCGGGACAGGCAGTAGACGATGCCTGCGTCGCCGGGGTGCTCGGTGCGCAGCAGGTCCAGCAGCTGCTTGCGCGGCTCGTTCTTCGGCACGATCCGGTACTGGATGTTCGGCCGGTCGAAGCTCGACACGAACTGGCGTGCGTCGGTGAGCTGCAGCCGCTGCGCGATCTCGGCGCGGGTGGCCTCGGTCGCCGTCGCGGTCAGCGCGATCCGCGGGACGGCCGGCCAGCGCTGGTGCAGCTCGGAGAGCAGCAGGTAATCGGGCCGGAAGTCGTGCCCCCACTGCGCGACACAGTGCGCCTCGTCGATCGCGAACAGCGCGATCGTGCCGCGCTCGAGCAGCGAGACGGTGGCGGCGACCTTGAGCCGCTCCGGCGCCAGGTAGAGCAGGTCCAGCTCCCCGGCGAGGAACTGCTGCTCGACCAGGCGGCGCTCGTCGGGGTCCTGGGTGGAGTTGAGGAACCCCGCGCGGACGCCGAGGGCGCGCAACGCGTCGACCTGGTCCTGCATCAGCGCGATCAGCGGCGAGACGACGACGCCGACGCCGTCGCGGGCCAGCGCCGGGACCTGGTAGCACAACGACTTGCCGCCACCGGTCGGCATCAGGACCAGCGCGTCGCCGCCCGCGACGACGGTCTCGACGATCTCCTGCTGGTCCCCGCGGAAGCTGTCGTAGCCGAAGACGCGGCGCAGGATCTCCTGCGGGTCCGAGCTGCGGAACCGCTCGGCGACCGGCTCCGGCGGTGCCTCCGGTTCCGCACCCGGTCCGGGTCCGGGGCCCCAGGGGTCGTCCGGCGGGGGCTCGAAGCCGTACTCGTCGTCCGGCTCGGGAGGGAGCGGGATCTCGTCCGGGGCGACCACGTCCCGATCGTACGAGCCCCGGTACCGCGCCCACGCCCGGTCCCGCGAGTCGGTCCCTGCCGCCGCCGGCGTGGTACCGGTCACCGCCGGAGGGTGTCGTCGGCACCGGCGGGCTGCGGAACGGTCCGTGCGGGTGTAGCAAGGCTCGCAGGGACAGCGGCGTACCCACCGGTCGCGCCGCAGCGATCACGCACGAAGGACTCATCCGTGGATCTCAAGATCGGATACAAGGCGTCGGCCGAGCAGTTCGGCCCCCGCGACCTCGTCGAGTACGCGGTGCTGGCCGAGGAGCTCGGCCTCGACAGCGTCTGGGCGTCGGACCACTTCCTGCCGTGGCGGGACAACGGCGGGCACGCCCCCGCGGCGCTGCCGTGGATGGCCGCCGTGGGGGAGCGCACGAACCGGGTGCAGATCGGCACCTCGGTGCTCACCCCCACCTTCCGCTACAACCCCGCCGTGCTCGCCCAGGAGTTCGCGACGATGGCGCTGCTGACCGGCGACCGGGTCGCGCTCGGCGTCGGCACCGGTGAGGCGCTCAACGAGATCGCCGTGTCCGGGCGCGAGTGGCCGGAGTTCAAGGAGCGGTTCGCCCGGCTGCGCGAGGCCGTGAAGATGATGCGCGCGCTGTGGACCGAGGACACCGTGTCCACCGAGGGCGAGTACTACACGTTCGTCGACGCGACGATCTACGACAGGCCCGAGCGGCCGGTCCCGATCTACGTCGCCGCCGGTGGCCCGATGGTCGCCCGTTTCGCCGGCCGGTTCGGCGACGGCTTCATCTGCACCTCGGGCAAGGGCATGGAGCTCTACACCGACAAGCTGCTGCCCGGCGTCGAGGAGGGCGCGCAGAAGGCAGGCCGCGACGCCGCCGGCATCGACAGGATGATCGAGATCAAGATCAGCTACGACCGGGACCCGGAGGCCGCGCGGGAGAACTGCCGGTTCTGGGCGCCGCTGTCGCTGACCCCGGAGCAGAAGAACTCGGTCAGCTCCTCGCAGGAGATGGAGCGCCTCGCCGACGAGCTGCCGATCGAGCAGGTCACGAAGCGGTGGATCGTCGCGTCCGACCCGGACGAGGCCGTCGCGCAGATCAAGCCCTACGTCGACGCCGGGCTCAACCACCTCGTCGTCCACGGGCCGGGGGACGACCAGCGCCGGTTCCTGACCCAGTTCACCGAGGACGTCGCGCCGAAGCTGCGGGAGCTCGCGTGAGCGCCGTGACCCGCGACGGGCGGGTGCTGCGCTGCCGGATCTCCACCGGCCGGCACGGGACTCTCGACGGCCCGGCGATGGAGGAGGTCACCGCCGCGCTGGAGTCGCTCGACCCGGCCGGGACCGGCGCGGTACTGGTGCACGGCGACGGCGAGAACTTCTGCACCGGCGGCGACGTGCGCGCCTTCGCCTCGGCCGAGGACCGCTACGCCTACGTGCACGGCCTCGCCGACACCTTCCACGCCCTGCAGCGCCCCCTCGCGGCCTCGCCGGTGCCGACGGTGGCGAGCGTCCCCGGCTGGGCCGCGGGCGCGGGCATGAGCGTCGCGCTGGTCTGCGACCTCGCCGTCGGCGGCACGTCGACGCGGATGCGCCCGGCCTACCCGGGGATCGGGTTCTCCCCGGACGGCGGCATGACCTGGCTGCTGCCGCGGCTGGTCGGGCAGGCCCGCGCCCGGCGGATCCTGCTCACCGACGAGGTCCTCGACGCCGACGCCCTGACCGGGCTCGGGCTGCTCACCGCGGTCGTGGCCGACGACGCCGTCGCCGACGAGGCCGCGACGCTCGCGCACCGGCTCGCCCAGGGCCCGACCGACGCGCTCGGCCGGATCCGCGGCCTGCTGGCCCGGACCTGGGACACCGGGTTCGCCGAGCAGCTCGCCGCGGAGGCCGACTCGATCGCGACCTGCGCGTCCGGCGCGGAGGGTGCCGAGGGGCTGGCCGCGTTCGCGGAGAAACGCCGCCCGGTGTTCCACCCGTAGCGGGTGTGCCCGTCAGTGATCTCAGTGATCTCAGCGAGCTCGGTGAGCTCAGCGAGCGCTGGCGGGCACCCCGGCGGCCAGGCGGCGCCCGGCCGGACGGCTCGCGGCCCGGAAGCCGGGCATGCCGACGCCCCAGCGCTCCGCGGGGCGGTGCAGGCCGGGCCCGAGCGGCCAGCCGGCGTCGAGCGGGGCGAGCAGGCGGTCCAGCTCGGCGTCGGGGGTGGCGCCGACGCTGTTGCGCAGCAGCGACTGGAACTCGTCGTACTCGGTGACGGCCTCGGAGACGTGGCCGCCGGCGAGCAGGGCCTCGACCAGCGCGCGCCGGGCGCGGCCGCGGCTGGGCGCACCGTCCACGGCGCGCCGGGCGACGGCGACGGCGTCGTCGTGCCGGTCGGCGGCGGTCAGCGTGGCGGACAGGCCCTCCAGCGCGGACAGGCGCAGCTGGCGGAAGCGCTCCCGCTCCACGGCCAGCCAGGTCGAGGTCCACGACGGCAGCACGTCGGCGGTGAGCAGCGTGGTGTCCGGTGCGCCGATCTCGCGGGCGGTGCGCAGCGCGCTCGCCGCGCTGAGCCCGCGGATGAGCAGCAGGGCCTCGGACAGGTCGGTGGTGACGCCGTCGTCGAGGTGCAGGCGGCCGCGGTCGTCGGCGGCGAGCAGGCCCGGCACGTCCACGCCGCGCACGGCCTCGTCGAGCAGGCGCGCGGCGGGCTGCGGGCCGACCCCGGCCCACAGGTCGGCGGCCAGCGCGGCGGTCGGCTGCGGACGCGGGTGGACGGCCAGGTAGGCCACCAGGCGCCGCGAGTCCACCGGCAGCGGGATCGACTTCTCCCCGGCGCGCAGGCCGAAGGCACCCAGCACGCTGACGTGCGGTACGCGGTGGTCGGGGGGACAACAGACGTCGGACATGCCTTTTCCCAGGTCTCGGTCACGCGTGGTGACGGGCGGTTCTCGCACGTGCGGCCCACTGGTGGTCCGCACGAACCCGGGCGCGCCACCCGGGCGGGAGGCCGCGGGGCGCGGAGAGGGCATGGCGAACCCCACCTGCACGGACGGCGGGCGTCGTCTCCCGTGCGGTGTTCTCGGCACCCACGATAGCCCAGGCGATGGCCGGGCGTGAGGCCCGGGTGGGCGACCCGCGGGGCCGTGCGCTGCGCAATCGTCCCCGGAGTTGAGCGGGGGCGGCTCAGGGATGGGTCAGGTGTGGGCGAGCAGCCGGACGTGGGTGCCGTCGGCGGCCCGCCACACGTGCAGGCTGTCGCAGAGCTGGCGGGCGATCCAGGTGCCCCGCCCGCGCGACTGCGACGGGTGCGGCGGCGCGAGCCCGATCAGCGGCTGGGTGATCCGGCCGTGGTCGTGCACCTCGCAGACCAGCCCCTCCGAACCGGCCCACACCGACAGATCCGCATGCGGCGCACCGTGTTCGACCGCGTTGGTGGCGACCTCGTTCACCGCCTGCACCATGTCCTCGCCACGCACCGTGTCCAGCCGGACGGCGCGGGCGGCGTCGGACACCGCGTCGCGCACCCGGGACAGCTCGAAGGTGTTGTAGCTCAGCCGCACGTCCGGCGGGCCGAGCAGGTGCGGCGGCGCGATCCTGGTGGTCGCCATGACCTCGTCGGCGGGGCGGAAGTCCGGGTTCGGCACGAGCTCGTTGCCGCTGAGCAGCAGGGGGTGGTTGGCCAGCGCCGCGGCACCGACCCTGGCGTGCAGCGGGATCCGGGGGTAGGCGCAGATCTGGGTGACCGGCAGCCCGGACAGCGAGATGTTCAGCGCGGCCTCGTACTCCACCCAGAACCCGCCGTCGACGCCGTCGAGGCTGTCGTCGTGCTCGCAGAGCAGCACCACCGGCCGGCCCGACGACGACAGCGCCCGCAGCTCCCGGGCCCGCCACGCCGCGACCGTCTGCCCGGACTCGCGGGCCGAGCGGGTCAGCGTGGTCAGCCGGCTGACCACGGCGCCGGTGCCGTCCAGGGCCTCGCGCACGCCGGTCCCGACCGGGTCGGAGACGGCCAGCACGACCTGGGCGCCGCTGTCGCGCACCGCGGCCCGGACCGTCGGCAGGGTCCGGGTGAGCAGCTCCTCCGCGTCGTCGGCGTGCACCAGGGCGTGCGCGTAGCCGCGGCGCGAGGCCGAACGGATCTCCATGCCGGGTGTCCCTTCCTGATCAGCCGAACGGCGGGGGCGCGACGGGCAGGGGCGCGTCGGTGAAGCTCAGCTGGGGGGAGAACGCGGCGCCGCACCGGTCCAGCACCCGCTGCACCCGCGGGCGCACCCGGTGCAGCACGAGCCGGTGGGTGGCCGGGAACGCCTCGGCCGCGTGCACCAGTGCCGCCGCCGTCGCGACGTCCACGAACCGGACCGAGGCCAGGTCCAGGCCGATCTCGGCGGAGGCGTCGGGGGAGCGCAGCACGGCGTCGAGCGAGGAGTGCAGCAGCGAGGTGATCTTGGTGCGGTTGCTGTGGTCGATCTCGCCTGCGAGGCGGGCGTGACCGGGGCCGAGGCGGACGATGCGCAGCAGGCCGTCGTCGTAGGCGCCGACCGGGGCCAGGTGGTCCCGGTGCAGCGCCTGCATGATCTCGATCTGGTCGCCGGGGAAGTGCGCGTGGTCGTAGGTGCACAGCGCGGTCAGGGCGTGGTCGTTCTCCCGGACCAGGCGGGCGAGCAGGCCGTCGTACTCCGGCAGGCTGGCCACCGCGCCCGGCGCGATCGTGCCGTGCATCTGCCCGGTGAAGCGCATGCCGTTCCAGCCGCCGGCCAGGCTGCGGGCGACCTCGTCGCTCACGCCGGCGTGCACGTCGGGCAGCGGCAGCGCGAAGATCCTGCGGGTGCCCTCGGGCGGGATGATGTCGAGCTGGCGGGACCGGAGCAGGGACTCGACGTCGTGGCCGTCCTCGTCGAGCCGGCGCAGGAGGCGGTCGGCCGCGCCGTCGTCGTCGTAGAAGACGATGCGCTCGTCGCGGGCCACGCCCTGCGAGACGAACCCTGCGGTCAGCTCGCCGAGGTGCTCGGGGCTGTCCGGGATCGCGCAGACGTGATCGCCGGACGACAGATCGTCCGCAACCTTGATCACGTGTCACCTACCGCGGCGGCCGGGGGAGCCCGCCCGAGTCTCGACTGTTCCCGCTCGTCTCCCGGGCACCACGGGGGGAGGTGGCCCGGGGGACGCAGCGAGAACCGTACGGACGTCCGACTGGGCGCCCCGAGACCTACCGCGGCGTAGCGCGCCGAACTGTCGCCGACGCGCGACGAGCGGTGCGACGACCGGTGACAGGGGGATGCCGACCGGGCGACGCAGACCGGGTCACGAACCCGTGATCTCCACCGACGTCGTCGCGCTGCCCTTGATGGTCTGCAGGACCACGCAGTACCGCTCGGTCAGCTTCACCAGGGTCGCGCGCTGCTCCTCGGTCGCGCCGTGGGTGTCCAGGTCGAAGGTCAGCCGGATGGCCCGGAACCCCACCGGGGCGTCCTTGGCGACGCCGAGGGTGCCGCGGAAGTCGAGGTCGCCCTCGGCCCGCACGGCGCCGGTGACCTCCAGCTCCAGGGCGGTGGCGACCGCGCGCAGGGTCACGCCTGCGCAGGCGACCAGCGCCTCGAGCAGCATGTCGCCCGAGCACAGCTGGGTGCCGTCGCCGCCGGTGGCCGGGTGCAGGCCCGCCTCGGCGATCGCCCGGCCGGTGTCGACCTTGCAGGCGACGCCTGCGCCGAGCTCGCCGTCGGCGTGCAGGGTGACGACGGCGGACTCCGGGTCGTCGCGGTACTGCTGCTTGAGCGGATCCTGGGCGCCCTTGAGGGCGTCGCGCAGCGAGGGGCCGGTGTTCTGGTTCTCGGTCACGTCGGTCACCGGCCCATCCTCACCCCGAGCGGGCGTTCAGCACATCCCGGACGCGACGTTAGGCTGACCGGGTGGCCGGGGAGAACAAGCGGGAGACGACCCGCGAGACGGTGCTGCGCGACGCGCGCGAGACCGTCCGCGACGCCCGCGAGTCGGTCCGCGACGCCCGGGACACCGTCCGGGACACGGTGCGCGACACCGTGCGGGACGCGGCCTGGGAGCACGCGGGCCCGCCGACCGGCGACGACCGCTTCCTGACCGTCCCGAACGCGCTGAGCGTGCTGCGGCTGCTCGGCATCCCGCTGTTCCTGTGGCTGATGGTCGGCCCGGAGGCCGACGCGTGGGCGATCGTCGTGCTCGCCGTCGGCGGGGTGACCGACTGGCTCGACGGCAAGCTGGCCCGGCTCCTCGACCAGTACAGCCGGTTCGGCGAGATGCTCGACCCGGCCGTCGACCGCCTCTACATCCTGGCTGCGCTGATCGGGCTGGCGGTGCGCGACATCGTGCCCTGGTGGGCGGTGGCGGTCCTGGTGGCCCGGGACCTGGTGCTGGCGGTGTGCGTGTTCGTGCTGCGGCACCGGGGCTACGGGCCGTTCGAGGTCGTCTACCTCGGCAAGGCGGCGACCTTCGTGCTGCTCTACGCGTTCCCGCTGCTCCTGCTGGGTGATGGCACCGGCACCACGGAGTCCGTCGTCCGGGTGATCGCGCACGCGTTCGCGGCCTGGGGCGTGGGCCTCTACCTCTGGACCGGTGCGCTCTACCTGGCGGAGTTCGTGCTGGCCGTGCGGCGTCCGCTCGCCCCGGCCGCGGGCCCCGGCGACGGCCCGGCAGACGCGTCCGGGGGAGCGGTCCGGGCCCGAATGGATCACCCGGGCGCCGGGGGCTAGGCTCGCCGTGTGAGTTCGGAGATTCCGTCGGACCTGATCTACACCGAGGCCCACGAGTGGGTGCGCGAGACCGGGGACGGCGTGGTGCGGATCGGTGTCACCGACCATGCCCAGTCCCAGCTCGGCGACGTCGTGTTCGTCCAGCTCCCGTCGGTCGGCGACGAGGTCGCCGCCGGGGACGCGCTGGGCGAGATCGAGTCGACCAAGTCGGTCTCGGACCTGTTCGCGCCGGTCGCCGGTGAGGTCGTCGCCGTCAACGAGGCCCTGGACGCCGGCCCGGAGCTGGTCAACTCGGGCCCCTACGCCGAGGGCTGGATCGCCGACCTGCGGCTCGCCGAGGGCGTGACCCTCGACGGCCTGCTCGACGCCGAGGCCTACCGGCGCCTCACCGACGACGCCTGACCGGCAGCACCGACCGGCTGCCCGACAGCGCTCGTCAGTGCCCGACAGTGCTCGACAGCGCTCGTCAGCGCTCGACAGCACCCGGCGACGGCCGGCCGGCTGCCCCCACCGCCCGCCGCACCGGCGGGCCCGGCGGCATCCGCCGCCACGCCGGAGTATCGCCGGGGTGTGCGGTACGGGTAGGTTCTCGAACCCGTACGCGACATCTCGTACCGCGACACCGTCCGCCCACGCAGTTCCCGCCCGGACCCCGTCCGGGGCCCGTACCGGAGGAGGAGTCCCCGAGGTGACCACGAACGACCCGCGCGACGTGCCACCGGAGCGCGCACCGGAGACCACGTCGGTCTTCCGGGCGGACTTCCTCGCCGACGCGGAGCAGCCGGCCCAGGAGCAGCCGGTCTCCGGCGTCGACGGGCTGCCCGCCGGGTCGGCCCTGCTGGTGGTGCGGCGCGGCCCCAACGCCGGCTCGCGCTTCCTGCTCGACGTGCCGACCACGAGCGCGGGCCGGCACCCCGACAGCGACATCTTCCTCGACGACGTGACGGTCTCCCGCCGCCACGCCGAGTTCCGTCGCGACGCCGGTGAGTTCGTCGTCGTCGACGTCGGCAGCCTCAACGGCACCTACGTCAACCGGGAGCCGGTGGACACCGCCGTGCTCGCCAACGGCGACGAGGTGCAGATCGGCAAGTTCCGGCTGGTCTTCCTGACCGGCCCGCGCGACGGCGCGGACGACTGAGCGGACGCCTGACCCGTCCGCGCCCGCCGGACGGCCGTGTGACGATCGTCGAAAAGGCGCCGTCGCACCCCGTCCGGAGGTGCGCGTACGGGCCGCGGCCCGTGTAGCGTCGGAAGGTGTCGGTGGTGGAGGCAAAGGCGACCAGGGCGGCCGGGGTTGCGAATCCCCCCGCGCCGGCCAGCAGGCCCTTCAGGGCCGGGGAGGCGGGCTGATGAGCGAGATGCGCGTCGTGGGGGTCCGGGTCGAGCTCCCGGCCAACCAGCCGATCCTGTTGCTCCGGGAGACCAACGGGGACCGCTACCTCCCGATCTGGATCGGGTCGGTCGAGGCCACCGCGATCGCCCTGGAGCAGCAGGGCGTGAAGCCGGCCCGTCCGCTGACCCATGACCTCCTGAAGGACGTCATCGGTGCCCTCGGGCGCCGCCTCGAGCAGGTCCGGGTGACCGACCTGCAGGAGGGCACGTTCTACGCCGAGCTGATCTTCGACGGCGGCGTGACCGTCTCCGCCCGCCCGAGCGACTCGATCGCCCTCGCCCTGCGCACCGGGGTCCCGGTGCACGCCGACGAGAGCGTCCTGGCCGAGGCGGGGCTCGTCATCCCGGACGAGCAGGAGGACGAGGTCGAGAAGTTCCGCGAGTTCCTGGACTCGGTGTCCCCGGAGGACTTCCGGGGCGCGCAGCCCGGATAGGTCACGCACGGCCACGATCGGTGCGCCGTCCGGTAGGTAGGGCGCGGCGAGCCGCGTTGACCGCCCCGTTCGGCGCGCCTACCGTCGTCGGAACTGATGACACTCGTGGAACTCACGAGTGGGCCGAGGCGAGGGAGACCGCGCGGTGCAGACGCCACCCGAGGGGCCGGACCAGGGAGAGCTGTTCCCGGACCCGCTGGTCGGCGACGGACTGGACGAGGTGTCCGACCAGCTGGTCGGGTTCCGCGGCCCGACCGCCTGCCAGGTCGTCGGTATCACCTACCGGCAGCTGGACTACTGGGCCCGTACAGGCCTGGTGGCGCCGTCGATCCGCAACGCCGCCGGCTCCGGCAGCCAGCGGCTGTACTCGTTCAAGGACGTGCTCGTCCTCAAGATCGTGAAGCGGCTGCTCGACGCGGGGGTGTCCCTGCAGAACATCCGGATAGCGGTCGAGCACCTGCGCCGGCGCGGGATACGGGACCTGGCCGGCATCACCCTGTTCTCCGACGGCACCACCGTCTACGAGTGCACCTCCCCGGAGGAGGTCGTCGACCTGCTCCAGGGCGGCCAGGGTGTCTTCGGGATCGCCGTCTCCGGCGCGATGCGCGAGATCACCGGCGTGATCAAGGACTTCCCGGCCGAGCGGGCCGACGGCGGCGTCGTCGACGAGTCCCCCGAGGACGAGCTGGCCCGCCGCCGATCGCGCAAGGCGATCTCCTAGCTCACGCGACGGTGCTGATGCGCCGCTCCGGCAGGCCTACGCGACGGTATTGATGCGCCGCTCCGGCAGGCCTACGCGACGGTATTGATGCGCCGCTCCGGCAGGCCTACGCGACGGCTCGGAACGGGTCGTGCTCGGCCAGCAGCTTGTCCATCCGCGCCTGGTCGACCCGGTTGACCACGGTCAGGCTCTCCTGCCGGTCCCGGACGCACTTGGCCAGGGTGAACGCCGAGGTGATCGCGTACAGCACGGCGATCGCCAGGAACGCCTTCACCCACGCGTCGACGGGCAGGTAGAGCGTCCCCACGACGACGGCGGCCAGCGAGACGCCGAACGACACCATCGCCTGCATGTGGAACGCGGCGGTCGTCGCGGGCGTGGTGTTCGGAGTGTTCTGCGAAGCGGTCATGGCGCAAGTGTGACGAGGCGGAAACCTCACCGGCGCCGTGGAACTACGCAGATCGGCGTTACGCTGGCACCGGACGTCGACGACCCCGTGCGGGAGAGACCCGGTGCACACAGCCGGGCGCCGAAGGAGCAATCCCCTTCCCGGAATCTCTCAGGCACACGGACCGCGCGGTCGAGACACCTCTGGAAAGCGACGGGCGCTCACGGGGAGCCCGTCCGCCGACGGGGAAAGCCCGAAGCCTCGGGTGAATCTCTCAGGCGCCCGCACCACGGGCACTGACAGAGGGGGAGGGGCCGACCGCCCGCCCCGACCTGCCCAGGAGGCGCCATGAGCACCCCGCAGGAGTCCCACGAGACGCTGGCCGACCTGGCCACCGGTGTCCCGTTCGCCGACCGGCACATCGGTCCGGAGCCCGCCGAGCTCGCCACGATGCTCGACACGCTGGGCGTCTCGACCCTCGACGAGCTCGCCGACCGGGTGCTGCCGCCCGCGATCCGCGACGAGAGCCCGGCCGGGGCCTCGCTGCCCGCGGCGGCCGGGGAGGCCGACATGCTCGCCGAGCTGCGGGCGATGGCCGCGCGCAACACCGTCACAGTGCCGATGATCGGGCTCGGCTACTCCGGCACCCGCACCCCGTCGGTGATCCGCCGCAACGTCCTGGAGAACCCGGCCTGGTACACCGCGTACACGCCGTACCAGCCGGAGATCAGCCAGGGCCGGCTCGAGGCGCTGCTGGCGTTCCAGACGATGGTGTCCGACCTGACCGGGCTGCCGGTCGCCGGCGCGTCGCTGCTCGACGAGGCCACCGCCGCCGCCGAGGCCATGACCCTGCTCCGCCGGGCCGGGCGCTCGAAGTCCGCGCGGTTCGTCGTCGACGCCGACACGCTGCCGCAGACCCTGGAGGTCCTGCGCACCCGCGCCGAGCCGCTGGGCATCGAGCTCGTCGTCGCCGACCTGTCCGGCGGCGAGCTGCCCGATGGCGAGTTCTACGGCGTCCTGCTCGCCTACCCGGGCGCGTCCGGGCGGGTCGCGGACCCGTCGTCGCTGATCGCGGCCGCGCACGAGCGCGGCGCCCTGGTCGCCGTCGCCGCGGACCTGCTCGCGCTCACCCTGCTCACCCCGCCCGGGGAGCTCGGCGCGGACGCCGCCGTCGGTTCCACCCAGCGCTTCGGCGTCCCGCTCGGGTTCGGCGGCCCGCACGCCGCGTACCTCGCAGTCGGGCAGCGCCAGGCCCGCCAGCTGCCCGGCCGCCTGGTGGGCGTCTCCCGTGACGCCGACGGCCACTACGCGTTGCGGCTGGCGCTCCAGACCCGCGAGCAGCACATCCGCCGGGAGAAGGCGACCTCGAACATCTGCACCGCGCAGGTGCTGCTCGCCGTCATGGCCGCCTGCTACGCCGTCCACCACGGTCCGGACGGTCTGGCCCGCATCGCCCGCCGCACGCACCGGATGGCCGCGGTGCTGGCCGCCGGGCTGCGCGACGGCGGAGTGGAGATCGTGCACGACGACTTCTTCGACACCGTGCTCGCCCGTGTCCCGGGCCGCGCCGACGCCGTCGTCGCCGCCGCGCACGACGCCGGGATCGCGCTGCGCCGGGTCTCGGCCGACGAGGTCGGTGTGGCCACCTCCGAGATCACCACCGTCGAGCACCTGCGGGCCGTCTGGTCGGCGTTCGGGGTGACCGAGCCGGACGTGGCCGCACTGGACCGGGACACCCCCGACGCGCTGCCCGGAGCGCTGCACCGCACCAGTGACTACCTGACGCACCCGACGTTCCACGAGTTCCGCTCCGAGACCTCGCTGATGCGCTGGCTGCGCCGCCTCGCCGACGCCGACCTCGCCCTGGACCGCACGATGATCCCGCTGGGCTCGTGCACCATGAAGCTCAACGCCGCCGCCGAGATGGAGGCGGTGACCTGGCCGGAGTTCAGCGACCTGCACCCGTTCGCCCCCGAGGCCGACACCGCGGGCACCCGCGAGCTGATCGGGCAGCTGGAGACCTGGCTGGCCGACCTCACCGGCTACGCCGCGGTCTCGCTGCAGCCCAACGCGGGCAGCCAGGGCGAGCTCGCCGGGCTGCTGGCCATCGCCGCGTACCACCGCTCCCGCGGCGACGACGAGCGCGACGTGTGCCTGATCCCCGCCTCGGCGCACGGCACCAACGCCGCCTCGGCGATCATGGCCGGGCTGCGGGTGGTCGTCGTCGGCACCGACACCGACGGGAACGTCGACCTCGGCGACCTGCGCGCGAAGATCGACGAGCACGGCGACCGGCTCGCCGCGCTGATGATCACCTACCCGTCCACGCACGGCGTCTACGAGGCCGCGGTCCGCGAGGTCTGCGGCGCCGTGCACGACGCGGGCGGCCAGGTCTACGTCGACGGCGCCAACCTCAACGCCCTGGTCGGGCTGGCCCGGCCCGGTGCGTTCGGCGGCGACGTGTCGCACCTGAACCTGCACAAGACGTTCTGCATCCCGCACGGCGGCGGGGGACCGGGCGTCGGGCCGGTGGCCGTCGCCGAGCACCTGGCGCCGTTCCTGCCCGGCCGCGAGCCGCGCGACGACGGCGGCGTGGGCGCTGTCTCCGCGGCCCGCTACGGCAGCCCGGGCGTGCTGCCGATCTCCTGGGCCTACCTGCGGATGATGGGCCTCGACGGGCTGCGCCGCGCCACGCTCACCGCCGTCGCGGCCGCCAACTACGTCGCCACCCGGCTCACGCCGTACTACCCGGTGCTCTACACCGGTGCCGGCGGTGCGGTCGCCCACGAGTGCATCCTCGACCTGCGCGGGATCACCCGGGACACCGGCGTGACCGTCGACGACGTCGCCAAACGGCTCATCGACCACGGCATCCACGCCCCGACCATGTCCTTCCCGGTCGCCGGGACGCTGATGGTCGAGCCCACCGAGTCGGAGAACCTGCCCGAGATCGAGCGGTTCGTCGCCGCGATGATCTCGATCAAGCGGGAGATCGACCGGGTGGCCGCGGGGGAGTGGCCCGCCGAGGACAACCCGCTGCGCAACGCCCCGCACACCGCCGCCTGCCTGGCCGACGACAAGTGGGACCACCCGTACCCGCGGGAGCTGGCCGCGTACCCGACCGGGGTCGCGCCGGGCGTGCACGACCGCAAGGTGTGGCCGCCGGTGCGCCGCATCGACGGCGCGCACGGGGACCGGAACCTGGTGTGCTCCTGCCCCTCGCCGGAGGCGTTCGCCTGACGTTTCCCGGGGGCCGGGACACATGTCCGGACAGGTTGGGTCATGATGAGGGGGTGTCCCGCAGGCCCAGCGAACGGCGTCGTGTCCCGGCCCCGGTGCTCCGCACCCGGATCGGGTCGAAGCGGGCGGCCACCGACCAGCCCAACGTCACCGGGGACGGCGACTGCCGGCTGACCCCGCGGTTCTGGGCGCTGCTGGTGCTGACCGGGATCGGCGCCGGGCTGGCCGGCGCCGCGCTCATGGCGCTGCTGCACGCCGTCGCCGAGCTCGCCTACGGCCCCGGTGCGGGGACCGGCTTCCAGGCCGCCGTCGAACGGGCCGGGCCGTGGGGGCGGGTGTGGCCGCTGCTGCTCGCCGGGGTGCTGGCCGGTGGCGGATGGTTCCTGCTGCGCCGCTGGGTGCCCGGCCGCACCGACGTCGACGACGCCGTGTGGACCGGTGACGCCCGGCTCGGCGTGCGGCGCAGCGCCGGGACCTCGGTGCTGTCGGAGATCGTCGTCGGGCTGGGGGCGTCGCTGGGCCGCGAGGCCGCGCCGAAGCTGATCGGCGGGGTGTGGGCGAGCGTGCTCGCCTGCCGCGGCGGCCTGACCGTCGAGCAGCGACGCCTCCTGGTCGCCTGCGGTGCCGGGGCGGGACTGGCCTGCGTGTACGACGTCCCGATCGGTGGAGCGCTGTTCATCGCCGAGGTGCTGGTCGGCACGGTGCGGCTGCCGGTCGTGCTGCCCGCGCTGGCGTGCTCGGCGATCGCGACGGTCGTCGCCTGGGTGGGGCTGCCGGTCGGCCCGGTCTACTCCGGACTCGGCACCCCGGTGCCGACGCCGTCGCTGCTGGTCTGGTCGGTGCCCGCCGGCCTTGTCCTCGGCGGGCTGGCGACGGCGTGGGTGCGGCTGGTCGGCTGGGTGTCCTGCCACCAGCCGCGCTCGACGTGGTGGCGTCTCGGCACCCCGCTCGCCGCCTTCGCCGTGCTCGCGGCGCTCGGCCTGGCGCTCCCACAGCTCTACGGCAACGGCGCCGACCTCACCGCGCAGGCCCTGTCCGGCACCGGACCGCTCGCACTGTTCGCGCTGCTCGCCCTGGCCAAGCCGCTGGTGACGGCGATGTGCCTCGGCTCCGGCGCCTCCGGTGGGCTGTTCACCCCGACGCTGTGTACCGGCGCGGTCGCCGGTGCCGCACTCGGCGGCGCCTGGTCGGCGCTGTGGCCGGGCACCCCGGTCGGGGTGTTCGCCCTGGTCGGGGCGGCCGCGATGATCGGCGCGTCGATGCAGGCCCCGCTGGCCGGGCTGGTGATGGCACTCGAGCTGACCGGCACCGGGCTGCAGGTCGCGGTGCCGCTGGCGGCCGCGGTGTTCGTCGCGACCGCCGTGAGCCGCAAGCTCGACGGGTACTCGATCTACTCCGCGCGGCTCGCCGCGCGGCCGGTGACCGATCAGGCGACCTGAACCGGCTCCCGCGCCCCCGCCAGCCGGCTGCGGCGGTGTGCGGCCATCCGGACGGGGGCGTCGGCCCAGCCGTGGCCGTCGTGGCACCCGGTGCGCTGCACCAGGGTGAGGAAGACCCGGCCGCCGAGCAGCTCGGTGCACACCGTGATCAGGTCGCCGTCGGCGTCGCGCTCGTGCAGCACGCCCAGCTCGCGGTAGGTCTCGACCGTCGCGGCCGGCAGGTCCAGACGTGCGGCGAGGTCGTCGTGGTAGTTCGCGGGCAGCGCCAGCAGCGGCACCCCGGCCGTGCGGGCCGCCTGGGCGGTGGCGACGACGTCGTCGCAGGCCAGGGCCACGTACTGCGGGTCGGCGACGGCCGGGCCCCAGCCGCCGCGGCGCAGCAGCGACACGGTCAGCGCGAGCCGGACCCGGCGCGCCGGGTCGGCCAGCGCCCGGGTGCGCACCAGCCCGAACGGGGCCGCGAACTCGCCATCGGCGACCGGCTCGAGGCCCAGCACGGTGCGGTGGAACAGCACCGCCTCGTCGAACGCGTCGTAGGGCTGGGTGAGCCCGAGATGGTCGATGCCGGTGACCCCGAGGCTCGGTCCGGGCGCCTCGTCGGTGGCGACGAAGTCGCCGGACCAGACGTCGTCCCCGGTGGGGTGGCAGAAGAACACCGAGGTGCCGTCCGGGGCCGCCACCTCGGTCAGGTGTACCTCGCCCGGCCCCGTCGTACGCGGCAGCGGCGGGGCGCAGAGGCGCTCTGCGCGCCGCGCCGACGCGGCCGGGTCTGCCGACTCCAGCCCGATCGCGGCGATCGCGCTGCCGCTGTGCTCACCGGTGGCGTTCACCAGGATCCGGGCCTCGCCCTGCTCGAAGCGCTCCACCTGCTTGGTGCGGTGCACCCCGGTGCGGTCGAACCCGAGCGCACGCAGCACCCGGCCCAGCTCCGGGCCCGCCGCGATCTCGACGAACGCCGGCCCGGCCGGCTCCGGCGCGGCGATCCCGACCGGGTCGGTGCCGGCACCGCGGTGCGCGGTCTCCTCCGCCAGCGCGATCAGCGACCGGCGGGCGTCGACGGCGGTGCGGACCGGGTCGGCCTGCCGGAACACGTCGTTGAACACCTCGAGCGACAGCGGCCCGGTGTACCCGGCGGCGAGCACCGGGGCGAGGAAGCCCGGCAGGTCGAACCCGCCCTGACCGGGGAACAGCCGGTGGTGGCGGCTCCAGGACAGCACGTCCATCGACAGCTCGCGGGCGTCGGCCAGCTGCAGGAAGAAGATCTTCTCGCCGGGCACGCCGGCGATCGGGGCCGGGTCGGAGCCGCGGGCGAGTACGTGGAAGGAATCCAGGCACAGTCCGAGGGCGGGGTGGTCGGCGGCGCGCACGGCGTCCCAGGAGGCCTCCCAGGTGTTGACATGGGTGCCCCAGGCCAGCGCCTCGTAGGCGACCCGGACGCCGTAGGACGCGGCCAGCTCGGCGAAGGTCCGCAGCTGCCCGGTGAGCAGCTCGGGCTCGACGGACGGGTCCACCGCGTCCGGCCCGACCGACGAGCAGGCCAGCACGGTGTCGGCGCCGAGCCCGGCCATCACCTCGAAGGCCGCGCGGGCGCGGCGCAGCGTGGCGGCGAAGCGGCCCGGGTCGGTGGAGTCGACGTCGCGGAACGGCTGGTAGAGATCCACCGACAGCCCGAGGTCGCGGCAGCGAGCCCCGATCCCGGCCGGCGACAGCGGGTCGGCGACCAGGTCCGGCGCGAAGATCTCGACGCCGTCGAAACCTGCGGTGGCGGCCGCGTGCAGCTTGTCCTCCAGCGTCCCGGACAGGCAGACGGTGGCGATCGACAACCTGGGGGCGGTCGGGAGCGGGGCATCAGGCACGGGAGGCCTCCTCGGCGGTGGCGAGCTCGGCCAGGTGGCCGAGCATGCGGGCCGGGTCCGGGGTGCGCCCGGTGAACAGCTCGAACGCCGCGGCGGCCTGGTGCACGGCCATCCGCCCGCCGTCGACGGTGCCGCAGCCTGCGGCGCGCGCCGCGCCGAGCAGCGCCGTGTCCAGCGGCCGGTAGACGATCTCGGCGACCCACGGGCACCCGGCGAGCAGCGCGGCGTCGAACGGCAGGCCGGGGTGCTCGGCCATCCCGACCGGCGTCGCGTGCACCACCCCCGACGCCGCGGGGAGCAGGTCGGCGAGCGCGGCGACGGCGTGCCCGGTCGCGGTGGCGCCCGGTGCCAGGTGCGGGCGCAGGGACGCGGCGAGGTGGGCGGCCCGCCCGGCGTCGGCGTCGACGACGTGCAGGCCGGTGACCCCGTCGCGGGCCAGCGCGTACCCGGCGGCGGCCCCCGCCCCGCCCGCGCCGACGAGCACGACCCGGGCCGTGGCGGCCCCCGGCAGCCCGGCGCGCAGACCGTCGCGGAACCCGGTCCAGTCGGTGTTGTGGCCGGTCAGCGCGCCGTCGGCCCCGATGGTGACGGTGTTGACCGCCCCGATCGCGGCGGCGTCCGGGGACAGCTCGTCCAGGTGCGGGATGACCAGCTGCTTGCAGGGATGGGTGATGTTCAGGCCCGCGTACCCCTCGCCGCGGGCCCGATCCAGCAGCATCCCCACGTCCGCCGGTCGGACCCCGAGAGTGGCGAGGTCCCAGCGGGTGTAGCGCAGCGGGAGGCCGAGAGTGGCGGCCTCCCGCTCGTGCAGGGCCGGGGACAGCGACGGGCCGATCCCCGCGCCGATCAACCCGGTCAGGACGGTGCGGGCGGCGGTCTGGCTGCGCTGCACGATGCCTCCTGTTGTTTGTACCGTCTGGTTAGTTGTACCGGACGGGGCGCGGGTCGCACCAGCCCTGTCGCCCGACCGGCCGGTAGCGTCGGCCGGGCTCCGCGGAGCCCGAACAGAGGAGGTTCGCCGTGGTGGCAGCGCCGGAGGACGGCGGTCGGCAGCGCGACCCGGAGCGGACCCGTGCCGAGATCCTGGACGTCGCGACGGCGGAGTTCGCCGAGCAGGGCTACACCGGCGCCCGGGTCGACGAGATCGCCGCGCGCACCCGCACCACCAAGCGGATGCTCTACTACTACTTCGGCTCGAAACAGGGTCTCTACCTGGCGGTTCTCGAGCGTGCGTACGTCGGGATACGCTCGCTGGAGCGGAGTCTGGACGTCGCCGGGCTGACCCCGGTGCAGGCCGTGCGGGCGGTCGCCGAGCTGACCTTCGACTACCACGAGACGCACCCGGACTTCATTCGGCTGGTCGCCATCGAGAACATCCACCACGCCGAGCACCTGCGGGGCTCGCCGGTGCTGTCCGGGCTGGCCGGCCCGGCCGTCGACGTCCTGGGGGAGATCCTGGAGCGCGGCCGCGCGGCGGGGGTGTTCCGCGACGACGTCGACGCCCTCGACGTGCACCTGATCATCAGCTCGTTCTGCGTGTTCCGGCTGGCGAACCGCTACACCTTCGCCGCGATCTTCGACCGGGACCTGCTCGATCCGGCGCGGCGCGAGCACTACCGGCGCATGGTCGGTGACCTGGTCGTGGAGTACCTCACCGCGTACGTGGGGCAGGGCTGAGGGGTGCCGGGAATCCGGTCCTTGACAGGGTGACGCCAGGCAACTCACCATTCGGTACGTAACCAGACGGTACATAAGCGCCGGATCGACGGCGCGTACCGACATCCCGTGCCTGCAACGACGCACACGCCTGGAGGACCCGTGAGTCCCTCGTCCACCACTCCGGGGGCGACCCCGCCGCACGTCCCGGCCGCGCAGCCCGCGCGCGCCGCGCTCGCCGCGTGGACCGGCAGCGCGCTGGAGTACTACGACTTCTTCATCTACGGCACCGCCGCTGCGCTGGTGTTCAACAAGGTCTTCTTCCCGGCGTCCAGCCCGGCCGCGGGCACCCTGCTCTCGCTGGCCACGTTCGGCGTCGCCTACGTCGCCCGTCCGCTCGGCGCGGTGATGTTCGGTCACATCGGCGACCGGCTCGGCCGCAAGAAGGTCCTGGTCGCGACGCTGATGATGATGGGCATCGCGACGGTCGCGATCGGCTTCCTGCCCTCCTACGACACGATCGGCGCGCTGGCCCCGGCGCTGCTGGTGGTCTGCCGGATCTTCCAGGGGCTCTCCGCGGGCGGCGAGCAGGCCGGCGCGAACTCGATGACCCTGGAGCACGCGCCGCAGCACCGGCGGGCGTTCTTCACCAGCTTCACCCTCTCCGGCACCCAGGGCGGGCAGATCCTCGCCACGGCGGTGTTCCTGCCGGTCGCGCTGCTGCCCGAGGACGCACTGCTCAGCTGGGGCTGGCGGGTGCCGTTCTGGGCGAGCGTCGTCGTGCTGGTCGCGGGTGCGCTGATCCGGCGGACGCTGCACGAGACCCCGGTGTTCCGGTCCGAGATCGCCGCGCCGGACGCGCCGCCCGAGCAGCTGCCGATCGCGGCCCTGTTCGGCTCGCACTGGCCGAACCTGCTGCGCGTGACGCTCGCCGCCACCGTCGCGTCGGTGAGCACGCTGATGACGGTCTTCGCGCTGTCGTTCGCGGTGAACACCGTCGGCCTCGAGCGGTCGACGATGCTGTGGGTCGTGGTGTGCGCCAACGTCGTCGCCCTCGCCGCGATCCCGCTGTTCGCGACGCTGGCCGACCGGGTCGGACGCCGACCGGTGTTCCTGCTCGGCGCCGTGGGCTCGGCGGTCGTGCTGGCGGGATACCTGTGGGCGATCACCACCGGCACCGTCGTCCTGGTCTTCGCCGCCGGGATCCTGCTGTCCGGCGTGATCTACAGCGCCGTGAACGGTGTCTGGCCCGCGTTCTACGCCGAGATGTTCCCGGCCAGGGTCCGGCTGACCGGCACCGCGGTCGGGACCCAGGTCGGGTTCGCCCTCGGCGGTTTCGCGCCGTCGATCGCGGCGGCGCTGGCCGGTGACACCGCGGCCGGCTGGGTGGCGGTGGCCGTGTTCGGCACGGCGATCTGCCTGATCTCGGCGGCGTCGGCGTACTCCGCGCGGGAGACCGCGCACCTGAGCCTCGACGACATCGAGCAGGTGCAGGACCGCGCCGGGGCACCGGCGCCGGCCACGGCGCGGTGAGCCGGGTGCGCCTGGCGTGACCGGTATGGCATCGCCGGGGAGTGCCTGACGGTGCCGGTGCCGCAGAGGGCCTCACGCCCGGAGTGGCTGCCCCGCCGACGGCACGCTGCGGTTGTTCTCCGTCCCGTCGACGTGCGACAGGATCCGCCGCGGGTGGATCCGGATGACACCCGGACCGACGCCGGGGAACAGATCGGCCGGGTGCTCGTCGGGCAGCAGCTCGGCGACGCCCCGGACCTCGACGACGCGCGGCGACCAGCCCGGCCCGTCGCCGGTGTCGTCGACGACGAAGGACACCTGCGGGCGGCGCCCGGCGTTGCGCCACTTCTGCGTGTCCGGGTTCCGGCGGCCCGGGACGTCGATCGCGCCGGTGGCCGGGTCGACGCGGAAGGAGACCGGGCGCAGCTGCGGGCCGCCGTCGGGCCCGATCGTGCCGAGTCGGCCGAGGCGGCCCTTGACCTGCAGGAACTCGAGCTCGGAGTCGGTGTAGACGCTCATGGCGACCATCCTCGGACCTCGACCGGACTTCAGGTCAAGGTGCGTCCCGGCGCAACCGTGGCGGGTCCCGCACGTCTGAACCCCGGACGCACCATGACGATCGGGGGACTGACATGGACGCGCGCAACAAGACGACGCGGTGGCTCGTCGGCTTCGCGGTGGCGGGGACATTGCTGGTCGCCGGCTGCGGGACCGACGGCGGCGGGGAGTGGCCGTCGGCGGCCGGCACGGTGCCGTTCGGGAGCGTGTCGCCGCCCGCCGCGCCCGCGGTGCCGGCGGGGGACGGCGGCGGTTCCGGTGGCTCGGGTGGCTCGGGTGGCTCGGGAATCGGCGGGGCCGACTTCGCCGGTGGCGGGTCCGGCTGGTCCGGCGGCAGCGGCTCCGCCGGCTCAGGCTCCAGGTCGGGGTCGGGTTCCGGGGAGTTCGGGGACGGCTCCGGTGGCTCCGGCGGTGCGGGCGACGGCAACGGTCCCGGGGGCGGCGACGGTTCCGGCGGCAACACGGGTGACGGTGGCTCGGGGGAGGCCGGCTCGGGTGGCGGGAACGCGGGCGGCGGGGACTCGGGCGGCGGCGGTGCGGGCAGCGGCTCCACGCACACCGAGCGCTGCCACACCTCGGAGCTGCGCGGCTCGCTGACCGGCTCGTCGCTGGTCGTCACCAACACCGGCTCGCGCACCTGCTACGTGAAGGGCATCCCAGGCGTCTCCTACGTCGGGTCCGGCGGGAAGCAGGTCGGCGCGCCCGCGACGCAGACCGGCGGGCACGGCAGCGCGGTGGAGCTCGATCCCGGCGCGACGGCGTCGGCGGCGCTGCGCCGGTCCGGCAACGACTCCGCTACCGGAAACGGCTCCGCGACCGGCGACGACGGCAAGAAGGCCTGCAAGCCCGTCCCGACGAAGGGCCTGCGCGTCTACCCGCCGGGCGAGACCGACTCGCTGTTCGTCGCGCACCCGGGGCAGGCCTGCCCGGACGGGAGCCGGCTGGAGGTCGAGGCGTTCACCGGCTGAGCGATCACGGCAGCGGTGTGGGGTCGACGGCGTAGGAGAAGGCGAACGTGCGGTCGTCGAGCAGGCCGGCGTTGATCTTCGTGATCGTGACGGTCACGCCGTACTGCTCGTAGTCGCCGATGTAGGTGCACCGCGTGGTGGTGCCCGCCTTCAGGGGGACGTCGGCCGGGCACCGCACCGAGCCCTCCGGCTCGCCGAGCTGCATCGTCAGCTCGTGGGAGACGGCGTCGCCCAGCTTCGCGGCGGTCACGGTGGACGGGGCCGAGGTGTACGAGACGGCGGCGACCACCACCCACACCACGGCTCCGCAGACGGTGCCGATGAGTGCGTTCCGACGAGCCGGGCTCCGGCGGGCCGGGTTCTGGTGCAGGTTGTGGGGCTGGTTCAGCTCGTGCATCGCGGCGCTCCTGTCGTCGGCGTTCGGTGCTCGACGCGGACGCTAGGAACGTGCGGTGAGGAGGGATCCTCGCTCGCGACCCGCGCGCTTCGGGCACCGCCGGTTGCCGGATGCGGGAGGCCGGACTCGCCGTCCGAAGATCGCCGGGATCGTGACAGGACGGCCGCTGGGCGACCGCCTCGTCACGAACGTGGCGATCACTGGGCTCCTCGCAGCATCGTTGCAGGTCGCAGCGTTTGCGATGGCGAACGCAATTCGCACGCTCGTTCGATTTCCGGTACGCTGGCAGCATGACCGCGGTCCAGGAACCACCCGTCACCGACACCGGTGACCGTGGCGTGCCGCGGGTCGACTACACCCTGATGCAGGTCGCCATCGAACAAGCGACACTCAGCGACCCCGACGTCCCCGAGGCCGAGCTGATCGACGAGCTGCAGCAGCTCGACGCGCTCAACAACTCCCTGGCCGCGTTGCGGGCGACCCGCATGCGGCACTTCGCCCGCACCCACGTGGCGAACCAGATCGCCGCCGGCGCCGGCGAGCCGGAGAAGCTGGAACGCTCCGTCGCCTCGCAGATCGGGCTGGCCTGCAAGATCTCGCCGTTCACGGCACGGTCGCGGATGCGGGTCGCCCGCGATCTCCACGACGGGTTCACCCACCTACGGGCACTGTTCGTGGCCGGGGAGATCTCCGAGGACACGGTCGCGGCCATCGTCACGGCTGCCGGTGACCTGTCCGCCCGAGACCGGGCCCTGCTCGACGCCCGCCTGGCCGAGCACGACCTCACCGGCCGCGGCATCGGGCGGCTGCGTGACCTGGTGCGCCGCCTGGTCGCCGAGATCGCGCCGGAGAAGTTCCGCGACCGTGCCGAGCAGGCGAAGTCCGAGCGGCGGGTGACGCTGCGGCCGGCCACCGACGGGATGGCGTTCCTGACGGCGTATCTGCCGGTCGCCCAGGGTGCTGCGTGCCTGGCTGCGTTGCAGAAGGCGTTCACGAACCTGTCCTGCGCCCCGGCGCCGTTGACGCGTACGCGGGCGCAGGTCATGGCCGACACCCTGGTCGAGCGACTGACCGGTAAGACGACCGCGACCGACGTGGACGTCGAAGTCCAGGTGATGGTCCCGCTGGCTGCGCTGCTGGATCCGGACAGCCCGCTGCCGGCGGAGATCCCCGGCTACGGGCCGATTCCCGCGGACATTCTGGCGTCGACCACTGGGCGGAAGGCGTTGCGCCGCTTACTGACCCGCGACGGGACTGTGATCGGCGGTGACTCCCGCCGGCGCACCTTCACCGGCCCGCTCGCCGAGTTCATCCGGGCGCGGAGCCGCAACCGCTGCACCGAACCGTACTGCGACGCCCCGGTCCGCCACATCGACCACGTACTACGGGCCGCCGACGACGGGCACACCGAGTTCGACAACGGGCGAGGGGTGTGCGAGTTCCACAACCACGTCCGCGAACAACCCGGATGGACCGTGGAGCGGACACCGGACGGGTTCCGCACCACCACGCCCACCGGGCACAGCTACCTCGGTCCCGACCCACCGGCCCCCGCGCCGGGCCGAGACCCGGGCCCAATCGCGCCGGGGACGTGGGAGGGGGTCGGCGTCTCCGGTTCGTGCCCGGCTCTCGCAATTTTCGACGCGTACCGCCAGGGCTCCGACCTGCGGAAACGGTGTCTCGTGGGCGGGTCGCGACGGTTCGTCGTCGTTTCCCGGAGCAACCCTGCGCGGTGTCGGCCGTCTTCTCCGGTGTACGCACCATGAGGATTCGGGGGAACGACATGGACCACGCGAACGCCACCATCACCCGCCGCACCGCCCGCTGGGCGGCCGCGCTCGCCGCCGGGGGAACCGTGCTCTCGGCGCTCCTCGCCGGCGGCTCCGTCGCCTCGGCGGCCGAGCCCACCGGCAACGGCCCTGACGAGGGCGTCGGGCGGTGCCACACGTCCGAGCTGGCCGGATCCCTGAACTGGCAGGACAGCGCCGCCGGCTCGAACTACGCCCTGGTGAACCTGACCAACAACAGCGACCACACCTGCTACGTCTTCGGCACGCCGAACGTCGAGTACGTGACCGGTGACGACGGGGCCCGAGTCGGCGCCCCTGCCGATCGGATCGGCGAGTCGTGGCAGAAGGTCTGGCTCGAGCCGGGCCGGACGAGCAGCGCCCAGCTGCGAGCCACGAACGTCGACGCCTACGACCCGGCCGACTGCAACGCCGTCGAGACCCGCGGCTTCCGGGTCCAGCCGTACGGCGAGCCGACGGCCCTGTTCATTCCCGAGCCCGGAAAGGGCTGCACCGTCGAGACCGGCCCGGCCGCAGGCCAGCTCCAGATCAAGGCATTCGGCGAGAGCTGAATTCCGTAGCTGCACCATGACAATTCGGGCGAATACCATGGACCGCGAGAAGAGCACCAACAACCGTCGCACCGCACGCTGGATGAGCGGAATTCTGGCCGGCGGAACCGTGCTGACGGCGCTGGTCGCCGGTGGCTCCGCGGCCTCGGCCTCCGAGCCGGCGGCGGCCGCGGGCGCCGAGCGTTGCCACACCTCGGAGCTGGCCGCGTCGGCGACCTACACCGACTCCGGCGCCGGGTCGGCGTTCGGGACGGTGAACCTGACCAACACCGGCGGCCGGACCTGCTACATCAAGGGCTTCCCGGGGCTCTCCTTCGTCGCAGGCGACGACGGTCACCAGGTCGGCTCACCGGCGACAATGATCGGTGACCAGGGCGATCCGATCGCCATCGCCCCCGGGCAGGCGGCCCACGCCGAGTTCGCGACGTCGAACGTCGACGCCTACGACGCCGCCACCTGCAAGCCCGTCCCGGTCCGCGGCTTCCGTGTCTACCCGCCCGGTGAGACGGCGTCGCTGTTCGCGCCGTACGAGACCCGTGGGTGCTCGGCGCCCGGCGTCGGCCAGCCGAGTGTCAAGGCGTTCCGCGCACCCTGATCCGCCGTACAGGGAAAGGCCCGGGAGAACGGACATCCGTTCACCCGGGCCTTTTTCGTGCGCGCGAAAACAGGTCAGAAAAATTCCCGATGACCGGGATCCCGGCGCAACCGTGCGGGGTGCCGAGCGTCTTATCTCATGTAGGCAGGATGACAATAGGGAACATGACGATCTGGGGGACGACATGAACCGCACCGCACACATCCGCACCGCCGCACGAGGCCTGGCCGGGCTCGCCGCCGGCGCCACCGTGCTGACCTCGCTGCTGGCCGGCGGCTCCGTCGCCTCGGCGGCCGAGCCCGCCGCCGCGCCTGCAGCACCCGCTGCGGCACAGGGCGCCGAGCGCTGCCACACCTCGGAGCTGCAGGGCCGGATCGAGACCCACGACGGCGACGGCTACCGGGTCTACGCCGGGCTCGTCGTGACCAACGTCGGCGACCGCACCTGCTACATGAAGGGCTTCCCGGGCGTCTCCTACGTCGCCGGCGACGCCGGGACCCAGGTCGGCAAGCCCGCCGACCTGGTCGGGCCGCAGGGGGAGGCGTTCCCGATCGCGCCGGGCCAGCGGGCGAGCGCCGAGCTGAGCATCGTGCCGGCGGAGACACAGGACCCGGCCACGTGCAAGCCGGTGGACGCCCGCGGCTTCCGCGTCTACCCGCCCGGCGAGACCGCGGCCCTGTTCGTCCCGTTCGGGATGCCCGCGTGCTCCGGCACGGTCGACACCCCGACCGGCAGCCAGCTCGGCGTGAAGCCGTTCATCCTGCGCTGAGCCGCCTGACCTTCCCCGGGTGCAGGAACCCGACGAGCGGGTACGTAGAACAGAACGCTCCCGCACGTCCGGGCTCCGCACCCGGGGAAGGACCCGCATGACCCGCTCACACCGCACCCGCCCGAGCGGCGGCCGTCCCGGCGGCGGCCGCCGCGACCGGCCGTCCGACCCGCCGCCCACCGCCCAGCGGGGCGACGGCCGCGCCCTGGCCGCCGACCTGCACGGCATGGACGGCGCCAGCTACGGCCGGTACAAGTCGCTCACCGGCCGCTGGGACCTCGGTGGGTCCGGCGGGTCCGGCGGGTTCGTGCTCGAGATCCGCCGCATCCAGTCCGACCCGTTCGCGCCGCCGTCGCGGCTGCGGGTCCGGATGCCCGGCACCACCGCGCAGTTCCCACCCGAGCTGTACGCGACCCCGGACCGGGCTCGTGCGCTCGGCGGGTTCCTGCTCCGCGCGCTGCGCCGCGAGCTGCACGGCACCCCGCTCACCGTCGACGCCGGGCACCAGGAGGTCCTGGACCGCAGCGCGATCACGATCGACCGCGACACCGGCGACATCGTCGTCGAGCTGGGCGCCCCGATGCCCGGCCAGGGCCGCCGCATCGCAGGCCACTCCGCCGCCCGGATGCTCACCGAGCAGCTCCCGCACGCCGTCGACCAGGCCCTGACCTGGCAGCACGCCGACCAGCAGGCCGCAGAGACGTTCGTCGAGACCATCGAGGACGCCGACGCCCTGCGCGCCGCGCTCCCGGAGCACGGGCTGGTCGCGTTCGTCGCCGACGGCGCCGTCCTGCCCCGCGCGTCGGGCATCGACGACCGCCCGATGCGCGACGCCGTGCCGTTCGCGAGCCCGGCCGACCTGCGCGTCACGCTGCCCACCCCGAACCGCGGCGACGTGACCGGCATGGGCGTCCCCGAGGGCGTCACCCTGATCGTCGGCGGCGGCTACCACGGCAAGTCCACCCTGCTGCGCGCCCTGGAGACCGGCGTCTACGACCACGTCCCCGGCGACGGCCGCGAGCTCGTCGTCACCCGGCCGGACGCGGTGTCCATCCGCGCCGAGGACGAGCGCTCCGTCGAACGCGTCGACGTCCGCGCCTTCGTCTCCGAACTGCCCTCGGGCCGGTCCACGAAGGACTTCTCCACCGAGTCGGCGTCCGGGTCGACCTCACAGGCCGCGTCGACGATCGAGGCCCTGGAGTCCGGCGCCGACGTCCTGCTCATCGACGAAGACACCTCCGCCACCAACGTCATGATCCGCGACGACCGGATGCGCGAGCTCATCGAAGCCGAGCCGCTGGTGCCGTTCGTCGACCGGATCCGGTCACTGTGGACCGACCGCGGGGTCTCCACCGTGCTGGTCATGGGCGGGTCCGGCGACTACCTGGCCCGCGCCGACACCGTGATCCTGCTGCAGGACTACGAGGTGCACGCCGTCACCGACCGGGCGCACGCCATCGCCGGGGAGGCCGTGGGGGAGGACCGGGAGTTCCCCGAGTTCGCACACCGCGAGATCGACCCGCGCTCGGTCGACCCGGAGTCGCGCGGCAAACGCAAGGTCACCGCCCGCGGACGTGGCCGGCTCACCTTCGGCGGCGACGACATCGACCTGTCCGCGGTGTCCCAGCTCGCCGACCCGTCGCAGACCAACGGCGTCGGGCTCGCGCTGGCCCACCTGGCGCCGCAGCTCGACGGCCGCACCGTCGCCGAGGCCCTCGACCTGCTCGACGAGGACCTGCGGGCCGACGGACCTGCCGCCATCGCGCACGGCTCCCTGGCCGACTTCGCGCTCCCGCGCCGGCACGAGGTCGCCGCCGCGCTGAACCGGCTGCGGTCACTGGACGTGCGCGACCACCACGGCGGCGACTAGAGCAGCGCGTCGCACACGCCGAGCAGCCGCTCCCGCAGCGGGGCGGCGCGCTCGGCGAACCCGGCCTGGGCGCGGGCGTAGGCGGCGCGCCCGTCGGGGGTCTCGATCCGGACCGGCTCGAACCCGTGCGCGGCCAGGTCGTACGGGCTGGCCCGCATGTCCAGTTCCCGCACGTCCGCGGCGAGCGCGAAACAGTCCGCGACCAGCTCCGACGGCACCGCCGGGTCCAGCTTGTACGCCCACTTGTAGAGGTCCATCGTGGCGTGCAGGCACCCCGGCTGCTCGAGCTCCACCTGCGTGTCCCGGGTGGGGCGCAGCGCGTTGCGCGGGGCGGCGGCGTCGGTGAAGAACCGGTAGGCGTCGTAGTGGGTGCAGCCGATCGGCATCGACTCGACGACGGCGTCGGTTCCCTCGGCACCCAGCCGCAGCGGGACCTCGTGGCGGGGTCGCTCGGTGCGGTACACCATCGCCCACTCGTGCAGCCCGAAGCAGCCCAGCCGCGGTCTGCGGGACGCCGTCGCCGCGAGCAGCCGGTGCACGAACCCGGCGGTGGTGCGCAGCCGCTCCGGTGCCGCGGACGGGTCGAACCGGACGCCGTCGCCGGTGCGCACGTAGCCGGGCCGGTCGGCGAACTCCTCGGCGTCGCCCAGGGTCACGCCGACACCGGGCGCCCAGCGCTCCAGCAGCGCGGGGCGGTGCGAGTAGTAGGTGAACAGGAAGTCCCACACCGGATGCGGCTCGCCGCGCCGGCGTCGCTCCCGGTGCGGCCCGGTCCACGCCCGCACCCGCTCGCGGTGCGCCTGCGCCCGGGCCCGCCACTGCGGACCGGACAGGTACCGCATCAGGCTCCCGGTGCGTGGGTCGCGTCCCGGACGGTGCCGACGAAGGCCTCCGTCACGTCCTCCATGGTCACGACCCCGACGGTACGTCCGCCCTGGTCCACCGCGCGGGCCAGGTGCGCCCGGGCGCCGCGCAGGGTGCCCATGGCCTTGTCCAGCCGCGCCCCGGCGTCGACGACCGGCAGGCTGCGGATCCGCTGCGGCGGCACGATCGCCCCGCCCGCGTCGGCGAGGTCCAGGACGTCCTTGACGTGCAGGTACCCGGTGAGCCGGCCCTGCGGCCCGCGGACCGGGAACCGGGAGAATCCGGTCTGCTCCACGGCCGCGGTGAGCATGTCGACGGTCGGGTTCTGCTCCAGGCAGACGACGTCGTCGAGCGGGATGAGCACGTCGGCGACCTCCGAGTGCGCCGACTCCAGGGTCCGCTCGATGCGGGCGGACTCCTCGTCGTCGAGCAGACCCTCGCGGCGCGAGTCGTCGATCATCTCCGACAGCTCGCCGGAGGTGAACGCGGTCTCCAGCTCGTCCTTCGGGGTGATCCCGAGCAGCTTCAGCGTGGTGTTCGCGACCCAGTTGAACAGGTCGATGAACGGGCGGGCGATCGTCGTCCACACCCGGAACGGCGGCACCAGCAGGATCGCGGCCCGCTCCGGCCCGGCGATCGAGATGTTCTTCGGCACCATCTCGCCGAGCAGCATGTGCGCGATCACCACGACGACCAGCGACACCACGAACCCGATCGGCGAGACCACGGCCTCCGGCACGCCGACCGCGGTCAGCGGGGTGTCGATCAGGTGCGCGACGGCGGGCTCGCCGAGCCGGCCGAGCAGCAGCGACGCGATCGTGATGCCCAGCTGGGAGGCGGCCAGCATCCGCGACAGGTGCGCGGAGGCGTCGAGCACCGTGCGGGCACCGGACGACCCGGCGTCGGCCATCGCCTCCAGCCGGTCCTTGCGGGCGGAGATCAGCGCGAACTCGGCCATCACGAAGAAGGCGTTCACCCCGAGCAGTACGACGGCGCCGAGCAGCGCCAGGAGGTCCCCGGTCATGCGCGCGCCCCCTGCTTCTGCTGTGTCGTCGGCTGCGTCGGCTGGGCCCCGTGGCCGTCGGCGGACTCGGGTGGTGGCCTGCGGGATACCCGCACCTCGGCGACCCGGTTGCGGTCGCGGCGCAGCACGGTCAGCCACCAGCCGTCGACCTGCAGGTCGTCGCCGACGTCGGGGATGCGGCCCAGCCGCGCCACGACCAGCCCGGCGACCGTCTCGTACTCGCCGTCGGGCATCTCGAAGCCGGTGGCCTCGGCGACCTCGTCGGTGCGCATCAGCCCGGACAGCGCCCAGACGCCGGGGCCGAGGCGGCGCACGTTGTTCTGCTCGGCGCGGTCGTGCTCGTCGCGGACGTCGCCGACGATCTCCTCGACCAGGTCCTCCATGGTCACCAGGCCCGCGGTGCCGCCGTACTCGTCGACGACGACAGCGGTCTGCAGCCCGGCCGACCGCAGCCGGGTCATGAGCTGGTCGCCGTCGAGCGAGCTCGGCACCGACTCGACCGGGCGGGCCAGCTCGCGGACCGTGGTCGTGCCGCGCTCGGCGACCGGGACGCCGTAGGCCTGCTTGACGTGCACCAGCCCGAGCGGGACGTCCGGGTCGCCGTCGATCACCGGGAAACGGGAGAACCCGGAGCGGCGGGCCACGGCGAACAGGTCCGCGGCGGTGTCCTCGGCGTCGACGGTCACCACCCGCACCCGCGGCGTCATCAGGTCCTCCGCGACGCGGTCGGTGAACCGCAGCGAGCGCTCCAGCAGCTCCGCGGTGCCTGCGTCGAGGCTGCCGCTCTCGGCACTGGCCCGGACCAGCGAGCTCAGCTCGTCGGGGGAGCGGGCCGAGCGCAGCTCCTCGGCCGGCTCGATGCCCAGCCGCCGCACGACGGCGTTCGCGACCGTGTTGAGCAGGGTGATCAGCCAGCGGAACGCGCCGGCGAACCCGGCCTGCAGCCACACCACCGAGCGGGCGACGCCCATCGGGTGCGCGATCGCCATGTTCTTGGGGACGAGCTCGCCGAAGGTCATCGACAGCGCCGTCGCGATGATCAGCGAGAGGACGGTGGCCGCGCCCGAGGCGAGCCCGCCGGGCAGCCCGACCAGCTCCAGCAGCGGGCGGATCAGCTCCGCGATCGCGGGCTCGGCGACGAAACCGGTGGCCAGCGTGGTGACGGTGATGCCGAGCTGGCAGCCGGACAGCTGGAACGACAGGTTGCCGTGGGCCCGCTGGACCGCCCTGGTGCGGCGGTCGCCGTTGCGGGAGACGGCCGCGTCGATCCGGCTCCGTTCCAGCGCGGTCAGCGAGAACTCGGAGGCGACCGAGACGGCGGTTCCGAGCGTGAGGGCCGCGACCACGAGGAGGCCGAGGAGGGAGAGCAGGACGGTCACCGGTCGGGATCTCCTCGAGCGGTCGTAGGAACTCGGACGGGAGGATACTCGGCCGCCGATACCGCCCCGAGAGCGACGTCACGACGATCGGATCCGGCGGTGGGGACTAGGTTGGGCACCCATGACCACGGCGACGACGCCCCCGTCCCAGGATCCGGGCCCCCCGCTGACGGGCCGCCGGATCCTGGTCACCGGTGCCTCCTCCGGGATCGGTGCGGCCACCGCTCGGGCCCTGGCCGGCGCCGGTGCCGGCGTCGCGCTGGTCGCCCGGCGGGCCGACGAGCTCGAGGCGCTGGCCGGTGAGCTGCCCGGCGCGGTCGCGGTCCCGGCCGACCTCACCGACGACGCCGCGGCCCGCGCCGCCGTCGAGCGGGCCGCCCTGGAGCTGGGCGGGCTGGACGCGCTGGTCAACGCCGCAGGGGTCTTCCACGGCGGGCCTGTCGCGGGCGACGGGGCCACCGGCCCGGACCAGTGGCGGTCGATGTTCGCGCTGAACGTCGTCGCGCTGCTGGTCGTCACCCAGGCCGCCGCCCCGTACCTGGCCGAGGGCACCGCGCCGGTCGTGGTGAACGTGTCCTCGATGTCCGGGCGCCGCGTGCCGACCGCCGAGGGCGCGGTCTACGCGGCCACCAAGCACGCCGTGCACGCCGCGTCGGACGGCCTGCGCCTGGAGCTGGCCCCGCGCGGGGTGCGGGTCAGCACCGTCGCACCCGGCTTCGTCCGCACCCCGATCGCCGACGACTGGCCCGACGGGCCGCTGCGCGCGCGGTTCACCGAGCGGCTCGCCGCCGTCGGGCTGGATCCGGAGACCGTCGCCGACGCCGTCCTGCACGTGATCACGACGCCGGCCCAGGTGATCGAGTACGCGTTGACCTCGGTGGACCAGTGAACGCGCTGCCCTACGGCTCCCGCAGGCCCTCCGGGCTGGCCCGGGGGAGCGCGTCGCCGTTCGTCGACTTCGACCGCCGGTCGTGGTCGCAGCTGGCGTCGTCGACCCGGGTGCCGCTCTCGGCCGAGGAGCTCGACCAGCTGCGCAGCTTCGGCGACTTCGTCGACCTCGACGAGGTCCGCGAGGTCTACCTGCCGCTGTCGCGGCTGCTGAACCTGCACGTCGAGGAGGGCGGCCGGCTCTACCGCGCCTACCGTCGTTTCCTCGGCGCCGGCGGGGCCCGCACACCGTTCGTGATCGGGGTGGCCGGGTCGGTCGCCGTCGGGAAGTCGACGACGGCGCGGCTGCTGCGCCTGCTGCTGGCCCGCTCCCCGGAGCACCCGGACGTCCAGCTCGTCACCACCGACGGGTTCCTGTACCCGACCGCGGAGCTGCAGGCCCGCGGGCTGATGGAGCGCAAGGGCTTCCCCGAGTCCTACGACCGCCGCAAGCTGCTGCGCTTCGTCTCCGAGATCAAGGGCGGCCGCCCCGAGGTCACCGCCCCGGTCTACTCGCACCTGACCTACGACATCGTCCCCGACGAGCAGCTCGTCGTCCGCAGCCCGGACATCCTGATCATCGAGGGACTCAACGTGCTGCAGCCCGCGGTGGCCGGGGCGCTGACGGTGTCGGACTTCATCGACTTCTCCGTCTACGTCGACGCCGCCACCGCCGACGTCCGCCGCTGGTACGTCGAGCGGTTCCTGCGGCTGCGCTCCACCGCGTTCCGCGACCCCCAGTCGTTCTTCCGGCGCTACGCCGAGCTCGACCACGACGCCGCCGTCGCGCGGGCCGAGACGATCTGGGCCTCGATCAACGAGCCGAACCTGGTGGAGAACATCCTGCCCACGCGGTCGCGGGCGAGCCTGGTGCTCACCAAGGGCCCGAACCACGACGTCACCCGGGTCCGCCTGCGCAAACTGTGAGCGACACCCGTACGGGGTCGATGGTGATGCTCACGACCCGTTTGGCACCATGTGCAGATGAACGGTGACACCGGGCCGGGTGCCGGGACGATCGAGTCCGACGACCGCTTCGCCTCACGTGAGGACGAGCTGGCGTCGCGGCTGCGCCTCGCCGTCGGGCGGCTGCACCGCCGCATCCGGATCGACGACAGCGCCTCGCTGCCCCCGCTGCAGCTGTCCACGCTGGTGACCGTCGAGCTCAACGGGCCGCTGCGGCTGTCCGAGCTGGCCCGCCAGGAGGGTGTCACCGCCCCGACGATGTCGCGGGTGCTGTCCGCGCTCGACGAGGCCGGGATGGTGCTGCGCGCCCCCGACCCGCACGACGCCCGCGGCGTCCTGATCAGCATCTCCGACGACGGCCGCGACCGGCTCCGCGAGGTCCGCAGCCACCGCACCGCGCTCATCGGGCGCCGCCTGGACCGGCTCGACGACGCCCAGCGGGCCGCCCTGGAGGCCGCGCTGCCCGCGCTCGAGGCGCTCATCCCGCCCGACGACGAGGGCTGAGCAGGCCGGAGGGGCTAGCCCGGCTCCCCGTCCACGGTCACGGTGACCGTGGAGCCGTCGTCGCGGGCGCCGGTGGTCACCGACACCAGCCCGGCGATCCGCGCCGACTCCGGCAGCGGGTCCGGGTAGTGCCAGAACGCGTCGGTCAGCACCACGTCCGGCGGCAGCTCCGCGTTCTCGTAGACCGCCTCGCCCTTGTACGGGCAGCGGGTGCGGGTGTCGCTGGGGGCCAGGGTGACCCGGACGTCGTCGCGGGGCAGGTACCAGCGGTTCGCCAGTCCGGTCTCGGACAGCACCATCGGCTGCCCTGACGACCCGGCCTGCCCCGACTCGGCGAGCACCGTCTCCAGCCCGTCCGGCGCGGTGTGGGTGACCACGACGTGCCGGCTCGCCGGCCGGATGTCGACCCGGGTGAACGGGTCGGTGAGGTGGGCGAAGACCTGCTCGTCCTCGTCGTACCAGGCGTCGGCGGCGTTCCAGTACACCGCGACCAGCCCGCGCAGCCAGGCCGCGGCCTCGATCGGCTCCGGGTAGGTCCACACCACGTTCTCGACGGTCGTGTCGCCGGTCTTCAGCGACCGGTAGGTCGCGCCGCCCTTGAACGGGCAGAAGGTGGTGTGGTCGCTGGGCACCAGCAGCGAGGTGTCCACGTCCTCCTCCGGCACGTAGAGCACCGGCAGCAGGTTGGACTCGTGTACCAGCGTGCCGCGACGGGTGTCGAGCAGCGTCCGCCCACCGGCCACCGCCCGTACGCGGCGGGGGAAGGGGTGCATGAGCAGCTTGTGCGGCGGGCCGTCGAGCGCGTAGTTCACCGTCACCGGGGCGTGCGGCGACAGCGGGCCGAAGCTGCGGGTCAGTCCCATGCCCCCCAGTGAACCGGACGGCTGCGCAGCGCGCCCATCCGCCATGTCCGGTGTGTCTGGTTGTGTGAGGCAACGTTGCGGGCGGAAATACCTGTAGGGTGTAGAACATGACGGGAAGTCCGATCAGTCCGATTCGCGACGACGCTGCGGCCGACGGCGGCGTCGCCACTGCAACCGCCACCGCCGGAGCCACGGCCACGGCGACCGCCACGGCCGAGCGCCCCGCCGTGGCCGCCGTACCCGACACCTCCCTGCAGTCGCTGGAGAAGCAGATCACCCTGCTCGTGCGGCGCACGATGGAATCGGTGTGGGCCAACGGCTACGGCCCGAACAGCGCCGTCGACCGCTACACCTACCCGGCCATGGTGCTGCTCGACGACGACGGCGCCATGTCGCTGACCGAGCTCACCGGGCGGCTCGGCGTCTCCAAGCCGACGGCCAGCCGGCAGGTCTCGCGGCTGTCCCGGGCCGGGCTGGTCGAGGTGACCCCGCGGGCCTGCGACCCGCGGTCGGTGAACGTCGCGCTCACCGACGCAGGCCGGGAGGCCCGCGCCGAGGTCCGTGAGGCCCGCCTCGCCCCGCTGCGCGAGGTCATCCAGCACTGGCCGGAGGCCGACCGGCGCGACCTGGCGGGGCTGCTCGGACGCTTCACCGGCGACCTGGACCGCTTCGTGCGCTGACTCCCCGCGTGCGCCGACCCTGCCCCGTGCCCCCGGGCCCGGCACCCTCGTGATGCGATAGTGGGTGAAGGGCCGTCTACCCGGCGGCCGGGGGACGCACGGTGACGGGGAGGTGACGGGCGCGTGGAGGCGCTGACCGCTCTCGTCGCGAGCCTGCTGGCCGGGTTCCGCGGTCTCGGTGTCCCCGACGTCTGCCCCGGTGACTGGGCCTGGTCGGTGACCGCGCTGGGCGTCCTCGCCGGGCTGCTGCCCACCATCGGCGCGGTCGTGGTGATCCTGCTGCGCCGCTCGATCGGCTCCGGCTCCTCGACCGGCTACAGCGGCGCCGAGTCCGTGCTCGTCGCCGGGATCGGGGTGCTGTCGGCCGGGCTGCTGCCACTGGCCGTGTTCGTGGGCGCGGGCGGGGTGTTCGCCGACGCCACCGCCGGGCGCACCGTCCCCGGGCTGACCGCCGCGCAGAGCGCCTCGATCCGGGTCGCCACCTGCTCCTCGGTCGGCACCCAGAGCAGCTACCTCGGGCGCGGCAGCGTCGCGGGCATCGTCGGCGGCGGCGACGTCGTCACCTCGGTCACCGCGGTCGCGCTGCTCGGCGTGGTGCCGTTGCTCGCCGTCCTGCTGGTGGCGGTGCAGGCCCGCAGCGCGCTGCGCCGCGGCCCGCGCTGGCCCGCCAAGTTCTTCTGGCTCTCGACGTTCTCCCTGATCCTGCTGACCGCCGCGGTGCCCGCGGGCACCGCCGAGCACCTGTGGGTCGGGATCCTCGCCGCGAGCCTGGCCGGGGTGCTGCTGGTGGCCCTGGTGCCGCTGCCGTCGCGGGCGCGGATCGAGCGGATCCGCGCGAGCCGTGACGCACCGCGCGCGCCATCGGGGCAGTCCGGTCACGGCGCCCCGGGCTACGGGGGACCTCCGGACCACGGCGCCGTTCCGGGCGCCGGTGCGGTGGCCGCTGCGGGGCCGAGCCTCGCCGAGCGCCTGGCCGGCCGGTTCTCCGGGCGCGCCCCGGAGGCACCGGTCGAGCTGCCCACCCGGGCTGCGCCCCCGCCCTCCGCACCGCCGCTGCCGCCCGCAGGGCCGCCGCCCACCGGGCCGGCCGCGCACCCCGCCGCGGGCCCGATGCGCTCGTCGGGCACCCCGGCTCCCACCCGCCGCAACACCGCCGCTGCGCCGGTGCCCGGACCGCCGCCGACCGTGCCGGTGCGCGGTGCCCGGTTCCGGCTGCTGCGCCGGCTCGGATCCGGTGGTTTCGGGGGCGTCTGGCTGGCCCACGACGCCAAGCTCGGCCGGACCGTGGCGATCAAGTCCGCGCACGCCGCGGACGCCGAGACCGAGGAGCGGATCCGCCGCGAGGCCGCGGCCCTGGGCGCGATGCGCCATCCCTGCTGCGTGCAGATCTACGACCTCCTGCCCGCCTCGGCCGATCCCGGCCTGGCCGGGATGGAGGGGCTGGTCATCGTCATGCAGTACATCGACGGCGTCTCGCTCGGCCAGCTCGTCGCCGAGCGCGGCCCGGTCGACGACGTCTCCGCCGCCCGCATCTGGGCCGGCGTCGCCGGGGCTCTGGACACCGCGCACCGGGCCGGGGTTCTGCACCGCGACATCAAGCCCGGCAACATCGTCGTCGACCCGCAGGGGCACCCGCACCTGATCGACTTCGGGATCGCCCGCAAGCAGGGCGACACCACGCTCACCCAGACCGGATTCGTCCTCGGCACGCCGGACTACCTGGCGCCGGAGACCGCGGCGGGGCAGCCGGCGTCCCCGGCCTCGGACGCGTGGCAGCTGGCCGCGGCGGTGTCGTTCGCGCTGAGCGGGCACGCGCCCCGCGGCGAGGCCCAGGACGCCGTCGCCGGGCTGCGGGCGGCCGCCTCCGGCGCGAAGCTGACCCACCTGCCCACGCGCACCGCGCACCTGTCGCTGCTCAAGCAGGAGCTGCGCACCGATCCGGCCAAGCGGCCGGACCTGCGCACCGTCGAGTCGAAGCTCGACGGCTGGCTGCGCAGGCACGGCTACCGGGTCGACGGCCCGGTCACCGCCATGTTCCAGCGCCCCTGAACGAGGGCAATACCACACCCGATTCCGACCCGTGCGGGTGACCCTGCCCCGTAGCGCTGGCCGGACCGCCCGGGCCCCGGCCATCATCGGCTCGGGCGCCTCCGCCGAACGGCGGAACTGCTGCCGCTGAACGTACGTCACATCGGCGTGGAGGTTTCGCCGCCTCCGCAGCGGGCTACGGGATCAGCAGGGAGGGGGGAACGATGACCGGACGGCACAGGCGTCTCCAGGAGAGCTTGCAGCACGGCCTGCACAACGGCACGGCCCGCCGAGCGCTGCTCGCGACCGTGCCCCTCGTCGGTGTCGCGGGCATCACGACCGGCCTGCTGCTCGGCACCGGCGACGGTGAGCACCTCGGATCCTCGCTGCCCGGAGCCGCATCCGCGGCGACGCCCGCTCTGGGGTCACTCCCCGGCGGTGGCGACGTCGCGCTCGGCGTCGTCGCAGGCGCCCAGGACGCCACGAACGCCCACCAGCAGCGTGCCGACGCCTCCGCCGACCACGTCGAGGCCGTCGTCGCCCAGGTGCGTCAGGACGCCGCCCAGCGCTCCGCCCGTACCCGCGCGGCGGGCGACGAGGCACTGGCCGCCTATCACCGGGAGATCGCCCGGCAGCCGTCCCGCACAGCACCGGCCGTCCCCTCGCCGCGCACACCGGAACCGGCGGGCGTGCCCGCGCCGCGCACGTCGTCGGACTCCGGATCGTCGCCCGATTCCGGATCGTCGCCGGACACGCGTTCCGGGGACCGGCCCGCCGGGACCCCGCAGCAGCGCTCGGCCACGCCGTCCCCGGCCGACGACTCCGGCTCGGACGCCGGCCCGGGCTCGGACCCCGGCACGCGGTCCGGGGCCGGCGACGGCACCTGCTCCGGGGACGGCCTGCAGGTCGGCCCGGTGTCGGTCGGTGGCTGTGGCGACCCGTCGGACACCGGGGACCCGGACGGCTCGGGCTCCTCGGACGGGCCCGGCTCCGCGGTCGGCTCCGACGGCTGGATCGCCGGGCAGATCGCCGACGCCCAGCGCTCGGCCTTCGAGCACAGCGGCCACGACGTGCGCGACCACTGAGCAGCTCACCCCAGGCAGCTCACCCCAGGCAGCTCACTCCGGCCGGCTCACTCCAGTACGGTCAGGCCCAGCGCGGTGCACACCGCGGCGGCCTGGGCGGGGGAGACGACCGCACCCCGCAGCTCGGCCGGGGTGTCGGCGGTGATCTCGCCGAGGTCGCTGGTGCGCAGGTCCGCGCCGTACAGCCGGGCGCCGTCGAGCCGGACGCTGCGCAGGTTCGCCCCGGCCAACGAGCCGCCGGTGAGCTGCAGCCCGGCCAGGCCGGTGTCGTGCAGGTCGGCTTCGTCGAGGGCCGGGCCGGTCACCGGCGTGCCGGAGCGGGCGGCCGCGGCGAGGTCGTCGGGCCGCACGGTCAGCGTCGGGCGAGCGGGCTCAGCGGGCCGAACGGCACGCACCGCACCGGGGCCGCGTGCGCCGGGTCGAGCGCGTTCTGGATGTGCTGCAGCGTCACCGGGTCGTAGGAGACGGCGATGTGCTCGGCCACGTCGGTGGGGCAGCCGCGCTGCAGGACGATGTTGCGGGCGCCGTCGAGCAGGCCCGAGGTGTAGGGGATGACCACCTCGTCGAACCGGGTGATGATCATCGTGTAGGTCACGCCGGGGACGGCCGGGCCACCGCCGGAGCTCATCTTCTTCAGGAAGTCCGAGCCGCGCAGGAACTGCCGGCACGACGTGCAGTACGGGTCGAGCGTGGCGGCCAGGGCCGGGTCGAGGCCGAGCCCGCGCGCGGTGCGGTTGAGCTGGTCGACGCCGTAGAGCCGGGTGCCGTCCCACAGCGGGGTCATGCCGACGTAGCGGTCGACGTGCTTCGCCCCGCCGAGGAACTTGATGTAGTAGTTCGGCATCAGCGAGCCCTCGGAGTGCCCGACGATGTCGACCTTCTTCGCGCCGGTCGCGGCGAGTACCCGGTCGACGAACCCGCCGAACTCGCGGGCGCTGTCCTCCATGGCCGTCAGCCCGCCGATGCCGCGGAACGCCGCGGGTACCGCCGGGTTCTGCCCGTAGGTGAGGGCGAAGACGCAGTAGCCGCGCTGCTCGAGCGCCGGGGCGATGTAGCCCCAGTTGTCGCCGCGGTTGGCGGTGAGCCCGTGCGCGAGGACGACGGGGTTGGGGTGCTCGGCGCCCGGCCGGCAGTTCCAGTCGTTGGCGCCGGGCGGGGAGGGGTTGAACGGGTCGTCGCCGGGCAGCGGGGCGGGCGCGGCCGGCGCCGGGACGGGAGCCGGCACCGCAGGCGGCTCGGCCGCGGCCGCCGGTGTCGTGAGTGCCAGGCTCGCCACGGCCGTCACCAGCGCCATCGCGCCGGTCGTCGCCCAGCGTCGTCCCATGTGTGTGCCCGCCTTCGGCCGTTGTCGATCACGCTCCGTCGGCTGATCAACGACGCTTCGTGCGGGCGGGATGCGCCCCGATCGGGCGTGCCCGGCGGACGGACCGGCGGGGCGGCGAGGCCCGGCTCAGCCCGGTTGCGGCGGGTTCGGCGGACGGCCGCCGCGGCGCATGTTGCCGTTGGTGGTGCGCCGGGTGGGGTCGATGAGGCGCTTCCACTTGGCCTGGGCGGCCTGCCGGCTCGACATCTGCGCCTGCACGGCGTCGGCGACCTGCTGCCAGGTGAGCCCGTCCGAGCGCAGCGTGCGGATCAGGTGGCGCTCGTAGACGTCGGCCAGGCGCCGGGTCTCCTGGACGATCGCGTACCAGGCCGCGGCCGCGTCGCGGGTCAGGCCGCCGTCGGCGGCCTCCTGCTTCAGCTGTTCGAGCTGCTCGGTCGGGGCCGCGCGCCGCTTCGCGATCTGCGGGTCGGCGCGCTCCAGCCAGCGCTGGGCTTCCTCGAAGTTCATGTCGTCCCTCCATCCACCCAGTCAATGTTTCATTGACGCCAGCGAAAAGTCAACGAAGCGGCGACCCGGCGCGTCGCCCCGGCCGCGACGGGACTGGCCCGGCAGCACCGATCCGTACCCCGCCGGCCCTGGGGAGGGGAGTGGCGCCCGGACGGCGCTGCGAGGGGGTGTCGTGCCGTACCCTCGCGGTCGTGAGCTCGTCGACCGCGCCCTCCGGAGCCGCCCTGAGCTGGGCGGAGGCCGTCGAGAGTGCGCTGGGCAACCTGGCCGTGGACGGCCTGGAGGTCGAGGACGAGGGCCGGGCGATGCTCGCGGCGATCGCCCGGGAGGAGCTGACGCCGGACGAGGCGGTCAGGCTGACCCTCGAGTACTTCCGGACGTGACCCTCGATCCCTATCTGGATCTCGAGCACGGTGTCCTCCGCAACCGCCTCGGCCTGACCGACCCGGACGTGCTCGCCCGTGCGGAACGCCGGATCAGCTCGTTCCGTGTCGCCCAGCTGGACAGCGACCCCGTGCTCGGTCGGTTCGCTCTCCCGCACCTGGGCCCGGATCGCCCCGGACGCCAACGCCGCGGCCTCCCGTGCCGCCGCCGGCGGGGACCCGGAGCCGCTGCGGTCGCTGCTCGACGTCGCGGTCGTCTGACGACGGAGTCTCCTGAAGCGATGCCTGGCAACGCCGCGACTCTACAGTCAATGTTTCATTGACGCCGTCATTCGGTCAACGGAACGACGACACCGAAACCCGGTCACGACGCCGGAAGCCGGCCGGGCGAGGGGAGGGGCACGCACCGGCAGGCCGGACGCGACAGGGCCGCGCGATCCTGTGACCTGCACCGGCCGCCGTCGACCTGGGGGAGCGGGGCCGTCATCCTGGTGGGCATGGCCGATGACACCCCCACCGGCGACCAGCCGACCGGCACCACCCCCGCCGGTCCGACCGCCACCCTCGACCCGACGAGCACCGACCTGCCCGTCACCGTCTCCTTCACCCGCCGTGCCGACCCCGCCCACACCACGGAGATGACCGCCTGGATCCGCTCCGGCCTGCTGATGGCCGAGGGCTTCCCGGGGTTCCTCGGCGGCGGCTGGGTCCGCTCCCGCGACGGCTCCGACGAGTGGCACATGCTCGCCCGGTTCGCCTCGCACGACGCCCTCGCCGGCTGGGAGGCGAGCCCCGAGCGGCGCTGGTGGCTCTCGTCCGCCGACGGCCTCGCGGAGATGACCCGCACCGAGCGGCGTACCGGCATCGAGGGCTGGTTCGACCCACCGGAGCAGGTCGAGACCGCGGGCCCGGCGCCGGTGACCCCGCCGCGCTGGAAGCAGGCGACGACGATCTGGCTGGTCTTCTTCCCGCTGAACCTGCTGTTCACGGTCACCCTGGGCACGCTGATCGCGGACTGGCCGGTCGTGCTGCGGGTCGCCGCGACCACGCTGCTGCTGACGCCGCTGATGACCTACGTCCTGCTGCCGTGGATCACCCGCACGCTGGGCTGGTGGCTGCACGGGCGCCGTTTCCGCGACCGGCACCGGCACCCGGCCGGCTGATCACCTCGCTGCGGGGGCGCGTCCGAGGTCACATCGGGCTCCTCGATACCGTCGTTCGGTGCTCACCTCGGATCCGGTCACGACGGAGCGAGCCCCGACGACGACGGGGCGTGTCCGCACGCGCCGCTACCTGGCCGGCGTACTCGGGCTGATCGCGTTCGTGCTCGCCGTCGCGGTCCCGTTCCTGCCGGTGGTGCAGCACGAGAACACGATCGTCTGGCCGTCGGCGCAGACCGGTACCCGCGACGTCAACGCGCCGCTGGTCGCGCTGCGGCCGCAGTCGATGTCGGTGGTCGTCCCGTGCGCGGCGATCACCAGCCTCGACGACCGCAGCCCCGGCGCGGCGACGGTGTTCTCCTCGGTCCCTCCGGAGTCCTCCGAGGGCGCCCGGCTCGGCATGACGCTGACCGTCGACAACGGCCAGCTCACCCTGCTCAACCGCGGCATGGAGCTGACGAGCGCCCCGCTGCGCCGCGACTGCACGGTCTCCATCCGCACCGACGGCGTCCAGACCGTGGCCGACCTGGGCATCGGCGCGCAGACCTTCGCCGCCGACATCCGCCCGCAGTCGGTCGGGATCTACTCCGACCTCGACAGCGCCAAGGACCCGACCAGCGGCACCGCGGTCCGGGTCACCCCGGACACCCGGTGGGACACCAGCCCCAGCTTCTGGAAGACCGCCGTGACCGTCGCCGCCACGGTCAGCCTGGCCGGGGCGCTGTGGGCGCTGGCCGGGGTCGACCGGCGCCGGGGCAGGCGCCCGCACCGCGCCTTCCGTGAGCACATCGGCGGCCTGGTCGCGGGCCGCTGGCCGCCCCGGCTGCGACGGTGGTGGTCCCGGGCCCGGCCCGGCGCGGTGGACGTGCTCGTCGTCGGCGTGCTGCTGGTCTGGATGGTGATCGGTGGCCAGACCACCGACGACGGCTTCACCCTCGGCATCGCCCGCGACGTCCCGACCTCGGGCTACGTCGGCAACTACTACCGCTGGTACGACGCCGCCGAGGCCCCCTTCGGCTGGTTCTACGACCTCTACGCCTTCTGGGTGCGGGTCTCGGACTCGCTGCTGTGGCTGCGCCTGCCCGGCGTGATCATGGGTATCGCCTCGTGGTGGCTAGTCAGCCGCGGCCTGCTGCCGCGCCTGGGTCGCCAGGCCCGCCGCTCGCACGCGGCCACCTGGGCCGCCGCGTCGGTGTTCCTGGCGTTCTGGATGGCCTACAACTCCGGGCTGCGGCCCGAGCCGGTCGTCGTGGTGTGCTCGCTGCTGTCCCTGGTGTCGGTCGAGCGGGCGGTCGCACTGCGCCGGCTGATCCCGCTGGCGCTCGGCCTGATCGCCGCCACCCTGGCCATCGGCGCCAACCCGGCCGGGCTCATCACCGTCGGGCCGTTCCTGGCCGCGGTGCGGCCGCTGTTCCACCTGCTGCGCGACCGCTGCCGCACCGAGGGCACGCTGACCGTGCTGGCTCCGCTGCTCGCATCGGGGTCGGCGATCCTGATGGTCGCCTACGCCGACCAGTCCTGGGCCGCGGTGTCGGAGTCGACGACGCTGCGCGAGGACATCGGGCCGAACTGGCCCTGGTACACCGAGGTCGCGACCCGCTACGCCCCGCTGTTCATGGGCGGCGCGGACGGCTCCATCGCCCGCCGGTTCCCGATCCTGCTGGTCATCCTGTGCACGCTGGCCTGCTTCATCGTGCTCGTCCGCAAGTCCCGCATCCCCGGGGCGGCGCTCGGCCCGGCGCAGCGCCTCGTCGCGTCCACGATGATCTCGTTCGTCGTGTTCGCGCTGACCCCGACCAAGTGGACCCACCACTTCGGTGACCTGGTCGGCCTCGGCTCGGGCATGATCGCGCTCGCCGCGATCGCCACCGGCACCGATGCGCTGCGCTCGCTGCGCAACCGGCTGGCGTTCCTGTCCGCGGTGCTCGTGGTGGCCGCGCTGTCCTCGGCCGGGCCGAACATGTGGTGGTACACCAACAACTGGGACGTGCCCTGGAACAACGGGGTCATCACCTACAAGGACTACGAGCTCTCCACCTGGCTGGTCGGGATCGCGTTCCTGCTCGCGGTGTGGGCCGCGATCGAGCACCTGCGCGGCATCCGCGAGGAACGCCACCCCGACCAGCTGGCCTGGCTGCATCCCTGGATCGAGCGGCTGCCCGTCGTCGGGCCGTGGTGGGAGAAGCACGAGAACCGGAACTGGAACTTCCCGGCGCTGCGGGCGACCCGGGCGCTGCGGCTCACGTCCGCGCCGCTGGCGCTCCTGTGCCTGCTGCTCGTCGGGTTCAACCTGTACTCGGTGACCGAGTCCATCGACGCCCGCGCCGACACGTGGTCGATGGGGGAGGACGCGCTGACCCACCCGTTCGGCGGCTCCTGCGGTCTGTCGAGCCGGGTGTTCGCCGAGCGCCGCCCGGTGGACGGCGTCCTCGATCCCGCGCCCGAGCCGACCGGTATGGCCCCGCCGGCACGCCCGGACCTGCTGCCGAAGGTGGCGCAGCCGCCGAAGCCGGGCTCGAAGAGCAAGCCCACCCCGCTCGCGCCCGGCACCGTCCCGGCGAACAGTCCCGACGCCCAGCTGCTCGTCCCGACCAGCGGCGGCTCCGGCTTCAAGCGCGACGGCGTGCCGCCCACCGGCGGCGGCAGCGGCGTCTCCGGGTACGAGTACGTCCTGTCCGGCGGCCTGGGCGGCGACTCCGCACCCGCGTTCGGCAGCTACGACAAGTCCGGGAAGACGACCGGCACCTTGCGCACCGAATGGTCGAAGCTCACCGACGGCCAGCGGGCCGGGACCACACCGCTGGTCCTGACCGTCGCCGGCCGCCTCGGCGGCGGGAACCGCCTGACCATCCAGTACGCGACGACCCTCGCCGACGGCCGCGTGCGCGTCGTGGCCCAGAACGTGGTCGACGACGGCCGCGGCGACGAGGGGCCCTGGCGCGAGATGCGCTTCGACCTGCCCGAGGAGGCCCGCACCGCCACCCAGGTGCGGCTCGTCGCGCAGGACAACTCGCTCGGTGCCGACGGCTGGCTCGCCGTCGCCCCGATGCGGGCGCCGCAGCTCGCGCCGCTGTCCCGCCTCGTCGGGGACCAGCCGATGTTCCTGGAGTACCCGGTGTCGCTGGCCAGCCCGTGCCTGCGCCCGTTCACCACCAGCGGCGGGATCGCCGAGATCCCCGCCTACCGGCTGCAGGCCGACGGCAGCCGCATGCGGTTCGACGGCGAGGGCTGGTCGTCGCCGCAGGCCGGCGGGCCGCTGGGCTGGATCCAGCTGATCGGCAAGCAGACCGAGCTGCGGACCTACCTCGACGGTGACCCGACCCGCGACTGGGGCCGGGTGCAGTCGATCTCGCCGTACCGCCCGAAGGCGGCAGAGCCGACGCTGGAGCGCCGTGACGTCGAGCGCTCCGGCCGGTTCAGCCCCGGTCCGCTGCCCGCGCCGCCGCCCGGCATCCCGTCGCCGGAACGGTAGCCGCGCCCGGAACAACGAGGACGGGGCGCGCGACCACCGGTCGCGCGCCCCGTCCCGTCTGCCGCGGGCTCAGCCGCTGAAGTGGATCATCGGGACGCCGGGGTCGTCCTCGGAGTCCCGGGGGGACGGCTGCTCGGCGGCGGGGGCCTCGGCGGCCTGGAAGGGGGAGGTCCGGGTCGGGCCGGTGCTCTCGGGCTCGGCCTGCGCGGGCTCCGCCTCTGGAGCCGGTTCAGGCTCCGTCTCGCGAGCCGGTGCGGGGGCCCGCTCGGCCGGGACCGTGGGCAGGGCCCCGGGGCGTCCCGCGCGGTAGGCGTCGAGCACCTCGGCGGGGATCCGGCCGCGGGCCGAGATCGGGTACCCGTGCTCGCGGGCCCACTCCCGTACGGCCTGGTTCTCCTTGCGGGCCGCCGCGTCGGTGCCCGGCCCGCCGGTCTCGACCGCCCGCGTCGAACGCTGCGCGCGGCCACGGGCACGCCGCGCGCCCGGGGTGTCGGCCGGGCGGGCGACGGCCAGGAACGGTGCCAGGTCCGCCCGTAGCCGCTCGGCGTTGGCCGCAGACAGATCGATCTCGAAACGGCCGCCGTCGATCCCGATGACCACGGTCTCGTCCGCGGTGCCACCGGTCAGGTCGTCGACGATCCGGGTCGATTCGACAGATGCCACGTGGGTCCCTTCATCGTTTTCCGGCGCCGACTCGCGGAGCGGTCTCCGCCGAGCATATCGACGCCGGAATCGTGTGGGGAACGCCCGTGCAACATCGATTCAGAGCCGCGGTGACCGCCGGTCCGGGCCGGGCGGGCCGGGACGGGTCACCAGGTACCGGCCACCTCCGCGGCGCGGTCCCGCGCTGCCGATCCGCATCGCGAGTGCCGCAAGGAACACGACCAGGAGTACCGCGACGACCACGTCCATGGTGTTCTCCTCCCCGGTGAAAACGCGTGTGACGACGATAACGGCGCCGCGAACAGGGGGACGCATATTTGAGGCACTCTTGACCTGGGTGCAGCGGCGCACCGGACCCGTGGTCGGATGGCCGGGTGCGTATCGGTATCGACGACCTGTCCGGCACGGAGATCGCCGACTTCCTCGCCGGTCACCTGGCGGACATGGCCCGCCAGTCGCCCGCCGAGAGCATGCACGCGCTGGACCTCGACGGTCTGCGCGAGCCCTCGGTGACGTTCTGGACCGTGCGGGACGGCGCACAGATCCTCGGGTGCGGCGCGCTGTCCGAGCTCGCCCCGGACGCCGGCGAGGTCAAGTCCATGCGCACCGACCCGCGGTTCCGCGGACGGGGCGTGGCCGCCGCGGTGCTGGAGCACCTGATCACCGAGGCCCGTCGCCGCGGTTACCGCACGCTGAGCCTGGAGACCGGCGCGCAGGACTTCTTCGCCCCCGCCCGGCGGCTCTACGCCCGGTACGGCTTCGTCCCGTGCCCACCGTTCGCCGGCTACGCCGAGGACCCGAACAGCGTGTACCTGAGGCTCGAGCTGTAGCCCGTCGGCTCAGGAGGTCGGCGGGTCAGGAGGTCGGCGGGTCAGGAGGTCGGCGGGTCAGACCTCGTCGACCGACCAGGACGGGGCGGCGTCGCCGTCGCCGTAGTCGAGGGTGACCCGCAGCGCGCCGGCGGTGCCGTCGAGCTCGCCGTGGCTGACGTAGACCAGCCGCCGGTCGGTGGTCTCCTCGATCTCGGTGCGGGCCGCGTACAGCCAGGGGTGCCTGCGCCGCAGCCCGATCAGCTCCTGGTGCAGTGCGAGGACGTTTTGGTCGGCGTCGGCGGGCAGCTCGCCGTCGACCGGGAGCTCCGGGCGCACGGCGTCGTCGCCGCCCTCGCGCTCCTCCTTGAGGCCCTGCTGGGCCCACTCGTCGCCGGCGTAGACCGAGGGGGAGCCCGCGACGGTGCACAGCACGACGACGGCCAGCGGCAGCTGCCTGCGGTCGTCGAGCACGGTGGCGAGCCGGGTGACGTCGTGGTTCCCGACGAAGGTCTGCGGCACCGACCCGGCCTCGACGAACCCGTCGTGGCGGGTCAGGGCCCACGCCAGCTCGTGCGGGTTGTGGTCGTTGAGGCTCGACCAGACCGCCTTCCACAGCTCGTACTGGGTGAGCGCGTCGATCGTGGTCGCGGCGGTGATCGCCGGGTGGTCGCCGTGGATGACCTCGCCGAGGAACCAGGCGTCGCCGAAGTGCTGCCGCACCCGGGGCAGCACGTCGGCCCAGAACTCGTCCGGGACGGTGTAGGCGGCGTCGAGGCGCCAGCCGTCGATCCCGCGCTCCAGCCAGTGCTCCATGATCTCGACGACGTGGTCGCGCACCTCGGGCCGGGAGTGGTCCAGCGCGAGCAGCCCGCCGTGCCCCTCGAACGTCGCGATCCCGCCGTGCTCGTCGCGGCGGAACAGCGCCGCCTCCGGCCCGTCCGGGTTCTCCCGCGCCGCGACGGCCCACGGGTGGTCCGGGGCGACGTGGTTGAACACGCCGTCGAGAAGCACCCGCAGGCCCCGCTCGTGCGCGGCGGCGACCAGCTCGTCGAACGAGGTCTCGGTGCCCAGGCGCGGGTCGATGCGCAGGTGGTCGACGGTGTCGTAGCCGTGGGTGGCCGAGGCGAAAACCGGGCCGAGCAGCAGACCGTTGGTGCCGAGGCGCTGCGCGTGGTCGAGCCAGGGGACCAGCCGGCGCAGGTCGTGCAGCGCGCCGTCGGGCTCCTTGTCCCCGGAGGGGAACGCCCCCGTCGCGCCGAGGGGATAGACGTGCCACCAGATGGCGTGGCGGACCCAGTCGGGTGTGCTCACGCGGTCCAGCGTGACCCATGCCGCCGGGTGCCTGCGCCGCGGGTGCCCTGTGGCCCCGCCGACACCGGCTTGCGGGCGCCGACGCACCGATGATCATCTGGAGGTCCGAACCCTGGCGACGACGCCGCTTCCCGTGACGCGGGTCTCGCCCCGCCGGTCACCCCTGAACTACTGTGAAGGACGGCTGTGACGTGCGGCACGACGATGGGGTCACCGAATGACGGATGAGGGCGAACTGGTCAACGCCGTCCTGCGCCGGAAGCGGACGGTCGAGCTGGCCCAGCGGATCCACGCCGCGCACCGCGCGGAGGTGGAGGAGCTGCGCACCGTCCTGCACTGGTACCCGGACCCGGAGACCGCGGGGCGGCGGATCGAGGTCAGCGTCGCGGGCGGCGAGCAGGACGCCGAGCTTCAGCTCGTGGCCAGCGCCGACCCGGACGCCGAGACACCGCCAGGGCTCGGCATCTGGCGGCTCGCCGTGGCCGCGCACCACCGGACGTCGGGGTCGGCGGTCGCGCTCGGCAAGGGGGAGGGCGACGGCTGGGCCCGTGCGGTGTTCGGCTACGAGTGCGCGCCGCTGGTGTACCGGCGTTCCGACGGCGGGTCGCGGCTCTTCCGGCGCCCGGCGGTGGCCGAGCACTACGTCGTCTACCACGGCGAGTACGGCCCGGTGCACCCGTCGGACGTGGCGTCGGTGTCGGCGAAGGCGCGCACCCGCGGCACCCGGGCCGAGACGACGGAGCGGCCCACATCCTTCTGAGGGACACGGGCCGCTCCGGTCACGCGGGGCTCAGAGCTTCCAGGAGCGCAGCCACACCGTCTCCGGCGCCTGGCTCAGGGCCGACAGCGCGTCGTCGGGCAGGACGCGGTCGGTGTCGGTGAGCACGTAGGCGAGTTCGCCGCTGGTGGACAGCGACTGGCCGAGCACGTTCACCCCGGTGTCGGCGAGCAGCTTGTTGATCGTCGCGAGCACGCCGGGGATGTTGCGGTGCAGGTAGGCGAGCCGGAACGCGCTGTCCGGGCTCGGGGCCGGGACCTGCGGGAGGTTGACCGACAGGGGAGTGGCTCCGGTCGTGACGAAGTCGATCAGCTTCGTCGAGACGAAGTGGCCGATCTCCTCCTGCGCCTCCTGCGTCGAGCCGCCGATGTGCGGGGTGAGGATGACGTTGTCGAGCCCGCGCAGCGGCGAGTCGAACGGGTCGCCCTGCGCCTTGGGCTCGGCGGGGAAGACGTCGACGGCGGCACCGGCGATGTGCCCGGACAGGATGTTGTCGCGCAGCGCCTGCTCGTCGATCACCATGCCGCGCGAGGCGTTGATGAACATCGAGCGCGGCTTCATCATCGCGAACTGCTCGGCGCCGAACAGGCCGGCGTTCCCGGGGCGGCCGTCGACGTGCAGGCTGACGATGTCGGCCTGGGCGAGCAGCTCGCGCAGCGAGCCGACCCGGCGGGCGTTGCCGTGCGCGAGGCGGTCGGCGGTGTCGTAGAAGATGACCCGCAGGCCGACGGCCTCGGCCACGTTGGACAGCTGGGTGCCGATGTTGCCGTAGCCGACGATGCCCAGGGTGCGGCCGCGGAACTCGTGCGAGCCCTTCGCGGACTTGTCCCAGACGCCCTCGTGCATGCGCTGGGTCTTCTCGGTCAGCCGGCGGGCCAGCACGGCGATCTCGCCGAGGACCAGCTCGACGACGCTGCGGGTGTTCGAGTACGGCGCGTTGAACACGGCGACGCCGCGCTCGGAGGCGGCGGGCAGGTCGACCTGGTTGGTCCCGATGCAGAAGCAGCCGATCGCGTGCAGGTTCTTCGCGGCGTCGAGCACCCGCGGGGTGATGGTGGTGTTGGAGCGGATACCCAGCAGGTCGACGTCGGGGAGCGCCGCGACCAGATCGTCCTCGGACAGCGATCCGGAGCGCGCGTCGACCTCGAAGCCGGCGCGGCGGAACGCGTCGGCGGCGACCTGATGGATGTTCTCGAGCAGCAGAACCTTCACGTCCCCAAACCTACGTGGCGCGGTGGCAGGCGACGGCACGGGTGGGGTGGGGGTCACCGGGGAGCCGCGTCACGCCGGACCTGCCACGGAGGCTCAGAAGGGCAGGGCCCAGCCGGTGATCGAGGGGCCCGGCGACTCCGGGAGCGACCGGTCTGAATTCGACAGATGTCGCGACACACGACCCGGGTAGCGCTACGACTGCTGCTGGTGCGACACGGTCGTCGCGGGCATCGTGGCCCGCATGGTCAGCAGTGGGCAGGGCCGTGTCGGCCCCAAGTCTGCGGTCGCAGGTTCGCAGGCGGTCGCGTCCAGCCAACATGCCGTGGTCACCGACACGATGCTCGAGACCATGCGGGGCGGCGGTAACGCCGTCGACGCGGCGATCGCCGGGTGCATGGTCCAGGCGGTCGTCCAGCAGGACATGACCAATCATGCGGGGACGGTCACCGCACTGGTCTACGACGCAGCCAGCGGCCGGATCCACGAGCTCAACAGCAGCGGCACGATCGTGCCGGGCCTGCCCCGGTTCGCGCCGGTGCCGATGGGGAAGGGCCTGTATGCCCCGGCTCCCGGCGTGCCGATCGGGGTGATCCCCGGTTTCATGCCCGGGATGAAGGCGCTCTACGAGCGGTTCGCCACGAAGCCGTGGTCGCAGCTGTGCGAGCCGGCCGTGGACTGGGCCGAGAAGGGTCACGAGGTGACCTCGTTCGAGCACCTGGTGATGGCCCAGACCGTCGACTTCTTCCTCTACACCGAGTCCGGGCGTCGCCACTTCACCCCGGACGGGCACCTGCCGCAGGTCGGTGACCGCTGGGCCTCGCCCGAGCTCGCCACCACCATGCGCAAGGTGGCCGCAGAGGGCCCCGACCACTTCCTGACAGGGGAGTGGGCCCAGCAGTTCGTGGCCCGGGCCAACGCGCTCGGCTGGGCGATCAAGCCCGAGCACATGACTGCGATCCCGCCGCGCTGGTCGGATCCCTACACCTGGACGCACCACGGCCACACCGTCGTGCAGCAGTCGCCGCCGGAGCGCCAGGGTGTGTTCTGCCAGATCGTGCTCGGCATGCTCGACGAGCTCGACGTCACCTCGCTCGGGCACTGGTGGGAATCGGCGGAGTCGCTCTACTACCTGGCTCACGCGCTGCGGCGGGCCGGGATGGAGACCGGGCTGCTCAACGATCCGCTCCTGTTCGGTGACGCCGGTGCCGCGATGACGGCCCCGGAGATGATCGCCGGTTACGCCCGGATCCTGCGTCACGCCCGCGCGCACACCGACCTGACCCAGCACGTCGCCCTCACCCGTGGCCTGCCTGCGGTGGCGGCCTCCGGTGCCTCGACCCAGCCTGCAGGCAGTTGCGAACTGTCGATCGTGGACCAGCAGGGCAACTGGGTGCAGATGATGAACACGTTGCAGGGCAGCGGGATCCCGGGCGAGGTGATCGGCGGCGTTCCGATGGTGGGCAGCCACTCGATGAACGGCCTCACCTCGTCGATGGAGGGCTGGCACGTCGGGGGGGGG